>NZ_JBIRUZ010000009.1:0-329697 GCF_044386545.1 Streptomyces sp. NPDC020489
AGCGTGAGGGAAACGCCCGGTTACATTTCGAACCCGGAAGCTAAGCCTCACAGCGCCGATGGTACTGCAGGGGGGACCCTGTGGGAGAGTAGGACGCCGCCGAACAATCTTTGGAAGGACCCCTGGTCCCAGCGTTCAGCTGGGACCAGGGGTCCTTTTGTTTTTACAATGCTTGTGTACCGAAGACAGGAGTCACCCATGTCCACCAACTCTCCCGACGACCGACCGGAGCGCGACCAGCGGCGACGGGACAGTGGTGACCGCAACGACCGCGGTGACCGGGGCGGATACCGCGGCGGCGACCGTGGCGACCGCGGTGGCTTCCGTCGCGACAACGACCGCGGCAATGACCGCGGCAACGATCGTGGTGGTGACCGGGGCGGCTACGTTCGCCGCGACGACAACCGCGCCGGCGGCGGCGGTGGCTACGGCCGCCGTGACGACCGTCGGAGCGATGACCGCCGTGACAACGACCGCGGGGACCGTGGTGGCTTCCGCCGGGACGACAACCGCGGTGGTGACAGCCGTGGCGGCGACAACCGTGGTGGCGGTGGCTACGGCCGACGCGACGACCGCCGCGATGACCGGCGTGAAGGGGACCGCGGGCCGCGCCCTGCCTTCCGTCGCGACGACCGCCCCAGCGGACCTCGCCGTGACGACCGTCCCACCGGACCCCGCCGCGACGACCGTGACCGTGGCTTCCGCCGTGACGGTGACCGACCTGCCTTCCGTCGTGACGACCGCCCCAGTGGTCCGCGTCGGGACGACGACCGTGGCCCCCGCCCGGCCTTCCGCCGGGACGACAACCGCGCCGGTGGCGGCGGTGGCTACGGCCGCCGTGACGACCGCCGGAGCGATGACCGCCGTGACAACGACCGCGGGGACCGTGGTGGCTTCCGCCGGGACGACAATCGCGGTGGTGGCGGCGGTGGGTACCAGCGTCGCGACGACAACCGTGGCGGTGGCTACGAGCGTCGTGACGACAACCGCACCGGCGGTGGCTACGAGCGTCGCGACAGCGGTGGCTTCGGCCGGCGTGACGACCGCGACCGTGGCGGCTTCCGGGGCGATGACCGCGACCGCGGCTTCCGGCGGGACGACCGAGGTGACCGCCGTGACAACGACCGCGGGGACCGTGGTGGCTTCCGGCGCGACGACAACCGCGGTGGTGGCGGCGGTGGGTACCAGCGTCGCGACGACAACCGCACCAGTGGCGGCTACGAGCGTCGTGATGACAACCGCACCGGCGGCGGCTACGAGCGCCGCGACGACCGTCCCAGTGGTCCGCGTCGGGACGACGACCGTGGCCCCCGCCCGGCCTTCCGCCGGGACGACAGCCGCGGTGACCGTGGTGGTGACCGCGGCGGCGACCGCGGTGGCTTCCGTGGCCGTGACGACCGAGGCGGCAGCCGTGGGCCCCGTCGCGACGACCGAGGTGGCCGTCCCGGAGGGTTCCGTGGCCGCGACGACCGGCGTGACGACAGCCGCGGCGGCTTCGACCGCCGTGACGACCGACGCGGTGACGGCCGTTTCCGTGACGACAGGGACCGCGAGCCGATCAAGCGGCTGCCGATCCCCGAGGACGTCACGGGCGACGAGATCGACAAGGACGTCAAGCAGGAGCTCCAGAGCCTGCCCAAGACGCTCGCCGAGGACGTCGCCAAGAACCTGGTGATGGTCGCCCGGCTCATCGACGAGGACCCCGAGGGCGCGTACGCCTACTCCAAGATCGCTCTGCGGCTGGCGTCGCGCGTCGCCGCCGTACGGGAGGCGGCCGGATTCGCGGCGTACGCGAACCAGAAGTACTCCGAGGCGCTCGCCGAGTTCCGGGCCGCGCGGCGGATGACCGGTGGCGTGGAGCTATGGCCGCTCATGGCCGACTGCGAGCGTGGGCTCGGGCGGCCGGAGAAGGCGCTGGACATGGCCGGGGCGCCCGAGGTGAACAAGCTGGACAAGGCCGGTCAGGTCGAGATGCGGCTCGTCGCGGCCGGTGCCCGGCGTGACATGGGGCAGTTGGAGGCGGCCATCGTCACGCTCCAGAGCCCCGAGCTGGCGTCCAACTCCGTACAGCCGTGGACCGCGCGACTGCGTTACGCGTACGCCGACGCGCTGCTGGCCGCCGGGCGGGAGGGCGAGGCCCGGGAGTGGTTCGCGAAGGCCGTGGAGTCCGACAAGGACGGCAGCACGGACGCCTCGGACCGGCTCGCCGAGATGGACGGTGTCGAGTTCGTCGACGCGCTCGGTGACGAGGAGGGCGACGTCGAGGTCGTGACCGTCTCCGAGGAGGCGGACGAGGGCCAGGGCGAGGATCAGGGCGAAGAAGCGGACAAGGACGACAAGGACTGACGGTCGTCAGTGACGAGGGCGGGATCCCGGTGACGGGGTCCCGCCCTTTTTTCGTACCCGGGTCACAGGTCGAGGGCGCGCAGCACCAGGCCCGATGCCGGCTTCGGGCCGAACGACGTCGACTTGCGGGGCATCGTGACGCCCTGGCGGGCCAGGTCGCGGACGACCTCCTCGCGGACGGGGTGCATGAGGACGGCCGTACCGCCGTCGCGTTCGGCCTTGTGGACCGTGGCGGCGGTGTCGTGGATGTAGGCGATGCGGGCCGGGTCGTCCTCGGGGACGCGCCAGACGTGGTCCAGGAGGGTGGCGTGCAGGACCGTCGCGTCCAGGGTGCGCCAGGCGGCCGGGCGGTCCGTGGGGATCGTCCGGGCGAGGAGGTCCGGGTCGGGGCGGTCCAGGAGGTGGTAGGCGCCGTCCCCGGCGAGGAGGAAGGCGTTGCCCGCGCAGGCCGCGTCGGCGAGGGTGTCCAGGGCCTCGGACAGGGGGACGTCCAGGCGTCGTGTGCGGAACAGGCCCTCCAGTGGCGCGAGGGCCTGGGCCACCGGCAGGCCGTGCAGCAGGCGGTGGATGGCGCGGACGCGGAGGGGATAGCGGGCCGTGTCGACGAGGAGGACCAGGCCGTAGTCCCAGGGGCTCGGTGAGGGGTGCTCCGCGCGGAGGCGGCGGTAGGTCGCCCAGCGGTGGTGGCCGTCGGCGATGAGGGCCTGGTGGCGGGACAGGTCGGACTGGATCGCGGTGAGGTCGGTGGGGTCGGTGATCGACCAGAGGCGGTGGCGGTAGCCGTCCTCGGTGGTGGTGGCGAGGAGCGGCTCCTGTTCGGCCGTACGTTCGATGACTGCTGTGGTGTCGGATGCCGAGCCGTTGCCACGGTAGGTCAGCAGCAGGGGTTCCAGGTTCGCGGAGGTGGCGCGCATGAGGGCCGCCCGGTCGGCGATCACGTGCGGCATGACGTCCTCGTGCGGCAGGACCACGCCCTCGGAGGGGTCCGACAGCCGCAGGGTGCCGATGACGCCGCGCTGGAGCATGCCGTCGCCGGCCCGCTGTTCGTAGACGTAGAGGCAGGGGTCGGGGTCGGCGGTCAGGATGCCCTCGGCGATCCAGTGGCGCAGGGTGTCGGCCGCCTGTCCGTTGCGGGCGTTGGGGGAGGCGGCCTGGGGCAGGATCAGCCGGACGATGTTGTGCGGGTCCGCGGACTGGAGGTGGACGACACCGTCGGGGCGTACGACGACGTCGTACGGCGGGGATGTCACGGCCGCGAGGCTGCCGACCCGGTCGGGGTCGTAGCGAAGGCCGCGGAACGGGGTGAGTTCCAGGCCTCGGGGCGCCGTTGCTTCCGGGTGACCTGCGCTGTTCATCCCGGCATCGTACGTGTGTCGGTGGCGTGAGGGATGATCGGGGGAAAGCCGTCGAGTGAGGAGCGATGCGGAATGAGCCAGAGCGTCAGGACGAGGCCCGAGGGCAGTGGCCGGGTACTGAGCGAGGCGTACGACACCGCGCTGCTCGACCTCGACGGGGTGGTGTACGCGGGCGGCAACGCGATCGTGCACGCCGTCGAGTCGCTGGCGACCGCTCGGAAGGGCGGGATGCATCTCGCGTACGTCACCAACAACGCGCTGCGGACGCCGGATGCGGTGGCCGAGCACCTGACCGAGCTCGGGATACCGGCCGAGGCCGGTGACGTCATCACCTCCGCGCAGGCCGTCGCCCGGCTCATCAGTGAGCAAGTACCGGCGGGGGCGCGGGTGTTGGTGATCGGCGGCGAGGGGCTGCGGGTCGCGTTGCGGGAGCGGGGGCTGGAGCCCGTGGAGTCCGCCGATGACGATCCGGCCGCCGTGGTGCAGGGGTTCGGGGGCCCCGATCTGCCGTGGGGGCGGTTCGCGGAGGCTTCGTACGCCGTCGCGCGCGGGGTGCCGTGGTTCGCGTCCAACACCGACCTGACGATTCCGAGCGGGCGGGGGATCGCGCCGGGCAACGGGGCGGCGGTGGAGGTCGTGCGGATCGCGACCGGTGCCGAGCCGCAGGTCGCGGGCAAGCCGCTGCCTCCGATGCACCGGGAGACGATCCTGCGGACCGGCGCCGAGCGGCCGTTGGTGGTCGGGGACCGGCTGGACACGGACATCGAGGGGGCGTTCAACGGCGAGGTGGACTCGCTGCTGGTGCTGACCGGCGTGACCGACGGCGCCCAGCTGCTGGCCGCGCCCCCGCAGCACCGACCGACGTACGTGGACGCCGACTTGCGAGGCATGCTCACCGGGCAGCCCGAGGTCACCGAGGCGGACGGCGGGTTCCGGTGCGGGGGCTGGACGGCGAGGGCCGGGGCGGACCGGCTCGAACTGGACGGTGACGGGGAGGCGTTGGACGGGTTGCGGGCGCTGTGCGCGGCGGCCTGGACGGCGGCCGGCGAGGGAATGTGCGAGCTGGACGGAGAGAAGGCGCTCGCGCGGCTGGGTCTGTGAGGCGGCCTCCGCGGGGGCCGGCCGTGAACTCACGCGACGGGATCGTGGCTGATCGCAGGGTAGGCTAACCTAACTGCGTGTTGGTCGACAGTCCTCCCGAACAGCGCGCGGAGACCGCCCCCGCGCCCCCGAACCGTCGGGCGATACGTGCCCTTGGGTTGCTCGTGTCCGTCGCGATCCTGGTGCTCGTCGCCTTGGCGAGTATCGCGATCGGGGCGAAAGAGCTGTCCCTGGGTCAGGTGTGGCACGGCCTGTTCGAGGACTCGGGGACGTACGCCGACGTCGTCGTCGACGACCGGGTGTGGCGGACGCTGCTCGGCCTGCTGGCCGGGGCCGCGCTCGGGCTGTCCGGAGCCGTCCTGCAGGCGCTCACCCGTAACCCGCTGGCCGACCCCGGGCTGCTCGGCATCAACGCGGGGGCGTCCGCGGCGGTCGTCACCGCCATGACGTACTTCGGGGTCACGAGCCTGACGGGCTACGTCTGGTTCGCGTTCCTCGGCGCGGCGGCGGTCGGGGCGCTGGTGTGGTTCCTCGGCGGCAGCCGCGGAGCGACCCCGGTACGGCTCGCGCTCGCCGGCACCGCGATCAGCGCCGCGCTCTACGGCTACCTCCAGGCCGTGATGATCACGAACGAGGCCGCGCTCGGCAAGATGCGCTTCTGGACGGTGGGTTCGCTGTCCTCGGCGAGCGAGTCGACCATCCTCCAGGTGCTGCCGTTCCTCGCGGCCGGCACGCTCCTCGCGCTCGCGCTCGCCCGGCCGCTGAACGCCATGGAGATGGGCGACGACACCGCCAAGGCGCTCGGCGCCCACCTCAACCGCACCCGGGCGCTGTCGATGCTCGCCGCCACCGTGCTGTGCGGTGCCGCGACCGCCGCGTGCGGACCGATCGTGTTCGTCGGCCTGATGGTGCCGCACGTCGTGCGCTCCTTCACCGGGCCCGACCTGCGCTGGATCATGCCGTACGCGACCGTCCTGTCGCCCGTGCTGCTGCTCGGCGCCGATGTCGTCGGGCGGATCGTCGCCCGCCCCGCGGAGCTCCAGGTCGGCATCGTCACCGCGATCCTCGGCGGCCCGGTCTTCATCTTTCTCGTACGACGGCGGAGGACCGCGCAGCTGTGAAGACCAACCGAGCCATCAGGACACCGGGGGGCCTCTCGGTCCGTCTCGACGTCCGGGCCCTGATCGTCGTACTCCTGCTGCTGGCCGTGGCGCTCGCCGCGAGCGTGGTGCTGATCGGGACCGGGGACTTCCCCATCCCCGCCGACGACGTCCTCAGGACGCTGCTCGGCAACGGCACCGCGGGCCAGGAGTTCATCGTCAACGAGCTGCGGCTGCCGCGGGTCCTCGTCGGGCTGCTGGTCGGGGCCTCGCTGGGGCTCGGCGGGGCGCTGTTCCAGGCCGTGTCCCGCAACCCGCTGGGCAGTCCCGACATCCTCGGCCTCGGGCAGGGGGCGACGGCCGGGGCGCTGGTGATGATCGTGCTGTTCTCCGGGAGCGCGGCCGAGGTCACCGTCGGGGCGCTGGTGGGCGGCCTGGTGGCCGGGCTCTCCATCTATGTGCTCGCGTGGAAGCAGGGCGTGCACGGCTATCGGCTGGTCCTGGTCGGCATCGGTGTGTCCGCGATCCTCACGGCGGTCAACGGCTATCTGCTCACCGTCTCCGACATCGTCGACGCGGCCCGCGCGATGGTGTGGATGACCGGGTCCCTCTCCGGCCGTGACTGGGAGCAGGTGTGGCCGCTGCTGGGGCTGTGTGCCGTCCTCGTCCCGCTGGTCCTCTGCAACGCGCGCGGGCTGCGGATGATGGAGATGGGCGACGACGTCTCGCACGCCCTCGGGGTGCGGGTCGAGCGGGTGCGGGCGCTGCTCATGGTCGCCGCCGTCCTGCTCACCGCGACCGCGACCGCCGCCGCCGGTCCGGTCAGCTTCGTGGCGCTCACCGCGCCGCAGCTCGCCCGGCGGCTGACCCGCTCGCCCGGCCCCAACCTGCTGCCCTCGCTGTGCATGGGCGCGGCCCTGCTGGTCGGCGCCGACTGGGTCTCGCAGAAGGTCTTCGGCGCCGACCAGATGCCGGTGGGCGTGGTCACCGGTGTGCTCGGCGGGGTCTATCTGCTGTGGCTGCTGGTCACCGAACGGAAGGCGGGCCGGATATGAGTGCCCGCACCCCTCAGGACCCGCGCGGTTCGCAGAACGAGAACATCCCAAGGAGCACCGTGAACCGCCTCTCCGCCGAGAACGTCACCCTCGCCTACGACCAGCGCGTCATCGCCGAGCAGCTGTCGGTGGAGATCCCCGACAACTCCTTCACGGTGATCGTCGGCCCGAACGCGTGCGGCAAGTCCACGCTGCTGCGGGCGCTGTCGCGGATGCTGAGGCCGAACCAGGGGCGGGTCCTGCTCGACGGGCAGGTCATCCAGTCGATGCCCGCGAAGAAGGTCGCGCGGACGCTGGGTCTGCTGCCGCAGTCGTCCATCGCGCCCGACGGGATCACCGTCGCCGACCTGGTGGGCCGCGGCCGCTACCCGCACCAGGGGATCCTGCGCCAGTGGTCGACCGAGGACGAGCGGATCGTCCAGGAGTCGATGGCCCAGACCGGTGTCGCCGAACTCGCGGACCGCTACGTCGATGAGCTGTCCGGCGGTCAGCGCCAGCGCGTGTGGATCGCGATGGCGCTGGCCCAGCAGACGCCGCTGCTGCTGCTCGACGAGCCGACCACCTACCTCGACATCCAGCACCAGATCGACGTCCTCGACCTGTGCGCCGAACTGCACGAGGAGCAGGGGCGCACGCTGGTCGCCGTGCTGCACGACCTCAACCACGCGGCCCGGTACGCCACGCACCTGATCGCCCTCAAGGGCGGCAGCGTGATCGCGGAGGGCACGCCGAACGACATCGTCACGGCCGAGCTGGTCGAGGAGGTCTTCGGACTGCGCTGCCAGGTCATCGACGACCCCGAGACGGGCACGCCGCTGGTGGTGCCGGCGGCGCGCAAGGCACGCGCGCGTGAGGAGGCGCGGGTGGGGGCGGCCGGGGAAGCCTCCTGAGCTACAGGAGTTTCCTGAGGTGGAAGAGGTCGCGCAGACCGGCCTCCAGCTTCACCCGGCCCGAGCCCCAGGCCTTGGCGAAGTTCAGCTCTCCGGCGACCAGGGCCACCAGGTCGTCGCTCGTCATGGTCAGCCGGACCTGGGCCTTGTCCTTCACCGAGCCCTGGACGGTGTCCTGGACGACGATCCGGCCGCCCGTCATCCGGCCCACGAAGGTGATGTCGAGGTCGGTGATCCGGCAGCTGACCGAGCGGTCCAGGGCGGCCGCGGTGGCGGCGTCCCCTTCCGCGCGCTGCATGGTGTGCGAGAGCTTCTCGAGTGCGGCACGGCACTCTTCGATCGTGGCCATCGCGAGCGACGGTACACCGGCCGTTCGGGGTAGCGTCGGGGCATGAGCGAGACAGTGCCGGAGACCGGGACCCCGGCGGACACCGCGGTCGAACCCGAGTACGACCCCGCCGCCCCCGCCCCGCTGGACGTGCCCCGCACCCCCACCGGGAACGCCGAGGTCGACGCCCAGCTGGACCGGCTCGGCGATGCCGACCACCTCGCCACCGACGGACACGTCGAGGTGTACGAGGATGTACACCGGGGGCTGCGTGACGCGCTCACCGCGCTCGACGCCCGCCCGGGACCTCCGGCGCCCCCCTCGATGTACGCCTCTAGGAGCTGAACCGAACGTGGCAGGAGTGGCACGCCGCCGTCTCGACGCCGAGCTGGTCCGTCGGAAGCTGGCGCGCTCGCGCGAGCATGCCAGCCAGCTGATCGCCGCCGGCCGGGTCACCGTCGGCAAGACCGTCGCGACCAAGCCCGCCACCCAGGTGGAGACCGCGGCGGCGATCGTCGTCTCGGACGACGACGGTGACCCCGACTACGTCTCGCGGGGCGGCCACAAGCTCGCCGGCGCGCTGGCCGCGTTCGTGCCGCGGGGACTGGTCGTCGAGGGGCGGCGGGCGCTGGACGCGGGCGCGTCGACCGGTGGGTTCACGGATGTCCTGCTGCGGTCGGGGGCCGCGCACGTGGTCGCCGTCGACGTCGGGTACGGGCAACTCGCGTGGACTCTCCAGAGCGATGAACGCGTCACCGTCAAGGACCGTACGAACGTACGCGAGTTGACGCTTGAAGCGATCGATGGGGAGCCCGTGGATCTTGTAGTGGGGGATCTGTCCTTCATTCCGCTCGGGCTGGTGCTGCCCGCCCTGGTGCGGTGCGTGAAGCCGGACGCCGACCTGGTGATGATGGTGAAGCCGCAGTTCGAGGTGGGGAAGGAACGGCTGGGCAGCGGGGGTGTCGTACGCAGCCCGCAGCTGCGGGCGGAAGCCGTGCGCGGTGTGGCCGAGAAGGCGGCGGAACTGGGGCTCGGGGTGAACGGGGTCACGGCAAGTCCGCTGCCCGGGCCCTCGGGCAATGTCGAATACTTCCTGTGGCTGCGTGCCGGGGCGCCCGCCCTGGACCCGGCCGACGTTGACCGTGCGGTGGCGGAGGGGCCTCGTTGACACAGAACCGAGCTCGTACTGTTTTCCTGCTCGCCCACACCGGTCGGCCTGCGGCCATCCGCAGTGCCGAGCTGGTCGTGAAGGGGCTGCTGCGTGAGGGCATCGGCGTGCGGGTGCTGGCGTACGAGGCCGCCGATCTGCCGCTGCCGGAGGAGGTGCAGCTGGTCAAGGAGGCGACTCCGCAGTGCCTGGACGGGTGCGAGCTGCTGATCGTGCTCGGCGGGGACGGGACGCTGCTGCGCGGCGCCGAGTTCGCCCGGGCCTCCGGGGTGCCGATGCTGGGCGTCAACCTCGGACGCGTCGGATTCCTCGCCGAGGCCGAGCGGGACGACCTCGACAAGGTCGTCGACCGGGTCGTGACCAAGTCGTACGAGGTCGAGGAGCGCATGACCGTTGACGTGGTGGTCCACAGCAACGGCGACATCGTGCACACCGACTGGGCGCTGAACGAGGCGGCGGTGCAGAAGGCCGGCGCGGAGAAGCTGCTGGAAGTGGTGCTGGAGATCGACGGGCGGCCGGTCACCGGGTTCGGCTGCGACGGCATCGTGCTGTCCACGCCGACCGGGTCCACCGCCTATGCCTTCTCCGCCGGTGGGCCCGTGGTGTGGCCCGAGGTCGAGGCGCTGCTGATGGTGCCGATCTCCGCGCACGCGCTGTTCGCGAAGCCGCTGGTGACCTCGCCGGACTCGGTGCTCGCCGTGGAGGTCCTGCCGCACATTCCGCCGGGGGTGCTGTGGTGTGACGGACGGCGGACCGTGGAGCTGCCCGCCGGGGCGAGGGTCGAGGTGCGGCGGGGGGCCGTGCCGGTGCGGCTGGCCCGGCTGCATCACGCGTCCTTCACCGACCGGCTGGTGGCGAAGTTCGCGCTGCCGGTGTCCGGGTGGCGAGGGGCGCCGCACTAGGGCTCGGGTGTTCGAGGTGCGCCGACGGGTACGGGTGGATCGTGGTCGCCGGCGCCCCTTCGGGCTGCTTCCCTCGCCCGGGTGACAGGGTGCCTCGCACTTGTCCCGCCCTACCTCGTAAGGTCTTCACCGTGCTGGAAGAGATGCGGATACGGTCCCTCGGAGTCATCGATGACGCCGTCGTCGAGCTGTCGCCCGGGTTCACCGCTGTCACGGGTGAGACGGGCGCGGGCAAGACCATGGTGGTCACCAGCCTGGGGCTGCTGCTCGGTGGGCGGGCGGACGCGGCGCTCGTGCGGATCGGGGCCGAGAAGGCGGTCGTGGAGGGGCGGATCAGCGTCCCCGCGGGCGCCTCGGCGATCGTGCGGGCCGAGGAGGCCGGGGCCGAGCTCGACGACGGGGCGCTGCTCATCAGCCGTACCGTTTCGGCCGAGGGGCGGTCCCGGGCGCATCTGGGCGGGCGCAGTGTGCCGGTCGGGCTGCTCGCCGAACTGGCCGACGAGCTGGTGGCCGTGCACGGCCAGACCGACCAGCAGGGCCTGCTGAAGCTGTCCCGGCAGCGGCAGGCGCTCGACCGGTACGCCGGGGACGCCGTCGCCGTGCCGCTGGCCAAGTACACCGAGGCCTACCGGCGGCTGCGGGCCGTCTCCGCCGAGCTCGACGAGATCACCACACGCGCGCGTGAACGGGCCCAGGAGGCCGACATGCTGCGCTACGGCCTCGACGAGATCGCCGGCGTCGATCCGCGCCCGGGCGAGGACGTCGAGCTCGCGGAGGAGGCCGAGCGGCTCGGGCACGCGGAAGCGCTGTCCTCCGCCGCCACGGCCGGACACGCGGCCCTCGCCGGCAACCCCGAGGACCCGGAGGGCATCGACGCCGCCACGCTCGTCGCGGGCGCGCAGCGGGCCCTGGACGCCGTACGGGCGCACGACCCGGCGCTGGCCGCGCTCGCCGACCGGATCGGGGAGATCGGGATCCTGCTGGGCGATGTGGCGGGGGAGCTGGCGGGCTACGCCGACGATCTCGACGCGGACCCCTTGCGGCTGGCGGCCGTCGAGGAGCGCCGGGCGGCACTGACCGCGCTCACCCGGAAGTACGGCGAGGACGTCGCCGCCGTGCTGGCCTGGGCCGAGCAGGGGGCCGCGCGGCTGACCGAGCTGGACGGCGACGACGAACGGATCGACGAGCTGACCGCCGAACGGGACGCACTGCGGACCGAACTGGGCGGGCTGGCGCAGGCGTTGACCGACGCCCGCGCGGAGGCCGCCTCGCGGTTCGCCGCCGCGGTCACCGCCGAGTTGGCCTCGCTCGCGATGCCGCACGCGCGCGTGTCCTTCGACATCCGGCAGAGCGAGGACGCGGAGGGCGTCGAGGTCGGCGGCCGGACCGTGGCGTACGGGCCGTCCGGGGTCGACGAGGTCGAACTGCTGCTCGCCCCCCACCCTGGCGCCCCGCCGCGGCCCATCGCCAAGGGGGCCTCCGGTGGTGAGCTCTCGCGCGTGATGCTGGCTGTCGAGGTGGTGTTCGCGGGGACCGACCCCGTGCCCACCTACCTCTTCGACGAGGTCGACGCCGGTGTCGGTGGCAAGGCGGCGGTCGAGATCGGGCGGCGGCTCGCGAAGCTGGCGAAGTCGGCGCAGGTCGTGGTCGTCACGCATCTGCCGCAGGTGGCCGCCTTCGCCGACCGGCAGCTGCTGGTCGAGAAGACCAACGACGGGTCCGTCACCCGCTCCGGGGTGAAGGTCCTCGAAGGCGAGGAGCGGGTACGGGAGTTGTCCCGGATGCTCGCCGGCCAGGAGGACTCCGAGACGGCCCGCGCACACGCGGAGGAACTGCTGGAGGCGGCTCGGGCGGACGCGTAGGGGGCGTCGAGGCGGGGGCCCGGGGCGCGGTGCCTGGCGGGGGTGGCCTGAGCGGCGGCCCCCGGCGGCGGCCCCTGGTGGCGGCCCCGGTGGCGGCCTCAGTCGGTGGCCGGGGAGTGGTGGCCTGAGGGGGCGACCTACCGCGGCGGCCCCAGTCGCGGCCCAGGGACGGTCGTCTGAGGGGGCGGCCTAGGGTGACGGGATGATCAGCCGTACCACTGCCCGCCGCAACTGCACCGTCGGTCTTCTCGCCCGCCCCGTCTCGCTCGCCCTCGCCGCCGCCCTCACCCGTACCGCCGTCGGCGCCCTCCGCGCCGCGGCCCCCGGCGGGTCCGCCCGGTGGGAGCGGGAGAACTACGCCGGGCGCAGCGTCGAGCTGTACTCCGGGCCCGCCACGGCGACCGTCGCCGCGCTCGCCGCCACCCGTGTCCACCCGGCCGCCGGGCTCGCGGTGGCCGCCGCGGGTGCCTGCGGGGCGTACGACGACGTCGTCGGCGTCCGTGATCCCCGTCGGGGCTTCCGCGCGCACCTCGGTGCTCTCCGGGACGGTGAGGTCACCAGCGGGGCGGTCAAGCTGTTCGGGGTCTCCGCCGCCGCGCTCGTCGCCGGGGCGTTCCTCAAGGAGCGGTTCCTCGACCGGGTGCTGGCCGGGGTCGTCATCGCCGGGGCCGCGCACTTCGTCAACCTGGTGGATGTACGGCCGGGGCGCGGGGCCGGTTCGGTCGTCGGGCTCGGGGTGCCGGGGGTGCTGCGTGAGGGGGCCGGGGGCGAGTTGGCCGCCGCGGTCGTGGGCGCCGCCGCTGCCGTGCTGCCGGACGACCTCGGCGAGCGCGGGATGATCGGCGACACGGGGGCGCACGCGCTGGGTGCGGCCCTGGGGGTCGCCGTGGTCGTGGGCAACGGACGGGCGGGTCTGGTCGCGCATGCCGCCGGGGTCGTCGCCGCGGCGGTGTACGGGGACCAGGTGAGCGCGATCGCCCGCGCGGTGCCGCTCGGGGGCGGAACCAGAGCCGGGGCGGGCGCCGGGCTCGCCGCCACCCGCCCCGCATGACCCCGTTCGCTCCCGGCACGCCCCGTTTCTCACCCATGTGGGTGACCCGCCCCGTCTCCTCCCAGAACCCCCACACCCCCGGCGTTCCCGGAACACCCGTACGTCCTGGCATCCTTGGCCCAGACAGCAGTAAGCGTAGGAAGCGCGCGGTCCACCCCTCCGCTCGGAACCTTCTGTACGTTTCCTCGTGACCGCCCGACGCCGAACCAGGAGCCCCGGCCACGTGACCCCCGTGAGCAGCCACGCATCGCACGGCCAGGCGCCGCTGCGCACCGTTCAGGTGCTCGGCGGCGGCAATGCCCGCAGCGGCGCGCATGTGCGGTCCCTGGCCTCCGGGCTCGCCGCGAGGGGCGTACGGGTCACCGTGTGCGCCCCCGCCGAGGCCGATCGCGCCTACGACTTCAGCGGGGCCGGCGCCGAACACGTGCACGTGCCGCGCAGCAGTGACCCGGGGTCCGTCGCCGCGCTGCGGGCGGCCTGCGCGGACGCCGACCTCGTGCACGCGCACGGGCTGCACGCCTCGTTCCGCGCGGTGCTGGCGCTCAGCGGTCGGCGGACGCCGCTCGTGGTCACCTGGCACGACCGGGCGCACGCCGAGGGCGCGCGCGCCCATCTGGTGCGGCTGCTCGAACGGCGGGTGGTGAAGGCCGCCTCCGTTGTCCTCGGGGCCAGTTCGGCGCTGGTCGACCGGGCGCGGGCCACGGGGGCACGGGACGCGCGGCTCGCCGCCGTCGCCCTGCCGGGGGCGCGTGGCGCGGTGCGGCTGGAGGACCCCGACCGGCTGCGGCCCAAGGTGCGGGCCGAACTCGGCGCCACCGGCCGCCCGTTGCTGATGGCGGTCGGCTCCCTCGACAGCCACCGGGGCTACGACACGCTGCTGACCGCCTCGCGCGCATGGCGGGACCTCGACCCCGTGCCGCTCGTCGTGATCGCGGGGGAGGGGCCGCTGCGCGCGCAGTTGCAGCACCGGATCGAGGAGGAAGGGCTGCCGGTCCGGCTCCTCGGTCGGCGCGACGACGTCGGCGAGCTGCTCGCGGCCGCCGATCTCGCGCTCGTGCCGAGCAGTTGGGAGGCCCGGTCCGTCCTCGCCCAGGAAGCCCTCCACGCGCGCGTGCCGCTCGTCGCGACCGACGTCGGCGGCACGCCGGAGCTGGTGGGCGACGCGGCCGAACTCGTGCCGTACGGCGACGCGACGGCACTCGGCGAGACCGTCGTACGGCTGCTCGCCGATCCCGAGCGGTGCGAAGAACTGCGCGAGCGGGGCGTAAGGCAGGCGGCGACCTGGCCGACCGAGGACGAGACCGTCGCCCAAGTCCTCAGCGTCTACGACGAGTTGACCCAGCCCCGACCGCTCCCCTGACCTACGGCCGAGGCGGGTGCGGTCCGGGGTCCACACGCGTGCGAGCCGCGGCTGGGCGCCAGGTACCACCCGGGCCAACATGCGCTGCCGCGCGGCTGGGCCAGGTGTCGGCGGGCCTGTGGCGCCGAGCCCTGCGGTCAGCGCGCGTGCGCTCCGCGGCCGAGGCAGGTGCGCCCCGCGGGCAACGCGCGCGCCCTGAGGCTGGGCCACGTGGCGGCGGTCCCGTGGCGCCAAGCCTCCCGGGCCAACTCCCGCGCCCCGGGGGCAAGGCAGGTGCGCCCCGCTGTCGACGCGTGCGCCCCGCGTCTGGGTCACGTGTCGCCGGTCCCGTGGCGCCAAGCCCCCCGAGTCAACGCCCGCGCCCCGCGGGCAAGGCAGCTGCGCCCCGGAGGCAACGCGCGCGCCCCGCGTCTGGGCCACGTGCCGCCGGGCCCGCAGCGCCAAGCCTCCCGGGCCAACTCCCGCGCCCCGGGGGCAAGGCAGCTGCGCCCCGCTGTCGACGCGTGCGCCCTGTGGCTGAGTCACGTGTCGCCGGGCCCCCAGCGCCAAGCCCCCCGAGTCAACGCCCGCGCCCCACTGCCAAGGCAGGTGCCCCCCCGGGGTCAACGCGCGCGATCCGTCGCTATGCCACGTGCCGCCGGGCCCTCAGCGCCAAGCCTCCCGGGCCAACTCCCGCGCCCCACTGCCAAGGCAGCTGCACCCCGCTGTCGATGCGCGCAACCCGTCGCTAAGCCACGTGTCGTCGGGCCCGCAAGGCCAGGCTCAGTGCCAGGACTGTCTGTGGGTCGTCGAGGTCAGTGCCCAGCAACTCGCCGATGCGGGCGAGGCGGTTGTAGAGCGTCTGGCGGTTGAGGTGGAGTTCGCGTGCGGTCTCCGCCTTGCGGCCGGCGTGTGCCAGGTAGGTCTCCAGGGTGGGCAGCAGCGGCGGCTTGGAGCGGGTGTCATGGTCGCGGACCGGGCCGATCGCGCGGTCCACGAACGCCGCCAGGTCCGGATGGTCGCGCAACCGCCACAGCAGCAGGTCGATGTCGAGGCGCCGGGCGTCGTACCAGGGCCGGTCCGACAGCCCCTGGGCCGCCGTCGCCGTCTCCGCCGCGTGCCGCAGCCCCGCCGAAGCCGCCGCCCAGCCGCCCGCCACGCCGACCACGACCACGGGCGCCTGGGCCCCCGGCCGTTGCATCCCGGCGCGCTCCACCCCGGCCCGCAGTGCCGCCGCGACCCGGTCCGCGACCGCCGCCCGCTCCGACTCCGAGCGCAGCCCCAGCAGCACCAGGACGCGGCCCTCGACCGGCCGTACGCCGAGGAGCACCGGCACCCCCACCGCGGCCAGCTCCTCCGACACCGCCCGGGCCAGCACCGCCCAGCCGCCGCCGGGGGACAGGGTGTCGCCGAGGCGCATGACCACCGGCAGCAGCGGGCTGCTGCCCGGCTTGAAGCCCAGCACGCGCGCCTGCGCGGGCGCGTCCTCCGCGGTGATCCGGCCCTCGGCGAGGTCGGTGAGGAAGTCGCCGCGGCCCCGCGCGGCCAGCTCCTCCTCCTGGCGTGCCTGCATCAGCACCACGGCGAGGATGCCCGCCGCCCGCTCGGCCGCCATGCGATGCACCGGGACCAGGGGAGCGCGCACCGGGAGCAGGACCAGGCGGGCCCGGACCGAGCCCGCGCCGGGGCCGCCGCCGGGCACGTCCACCAGGACCGAGCCGGCCGGCGGGGTGTCCTTGTGCTGGGCGCGCAGCCCCTCCCAGACCTGGAGCGGGTCGGCGCCCTCGGGGCCCGCGCCGGCGGCGTACAGCAGCTGGCCGTCGGTCGTCTCCAGGAAGAGCGGGTTGTCGCTGAAGTCGGCCAGGATGCCCAGTACCTGGGGCACCCCGCCGCCGCCCAACAGGGCCTCCGTACAGCGGCGATGCACCTCCTCGGCTCGCTGCACCAGGGCGTAGTGGCCGTTGACGATCTCGGTGTGGATCTCCTCCGTCACCGTCACGAACGGCACCTCGCGGTGCAGTTGGACCAGCGGCAGCCCGGCCGCGCGGGCCGTGTCGACCAGGGCCGCCGGGAGGCGGGTGAAGCGCGGGCCGAGTTCGACGACCAGGGCCGCGATGCCGCGCTCGGCGAGGGTACGGACGAACGCCCGCTGTTCGGCCGGACGGGTGCCGAGGCCGTAGCCGGTGGTCAGCAGCAGCTCGCCGCCCTTGAGTAGGGAGGCGATGTTGGGCACCTCGCCCGCGTGCACCCAGCGCACGGGCCGGTGCAGCCGGTCGGCGCCCGCGAGGATCTCGGGGAGGCCGCTGCGCAGGCCGGGCAGCTCCAGCGCCCGCTGAACGGTGATGCCGGCGCCCTGGCTGTCGAATGTGCTGTCCATGAGCCGGACGCTACCCGCGCGCATGCTTCCGGGACATCTCCGAGGGATTACGGGAACGATCACCCGAGCCGTGCACACGACAATGCGTCGCGCCTGCGGCCGGATTGCGCGACCGCGTGTCGCTTGTGGCGTGTGTCACCCCACCGCCACACTGACGCATCCGAAAGCGAAGCGCCGTGTGACCTTCGGATTCAGTTGTCGCACACGATGAATGGGGGCGGGAATGGCAGAGAAGCCCACACGCGAGGTACACCGGCTCAAGGCGAACTCCGTAGGCCTGGTCGGTGTGGTGTTCATGGCGGTCGCGACGGCCGCGCCGATCACCGCGATGACCGGCAACCTGCCGATCGCGGTCGGTTTCGGCAACGGCACGGGCGCGCCCGCCGGCTACCTGTTCGCGACACTGGTCCTGACGGTGTTCTCCGTCGGATACGTCGCCATGGCCCGGCGGATCACCGCCGCCGGCGCCTTCTACGGGTACATCTCGCACGGCCTGGGCCGGATCGCGGGCATGGCCTCGGGGATGCTCGCGGTGCTGGCGTACATCGTCTTCGAGGCGTCCATCGTCGGCGTCTTCTCCTACTTCGCGCAGACCACGGTCCATGACCAGTTGGGCGTCGACCTGCCCTGGATCGTCTACGCCGCCGGCATGCTGCTGGTCACCGCGGTGCTGGCGTTCTTCGACATCAACCTGACCGCGAAGGCCCTCGGCGTGATGCTGATCGCCGAGATCGCCGTCCTCTTCGCGGTCGCCACCGCCGTCCTCGTGCAGGGCGGCGGCCCCGACGGCATCCCGCTGGAGCCGGTCAACCCGAAGAACGCGTTCACCGGCACCTCCGCCGGCCTCGGCCTCTTCTTCGCCTTCTGGTCGTGGGTCGGCTTCGAGTCGACCGCGATGTACGGAGAGGAGTCCCGCGACCCCAAGCGGGTCATCCCGCGCGCCACCCTGATCTCGGTCGTCGGCGTCGGCGTCTTCTACATCTACGTCTCCTGGATGACCATCGCCGGCAACGGGCTCGCGGAATCGGTGAAGGTCTCCGCCTCGGCGAACCCCCTCGACCTGTTCTTCGACCCCGCGCACTCCTTCATCGGCGCCTGGGCCGTCGACACCTTCCAGTGGCTGCTCATCACCGGCTCGTTCGCCTGCGGTATGGCCTTCCACCAGTGCGCGGCCCGCTATCTGTACGCCATCGGCCGCGAGGGCTTCCTGCACCCGGCCCTCGGCCGTACGCACGCCCGGCACGGCTCCCCGCACATCGCGTCCTTCGTCCAGTCGGTCATCGCGGTCGCGCTCGTGGCGGCCTTCTGGCTGACCGGCCAGGACCCCTTCCTGCACCTGTACACGCTGCTCGCGATCCTCGGCACGATGGCGATCCTGATCGTGCAGACCCTGTGCTCCTTCGCCGTCATCGGCTACTTCCGCAAGAACCACCCCGAGGACCGCCACTGGTTCCGCACCTTCACCGCCCCGCTCCTCGGCGGCCTCGGCATGATCGCGGTGGTGGGCCTGCTGGTGACCAACCTGGACACCGCGGCCGGCACGGCGGCCGACTCGCTCTTCTTCCGGGCCATCCCGTGGATCGTCGGCCTGGTGTTCTTCGGCGGCCTCGGCCTCGGCTTCTACCTCAAGGCCAGGAAGCCGGAGCGGTACGCCATCATCGGCCGGATCGTCCTGGAGGACGCCGCCGAACGCCCCGAGGAAGCCCCCGTCCACGTCTGAGAAGCGCCGCGGGGAGGAAATGGTCGCCGGTGCGTGAGGGCCGGGAGCGCCCGCGCGCACCCGGCGTACCCACGTCACGCACCAGGCGTCGTAACCCGGATGCCGAGGGCCGCGCCCGCCCGGGCGGACGCGGCCCGTCCGGTGTGCTCAGCCGCCGTACGCCCCCGACGCCGTCAGTCGCAGGGCGGTGTCGATGAGCGGAACGTGGCTGAAGGCCTGCGGGAAGTTGCCGACCTGGCGCTTGAGGTGCGGGTCCCACTCCTCCGCGAGCAGTCCGAGGTCGTTGCGCAGGTCCAGCAGCTTTTCGAACAGCTTGCGGGCCTCGTCCACCCGGCCGATCATCGCCAGGTCGTCCGCCATCCAGAACGAGCAGGCCAGGAAGGCTCCCTCGTCACCGGGCAGCCCGTCGACGCCCTCGCTCTGGCCCTCGGTCGGGTAGCGCAGGATGAAGCCGTCCGGCGTGGACAGCTCGCGCTGGATCGCCTCGATGGTGCCGATGACGCGCTTGTCGTCCGGCGGCAGGAAGCCCATCTGCGGGATCAGCAGCAGCGAGGCGTCCAGCTCCCGCGAGCCGTACGACTGCGTGAAGGTGTTGCGCTCCTTGTCGTAACCCTTCTCACACACGTCCCGGTGGATGTCGTCGCGCAGCTCGCGCCAGCGCTCCAGCGGGCCGTCCGCGTCCCCGGACTCGATGAGCTTGATGGTGCGGTCGACCGCGACCCAGGCCATCACCTTGGAGTGCACGAAGTGGCGGCGCGGGCCGCGCACCTCCCAGATGCCCTCGTCCGGCTCGTCCCAGTGCTGCTCCAGGTAGCGGATGAGCTTCAGCTGGAGCAGGGAGGCGTAGTCGTTGCGGGCCAGACCCGTCATGTGCGCCAGGTGCAGGGCCTCGGTGACCTCGCCGTACACGTCCAGCTGGAGCTGGTGCGCGGCGCCGTTGCCGACCCGGACCGGGGCGGAGTTCTCGTAGCCGGGCAGCCAGTCCAGCTCGGCCTCGCCCAGCTCCCGCTCGCCCGCGATGCCGTACATGATCTGCAGGTTCTCGGGGTCGCCCGCCACCGCGCGCAGCAGCCACTCGCGCCAGGCGCGGGCCTCCTCGCGGTAGCCGGTGCGCAGCAGCGAGGACAGGGTGATCGCCGCGTCCCGCAGCCAGGTGTAGCGGTAGTCCCAGTTGCGGACGCCGCCGATGTCCTCGGGCAGCGAGGTGGTCGGCGCCGCGACGATGCCGCCGGTCGGGGCGTACGTCAGCGCCTTGAGCGTGATCAGGGAGCGGACGACGGCCTCGCGGTACGGGCCGTGGTACGTACAGTGCTCGACCCAGTCCCGCCAGAACTCCTCGGTCAGCTCCAGCGACTGCTCGGGCTCCGGCAGCGCCGGCGGCTCCTTGTGCGAGGGCTGCCACGAGATGGTGAAGGCGATCCGGTCACCGGGGGCGACGGTGAAGTCCGAGTACGTGGTCAGCGACTTGCCGTAGGTCTCGCACTCGGTGTCGTACCAGACCGAGTCGGGGCCCGCGACGGCGACCGTGCGGCCGTCGTGCTTGTGCACCCAGGGCACGACCCGGCCGTACGAGAAACGCATCCGCAGCGCGGAGCGCATCGGGACGCGGCCCGTGACGCCCTCGACGATCCGGATCAGCTGCGGGGCGCCGTCACGTGGGGGCATGAAGTCGATGACCCGGACCGTGCCGCGCGGGGTGTCCCACTCGGACTCCAGGATCAGCGAGTCGCCACGGTAGGTGCGCCGGGCCGCGGTGGGCGGCTGGGCGTCGGCCGCGTGCGCCGGGCCCAGTCTCCAGAAGCCGTGTTCCTCGGTGCCCAGCAGA
The DNA here is from genome assembly GCF_044386545.1 of Streptomyces sp. NPDC020489. Lineage (NCBI taxonomy): Bacteria > Bacillati > Actinomycetota > Actinomycetes > Kitasatosporales > Streptomycetaceae > Streptomyces > Streptomyces sp. NPDC020489. The sequence continues at coordinate 20,420 of NZ_JBIRUZ010000009.1, forward strand.
CCGGCGAAGATGGCGTGCGAGTCGAAGCGGGGCAGGCACAGCCAGTCCACCGTGCCGTCCCGGCAGACCAAGGCTGCGGTCTGCATGTCTCCGATGAGTGCGTAGTCTTCGATGCGCCCGGCCACGTGCAACTCCAGTCGAACGGCCACGTCACCCCCCGACGAGAGGGGGGCTGTCGCTCTTGCGGTCAAGGGGTCGTTGTAATGCGTCGTTGAGCGGTGAAGCAAAGCAGTCCATCGGCTGCGAGGCAAAACGACAATTGATGCTCAACGAACTGACGAGCTCTCGTTGTTCCGGTGCTTACGGGCGGGGGTGGTGCCGTGTCGCCGGTCGGGCTCGGCAGTGAATGTCCGAGCAGGATACGACGCACGTAGATGATCTGTGTGCCGCTCCGGGCAACGCGGGTGGGCCGATCGGGTGAGCGAGCGGTGAGAAACACAGGACGGCTGCGTGAGCGTGTCGAGGCGTGTGCGGAGCGTGCCCGGAAGCCATCCCGCCGAGGCGCTGATACCCTGGTAGCCCGTGGACCGGTGGTGGACAAAACCCCCGACCGCAGCGACGGCGACTCCGGAGATCTCCGGTCGTAGCGCCGCCCCGCACCCCAGATCGCGACCACGGGAGCCCCCTCTTGGCCATGCCGCCGAAATCTACGACGACCAAGCACATCTTCGTCACCGGGGGTGTCGCCTCCTCTCTCGGCAAGGGCCTGACGGCCTCCAGCCTCGGCATGCTGCTCAAGGCGCGCGGCCTGCGCGTCGTGATGCAGAAGCTCGACCCGTATCTGAACGTGGACCCGGGCACGATGAACCCCTTCCAGCACGGTGAGGTGTTCGTCACCAACGACGGAGCCGAGACCGACCTGGACATCGGACACTACGAGCGCTTCCTCGACCGTGACTTGGACGGCTCCGCCAATGTCACTACAGGCCAGGTCTACTCCACGGTCATCGCCAAGGAGCGGCGCGGCGAGTACCTCGGTGACACCGTGCAGGTCATCCCGCACATCACCAACGAGATCAAGCACCGCATCCGCCGTATGGCGACCGACGAGGTCGACGTGGTCATCACGGAGGTCGGCGGCACGGTCGGCGACATCGAGTCGCTGCCGTTCCTGGAGACCGTCCGTCAGGTCCGTCACGAGGTCGGCCGAGACAACGTCTTCGTCGTCCACATTTCCCTCCTGCCGTACATCGGCCCGTCGGGGGAGCTGAAGACGAAGCCGACCCAGCACTCGGTTGCGGCCCTGAGGAACATCGGTATCCAGCCGGACGCCATCGTGCTGCGCTGCGACCGCGAGGTCCCGACCGCGATCAAGCGCAAGATCTCCCTGATGTGCGACGTCGACGAGGACGCCGTGGTCGCGTGCCCCGACGCCCGCTCGATCTACGACATCCCCAAGACCGTGCACGGCGAGGGCCTGGACGCCTACGTCGTCCGCAAGCTGGACCTGCCGTTCCGCGACGTGGACTGGACGACCTGGGACGACCTGCTGGACCGTGTCCACAACCCCGACCACGAGATCACCCTCGCCCTGGTCGGCAAGTACATCGACCTGCCCGACGCCTACCTCTCGGTCACCGAGGCACTGCGCGCGGGCGGCTTCGCCAACAAGGCCCGCGTCAAGATCAAGTGGGTCACCTCCGACGACTGCAAGACCCCGGCCGGCGCCGCCGCACAGCTCGGTGACGTCGACGGCATCTGTATCCCGGGCGGCTTCGGCGACCGCGGCGTGCTCGGCAAGGTCGGCGCGATCAAGTACGCCCGCGAGAACAAGATCCCTCTGCTCGGCCTCTGCCTGGGCCTCCAGTGCATCGTGATCGAGGCCGCGCGCAACCTCGCCGACATCCCGGACGCCAACTCCACCGAGTTCGACGCCGCCACCTCGCACCCGGTGATCTCCACCATGGCCGAGCAGCTCGACATCGTCGCCGGTGAGGGCGACATGGGCGGCACCATGCGGCTCGGCATGTACCCGGCCAAGCTGGCCGAGGGCTCGATCGTGCGCGAGGTGTACGACGGCAAGGAGTACGTCGAGGAGCGGCACCGGCACCGCTACGAGGTGAACAACGCCTACCGCGCGGAGCTGGAGAAGAACGCGGGCATCGTCTTCTCCGGCACGTCGCCCGACGGCAAGCTCGTCGAGTACGTCGAGTACCCCAGGGACGTGCACCCCTACCTGGTGGCGACCCAGGCCCACCCCGAGCTGCGCTCGCGGCCGACCAGGCCGCACCCGCTGTTCGCCGGCCTGGTGAAGGCGGCGGTCGAGCGCAAGACGTCGAAGTAGCACAACAGTTGTACGGTGGCCGGGGCGCGCCCATTCAAAAGGTGAGCGCCCCGGCTTCTTTTTGCGCACGTCGGGAAGGACACCTGCATGACGATCAAGGACACCCCCGAGGAGTGGGAGATCCGGGCGACGGAGACCCCCTTCGTGGGCAACAAGACCTCCGTCCGCACCGACGACGTGGTCATGCCCGACGGCACGGTCGTCCGCCGCGACTACCAGGTCCACCCCGGCTCGGTCGGCGTCCTCGCCCTCGACGAGGAGGACCGGGTCCTGCTCATCAAGCAGTACCGCCACCCCGTGCGCCAGAAGCTGTGGGAGATCCCGGCCGGCCTGCTCGACGTGCCCGGCGAGAACCCCTTGCACGCGGCCCAGCGCGAGCTGTACGAGGAGGCGCACGTCAAGGCCGAGGACTGGCGGGTGCTGACCGACGTCTACACCACGGCCGGCGGCTGCGACGAGGCCGTACGGATCTTCCTCGCCCGCAATCTCTCGGAGGCCGAGGGCGAGCGCTTCGAGGTCGAGCACGAGGAGACCGACCTGGAGTACGCGCGCGTGCCCCTCGACGAGCTCGTGCGCGGTGTGCTCGCCGGTGAGCTGCACAACAACTGCCTGGTCGTGGGCGTGCTGTCGCTGGTCGCCGCGCAGGCCTCGGGCGGCCTGGACACGCTGCGCCCGGCGGACGCGCCCTGGCCGGCCCGCCCCTTCGAGGCGTGACGCCGCGCGCGGTGCGCTCCCGTAGCGCTTGGTGCGCTCCCGCGGCCCCTCGCAGGCGTGACGTGCCGCTCGGTGCGCGCTCGCGGCCTTTGGAGGCGTGACGTCCCGCGCGGCACCGCCGAGCCGTCGGTCCTATGATCCGTTGATCCGATCGAGGGAGTCTCGGGCCGTCCCCGCCGCGCTCCACCAAGAACGTTGCAGAGCGTGAACTAGGCTCTGAAACTGCCCGAACCGGAGTCCCGGCGGGCTTTGCGCGTGCGGTGGGACGGGAGTGTGGCCCGTGACGGACCAGGCGGTGGACGCAGACGGCCTCAAGCTGTCGGCCGAGGGTCATTTCCTGGGCCGGACACGGGAGTTGAAGGAGCTGCTCGCCGACATCGAGCGGGCGGGCCTGGACACCCTCGCCGGCAAGAAGGCCCCCCGCGCGCGGGTCCTGCTCATCGCCGGCCGCCCCGGTTCCGGCCGCACCGCGCTCGCCGAGGAACTCGTACGGCAGGTCGCGGAGCGTTACGACGGCGGCGTGCTGCGCGCCCGGCTCAGCGAGCCCGACGGCACCCCCGTCCCCGTCGAGCACACCGCCCGCGAACTCCTCGCCGCCCTGGACCGACCGACCCCAGCCGGCGCCTGCGAGGACGACCTCACGCAGGCGCTGCGCGACGCCCTCGCCGACCGCAGCGCCCTGCTGCTGCTCGACGACGCGGTGAGCGCCGAGCAGGTCGACGCCCTGCTCCCGGAGACCCCTGACTGCCTGGTCGTCGCCGTGTCCGGCGGCCCGCTCACCGGGATCTCCGACGTCCGCCCCTGCACCCTCGGCGGCCTCGACACCAAGTCCGCCCTGGAGCTGCTGACCCGCTACACCGGCTCGGTCCGCATCACCGTCGACCCGCGGGCCGCCGAGGGGCTCGTCGAGGAGTGCCAGGGTCACCCCACTGCCCTGAAGCTGGCGGGCGGGTGGCTCGCGGCCCGCCCCACGACCGCCGTGGCCGACCTGGCCAAGAACCTGCACACGGAGAGTGACGAGGGCACCCCGCTCAGCCGGGTCTTCCGCCTCGCCTACGCCGCCCTGCCGAGCCCCGCCGCCCGGATACTGCGACTGCTCTCCCTGGCCCCGGCCGGACTGGTCGACCCGCACATCGCCTCCGCCCTCGCCGGCTGCTCGGTGGGCGGCGCCCGCACCACCCTGGACGACTTCGTCGCCCTCGGTCTGCTGCACGCGGTCGACTCCCCGCTGCCGCAGTACGAGGTGCCGGGCTGTCTGCACCCGCTGCTCAAGGCCCTCGCCGAGACCCAGGACCGCCCCGGCGAGCTCCAGCTGGCCCGGGCCCGGATGCTGGAGCGGACGGTCCGGCTGCTGCAGTCCTGCCGCGCGATCACCGAGACGGACAACCCCGAGGCCCGCGAGAAGCTCCAGGACCTGCCCCGCTCCCTGCGCTTCCCCAGCCCTCGCGCCGCCGAGGAGTGGCTCCAGGCCCGCAGGCCCGCCCTGCTGGCCTCGGCCCGGCTCGCCGTCGCCGACGGGGAGCTGGACACCCTGGCCCGCCGACTGATGTCCCAGCTGGTCCGGGCGATGGTCGCGCACTTCGGCACCCAGGCCGCCGCACCCGACCTGTACGGCGTCCACCGGCTCGTGCTGGACGTGGCCGAGCGCCGGGAGCTGCCCCGCGAGCGGGCGGCGGCACTGCTGAACCTCGGCGACCTGGACGCGCAGACCGGTCGGACCCGGGACGCGCTGACCCGCTACCGGGCCGCGCTGGACGCCGGGCGCGAGGCGAGCGACCCGTATGCGACCGGACGCGCGATGGAATCCGTAGGCGGCGCGCATCTGGAACTCGGGGACTACGACCGGGCCGCCGACTGGTTCGGCCGCGCCCTCGCCCAGCGGCTGGCCCGGGACGAGCGCCCGGACGCCGCCCGGCTGTACGGCCGGATCGCCGCGGCGCACACCTACGCGGGCCGCTACGGGGAGGCGCAGCGCGGATGGCGGGCCGCGGTCGCCGGGCACCGCAAGAACGGTGATGTGGCCGCCCACGCACGGGCGTTGAGCGAGCTGGCCCGTGTCCAGGAGTACGCCGGGCGGCCCGAGGAGTCGCTGCGGACCTGCCAGGAGGCCGTCGAGTGGGCGCGGCGCGCGGAGGACGTACGGCTCCAGGCCGCGTTGCAGTTGCGGCTCGCCGACACCCTGGACCGCCTCGGCGATCCGGCCGCAGCGGGGCTGCACCGGGGGGCCGCCGAGCGGCTGCTGGCGGAGGGGGATTCGGGGGCGGAACCGGAACCGGAACAGCCCGATCCTTCGACACACGCCACTGATGCCTGCGAAATCCGTAGTACATCTGCTGAAGATTGATGCAATGAAAGGCTAGACACCGGGAACACCTTCATTAGACTGGCTCTGCCGCACCTTCTCCTGCGGTGTCTCCCGGTGTGCTCATGCATGCCTGGGTATGTGTTGTATTGCCCTACATCCACTGAGCCAAGGACCGTGATCGACGTGAAGGTCGGCATCCCCCGCGAGGTCAAGAACAACGAGTTCCGGGTGGCCATCACCCCCGCCGGCGTGCACGAGCTGGTGCGCCACGGCCACCAGGTCGTCATCGAGCACAATGCCGGTGTCGGCTCGTCGATCCCGGACGCGGAGTACGTCGCCGCCGGGGCCCAGATCCTGGACACGGCCGACGAGGTGTGGGCCTCCGCCGACCTGCTGCTCAAGGTCAAGGAGCCCATCGCCGAGGAGTACCACCGCCTCCGCAAGGACCAGACGCTCTTCACCTACCTGCACCTGGCCGCCTCCAAGGAGTGCACCGACGCGCTCATCGAGTCCGGCACCACCGCGATCGCCTACGAGACGGTCGAGCTGCCCTCCCGCGCACTGCCGCTGCTCGCCCCGATGTCCGAGGTCGCGGGCCGGCTCGCCCCGCAGGTCGGCGCCTACCACCTGATGCGCTCGGTCGGCGGCCGCGGCGTCCTGCCCGGCGGCGTCCCCGGCACCCAGCCCGCGCGGGCCGTCGTGATCGGCGGCGGTGTCTCCGGCTGGAACGCGACCCAGATCGCCGTGGGCATGGGCTTCCACGTCACGCTGCTCGACCGCGACATCAACAAGCTCCGCGAGGCCGACAAGGTCTTCGGCACCCAGGTGCGGGCGATCATGTCCAACTCCTTCGAGCTGGAGAAGGCCGTCCTGGACGCCGACCTCGTCATCGGCGCGGTCCTCATCCCGGGCGCCAAGGCGCCGAAGCTGGTCACCAACGAACTCGTGGCCCGGATGAAGCCCGGAAGTGTCCTTGTCGACATCGCGATCGACCAGGGCGGCTGCTTCGAGGACTCCCACCCGACAACGCACGCCGAGCCGACCTTCCAGGTCCACGACTCGGTCTTCTACTGCGTCGCCAACATGCCCGGCGCGGTGCCCAACACCTCCACCTACGCGCTCACCAACGCGACGCTGCCCTACATCGTCGAACTCGCCGACCGGGGCTGGGTGGAGGCGCTGCGCCGCGACCCCGCGCTCGCCAAGGGCCTCAACACGCATGACGGCAAGGTCGTTTACCGGGAGGTCGCGGAGGCGCACGGCCTGGAGCACGTCGAGCTGGAGACCCTGCTCGGCTGACCGACGTCCGACGTCAGGCGGCTAAGTCACCTTTTCGTAAAGGCGATACGTCAACAAGGCGCGTCAACCACTCACCTGCGGCCGGACCTTGCCCGACAAGGTCCGGCCGGATGTGTGTATGGTCACTTTGCGGCTCTCGGTCAACTCGCCTCGAACGTAACCCTTTGGTCGATTCGTACACCGGTGAAACCTGCTGTGCGACGGCCGTACGCCCTTGACAGCGCGATGTTTGATTGCCGACACATCCTGCCGGGTCCGGCGGATTGTGTTGCTGTGGACACCCGACACGCCATAGAGTCGCCAACCGTCGGCATGGTGCCACGCTGACCTTGTCTAGAAGTTTCCTGGTCACCAAGGAGGTAAGACGACTTGTGAATGAGTCGACATTTACTCCCGGAGGTGGTCAACCAGGAACGCCTGCACGGGCCGAGGGCCCCGCGGGGTTCGAGGCTGTCGGCTCCGTCGCGGTGCGCACCTTCGCAGCCCACCAGAGCCACCCGAATCCAGGAGTGACTCTGTCAGCACACCAGAGCATGGATGGCCATCACGTGAACGCCATGGCCGGCGACGGAAGTGGCGCGCCCCACAACCACTTCGCCGACTACGACGAACTGCCCGAGGGGCACTTCTACGACCCCGACGCCGAGTACGAGCCCGACCCCGAGTACGCGGCCACGCTCGCTCCCGACGCTGCCCGCCAGCGCCGTGAGCGCATCGGCCCGACCGGTCGCCCGCTGCCGTACTTCCCGATCCCGGGTCCGCTGACCGATCACGGACCCGCGAAGATCATCGCGATGTGCAACCAGAAGGGCGGCGTCGGCAAGACCACGTCGACCATCAACCTGGGTGCCGCGCTCGCGGAGTACGGCCGCCGGGTGCTGCTCGTGGACTTCGACCCGCAGGGCGCGCTGTCGGTGGGTCTCGGTGTCAACCCGATGGAGCTCGACCTCACCGTCTACAACCTGCTCATGGAGCGGGGCATGGCGGCCGACGAGGTCCTGCTGAAGACCGCGGTCCCCAACATGGACCTGCTGCCCAGCAATATCGACTTGTCGGCGGCGGAGGTCCAGCTGGTCTCCGAGGTCGCGCGCGAGTCGACATTGCAGCGTGCCCTGAAGCCGCTCATGGCCGACTACGACTACATCGTGATCGACTGCCAGCCCTCGCTCGGCCTCCTCACGGTCAACGCCCTGACGGCCGCGCACAAGGTGATAGTGCCTCTGGAGTGCGAGTTCTTCGCGCTGCGTGGTGTCGCCCTGCTGACGGAGACCATCGAGAAGGTCCAGGAGCGGCTCAACCCGGAGCTGGAGCTCGACGGGATCCTCGCCACGATGTACGACTCGCGCACCGTGCACAGCCGTGAGGTGCTCGCGCGTGTCGTCGAGGCGTTCGACGACCACGTCTACCACACGGTCATCGGGCGCACGGTCCGCTTCCCGGAGACCACGGTCGCCGGCGAGCCGATCACCACGTACGCCTCCAACTCCGTCGGCGCCGCCGCCTACCGCCAGCTCGCCAGGGAGGTGCTCGCCCGGTGTCACGCCGAGTGAGTCTGCCAGGGGCCGACGAACTCTTCCGTACGACAGGGGGAATGGCGCTCCAGCCGTCCACGCCGCGACGGGGGGCCAACGGCGACGCCCGGGTGCCCGCCCCCGCGGGGGAGAGCGACGGGGCCGCGGCCGCGTCGCCCGAGGACGCGCCGCAGTCGGTACCCGCCCAGGGCGGCGACGGCGACGGGGCGGAGCACGTGGCTACGGAACCGGCCGAGGCCGGTGAGTCCCGCAGCCGGGGCGCCGGGGGCGAGAACTCCGGACGGCGTCAGGACGCGCAGGAAGGTTCTGCCGCGGCGGCCCCGCGCAAGCAGCGCGGGGGCGGTCGGGCGGCCTCCCGGCGGCCCAGCGGACGTGAGCGGCACGACGAGAAGATCACCGTGTACGTCTCCGCCGAGGAACTCATGGACCTGGAGCACGCGCGTCTGGTGCTCCGTGGCGAGCACGGGCTGGCCGTCGACCGCGGGCGGATCGTCCGCGAGGCGGTGGCCGTGGTGCTGGCCGATCTGGAGTCCCGGGGAGACGCGAGCATCCTCGTACGACGGCTGCGCGGGCGGTAGCGGTAGCCTGCGGGGGCCATGACCTCGAACGACGATCCCGCCCTCGCCTCCGGCCCGGCCGCCGGTCGCCGTCGTGCGCTGGGGCGGGGGCCGGGTCTCGGGGCTCCGGAGCCGGAGACGTCGCTCGCGCTGGAGACGTCGCTCGCGCCGGAGCCGGAGCAGGTTTCTGACGAAGCTCTTCCTGAAGAACCGGTTCCCGAGGAATCCGACGACGGTGTCTTCACGGTGCGGCTGGCCAACTTCGAGGGCCCCTTCGACCTGCTCCTCCAGCTGATCTCCAAGCACAAGCTGGACGTCACCGAGGTCGCCCTGTCGAAGGTGACCGACGAGTTCATGGCGCACATCCGGGCCATGGGGCCGGACTGGGACCTCGACCAGACCACCGAGTTCCTGGTCGTCGCAGCCACCCTGCTCGACCTGAAGGCCGCCCGGCTGCTGCCCGCCGCCGAGGTCGAGGACGAGGCCGACCTCGCCCTCCTGGAAGCCCGGGACCTGCTCTTCGCGCGGTTGCTGCAGTACCGCGCGTACAAGCAGATCGCCGACATCCTCGACCGACGGCTCGACGAGGAGGCCCGGCGCTACCCCCGTACCGTCGGCCTCGAACCGCACCACGCCGAGCTGCTGCCCGAGGTCGTCATCAGCATCGGCCCGGAAGGGTTCGCCAAGCTCGCCGTGAAGGCGATGCAGCCCAGGCCCAAGCCGCAGGTGTACGTCGACCACATCCACGCGCCGCTGGTCAGCGTGCAGGAACAGGCCGGGATCGTGGTCGCCCGGCTCAAGGAGCTCGGCCAGGCCAGCTTCCGGACGCTGGTGGCGGACACCGACGACACCCTCACCGTCGTGGCCCGCTTCCTGGCGCTGCTGGAGCTGTACCGGGAGAAGGCCGTCGCCCTGGACCAGGAGACCGCCCTCGGCGACCTCCTCGTGCGGTGGACCGGCGGGGAGGGTGACGCCGAGCCGATGGTGACCGACGAGTTCGACCGGCCGCCCGAGCCGCCCGAGCCACCGAAGGAGGACAAGGCGTGAGCGAGCAGACCGGCGACGTCCCGGCCGGACCGCGTACCGTCGCCGACCTCGATCTCAAGCCCGCCCTGGAGGCGGTCCTCATGGTCGTGGACGAGCCCGTGACCGAGGAGCACCTGGCCAGGATTCTCCAGCGCCCGGGCCGGCAGATCGCGGACGCGCTGCGGGAGCTGGCCGACGAGTACACGGTCCAGGGGCGCGGTTTCGAGCTGCGGCTGATCGCCGGCGGCTGGCGCTTCTACAGCCGCCCGGAGTTCGCGGCGGCCGTCGAGGGCTTCGTGCTGGACGGCCAGCAGGCCCGGCTCACCCAGGCGGCCCTGGAGACGCTCGCGGTCGTCGCCTACCGCCAGCCGGTGAGCCGCAGCCGGGTCTCGGCCGTACGAGGAGTCAACTGCGACGGGGTCATGCGGACCCTCCTCCAGCGCGGTCTGGTCCAGGAGACGGGCACGGAACCCGAAACAGGTGCGATCCTGTACACGACGACGAACTACTTTCTGGAGCGGATGGGCCTGCGCGGTCTGGACGAGCTCCCGGAGCTCGCGCCCTTCCTCCCGGAGGCGGAGGCGATCGAGGCCGAGACGCTGGAAGGGGTTCCGTCGTTCGATCCGGACGCTCCTGAGGCGCCGGACGCACAGGACGCAGACGACCAGACGGACATTTGATGCGAAGCAGCAGCGGCAGGAACAGCAGCGGAAACAACGGCGGGAGCCGTGGTGGCAACAGCGGCGGCCGCGGCGGGAACAGCGGCGGCCGCGGTAATCACCGCGGTGCCGGCAACGCCCGTGACGACAAGCAGGGCGGTCGGCCGAAGAACCCCCGCCCGGAGGAGCGGCGCTACGACGTAGGGCCGGGCAGCACCCATGAGGGCCCGAAGTCCGGGCGCGGTGCTTCCGCGCGCGGCGGTGCCAAGGGCGGCCCCAAGCAGGGCCAGGGCACCGGGCGCGGCCGTTGGGTGCCGGCGACCTCCCGTGAGTACGAGGCGCGGGCCGAGGAGCGCAACCGGGAGCGGTACGCCGGGAAGAAGGACGTGAAGCTTCCCAAGACCTTCCCGGGCGCCGAGCAGGAGGGCGAGCGGCTCCAGAAGATCCTCGCGCGCGCGGGCTACGGCTCCCGCCGGGCCTGCGAGGAGCTGATCGAGCAGGCGCGGGTCGAGGTCAACGGCGAGATCGTGCTGGAGCAGGGCAAGCGCGTCGACCCGGAGAAGGACGAGGTCAGGGTCGACGGCCTGACCGTGGCGACGCAGTCGTACCAGTTCTTCGCGCTGAACAAGCCCGCCGGTGTGGTCTCGACGATGGAGGACAACGAGGGCCGGCAGTGCCTCGGCGACTACGTCACCAACCGGGAGACCCGCCTGTTCCACGTGGGCCGTCTCGACACCGAGACCGAGGGTGTCATCCTGCTCACCAACCACGGTGAGCTGGCGCACCGGCTGACCCACCCCAAGTACGGCGTGAAGAAGGTCTACCTCGCGCACATCGTGGGCCCGATCCCGCGCGACCTGGGCAAGCGGCTCAAGGACGGCATCCAGCTGGAGGACGGGTACGCGAAGGCGGACCACTTCCGGGTGGTCGAGCAGACCGGCAAGAACTACCTGGTCGAGGTCACCCTGCACGAGGGCCGCAAGCACATCGTGCGCCGGATGCTGGCGGAGGCCGGCTTCCCGGTCGACAAGCTGGTGCGGGTCGCCTTCGGCCCGATCACCCTGGGCGACCAGAAGTCGGGTTGGCTGCGGCGGCTGTCGAACACCGAGGTCGGGATGCTGATGAAGGAGGTCGACCTGTAGGTCGGCCCCCAAGGCGACGGCCGGTCCCGGGCATCCTGCCGGGGCCGGCCGATTCGTTTTCGGGCCTCCCGGGGTCTCTGTTCCTGACGGAAGGAGCGGGGATGATCACTTCGAGCACGAACCGTGAGGAGTCGGAACGGCACCGGACGGCCGTGGGGGAGCGTCTGACGGCTCTGGAGGGCCGTGAGGGCTGTCGGCCGCCCTTGGGGCCGTGCGAGCCACCAGAGGCGCTTGAGGGGCCGCTGAGGGCCTCTGAGGTCGCCGAGGTGTTGTCGTGAATCCCGGGGAGCTGCTGGAGCGGTCGCTCGCCTACGCGCTGGGCAGCGTCGCCGCGCTGGGACACGCGGGTCCGGGCCGGGCCACGCCCTGCGCCGCGTGGGACCTGAGGGAGCTGCTCGAGCACCTCGACGACTCTCTGGACGCGTTGCACGAAGGGCTGACCGGCGGGCGGATCGGGCTGCTCCCGCGGACTGACCGGGTCCGCGGCTTCCGTACGCGCGCGTGCGCCGTGCTCGGTGCCTGGGCGGCCGGACCGGACGGGCGGGTCCTGGTCGGGGAACGGTCGCTGGACGTGCGGGTGATGGGCGCGGTCGGCGCGGTCGAGATCGCCGTGCACGGCTGGGACGTGGCCCAGGCCTGCGGAGGGCCACGGCCCCTTCCGGCCGCCCTCGCGGCCGAGTTGCTGCCCGTCGCGCGGTGCGTGGTGGCGGGGGAGGACCGGGGGGTGCGGTTCGGGGAACCGGTCGCGGTGGCGTCAGACGCGTCGCCCGAGGTCCGGTTGCCGGCCTGGCTCGGCCGGCGCGACGTCTTCGTCGAATGACAGCGCGGTCTGCTGCGCCGACGCGGTCTTCGACCCTTCCCGGAGCTGACCGGTGCGCGCCAGCAGACCCCGCATCGTCTGCGCGGCACGGACCGCCGCCGTGCCGCAGCAGTTGTTGAACAGCACGTGCAGCTGCTCGACCCGCCCGGCGAGGGAGCTCAACCGGGGCAGCCACTCGGCGAGTTCGTCCTCGCCGTACTCGTAGCGGAACCGGTCCTCCTTGCTTCCCGACCCCCAGGCGGTGCTGCGGCCGTGGAAGCGGACGACGGCCAGCCGCGACGAGGTGACGGGAGCGACGGGCGGGATGGAGGAGGGGAGCGTCTGGGTCATGTCGACGGCGACCGCGGTCATGCCGTACCGGGTCAGCAGCGCGCAGGTCACGTCCGCCCATTCCCTGCGCCACCAGCCCGGATGCCGGAACTCCACGGCGATCGGCCAGCCGGCGGTCCGCTCGGCGCACTCCCGCAGGAACGCCCCGGCCCGCTGTCCGGGCCGGAACCAGGGCGGGAACTGGAAGAGCACGCTGCCGAGCCGCCCGGCCGCCCGGAGCGGTTCGACGCCCTCGGTGAACCGCGCCCACACCTCGTCCAGCACCCGCGGGTCACCGGGCTCGGGGGGCAGCCCGCCCGGCATCACGGCGGGGCGCGTGGGGTGCCCGGTGAGCAGTGAGAACGCCTTGACGTCGAAGACGAAACCGGGGGGTGTGCGCTCGGCCCACAGGCGGGAGTTGCGGGCGTCGGGCAGGGCGTAGTACGCCGAGTCGACCTCGACGACGGGGAACTGCTCGGCGTAGTGCCGTAGTCGTCCCTCGGCGTCCCGTCGCCCCGGCGGGTACCAGCCGCTGCCGGTCAACGCGCGGTCGGTCCATGAACACGTGCCCACCAGGATCTCGCCCATTGGGTCCGGTTACCCGGGTTGTGCGATCCCATCCGGCGACTTTATAGTCTCAGTGACTATTAATGACGGTGGCGGTGACGGAAGGGGTGGGTGCCTGTGGACGCCTACGACAAGTACGCCCACGAACCCTTCGCCGTCACGGTCGACCTCGCCGTGCTCACCGTCTCCGAGGGCGCCCTGTGCGCCCTGCTCGTGGAGCGCGGGCAGGAGCCGTACGCCGGACGCTGGGCGCTGCCCGGTGGGTTCGTGCGGCCGGACGAGTCCGCCGAACGGGCCGCCCGGCGTGAACTCGCCGAGGAGACCGGGCTGTCGGACGTCTCCGGGCTGCATCTGGAGCAGCTGCGCACCTACAGCGAGCCGGACCGCGACCCCCGGATGCGGGTGGTGTCCGTCGCCTTCGCCGCGCTGCTGCCCGACCCGCCCGAGCCGCACGGCGGCAGCGACGCGGCGGACGCCCGCTGGATGCCCTGCGACCGGGCGCGGCCCCTCGCCTTCGACCACGACCGGATCCTGGCCGACGCCCGCGAACGCGTCGGCGCCAAGCTGGAGTACACCTGCCTCGCCACCGCCTTCTGCCCCGCCGAGTTCACCCTCGGCGAGCTCCAGCAGGTCTACGAGACGGTCTGGGGCACCGCCCTCGACCGGCCCAACTTCCGCCGCAAGGTGCTCGCCACGCCGGGTTTCGTCGAACCGGTCCCGGGCGCCGCGCGGTTGACCGGCGGCCGCGGCAAACCGGCGGCGCTGTACCGCGCGGGCACCGCCACCACGCTCCATCCGCCTCTGCTCCGAACGCCTCGGGAAGGACGTCCCGCATGACCGCCACGACCGTCAGGAAGCGCGCCGCGACAGGGGCCCTGGTCGGGCTCGCCCTCGGGGACGCGCTCGGCTTCCCGACCGAGTTCAACGACGTGCCGTCGATCCTCGCGAAGTGCGGGCCGTGGCGGGAGATGGAGCTGCCGAGGCCGGCGATCGTCACGGACGACACGCAGATGACGCTGGCGCTGGGGCGAGGGCTGCGCACGGCCATGGACCGTGGGCTGCTCGCGCCCAAGCGGATGGAGCGTCCGGTGCGCGAGGAGTTCGTGGACTGGTACCAGTCGCCGGAGAACAACCGCGCGCCGGGCCGGACCTGTCTCGTCGCGTGCAATCTGCTGAAGACCGAAGGGCGGCTGTGGCAGGACGCCAGCCAGATCCACTCCAAGGGCTGCGGCGCCAACATGCGTGTCGCCCCCGTCGGCCTGGTCCCCGGTCTGAGCGACGAACAGCGCTCCGGAGCCGCCCAGTTGCAGTCCGCGCTCACCCACGGCCACCCCACCGCGCTCGCCGCCTCCGACCTCACCGCGCACGCCGTACGGCTGCTCGCCCAGGGGGCCGAGCCGACCGGACTGGTGGGGCAACTGCGGTCGTACGCCGTGGAGAACCGCACCCGGTACCACGAGCGCTGGCTCGGTGACCTGTGGACGCGCGGCCAGGACTCGACCGCCGAGCACTTCATCGCCCGCGGCTGGGACGAGTGCCTGGAGATCCTCGGCCGCCTTCAGGAGGCGGTCCGTACGGTCTCGCCGGAGACCGACCCGTGCCTGGCCACCGGCCAGGGCTGGATCGCCGAGGAGGCCCTGGCGACGGGGCTGTTGTGCTTCCTGCTCTTCGTCGACGAGCCGGTGACCGCCCTGCGGCGGGCCGCCTGCACCGCCGGGGACTCCGACTCGATCGCCTGCCTGGCGGGGGCCTTCGCGGGGGCGTACCACGGGGCCGACGTGTGGCCCACCGAGTGGGCGGACCGGATCGAGTACCAGAGCGAGCTGGCGACGCTCGGTGCCCTGTGGGACTAGGACCTGTTGCGAACAGGCCCTAGGCCAGCCGGATCGAGTCGCCCTTCACCGTGATCTTCTTCTCGGCCAGCGGCTGGGTCGCCGGCGGGTTCGTCACCGAGCCGTCCGTGATGCTGAACCTGCTGCCGTGGCAGGTGCAGTTGATGGTGCCGCCGTCGACGTTGGCGACCGGGCACTGCTGGTGGGTGCAGATGTTGGTGAAGGCCTTGAACTCGCCTTCCTTCGGCTGGGTGACGACGACCTTCTCGTCCTTGAAGATCTTGCCGCCGCCGACCGGGATCTCGCCGGTCCTCGCCAGTTCCGTGCCGGCGGAGGCCTCGACCGTGTCGGAGCCGGTGTCGCCGTCGCCCTCGCCGCCGTACTCGGCACAGCCGACGGCGAACGCGGCGGCGCCGCTCGCGAGGAGGACCGAGCGTCGCGTCGGGCCTTGAGTCGTCATGCAGTCACTCCGAAGGTGCGGAAGAACCAGAGGGCGGAGGTCAGCCAGATGATCGTCAGCGCGGTGAAGACGAGCCCGCCGACGATCGGCAGCAGCCAGGTGGGAAGTCGCTCCGAGCGGAGCAGCAGCATCTTGGCACTGAACACCCCGAAGAAGAAGCAACCCAGGAGAGAGTGCCAGAAAACACGCGTTTCGTATGTTTGATAGCCGAGCGCGTACAGACAGTGCACCGCGACCGGCACCGACACCAGGAACGCGGCCCGGCCGGACCAGCGGTGCAGCGCCCCTGACCAGCTCGGACCCGGCAGCCTGCCGTACAGCATCAGTGCCGAGAGGAACTGGACGACCGCGAAGAGGATCGCGACCGTGGCCAGCCAGGACTTCACCGCGCCCGTGCTGCTGAAGCCGGCCAGGTTGAAAGCGGTCCCCGCCGGGTCGTGCACCGTGCCGTACGCGCCGAGGGCGACCGCCACCGCGGCGGCGACCAGCGCGGGCACCAGATAGCGGGCCGCGCTCGACGGCCGTTCGGCGGGCCGGGGGGACGGGAATCCCTGGGTGGCGGCGTTCGGGTCGACGCTCATGTCGGCTCCCTCGTACGGACTGGGGTTCAGGGGGTGACGGGGCGGGCCGTGAGCTGCTGTCCGTCGACCGTCACGACGCCGGTCTCCGGGTCGATCCCGGGTGCGGGGGAGGGCTTGCCGTCCCTGGTGAGGATGCCGACCTGGCTGCCGTCCTTCAGCACGATCCAGCCGCCGTCGACCTTGGCGTCCCGCACGGTGGCCGTCGCCCGGTACAGCCCGGACGGCTTGATCGCCTTGTCGGCGGTGAAGGTGAAGTGCCCGCCGCCGATGTCGACCGTGCCGCTGATCCGCCTGCTCTCCTCGACGGTGCCGTTCAGCACGGACCCGCCCTTGCCGGTGAGCTTCATGGTGCCGTCGTCCTCGACGTCGCCCTTGAGCCACGACTCCTTGTCCCGGCCGTCGCAGAAGTACGCGATGGCCCGGCCGTCGCGCAGCGAGACGGCGATCGCGGAGGAGTCGTCGTCGGTGCGGCCCGCGTAGTCGGCGTTCGGGACCGGGGACGTCGTCGGGGACGGTGAAGGCGACGGGGTCGCCCGGGTGGGTGCCGGTGTCGGGCTCGCCCTGGTGCCGGGCGACTCCCGGGCGTACGACGTGGTCCTCTCGCCGGTCGTCGCGTTCAGCGACAGCATGAACAGGCCCAGCAGCAGGCCGGCGAGAAGGGTGAACAGCGGTCCGGGACGCTTCATCAAGGGCCTCCCCCGAGGCGGGTTTCCTGCCCATGAGAGCGGACCGGGGGGCCCGAGTCCAGGGGCGCATCGGCGCGTTCTCACGATGAGTGGCGGAGCTGTGACATTCGGGTGACAGGGTCGCGGGTGTCTCAGCGGGCGGGCGGCGCGCGCCCGGTGGGCGCGGGCTGACTAGGCTGGACGGGCCAAGAGCCGTACATCAGCAAGGAGCATCGCCGTGGCGGTACGAGCGGTCCGGGGCGCCGTCCAGCTCGAACGGGACGAAGCCGGTCACATGGACGAGCAGGTCGGGGCCCTGCTCACCGCCGTCCTGGAGCGGAACGAGCTCACCACGGACGACCTGATCAGCATCTGGTTCACGGCCACACCGGACCTGCACAGCGACTTCCCGGCGGCCGCCGCCCGCAAGCTCGGCATCGTCGACGTCCCGCTGATCTGCGCCCAGGAACTCGACATCGAGGGCGCCATGCCCCGGGTCGTGCGGATCCTCGCGCACATCGAGTCCGACCGGCCCCGCACCGAGATCAACCACGTCTACCTGGGTGCCGCCGGCGCTCTGCGCAAGGACATCGCCCAGTGAGAACCGCACTCGTCATCGGCACCGGCCTCATCGGCACGTCCGCCGCGCTGGCGCTGGTAAGCCGCGGCGTCCAGGTGCACCTCGCCGACCACGACCCCGAGCAGGCCCGCACCGCCGCCGCGCTCGGCGCCGGCACCGACGAGGCGCCCGATGCACCCGTGGACCTCGCGATCGTCGCCGCCCCGCCCGCCCATGTGGCCGCCGTGCTCGCCGACGCCATGCGCCGGGGCGCCGCCCGCGGGTACATCGACGTGGCCAGCGTCAAGGGCGGCCCGCGCCGGGAGCTGGAGGCGCTCGGCCTCGACCTCGCCTCCTACATCGGCACGCACCCCATGTCGGGGCGCGAGAAGTCGGGGCCGCTGGCCGCGACCGGCGACCTCTTCGAGGGCCGCCCCTGGGTGCTGACGCCGACCCGGGACACCGACACCGAGGTGCTGAACCTCGCCCTGGAACTGGTCTCGCACTGCCGGGCGGTCCCGGTGGTGATGGACGCCGACGCCCACGACCGCGCGGTCGCGCTGGTCTCCCACATGCCCCACCTGGTGTCCAGCATGGTCGCCGCGCGGCTGGAGAACGCCGAGGAGGCCGCGGTACGCCTGTGCGGCCAGGGCATCCGCGACGTGACCCGGATCGCCGCCTCCGACCCCCGGATGTGGATCGACATTCTCTCCGCGAACCCCGGGCCGGTCGCCGACCTGCTCACCGACGTCGCCGCCGACCTGGAGGAGACGGTGCAGGCCCTGCGTGCCCTCCAGTCCTCCGACGAGGCCAAGCGCGGCGAGGGAGCGGTGGGCATCGAGGACGTGCTGCGGCGCGGGAACGCCGGCCAGGTGCGGGTCCCCGGCAAGCACGGCTCGGCTCCGCGCGCGTACGAGGTCGTGTCGGTCCTCATCGACGACCAGCCCGGTCAGCTGGCCCGCATCTTCGCGGACGCGGGACGGGCCGGGGTCAACATCGAGGACGTCCGGATCGAGCACGCCACCGGGCAGCAGGCGGGTCTGGTGCAGCTGATGGTGGAACCGCAGGCGGCGCCCGTACTGACGGCGGCGCTCAGGGAGCGGGGCTGGGCCATCCGCCAGTGACACGGCGCCGGGCTGCCCTCCGGTGACGCGGAGCGGGGCCGTCCGCCCCCGTCAGGAGGCCTCTGGCGAGCCAGTACCCTTGTGCGGGGCCCCATCGCGCCCCGCACACCCCACCGCACCGCACCAGGAAGGTGTCCTCCCGTGGAAAACGGCGCCGCCCAGCCCGTGATCGTCGCCATCGACGGTCCCTCCGGCACCGGCAAGTCGAGCACGTCGAAGGCCGTCGCGGCGCAGCTCGGTCTGAGCTACCTGGACACCGGCGCCCAGTACCGGGCGATCACGTGGTGGATGGTGACCAACGGGATCGACATCGAGGACCCCTCCGCGATCGCCGCGGTGGCCGGCAAGGCCGAGATCGTCTCCGGCACGGACCCGACCGACCCGACGATCACCGTCGACGGCACCGACGTCGCCGGGCCGATCCGCACCCAGGAGGTCACCTCCAAGGTCAGCGCCGTGAGCGCGGTGCCGGAGGTGCGGGCCAGGATCACCGAGCTCCAGCGCTCGATCGCGGCCTCCGCGGTGACCGGCATCGTCGTCGAGGGCCGTGACATCGGTACGACCGTGCTGCCCGACGCCGACCTCAAGATCTTCCTCACCGCCTCCCCCGAGGCGCGCGCCGCCCGGCGCAGCGGTGAGCTCAACGGCGCCGACGTCAACGCCACCCGCGAGGCGCTGGTCAAGCGGGACGCGGCCGACTCCTCCCGGAAGACCTCGCCGCTCGCCAAGGCGGACGACGCGGTCGAGGTGGACACCACCGAGCTCACGCTCGCGCAGGTCATCGAGTGCGTCGTCACCCTCGTCGAGGAGAAGCGGGCCGGTAAGTGACATCACCTTCCCTGCGGGGTGCCGAGGTCGGCCGGCGCATCGGCGTCGGCCTGATGTACGGGCTGTGGAAGCCGCGCGTGCTGGGCGCCTGGAAGGTGCCCGCGACCGGCCCGGTGATCTATGCCGTCAACCACTCCCACGCCATCGACGGCCCGATGGTCATGGGCGTGGCGCCCCGGCCGACGCACTTCCTGATCAAGAAGGAAGCCTTCGTCGGCCCCCTCGACCCGTTCCTGCTGGCCATCGGACAGGTCAAGGTCGACCGGTCGGGCACCGACCGCACGGCCATCACCCAGGCCCTGGACGTGCTCTCGGCCGGCGGGGTCCTCGGGATCTTCCCGGAAGGCACCCGGGGCGAGGGCGACTTCGCCGCGCTGCGCGCCGGGCTCGCGTACTTCGCCGTCCGCAGCGGCGCCCCGATCGTCCCGGTCGCCGTGCTGGGAAGTTCCGACCGGCCCGGCCGGTTGATAAAGGCGCTGCCTCCGTTGCGCAGCCGTGTCGACGTGGTCTTCGGTGACCCGTTCGAGGCGGGCGACGGCAGCGGGCGCCGTACGCGCAAGGCGCTCGACGAGGCGACCGAGCGCATCCAGAAGCAGCTCACCGCGCACCTGGAAAACGCCAGGCGCCTGACCGGGCGCTGAGCGACACTAAGTAGTGGATCAATCCGGAGAAACCGGGAGGTCCACCGATCACCACGATGAACGACGAGGTACGGACTTCATGAACGACCACATCCACTCCGACGGCTCGGGCGAGCAGCACGACCACGGAGCGCTTGGCGATGCCGAGTACGCGGAGTTCATGGAGCTCGCCGCGGAAGAGGGCTTCGACGTCGAGGACGTCGAGGGCGCGCTGGAGGAGGCCGGTCACGGGCCGCTGCCCGTGCTCGCCGTCGTCGGCCGCCCGAACGTCGGCAAGTCGACTCTGGTGAACCGCATCATCGGCCGCCGCGAGGCCGTCGTCGAGGACAAGCCCGGCGTCACACGCGACCGCGTGACCTACGAGGCCGAGTGGGCGGGCCGCCGCTTCAAGGTCGTCGACACCGGTGGCTGGGAGCAGGACGTCCTCGGCATCGACGCCTCCGTGGCCGCGCAGGCCGAGTACGCGATCGAGGCCGCCGACGCGGTCGTCTTCGTCGTCGACGCCAAGGTCGGCGTCACCGACACCGACGAGGCCGTCGTCCGGCTGCTCCGCAAGGCCAACAAGCCCGTGGTGCTCTGCGCCAACAAGGTCGACGGCCAGAGCGGCGAGGCCGACGCCACCGCCCTGTGGTCCCTCGGCATCGGCGAGCCGCACCCGGTCTCCTCGCTGCACGGCCGCGGCACCGGCGACATGCTGGACGCCGTCCTGGAGGCCCTGCCGGAGGCGCCCGAGCAGAGCTTCGGCACCGCTGTCGGCGGTCCGCGCCGCATCGCGCTCATCGGCCGCCCGAACGTCGGCAAGTCCTCCCTCCTGAACAAGGTGGCGGGCGAGGAGCGCGTCGTCGTCAACGAACTCGCGGGCACCACCCGTGACCCGGTCGACGAGCTCATCGAACTCGGCGGCGTCACCTGGAAGTTCGTCGACACGGCGGGCATCCGCAAGCGCGTCCACCTCCAGCAGGGCGCCGACTACTATGCCTCGCTGCGCACCGCCGCCGCCGTCGAGAAGGCCGAGGTCGCGGTCATCCTGATCGACGCCTCCGAGTCCATCTCGGTGCAGGACCAGCGCATCGTCACCATGGCGGTGGACGCGGGCCGCGCGATCGTCATCGCCTACAACAAGTGGGACTCCCTCGACGAGGAGCGCCGCTACTACCTGGAGCGGGAGATCGAGACCGAGCTCGCCCAGGTCGCCTGGGCGCCCCGGGTCAACGTCTCGGCGCGCACCGGACGGCACATGGAGAAGCTGGTCCCGGCGATCGAGACGGCGCTGGCCGGCTGGGAGACCCGGGTCCCGACGGGCCGCCTGAACGCCTTCCTCGGCGAGCTGGTCGCCGCCCACCCGCACCCGGTCCGCGGCGGCAAGCAGCCCCGCATCCTCTTCGGCACCCAGGCCGGCACCAAGCCGCCGCGGTTCGTGCTTTTCGCCTCCGGCTTCATCGAGGCGGGCTACCGGCGCTTCATCGAGCGCCGGCTGCGTGAGGAGTTCGGCTTCGACGGCACCCCGATCCACATCTCGGTGCGTGTGCGCGAGAAGCGCGGCAAGAAGAAGTAGACGCAGCGACGCCGAAGGGGCGGCCCCGAATCGGGACCGCCCCTCCGGCGTCTTCGCGACCGGCTCAGAAGCCGCGGCGCTGGCCCGGCGGCAGCCCGGTCGGTACGTGCTGCACCATCGTGCCGTGCTGCCCGATCTGCCCGACGCGCTGCCACTGCGACTGCTGCTGTCCGGCCCGGGCGCTGTGCGCCCCCGCGCTGTAGGCGCTGTAGGAGCTGCTGAACGATCCCGGCCGGTGCCCGCCGTAGGAGTCGGACCCCTGGGAGAGGCACCCGAAGGCGGTGAACCCCAGCTCCTCCTCGCCGCTGCGGTCACCCGGCAGCGAGCGGAACGACTTGACGTACTCGGCGTAGAGCGCGTCGTAGATCGGCGTGACCGATGGGCCGCACAGCGGGTCCGGAACCGACCGCGCGGGCGGGATCGGTTGGTAGGACTGGCGGCGGGGAACGTCGTAGGTGTGCACGTATGTCCAAACGACCCCAGGCCTCCTGAGATGCGGTCCGGGGGGCGCCCGTTGGGGGCGCGGGGGACCGCGCGACGAGCCGCGCACCACCGGCACCCGCCGACGGGACGCGGCTTTCTCGCGTCCGGCGCCCTCAGGTCCCGGCGAGCGGCATCGCCGCGGCGACCAGCTGCCCGTTCGCCGCGGCCTTGTCGATCGCGCCCCGCAGCAGGTCCTCCCGCGGCTGACGCCCGATCGAGCCCGCCGGCGCCGCGAACATCAGCACCTGCTGGTGCTTGTTCGCCGCCGCCCGCCAGCTCTCGGTGACCTGGAGCGGCTGGTGCGCCTGCCACCACGCGACCGGCTGGCCGCCCGCCGCGTTCGGCTGGAGCACCGCGTGCAGCTGGCCCACCGCCAGCAGCACCGACCAGCCGTGCAGCACCGGCGGCACCTCGGTCAGCTGCGGGATCGGCATGAACCCCTGCTCGATCAGCAGCGGCAGGAAGTCGTCGCCCGCCCCCGTCGCACCGGGGCGCACGATGGGTCCGGTCGGTTCGACCACGAGCGCCGGGTGCAACTCCCCGGCGATCAGCACGAGACCGCTGGTGACGCCGAGCACCGCCTGCTCGGGCACGACCTTGTCGGCCTCCAGGTCGACGCTGTCGCCGCTGATGGACCGCACGGCGCCCTGAAGCTGCTCCTCGGTCACCTGGACGACCTGCGAGGGCAGACAGGTGGCGTGGGCGAAGGCGAGGACGGCGGTCTCGTCGCCGATGAACAGGACGGTGCTGGTGCGCTCCGCCTCGGAGTCGCCCGGGGTGCGGCAGGACGTGCAGTCGTAACTGCCGGGGGCGTTCTCACCGGCGAGCAGCCGGTCGGCCTCATCGTCGCCGATCTCGGCGCGGACCTCGTCGCTGACGTCGAGCATGCGCGGCACGGGTGACTCCCTCGGGAAGCGGTGCCCGGGTGGGTCCCGGGCTCATGCAGAAGACAACGGCGGATCTGTGGCGGGAGTCACGCTCTTGGGCGAACGGAATCGAACCACCCGAGCGACGGTGACCGGCACCTCGACACCCCTCCCGGGCACGGCACCCGCCCCGTCCGGTCCGCCGACCGAGTGGGGCCCCCGGGACTCCGGCCGCGCCTCGACGGCCCCGCGCGACACCCCGCCCAGCATGGGCCGATGCACCGCAAGCCGCTCGAACTCCTCCTCGCCGCCTGCCTGCTGGCCGCAGCGCCCGCCCCGGCCCACGCGGCCCCACCACCCCCGGCCCCCGGTCCGAACCCCGCGCCCGTGTCCTACGACTGCGCCCGCGACGGCTGGCCCTGGTCGTGTGTCGCGTTCTGCGAGAGCAGCGGGCGCTGGGACGTCAACACCGGCAACGGCTTCTACGGCGGCCTCCAGTTCTGGCAGCCCACCTGGGAGTCGTTCGGCGGGCTGAAGCACGCCCCGCGCGCGGATCTCGCCACCCGGGAGCAGCAGATCGCCGTCGCCCAGGAGGTGCTGGCCGTGCAGGGCTGGGAGGCCTGGCCGGTCTGCTCGAAGCGGTACGGGCTCAAGGGCCGTATGCACACGGTGCGAGCCGGGGACACCCTCGACGCGATCGCCCGCAAGTACCGCGTCAAGGGCGGCCGGCAGGCGCTCCACCAGGCCAACGAGGACATGATCGGCCCCTCTCCGGACCGGCTGAACCCGGGCACGCTCCTGGTGCTCCCGAAGGCCGCCAGGAGCACTACCCGGCGCCCGGCCGTGTTCGGTCCGCCCCTGCCGGCGGGGCCAGTTCGGCCGCCTGTCCGCTGAACACCACCGTGCCGCGGCGCAGTTCGTACACCAGCGCGGGCCGCCCGTGGAGTGCGGGCGGCAGCCGCTGCTCGGCGACGACCACGCACGCGTCGAGGCCGCTCAGCACCTCGTAGGTGCGGGCCGCGACCGCCGGGGACATGCCCTGCGCGGGCTCGTCGACGAGCACCACGCGCGCGCGGGCCAGCAGGGCGCGGGAGAGCGCGAGCATGCGCTGCTCCCCGCCCGAGAGGGTGCCCGCGCGGCGCCCGAGCAACGCGGCGAGCCGGGGATAGGCGTCGAGGGCCGCGTCGTACGACGGGGAGGCCAGCATCAGGTTCTCGCGCACCGTGAGCGAGCCGAACACCGCCCGCCGCTCGGGGACCAGGCACAGGCCGCGCCGGGCCCGCTCGTGGGTGGGCAGCCGGGTCACGTCGGTGCCGTCCCAGACCACGGCGCCGCCGGAGAGCGGCACGGTGCCGGCGAGGGCGCGCAGGACCGTCGTACGGCCGCTGCCGTTGCGGCCCAGCAGGACGGTCAGTCCAGGGCCCGGGGCGGCGAGGGTGACGCCGTGCAGGGCCTCCAGGGGGCCGTAGCGCACGCGCGCGTGGCGGAGCGCGAGGGTGGTCGTCGTCATGGGGTGGCCGCCCGCAGGGTGTCGAGGACGTGGCCGGGGGGTCCCGAGGCGACGATGCGGCCCGCCGTCATGACGTGCACGACGTGGGCGAGGTCGGCCACCAGGTCGAGGTCGTGCTCCACGACGAGCAGGGCCGTGCCGTCGGCGGCCAGGGCCTTCAGGACCCGGGCCAGCGCGGCGACCTCGGCGGTGTCCAGACCGGCGGCGGGTTCGTCGAGGAGGAGCACGCGCGGGCCGCCGGCGAGGGCTCGGGCGAGTTCGGTGCGGCGCAGGGTGCCGGTGGGCAGGCCGGCGGCGGGGAGGTCCCGGACCGGGCCGTCCAGGGCGAGCAGCCGCAGGACCCGCTCGACGGCCGCCGGGTCGGGGGCGCGGCCCTGCTCGGCGCCCACGCGCACGTTGTCCGCCACGGTCAACGACGGGAAGACCGCCAGCTGTTGGAAGGTGCGGGCGACCCCGAGACGGGTGCGGGCGTGCGCGGGGAGGGCGGTGATGTCCCGAGTGCCGAGGAGGATCCTGCCGCCGGCGGGGGTCAGGGTGCCGGCCAGACAGTGGAAGAGGGTGCTCTTGCCCGCGCCGTTGGGGCCGACGATCGCGGTGACGCGGCCGGGCGGGACGTCGAGGTCGACGTCGTCCAGAGCGGTGAAACCGTCGTAGCGGGCCTTCAGACCGCGCGCCCTGAGCGTGCGGTCCGGTGGCCCCGCCGGGCGCGCGGCGCCGGTCACCGGCGACGCCGGGACCCGCGGCGGCCGGGACTGCACGGGCCGCCGGGGTTGCAGCCGCACCGATCGCAACGTCGCCCACGCCGCCTGCCCGAGCGGCGTCGGCCGCACCACCCGCGGCGGCCGCGGTTGCACCGGCCGCAGTCTCGCCCGTACCGCCTGCCTGAGCGGCGTGGCCCGCACCGCCCGCGGGGGTCGCAGCCGCACCGATCGCAGCGTCGCCCACGCCGCCTGCCCGAGCGGCGTCGGCCGCACCACCCGCGGCGACCGCGCCCGCACCGGCCGCAGCCTCGCCCGCGCCGCCGCCCCGAGCGGTGTCGGCCGCACCGCCTGCCGCGGTCGCAGCCGCACCGCCACCGCCCGTAGCGCCTCGTACGGGCCACCCGGGAACCGGCCCGCCAGGACCGCCAGCACGCCGATCAGAGCCGCCGCCACCCCGCCCCGCGCCCCCGCGTCCAGGCCGACCAGCAGGGCCGCCGCCAGGAGCGCGCCCAGGGTGCTGTCGGCGCCCAGGACCACCACCGCGGCGAACCACAGCAGGCCGCGGAC
Organism: Streptomyces sp. NPDC020489; assembly: GCF_044386545.1. Lineage (NCBI taxonomy): Bacteria > Bacillati > Actinomycetota > Actinomycetes > Kitasatosporales > Streptomycetaceae > Streptomyces > Streptomyces sp. NPDC020489. Next base: position 46,006 of record NZ_JBIRUZ010000009.1, read on the forward strand.
GGGGTCGTAGGCGCCGGGGTCGAAGGCGCGCAGGCCCATGCCGAGCATGCCGCCGCCGAGGGCGGCCAGCGCGGCACCCGCGACGAACGCCAGGAGTTTCAGGGACGGCACCCGCACGCCCGCCGCCGACGCGCCCGCCTCGTGGTCGCGCATCGCCGCCAGCGCGCGGCCCGTGCGGCCGGTGCGGAGCAGGCGGGTCGCCAGCAGGGCCGCCGCCAGCAGCGCCAGCTCCAGGGCGTAGTAGGCGCGGTCGCCGTCGAAGCCCGCCGGGCGGCCCAGCGACAGACCCGCGGTGGCGTACGGCTGGGCGAAGACGAAGCGGCTCACCCCGACGCCCACCGCGAAGGTGGCCAGGGCCAGAGCCAGCCCCCGGCGGCTGATCGCCGGCCAGCCCGTCAGCAGGCCCAGGGGCGCCACCAGCACGACCGCCAGCGCCAGCGCGGCCAGTTCGGGCAGCCGGGGAAGTCCGGGGAAGCGGCCGGCCGCCAGCAGGGCCGTGAACAGGGCACCGAGACCCGCGTACGCCGCCTGCCCCAGGGAGATCTGGCCGCCCCGGCCCGTGACCACCACCAGCGACAGCAGCACCACCCCCAGCGCGGGCACCTGCACCGACGTCTGGAGGTCCGGGCCCGCGAAGCCGAGCGGGAGCAGGAACAGCACCCCCGCCACGATCCACGCGCCCGGCGGGGTCGGCACCCGCGCGGTGGCCGTGCGCGGCAGGGCGTCCCGGGTGCCGATGCGGGGCAGGACGAGCGCCGCGACCAGCAGCGCCACCACGAACAGGTTCGCCCCGACCGCCCGGAGCAGCGGTTCGCTCCAGCCCGCCGGATGCAGCCGCGTGAGCTGGCTCTGCGCCACCCCGATGCCCAGCGCGACGACCACGGCGACCGGCAGACTGCGCATCCGGGCCGCCACCGCCACCGCCACGACCTCCATCACCAGCAGCGGCAGGCCGTACGGGTCGAGGCGGACGTGGGGCGCCAGCAGGACGCCCGTCAGGCCCGCCGTGAACGAGCCGAACGCCCAGCCCGCCGCGGCCACCCGGTCCGCGTCGATGCCGCCCAGCACGGCCAGCTGCCGGTCGTCGACCACCGCCCGCAGCTCCCTCCCGAAGCGCGTCCAGCGGACCACCGCCCCGACGGCCGCGGAGAGGATCAGCACGACGGCCAGTTGCCCCCACGGATCCGCCCGCAGCACCTCCGGCGCGTCGTCCCGCGCGCCCTGCCCCCACACCAGCGCCGCACCGCCCACCAGCAGCACGAACACGCCGATCGACGCGACCAGGGTCTGCGCCGGGTCGCCGCCCAGGACCGCCGTCGGCCGGAAGACGAAGCGCTCCAGCGCCACCCCGAGACCCGGCGCCAGGACCAGCAGCGTCAACGTCGCCCCCGCCCACAGCGGCCAGCCCCACTCCACCACGCAGGCGCGCAGCGCGTACGCGCACACCATGGCGATCGCCCCGTGCGCGAAGTTCACGACACCGGTCGCGCGGTACGTCACGATCAGGCCGATTCCGGTGAGGGCGGCCGCGCTGCCCACCGAGAGGCCGGCGAGCGTGAGGTCGTAGGTGAGCGAGGACATCAGTCCGTGTCCCCGGCGGGCTCACAGATGGGGCACGGGCCCAGGTCACCGCTCGCCCGCAGCTGGGCGTCCACCGGTACGGCCTCGGCCTTCCCGGAGACCAGCGGGCAGTCCGCGCGGTGCCACAGGGTGCCGCCCGGCACCATCAGCAGGTCGCCGCTGACGGCCAGGGGAGCGGTGACGGGACGCGCGGAGTCGTCCTCGGGCTCGGTGGCCACCAGCAGGCCGTACAGCTCCTCCACGCGCGCGGCGGCCAGGGCGCCCCGGCCGTGGGTGAGCAGCACCGCGCCGGCGATGATCAGCGCGGCGCCGGGGACCGTGCAGGAGGCCAGGTAGGGCAGCTGCCGCTCGGCGTACCGCTCGCCGGAGACGCCGTACCAGCCGATGACGCACAGCACCGCGCCCGCGGCGAGCGCGGCCCAGCCGGCCCACAGGACGGGGTGCACGGTCCGCACTCGGGCTGTCCGCATCTGGTTCCCCCATGTCGCGTGCCTGTCCATGCCGGCCAATCTTTTGCACTATGCCTTCTGGAAGCCGACCCTGAAAGCACCGGGCGCACGCGGCCCGGACCGACACCCGGTGGTGAGCCAGATGGTTCTCGGGAGCGACCGCACAAGCACATGGGGCAAGCGCGGCCGAGGGCCGGCGGCGGTGGTGTTCGTCCTCGCCGCGGCCCTCACGGCATGCGGTGACGACAGCGGCGGGAACGAGAGCCCGTCCGTGACGCCGACCCCGGAGACGACGAGCAGCGCGCCCCGCACGAGCGCGTCGGCCGGTGGTCCCGCCGACCGGGCGGCGGCCGAGAAGGAGGTCACGGAGAACTGGGAGAGGTTCTTCGACCCCAGGACCTCCACCGAGCAGAAGCAGGCCGTCCTGGAGAACGGCGACGAGATGGGGCCGGTCCTGGCGGCCTTCAGCGGCGACAAGCGCGGCGGACAGGTGGACACCGAGGTCAGCGGGGTGGAGTTCGGCTCGGCGACCAAGGCGACCGTGACGTACACGCTGCTCCTGAACGGTGCCACCGCCCTGCCGGACACCAAGGGGACGGCCGTCGAGCAGGACGGCACCTGGAAGGTGTCCGTCAGCACGCTGTGCGCCCTGGTCCAGCTGAGCGGCAATGCGTCGGCGTCGGCCCTGCCGGGCTGCTGAGGCCGTCGCCGCGGTGCTGCTGCTCGCCCTGAGCGCGGCCTGCGGCAGCCGGCTGCCGGAGAGCGACTTCGAGCACGCGGAGCGCCCGGCACCCGCGCGTGACGCCGGCCCGATCCGCGTCGGCATCGTCACCAGCGCCACCAGCCCCGTCGGCGGCGACACCTTCGTCGACCCCCGCGACGGGGCGAAGGCCTGGTTCGACCGGCTCAACGCGCGCGGCGGCATCGACGGGCGCCGGGTGGAGGTCCGCGAGTGCGACGACGGGGGCAGCGGCGTCGGCAACCACACCTGTGTGCACCAACTGATCGACGAGGACGAGGTGGTGGCCCTGGTCGCCACCACCGCCCTCGACTACGCGGGCGCCTCCCGGGTCTCCCGCGCGCGCGTGCCCGACATCGGCGGCCAGCCCATCGGGGCCGCCTACGACACCTATCCGCACCTGTACGGCATCTACGGCAGTCTCGCGCCCCGCGACGGCACCAAGGGCTGGGACGGCAGGCAGTACGGCGGCACCGAGGTCTACCGGTACTTCAAGCGCGAGCACGGGGCGCGTACCGCCGCCGTCGTCTCGTACAACCAGGCCGCCTCGGCCGCCTACGCCCGGCTCGTCGAGCGGGGTCTGGAGGCCGAGGGGTACCAGGTGGTCGGTGAACAGGTCGACTTCGCGCTGCCCAACTTCCGTGCCGTGGCCGCCGACCTGAAGGAGCGGGGCGTGGACCTGGTCTTCGACGCCATCGACGCGCACGGCAACGCCCGCCTGTGCGAGGCGATGGACGACGTCGGCGTCCGGGTCACCGCCAAGGTCACCCATGTGCAGAACTGGAGCTCCGCCGTCCCCGAGGTCTACAAGGACTCCCCGGCCTGCCGCAACGCCCTGTGGGCCACCGGGTCCAGCCGCAACCACCAGGACACCGGCCACGCGGCCGTCCGGGCGTTCCGGGACGCGACCGAGGGGCTGGAGACCCACTCGCAGTGGCAACTGGAGGGGTGGGCGGCCGCGATGTGGTTCACACGGGCCGCCGAGCACTGCGCGAGGACGGAGAGCGGCGTCACCCGCGCGTGCGTGGACGACTTCCTGAACCGCGGCGAGGACTACACCGCGGACGGCCTGCTGCTCCCCGTCCGGTTCGAGCGGCTGGCCGAGCCACCGACGACCCGCAGGACGTGTCTGTCGGTGGCCCGGTGGCGGGACGGCACGGGCTGGGTCTCGCAGGGCGACATGGACAGCACCTGCTTCGACGTGCCGCAACTGCCCTACTGAGCGGCCCGGTTCAGCGCAGCGGACCGAAGAACTCCCGGACGTCGCCGGCCAGCAGCTCCGGGACCTCCAGGGCGGCGAAATGGCCGCCACGGTCGAACTCCGTCCAACGGACCAGGGTGTTGGCCCGTTCCGCCCAGCGGCGGATCGCCACGTCCTCGCCGAAGTTCGCCACCGCGGTCGGCACCCCGGAGCCGGTCGTCGGGAACCAGTCCGGCACATGGCTGTTCTCGTAGTACATGCGCGCCGCCGAACCGGCCGTGCCCGTCAGCCAGTACAGCATCACGTTGGTGAGCAGCGTGTCCCGGTCGATCGCGTCCTCCGGCAGCGCGGCCGAGGAGTGCGTCCACGCCTGGAACTTCTCCATGATCCACGCCAGTTGGCCGACGGGGGAGTCGGTGAGGCCGTAGGAGAGGGTCTGCGGGCGGGTGGACTGAAGGACGTTGTAGCCGAAGCCGTCGGTGGTGAACTCGGCGATGCTCGCCAGGCTGCGCACCTCCCGGTCGGTGAGCCCCGCCCGCTCCTCCTCGCTCACCGGGCCGAGCGGGATGAAGCCGACCGAGGCGGCGTTCACATGGACGCCCACGACGGCCTCGGGGGCGACGCGGGCGAGCGCGGGCGAGATCAGCGCGCCCAGGTCGCCGCCCTGCGCGCCGTACCGCTCGTAGCCGAGCCTGCGCATCAGCTCGGCCCAGGCGCGGGCGACCCGGTTGACGTTCCAGCCCTTCTCGCGGGTGGGTCCGGAGAAGCCGAAGCCCGGGATGGACGGGATCACCAGGTGGAAGGCGTCGGTGAGCCGGTCGATCACGCCGAGGAACTCCACCACCGAGCCCGGCCAGCCGTGGGTCAGGATCAGCGGCAGGGCGTCCGGCGCCGTCGAGCGGATGTGCAGGAAGTGGACCTGGGCGCCGTCGATCTCGGTGATGTACTGCGGGATCTCGTTCAGGGCGGCCTCCTGCGCGCGCCAGTCGTAGCCGCCGCGCCAGTAGGACGCCAGGTCGCGCAGGTAGGGCAGGGAGGCGCCGTACTCCCAGCCCGTGTCCGGGAGTTCGTCCGGCCAGCGGGTCAGGTCCAGGCGGGTGTGGAGGTCGTCCAGGCTGCTCTGGGCGATGTCGATCCGGTAGTCGCGCACGCTGTCGTCTGCCATGGATCCACGGTAGGAACCCTTGCGGACAGCGACTGTCCGCAAGTCCTGCCAGACTCGGGGTCATGTTGGAGACCTCGGCACGACTCCTGCGCCTGCTCTCGCTGCTCCAGGCCCACCGCGACTGGTCCGGCGCCGACCTCGCCGAACGCCTCGGCGTCACCCCGCGCACCGTGCGCCGGGACGTGGACCGGCTGCGCGAGCTGGGTTATCCCGTCAACGCCAGCCCCGGCACCGGCGGCGGCTATCAGCTGGGCGCGGGCGCCGAGCTGCCGCCACTGCTGCTGGACGACGACGAGGCGGTCGCCGTGGCCGTCGGACTGCGTACCGCCGCCGGTCAGGGCATCGAGGGCATCGGCGAGACCTCCGTACGGGCCCTCGCCAAGCTGGAGCAGGTCCTGCCGAGCCGGCTGCGCCGCCGGGTGGGCGCCCTCACCGCCTTCACCGTGCCGATGCTGCGCGGCCCTCAGGCCTCCCCCGTGGACCCGGCCGTGCTGACCGAGCTCGCCCATCTCTGCCGGGACGCCGAGCGCCTGCGCTTCGAGTACCGCAGCCATCACGGCGAGCCCACCCGCCGCAGCGTCGAGCCGCACCGCCTGGTGTGCACCGAGCGCCGCTGGTACCTGGTCGCCTGGGACCTCGACCGCGACGACTGGCGGACCTTCCGGGTCGACCGCATCACCCCCAGACCGCCGCACGGCCCCCGCTTCACGCCCCGCACGCCGCCCGCGGAGGACCTCGCCGCGTTCGTCTCCCGGGGCGTCTCCACGCGCGCGTACGCCGCGCAGGCCGTCGTGCGGCTGCTGGTGCCGATCGAGGAGGCGGCTGAGAAGATCTCACCGAGCGCCGGACAGCTGGAGCCCGACGGCCCGGACGCCTGCGTGCTGCGCACCGGGGCCGCGAGCCTCGACGTGATGGTGATCCACGTGATGATGACGGGCTTCGAGTTCGAGGTGCTGGAGCCCGCCGAGCTGATCGAGGCGATCAGGACGGCCCATGACCGGCTCGCCCGCTCCCTGGCGCGGGCCGCGGAATCCCGGCCGCGTGTGCGGGAGGGCGCGGGTCGGACCCCGGGGGCGACGAGCGCATCCGGGGCGGCGCCGTGACGGCGTACCAGGGCGGCGGGCAAGCGGTTGCCCGCTCCGGGGAACGGCCGCGGCCCGGGGGATCGTCGCGACGGGGGAGTGCGGTGATTCTGTGTCCGACCCGTGCTTTTCCTGCGAGATGTCAGCCCCCGCGCACCCCCTTCGGGCGGGAATGGAAAAGCTCCGACGGCATGTCCCCCGGCCCTTTCCATGCCGTTATTCCGAGAGCGGATCCGGCATACGGGAATTACGTGCGAGGGCGGCTGGAAGGCCGGGGGAACCGCCCGTACGTGTGACGGAGTTCGGTGGAAACGGCTGTCGGCATCCTGTGACAGAAGCGTGACCGGAGGGGGATCAGTGACCCACCGTGTCCTGATTCCTGGCCCCGCCCCGCGGACAGGGCCTAGCGTGTCGGTATGGCACCCATACCGACACCACCCGCCGAACCCCACGACAACCCGGACGCGTACGTCGGCCTGGACGCCGACCGGGCCGAGCAGCTCGCCCGTGACAAGGGCTGGTCGAGCGTGCGCTCGCTGCCGCCGGGGGCGATCATCACCATGGAGTACCGCGCGGGCCGGCTGAACTTCGAGGTCAAGGACGGCCACGTGGCCCGGGCCTGGAAGGGCTGACCCCGGTCGCCGCGACGACGACGGCCCCGGTTCCTGGAGAGGAACCGGGGCCGTCGCTGCGGGGTGGGTGTGTGCGTACCGTCCCCGCTGTCCGCCGGCTAGCCGCCTGTCAGGGGGCGGGCCGCCGAGGTCGTACCGCGGGTGCCGCGCTCGGGGTGGGGGTGGGGGTGCGGCGGGCGGCGGCTGCCGACCGGCGTGACCGGGGTGCGCTCCGAGCGGGACGAGTGCGGGCCCGGGGCCAGATAGGCGGGCGTCCGGGGCGAGCGGGCCGCGGGCTCGCTCTGGGAGGCGGGGGAGCGCGGCTTGAGCGACACCGGGACCTCGACGGGCTGGACCGTCGCGGGAGCCGCCCGGCGGGCCCGCCAGCGGTCGCGCAGATCGAAGACGGCGGTCTCGGCGCGGGCGATCAGCGGCTCGCACCACGGCAGTGCCAGCAGGATCAGCAGCCCCGCGACCCAGCCGAGGAGCACGTCGCTCAGCCAGTGCGTACCGAGGTAGACGGTGGCGAGGCCGACCCCGAGGGAGGTCACGGCGGAGACGGCGGACAGCCATCTGCGGGCTCTCGGGGTGGAGGCCAGATAGGCCAGGATGCCCCAGGTCACCACCGCGTTCGCGGTGTGGCCGCTGGGAAATATATCGCCGCCCAGACCCATCTCGTTCGAGCCGATGGTGGTCGCGTAGTGCGGGCCGAGCCGGCCCATGCCGAGCTTGGCGGCGCCGACGGTGATGTTCAGCAGCAGCAGTGAGGCCCCCAGCGTGAGCAGCGGGCGCAGGGTGTGCTGCCGCCAGGAGCGCCAGCCCAGCCAGGACGCGACCATCACCGCGGTCGGGCCGCGCTGGCCGAGCACCACGTAGTAGTCGACGAACCAGTGGATCTCCGCCCACTGCTGGTACGGCCGGAAGAACATGACCTGCCAGTCCAGGCGGACCAGCCACGAGGTGTCGACCACGAGCCACACGATCGCCAGATAGGAGGCGAGGCCCCCGGCGATCAGCGCGATGCGGTGCCGGGACATCGTCGGCATGTCGAGGTGAGCCGGTCGTTCCGGCTCGCGGTCCAGCCTGGTGAACACCCGGTCCAGACGGGTGAGGTTTCGTTCGGTACGCACCCAATCGACGTTACAGCGAGTGAGGTGGGATGCCCGGCGAATCCACGGCTTTGTGATGACGATGTGATGTGGGATTCCTCTCAGGGAGAGGTTTATTTCCGAGGAATCCACTATCCGGGCCGACGCTCCCCTTCAATTCCTTTGATCATTCCGGGTTCCGGTTTATGGCCGCTTATGAATTCGTTCACCGGATGATGGGGCGGAATTATCCGGGCGCTCACCGGAGCCCGCGAGGTGATCATGGCGGGCCGGAGCCGTTCAGCCAGAACGCCCCGTAGACGGCCGACGCGACGGCGACACCGCCCACCACCAGAACCGCCCGGGACGTGCGCAGCCGCGCCAGGGCCAGGGCCAGGGGGAACAGGAGGGGGAAGGCGGGCAGCAGCAGGCGCGGCTTCGACCCGAAGTAGCTCGACGCGCACAGGGCGAGCGCGGTGACGACCCCCGCGTACACCACCAGCGGCAGTGGCTGGCGCTGCCGTACGCCGACGACGTACAGCCACACGACGAGCCCGACCCCGATGATCAGGCCCACGCCGGCGAGGGCGGAGGGGAAGGAGGCGAACTTCTCGCCGACGAACCGCGCGAAGGCGTACCCGCCGTCGAAGCCGTTGCGCCAGCCGGCCTGGACGTCGAGATAGCCGAGGGGGCCCTTGCCGGTGCGGTGGCCGACCCAGAGGACGTACGCGGCGGCGCCGAGGGGCGCGAGGAGCATGCCGAGGGCGCGCGCGAGGGGGCGTCCGCCGTCGGACAGCGGGGCGCCCGTCGGGATGTGCGCGCCGTCCGCCGGCGTGGTGCGCCCGTCCCGCGCCGCGATCGCCGGTGCCGGGGCGCGTTCCCCGGCGCTCGCGCCGTCCGCCCGCGCCGCGCTTCGCTCCCGCCCGGACGAGGGAGCGCTCGCGCCGGTGCGCTCCGGCCCCGGCGAGGGAGTGGCCGCAGCCGCCCGCTCCCGCCGGAACGCCACGATCCCCACCGCCCACACCGCCGCCACCACCGCGAGCCCCACCGGCCGGGTCAGGCCGGCCAAGGACGCCAGGGTGCCCGCGAGCACCCAGCGGCCCGTCAGCACCGCGTACAGCGCCCACGCGGCGAGGGCGGTGAACAGCGACTCGCTGTACGCCATCGACTGCACGATCCCGACCGGCAGCACCGCCCAGACCAGGGCCGCGCAGACCCCGGCCCTGCGGCCGTACACATGGTCCGCGACCGCGAAGACGCCCCAGGCCGCCGCGAGCGAGGCCAGCAGGCTGACGACGAAGCCGGCGTCGGCGGCCGACAGCGGGGAGACGGCCGCCAGACCCCGCTCCAGCCACGGCAGCAGCGGGAAGAAGGCCAGGTTGGAGTGGACGTCCCCGTTGGGCAGGCGCACCTCGTAGCCGTATCCCAGCTCGGCCACCCTCGTGTACCAGAGGGAGTCCCAGCGGGCCGTCAGCAGCGTGTACGCGCTCTTGTCGCGTGCCGCGCTCCACAGGGCGAGGGCGAGCAGGCCGAGCGCGCGGACGGCCGCGTACCCGAGGAGGGCCGGGGCGGCGCGCCGCAGGGCGCTCTCCCGCGGCGCGGCGCGCGTCTCAAGATCGGTCACGGGTCCGATTATCGACGGCACGCCGGACCGCACGGCTCCTCCACGGCAGGTGCGGTGCGGGACGGCAGTGGCGTACGCCACACGTGTTCTCCGCGGAGTGTGAGAGGTCCACCACTTGGCCGACGCGCGAACTCGCGTACGCTGACGTGTCACTCGCCTTCGTTGCGCGGGCCGGAGTCCACCGCTCCTCCGGCCGAGATCACGGGGAGTCCCCACCCCGTGTGCCCGCCGAACGCGAGGGAACATCTGGGAGGTACGTACATGTCCGGGACTTCCACGGCCGCCGCCGCGCTGCGCCGTCGGGCGGCCGGGGCCGGTGCCGACCGCTGGGTCGTCCTCGTCGTCCTCTGTGTGAGCCTGCTGCTGGTCGCGGTCGACGCGACCGTGCTGCACGTGGCGGTGCCCGCCGTCACCGAGGACCTCACGCCCGGCGCGGTGGAACTGCTCTGGATCGTCGACGTCTATCCCCTCGTCTGCGCCTCGCTGCTGATCCTCTTCGGCACGCTCGGCGACCGCGTCGGCCGCAGACGGATCCTCCTGCTCGGCTACGCCCTGTTCGGCGTCGCCTCCGGCATGGCCGCCCTCGCCGACAGTGCCCAGGTGCTGATCGTGGCCCGCGCCCTGCTCGGCGTCGGCGGCGCGATGATCATGCCCGCCACGCTCTCGATCCTTCGCCAGGTCTTCCCCGACCGGCGTGAGCGCGCCCTCGCCATCGGCATCTGGAGCGCGGTCGCCGCGGTCGGTGCGGCCGTCGGCCCGCTGCTCGGCGGGTTCCTCCTGGAGCACTTCTGGTGGGGCTCGGTCTTCCTCGTCAACATCCCGTTGATGCTGGTCAGCCTGCCGGTGGGCCGGCTGCTGCTGCCCGAGTCGAAGGGCACGGGCGAGGGCCCGTGGGACGTGGTCGGCGCGCTGACGGCCGCTGCGGGCCTGTTCGGCCTGGTCCTCGGTGTGAAGCGGCTCGGCAGCGGCGAGCTCGACGGGATCACGGCGCTGCCGCTGCTGGTCGGCGCCGCCCTGCTGGTCCTTTTCGTCCGGCGGCAGCGACGTCGCACGCATCCCCTCGTCGACCTGCGGATGTTCTCCCGCCCGGCCTTCAGCACCTCCGTCGGCTGCATCGTGCTGGCGATGCTCGCGCTGGTGGGCCTGGAGCTGATCGCGGCGCAGTACCTCCAGCTGGTGCTGGGCCTGTCCCCGCTGGAGACGGGACTGCGGCTGCTGCCGCTGACCATCGCGGCCATGGCCTCCGGGCTCGCCGGTGCGCGGTTGCTGCGGCGGTTCGGCCCGCGCCGGATGGTCTGCTGCGGCTTCCTCCTGACAGCGGTCGCCGTGCTGACCCTGATGGCGATGGGCGGTGAGGACAACACGCCCCTGCTGCTCCTCGGCTTCGTCCTGCTGGGCTTCGGTCTGGAGACCACGCTCTTCGGGGCCTACGAGTCGATGCTCAGCGAGGCACCGCCGGAGCAGGCGGGCGGGGCCGCGGCGATCGGCGAGACCTCCTACCAACTCGGCGCCGGGATCGGCATCGCGCTCCTCGGCAGCGTGATGAACGCGGCGTACGCCCCCGGACTCTCCTCGGTGCAGGGCGTCCCGGCCGCCGACTCGGCCCGGGCGGGGCACTCCCTGGGCGAGGCCTACGAGGTCGCGGCGCGGCTCGGCGGTTCGGCCGGGGAGACCCTGCGCCGCACCGCGCGGGACTGCTTCGTGCACGGTCTGCATGTGACGCTGCTGGTCAGCGCGGGTCTGCTGCTGCTCGGCGCGGTGATGGCGCTGCGGCTGCCGCGGGCCATGAGCTGCGAGCCGATGACGGTCGAGGTGCCCGCGCCCCGGGAAGTCGCGGAGTCCCGGGTCTCCGCCTGAGCCGGCGCCCGGGGTACTGGACGTGCGCGACACTGCACCCGTAACGTCGGCCGGAGAGTCGTGACTAGCGCTGCTAGTTTTCAGTTGCCGGAGGGTGCCCCATGTCCGCGTCCGCGAAGCTGCCCCCGTTCGATCCGGCCGATCCGCTCGGCATCGACGACCTGCTGGACCCGGAGGACCTCGCCGTCCGGGACACCGTGCGGTCCTGGGCGGCCGACCGGGTCCTGCCGTACGTCGCCGAGTGGTACGAGAGCGGCGAGCTGCCCGGCATCCGGGAACTCGCCCGGGAGCTCGGCGCGATCGGGGCGCTCGGGATGTCGCTCGACGGATACGGGTGCGCCGGGGCCAGCGCCGTGCAGTACGGGCTCGCCTGTCTGGAGCTGGAGGCCGCCGACTCCGGGATCCGGTCCCTCGTCTCCGTGCAGGGCTCCCTCGCCATGTACGCCATCCACCGCTTCGGCTCCGAGGAGCAGAAGCAGAACTGGCTGCCGCGCATGGCGGCCGGTGAGGTCATCGGGTGCTTCGGGCTGACCGAGCCCGACCACGGGTCCGACCCCGCCTCCATGCGGACGTACGCCAAGAAGGACGGCACCGACTGGGTCCTCAATGGGCGCAAGATGTGGATCACCAACGGGTCCGTCGCCGGGGTCGCCGTGGTGTGGGCGCAGACCGACGACGGCATCCGCGGGTTCGTCGTACCGACCGACGCGGCCGGGTTCTCGGCACCGGAGATCAAGCACAAGTGGTCGCTGCGTGCCTCGGTGACGAGCGAACTCGTCCTGGACGACGTGCGGTTGCCGGCGGACGCGGTGCTGCCGGAGGTCGTCGGGCTCAAGGGTCCGCTGAGCTGTCTGTCGCACGCCCGGTACGGGATCGTCTGGGGGGCGATGGGGGCGGCGCGGTCCTGTCTGGAGGCGGCCGTGGACTACGCGAAGTCCCGGGAGCAGTTCGGGCGGCCCATCGGCGGCTTCCAGCTCACCCAGGCCAAGCTCGCCGACATGGCGGTCGAACTGCACAAGGGGATCCTGCTCGCCCACCACCTCGGGCGGCGGATGGACGCCGGGCGGCTGCGTCCGGAGCAGGTCAGCTTCGGCAAGCTGAACAACGTACGGGAGGCGATCGAGATCTGCCGGACCTCGCGCACCATCCTCGGTGCCAACGGGATCTCCCTGGAGTACCCCGTCATGCGGCACGCGACGAATCTCGAGTCGGTGCTCACCTACGAGGGCACCGTCGAGATGCATCAACTGGTCCTGGGCAAGGCGCTCACCGGACTCGACGCGTTCCGGTAAAGCCTCTCGGTGAACCCTGCGCGGGGGCAGGGCCGGTGAGCGGCCCTGCCTCAGCTCTGGTTGAAGAAGCCGTCCGTGCGGTGCGCGGCGGGTGCGCCGTTCACGATCTCGGTGTGGGCGGGGGTCAGCAGGAAGACGCGTGTGGACACGCGCTCGATGGAACCGCGCAGGCCGAAGATCAGGCCGGCTGCGAAGTCGACGACGCGCTTGGCGTCGGTCGCCTCCATCGCGGTCAGGTTCATGATGACGGGGACCCCGTCCCGGAAGAGCTCGCCGATGGCGCGCGCGTCCCGGAAGCTGTCGGGGGTGACCGTGCCGATGCGACGGCCCTTCTCCTCGGCGACGTCCGAGGCCACCTTGACCCGCGGGTCGGTGACCCAGGCATCCCCGGGCTCGGTTCCTTCGGAGTAGCCGTCGTCGTCGTAGTAACGCTCGTCATCGTTGTCGTCAACGAGGCCCAGCCAGGCACTCGCCTTGCGCACCGATCCCATGGACGCCTCCTCTCACAGCGGTCTTTCTCTCTTTACGTATCCCTATCGTCATCCATGATGCGGATGACGCGCCATGTGGATAGACGCCGCGCGGGGGGTTTGTGACGGTACTGGTGCACAGCGCATACGTCGAGAGCCCGCGTTTCACAAGGGCCGTTTCCCGAACGGCTGCTGACTGTGAGTGAAATATGATTCTTCACGGCGTATGGGTGACGGTCGGGGCGTACGGGTGAACGGCGGACCGATACGATGCCGCCGCTCAACGTCGTACTGACCACGGGGGATCGTCATGTTCGGAATCGTCAGGCCCTGCCGGCATCGGCTCGGGGAAAGTCTCAAGACCCAGTGGATGGCGCATTTGTGCGGGCTGTGTCTCGCGCTGCGCAAGGACCACGGGCAATTCGCGCGGATCGTCACCAACTATGACGGCCTGCTCATATCGGTTCTGACGGAGGCTCAGGCCCCGCGGGACGGGGGCGGACGGCGTACGGCGGGCCCGTGCCCGTTGCGCGGGATGCGCACCGCCTCCGTCGCGGACGGCGAGGGCGCGCGTCTGTCGGCCGCCGTCTCGCTGGTGCTCGCCTCCGCCAAGGTCCGCGACCATGTCGCCGACGGCGACGGGCTGCTGGCCCGCAAGCCGGTGGCGCTCGCGGCCCGCCGGGTCGCATCGAGCTGGGGTGCCGCGGGGGCCCGCGGTGGTCGCGCCGTCGGGTTCGACACCGCCGTGCTCGTGGACGCCGTGGACCGGCAGCTCGGCCTCGAGACGCTCGCCGGACCCGGCACCCCGATCCTGACGGTCACCGAACCCACCGAGACGGCCACCGCCGCCGCCTTCGCGCACACCGCGATCCTCGCCGGGCGGCCGGACAACGCCGCGCCGCTCGCCGAGGCCGGGCGCCTGTTCGGACGGCTCGCGCATCTGCTGGACGCCGTGGAGGACCAGGAGTCCGACGCCGCGGCGGGGGCGTGGAACCCGCTGACCGCGACGGGGACCTCCCTGGCGGAGGCCCGGCGGCTCGCCGACGACGCCGTGCACGGGATCCGGCTCGCGCTGCGGGAGGCCGAGTTCGGCGACCCGAAGCTGGCGCACGTGCTGCTGGTGCACGAGCTGCGGACGTCCGTGGACCGGGCCTTCGGCACCGCCTCCTGCGGACACGGCGGCGAGCTGTCGCACCCCTACGCGCCTCCCGGCCCGGGCGGTCCGGGCTTTCCGCCGCCCCCGGAGCCGCCCCGCCGGGACCGGCGCGGGCTGCTCGCGGGGTGTGCGGTGTGGCTGGGCCTGGCCTGCACGTGCCAGATGTGCTGCGGCGAGTTCGAGGACCCGTGGACCCGGCAGCGCAGGGAAGGGCTGTGCAACCAGAGCGACTGCGGCGACTGCTGCGATTGCTGTGACTGCTGCTCGTGCTGCGGTGACGGGTGCGACTGCTGCGACTGCGGGTGCGACTGCTGATCCGCCCGTGGGGGCGCGGCTGTTCGGGGGCCGCGGGGTCGCCGTGGCCCGGTCGTGCGGCTTGTTCCGGGGCGCGGGTTCGCTGCGGCCCGGTCGCGTTCGGGGGCGCGGGTTCGCTGTGGCCGGGCGCGCGGCTTGTTGAGGGCCGCGGGTTCGCCGTGGCCGTCCCGCGGCTGGTCCTGTTCGGCGGCCTCTAGGAGTCCTTCAGCTCCGGCGGTGAGATCTCGGACCTGGTGATCGCCGAGCCCGTCGTCCCCCACTTCTTCAGGATCTCGGCGTACGTCCCGTCCGCGATCAGCCGGTTCACCGCGGCCTGGAAGGCGGGCGCGAGTTTCGTGCCCTTGTCGAAGGCGAAGCCCACGTCCAGACGGTGGAACTCGCCCAGGAACTTCGCGCCCTCCTGGTGGGCGACCGCGTAGCGCAGGCCGTTGATGGTGGACATCACCACGTCGCTGCGGCCCTGCTGGAGCGAGGACCAGATCGCGCCCTGCTCGCTGTACGTCTGCACCTGGTACGCCTTCTCGCCGGCGTCGGCGCAGACGTGCTTGTTCTCCTCCAGCGTGGCCTCGAAGGTGGTGCCCGCGCTGGTCGCGACGTTCAGGCCGCACAACTGCCGCAGGTCGGTGACCTTCTTCAGGTCGCTGTCCTCACGGGTGGCGAAGCCCTGGCCGTCGTTGATGTAGGTGACGAAGTCGATCGTCCTGCGGCGCTCGTCGGTGACGCCGAAATTGCCGACGCCGAGGTCGTACTTGCCGCTGTCCAGGGCCGGCAGGATCGCCTCGAAGCTCGCCTGACGGGTCTTCAGCTCGACGCCGAGGACCTTCGCGACCGCCTGGGCGAAGTCGACGTCCTGGCCGGCCAGCGTCTTGCCGTCGTCCAGGATCGACGTGCCGGGCGGCTGGCCGGAGATGCTGACGGCCAGGGTGAGGCTCCGCACGCCCGAGGGCAGCAGCTTGGCGGCCGCCGGGTCCTTGCGGATCGCGGAGACGACGTCGGCGGTGGGGATCTCGTCGGACCGGGCCGCGGCGTTCACCGTGTCGTCGGTACCGGAGCCGCACGCCGTGAGGAACAACGTCCCGGCGGTGATGAGGATGAACGGTGCTATGAGGGCATTTCGGGCACGCAGAGGTGTGCGCATGGCAGGAGGGTCTCCTGGGAGCGAGAAGCGCTGAGTGAGGGGAGGGCGCGTGTGAAGGCGAAGAAGAAAAAGGCAGCGAAAGGGGGTCGGCTCAACAGGAAGAGGACCACACACGACCGAAGTCGATGTGGGAGCGCGTGACCAGCCACTGCTGCGAATGCATGGGGTAAGTGGAACAGGCATCCGGTTGTGCGTCAACCGACTTGAGACGTACGGCTCACAGTACGGACAGCCTTGACAGCGAGGGGAAACGGACCCGTAGTCTCACAAGGCGGCCCTGCTGAGGGGCTCGGCCGCATCCGTGTGAAGGCATCCATCCGAGTTCGTCACCGACTCGACTTCCCGGAGCCTTCGCATGTCCTCCGACACCCTCGCCAAAGCACCCGCACCGGAGATACCCGAGAACGCGGCCTCCCTGCGCATCGTCCCGCAGCGCCGCCTCGGCCAGTGGACGGCCGCCGTCGCCGTCCTCGTCCTGCTCGCCCTCGCGCTCCTCTCGGTCCTGCGCAACGACGCGTTCCAGTGGGACGTCGTCGCCGAGTACTTCACCACCGCCGCCGTGCTGCGCGGACTGTGGCTCACCCTGTGGCTGACCGCGGTCGTGATGGTGCTCGGCTTCGTGCTGGGCGCGCTGCTCGCGTCGGCCCGGCTGTCGGCCAACCCGGTCCTCAGAAGCGTCAGTTGGGGATACGTCTGGCTGTTCCGGTCGATCCCGATCCTGGTGCAGCTGCTGCTGTGGTTCAACATCGGGGCGCTGTACCCGCGGGTGTTCGGGGTGCGGACCGTCGACCTGCTCGGGCCGGTCACCGTCGCCGTCATCGGACTGACCCTGCACGAGGCCGCGTACGCCGCCGAGGTGGTGCGCGGTGGCATCCTCTCCGTCGACCGCGGCCAGATCGAGGCCGCGCAGGCGCTCGGACTGAGCCGATGGCGGCGCTGGTGGCGCATCGTGCTGCCGCAGGCGATGCGCTCGATCGTGCCGCCCGCCGGGAACATGCTGATCGGCACCCTCAAGGGCACCTCCATCGTCAGCGTGATCGCCGTGCAGGACCTGCTCTACTCGGTGCAGCTCGTCTACCACCGCACCTACCAGGTCATCCAGCTGCTGATCGTGGCCACCGTCTGGTACACCCTCGTCACCTCGGTGCTCGGCGTCGGGCAGTACTACGTGGAGCGGTACTACGCGCGCGGTTCGGAGCGGGCGCGATGACGCGGCACTCGCTGGTGATCGTGGGCGCCGGGCCGAGGGGGACCGGCCTGATCGAGCGGATCGCCGCCAACGCGCCCGAGCTGTACGACGGTTCGGGCCTCGACATCCATCTCGTGGACCCGCACCCGCCGGGCGCCGGACGGATCTGGCGGGCCGACCAGTCCCCGCTGCTGTGGATGAACTCCCACGCCGAGGACATCACCATGTTCACCGACGAGACGGTGGCCATGGCGGGACCCGTCCGCCCCGGCCCCACCCTGCACGAGTGGGCCGGCATCGAAGGCGCCGCCTTCGCCGACCGGCAGCTCCAGGGCGCCTATCTGCGTTGGGTCCACGAGCAGGCGGTGGCCGCGCTGCCCGACGGGGTCCGCGTCCACCACCACCCCCGGCGGGCCCTGCGGGTCGGCGGCCCCCGCGAAGGACGCCAGCAGGTGTGGCTGGAGGGCCGCCCCCGGCCCCTGCTCGCCGACCTCGTGGTCCTCACCCTCGGCCACCTGGACGCCGAACTGGACGAGGAGCAACGCACGTTGGCGACCTATGCCGACGAGCACGGCCTGGTCCACCTGCCGCCCGACTTCACCGCCGACAGCGACCTGTCCGCGCTCGAGCCCGGGCGGCCCGTCCTCGTCCGCGGGTTCGGGCTGGCCTTCGTCGACCTGATGGTGCTGCTCACCGAGGGGCGCGGCGGACGGTACGAGGGGGACGTCTACGTGCCCTCGGGGCGGGAGCCGGTGCTGTACGTCGGCTCGCGGCGCGGAGTGCCGTACCACTCGAAGATCGGCTACGAGTGGACCGGTGAACGGCCGCCGCTGCCGCGGTTCTTCGGGCCCGCCGAGGTCGACGCGCTGCTGGCCCGGCCGTCCGGTTTCGACTTCCGGCGGGACGTGTGGCCTTTGATCGAGAAGGAGCTGGGCTTCGCCCACTACCACCGGCTCTTCCACGCCCACCCCGAACGGACGGCCATGGCCTGGGCGGACTTCGAGGAGAGGTACGCGGCCGGTACGGGCGTCGGGGAGCTGGTCGCGTTCGCCGTGCCCGACCCCGCCGACCGGCTGGACCTGGCCGCGCTCGACCGTCCGCTGGAAGGGGTGCGGTACGGCTCGGAAGAGGAGTTCCAGGCCGGGCTGCGCGAGTACGTCGAGCGAGACCTGACCCGGCGTCACAGTCCCGCGCACAGCCCGGACCTGGCGGTGTTCCTCGGGCTGCTCTCGGTGTACGGGCAGCTGGTGCGGCTCGGCGACCCCGGGCCGTGGTGGCACGGCTTCTTCAGCTACCTGGCCTCCGGACCGCCCGGGCCGCGGCTGCGGCAGCTCCTGGCCCTGTCGCGGGCCGGAGTGGTGAGGTTCGTCGGCGCCGACATGAACGTCCATGCCGAGGACGGGGTGTTCCGGGCGACGAGCGCCACCGTGCCGGGCGCCTTCGTGGAGGCGCGGGCGCTGGTGGAGGCGCGGCTTCCCGAGCCGACCGTCGGCAGGGCCCGCGACAGCCTGCTGCGCGCGCTGCACGCCGACGGCGCCGACGAGACGCCCGACGGACTGCTCCGGGTCGATCCCGTCGACGGGCGGATCGTCGACCGGGACGGCCGCCCGCACCCCCGGCGCTTCGCGCTCGGCCCCTTCACCGAGGGCCGTACCTCCGGAGCCTTCACCCGGCCGCGCACCGGCGGCCCCGCGTTCCGGCAGAACGACGCGACGGCACGGGCGGCCCTGTCGTTCCTGAGCGCCCTCGTCGCCCGTGCGGCCGCCTGAGACGTGCGGCTGCCTGAGACCTCTACCGCGTCGCCCGGCCCGAGACCCCCCTACCGCGTCGCCCGGCCCGACACCCCCTACCGCAAGGACCCCCCAACCATGAGCGTGATGGTCGACATCAGATCCGTCCACAAGAGCTTCGGCTCCCTGGAGGTGCTGAAAGGCATCGACCTCGCCGTGCGCACCGGCGAGGTCACCGTGATCCTCGGCCCGTCCGGCTCCGGCAAGTCGACGCTGCTGCGCACCATCAACCACCTGGAGAAGGTGGACGGCGGCGCGATCAGCGTCGACGGCGCGCTGATCGGCTACCGGCGCTCCGGCGACAAGCTGTACGAGCTGCCCGAGCGCGAGGTGCTCCGACAGCGCACCCGGATCGGCTTCGTCTTCCAGAACTTCCACCTCTTCCCGCACCTCACCGTGGTCGACAACATCGTCGAGGCCCCCGTCTCCGCGCTGAAGCGCCCGCGTCGGCAGGCCGTCGAGGACGCGCTCCGGCTGCTCGACCGGGTGGGGCTCGCCGACAAGGCCGACGCCTACCCCCGGCAGCTGTCCGGCGGGCAGCAGCAGCGGGTCGCCATCGCCCGGGCGCTCGCGCTGGAACCCCGGCTGCTGCTGTTCGACGAACCGACCTCCGCGCTCGACCCCGAGCTGGTCGGTGAGGTCCTCGACGTCCTCAGGGACCTGGCCCACCAGGGCACCACCATGATCGTCGTCACCCATGAGATCGGCTTCGCCCGCGAGGCCGCCGACACGGTCGTGTTCATGGACGACGGCCGGATCGTCGAACAGGGCCCGCCGGCCGACGTCCTGGACCACCCGCGGCACGAGCGCACGCGGGCCTTCCTCTCGAAGGTGCTGTGATGCTGCATCTCGCCGCGTCCGTGGACCGGCCGGCGACCTCCGAGGCCGCCCCCTATGTCGAACTGGCCCGGCTCGCCGAACACGGAGTGCTCGACTTCGTGACGCTCGACGACACCTTCGCCCGCCCCGGTCCGGACGCGCTCGACGTGCTGTCCCGGGTGGCGCCGGCCACCAGCCGGATCGGTCTCGTCCCCACGGTCACGACCACCCGCACCGAGCCGTTCCACGTCCAGGCGGCCGTCACCGCCCTCGACCGGGTCAGCCGCGGCCGGGCCGGCTGGCGGCCGGCGGTGACGGCGACCGAGGGCGAGGCCCGCCCCCTCGGCGGCAGGACCGCCGAGGCGCTCCGGCGTACGGCGGGTGAAGTCACCGATGCGGAAGCCGAGTTGTGGGGCAGCCGGGACATGCTCGTCGACGGGGACACCCCGGGCCGAGACGGTCGGGCCCTCGACGTCGACGTGGTGCGGCCCCGGCCTCCGCAAGGGTGTCCGGTGCGGGTCCTCGACGCCACGGAAGGGCCTGCGCGGCGGACGGCCGCCCGGTACGCCGATGTGGCGCTGGTCCGGGTCGCCAGCGCGGACCAGGCTTTCACCGTGCGCGCCGAACTCCGGTCGGCCGCGGAGCGGTTCGGCCGTGCCCCCGGGGAGCTGCGGGTCCTCGCGAGCCTTCTCGTGGACCTCGGCGACGGCGAGCGCGCGGCCGAGCCCGGTCATGGCGGAGGCGGACCCCGGAGCACCGCGCGGGGCCCGCTGTACCGGGGCGGCCCCGTCGACCTCGCCGAGCTGATCGGCGCCTGGCACGGGCAGGGCGCCGTCGACGGTTTCCATCTCACGCCCGCCGAGTCGGCCCGCGACCTGGAGCGGCTCGTCAACGGCACCGTGCCGCTGCTCCAACACCGGGGGTTGTTCCGCACGTTCTACCCGGGCAGCACGCTCCGGGACCACCTGGGCCTGGCCCGTCCCGCCCACCGGTACGCGGGGGAGCTGTCTTGAGCCGGCGGCCGTCTCACCGACCCGGTACGGGAAGGCAGGCGTCTCAAGTGACCGCTGGGACGGGTGGCTTGACGTAGGCGGTTTTCGGCGATGTCGCGAGCGGGCCCGGGCAGGCACCGCTTCCGCTTCGCGCGGTCCGCCGCGCACGGCGCCGAGGGGCGCACGGCGGTCGGCCTCGACCGGGGGCCGCTCGCGGTGGGCGCCGTCGCCGACCACGTCATCCGCCGTGTCCCCGCCGCCCCGGACGACACCGGACGCCGCTGCGGCGGCGGGGGAGCGCACCCCGCTCTACGAGAGGGGCCCTGCCGTGTCACCCCATGGGTGGTTCAAAGATTGACGGCCGAAAGGCGCCCTTGCGGCTACCGGTCGTTCGGCCGAATACTCCCCCTCAGCGCTTGTCAGGGGCACGGCGTGTTCGTAATCCGAACATTTCCGCTTCTGGCTGCGCCTCACGGGCCCCGACCCCACGCGGGCCCCCGACCTCCCTGGGAGGGAACGACAAGTGAGGATCAAGCGCACCACCCCCCGCAGCGGCATCACGAGACGGACCCGGCTGATCGCCGTGTCCTCCGGACTCGTGGCCGCCGCCGCGATCGCGATCCCCAACGCGAACGCCTCGGACGTGTCCACCTTCAGCGCGAACGAGCTGAAGAGCGCCAACAGTTCGGTGCTCAAGGCCGATGTCCCGGGCACCGCCTGGGCGGTCGACAGCAAGACCAACCGTGTGGTCGTCACCGTCGACAGCACGGTCTCCAAGGCGGAGATCGCCAAGATCAAGCGGCAGGCCGGCGCCAACGCCGACGCGCTGACGATCAAGCGCACCAACGGCAAGTTCACCAAGTTCATCCAGGGCGGCGACGCCATCTATGCGAGTAGCTGGCGCTGCTCGCTCGGCTTCAACGTCCAGGACAGCAGCGGCAACCAGTACTTCCTGACCGCCGGTCACTGCACCGACGGCGCGGGCACCTGGTACTCCAACTCGGGCCGCACCACGGTCATCGGCTCGACCGCCGGCTCCAGCTTCCCGGGCAACGACTACGGCATCGTCCGCTACACCGGGTCCGTCAGCCGGCCCGGCACCGCGAACGGCGTCGACATCACCCGCGCGGCCACCCCGTCCGTGGGCACCACCGTCATCCGTGACGGCTCGACCACCGGTACGCACAGCGGCCGGGTCACCGCCCTGAACGCCACGGTCAACTACGGCGGCGGCGACGTCGTCGGCGGTCTGATCCAGACCACCGTCTGCGCGGAGCCCGGCGACTCCGGCGGCTCCCTGTACGGCAGCAACGGCACCGCGTACGGTCTCACCTCCGGCGGCAGCGGCAACTGCACCTCCGGTGGCACGACCTTCTTCCAGCCGGTCACCGAGGCCCTGAGCGCCTACGGCGTCAGCGTCTACTAGACCCGGCCGGACCTCGGCGTCCCGACGCCCCGCAGCACAGCCGGTCCCCGGTGGGCCCCCGCACGCGCCTGGCGTGCGGGGGCCCACCGCCGTGATGAGCACGGGCTCACGGGGCCGGGCACAGCCAGTCCAGTACGGCGGGCAGGGCCTCGATCGCCCCGAAGTGACCGGTGTCCGGGGCGAGGACGGGGCGGACGCGGGGCACCCGGTCCAGGAGCCGGTGGAAGTGACCCACCGGGGAGAGCCGGTCCAGGGCCCCGTGCCACAGCAGGACCGGCCGGGTGATGGCCGCCGGGTCGAAGCCCCAGTTGCTCAGCAGGGCGAGGGAGTCGTCGAGCCAGCCGTACGCGGAGACGCGCAGCGCCTCCCGGTAGGCGCGCAGCAGCATGTCGCCGACGGCCGGGTCGAAGACGATCCGCCGGTCGGCCTCGGTGAGCCCGTCGCGGAGGGTCACCAGCAGCTGGGCGGGGTCCCGGCGGACGTCGGCGGCGCGGGCGGCGAGCCGTTCGGCGTGGGCGAGCGGGTCGGTGAGCGCCAGCGTGCAGTCCTCGACCTGGGACGGTGCCATGCCCTCGAACCAGCTCGGCCCGGCCGCGTCCGGCGGTGCGGGACAGGACAGTGCCGCCGCCCGCCGGACCCGCCCGGGCAGCAGCGCGGCGCAGGCCAGGGCGTGCGGGGCGCCGCCCGAGTGGCCGAGGACCGTGAACCGCTCCAGGCCGAGGGCGTCGGCCAGATCCGCCACGTCCCGGGCGGCGTCGGCGACCCGGCGCCCGGTCTGCCGGTCGGAGTCCGCGTAGCCGGGACGGTCGTAGGCGAGGAACCGCACCCAGGGGCGGCTCTTCACCACCGCCTCGGGTACCACTCCGAAGCGGCAGCCCGGGGTCGCGTGCAGCAGCACCACCGGCGTGCCGTGCGGGTCGCCGTACTCCTCGACCGTCAGCCACCGGCCGTCCCTGGTCCGTATGCCGTCGAGCACCTGCGTCCTCCGTCTCCCTTTGTGTACAGCGCGGAGTTACCGTCGAAGTACACACCTTGAGCGCCTGATTCGGACCCTGGGGGCCGTCATGGTCGAGGAGCTGGTGGTGGCGGGAGTGACGCTCGCGTCCGCCGGAGCGGTGTACGTGATGGCGGCGGCGCGGGTCGTCAAACAGTACGAGCGGGGCGTGGTGTTCCGACTCGGCAGGCTCCGGCCGGACGTGCGCGGACCGGGGTTCACGATGATCGTTCCGGGCGTCGACAAGCTCCGGAAGGTCAACATGCAGATCGTGACCATGCCGGTGCCCGCGCAGGAGGGCATCACCCGGGACAACGTCACCGTGCGGGTGGACGCCGTCGTGTACTTCAGGGTGACCGCGCCGGCCGAGGCGGTCGTGCGGGTGGAGGACTACCGGTTCGCGGTCTCGCAGATGGCGCAGACCTCGCTGCGGTCCATCATCGGCAAGAGCGAGCTGGACGATCTGCTGTCGGACCGGGAGAAGCTCAACCAGGGGCTGGAGTTGATGATCGACAGCCCCGCCGTGGAGTGGGGCGTGACCATCGACCGGGTGGAGATCAAGGACGTCTCGCTGCCCGAGACCATGAAGCGGTCCATGGCCCGGCAGGCCGAGGCCGACCGGGAGCGCCGGGCCCGGGTCATCAACGCCGACGCCGAGCTCCAGGCGTCCAAGAAGCTCGCCGAGGCCGCCAAGGAGATGTCCGAGCAGCCCGCCGCGCTGCAACTGAGGCTGCTCCAGACGGTGGTGGCGGTCGCCGCCGAGAAGAACTCCACGCTGGTGCTGCCGTTCCCGGTGGAGCTGCTGCGGTTCCTGGAGAAGGCGCAGCAGGGATATCCGGGGCCGCAGCAGCCGCCGGTCCCGGGGGCCGGGCAGTCGGCGCCTCCGGTCGGGCAGCAACCGGTGCAGGAGCAACTCCCGCCTCCCGCGCCCCGCCTGGAGGCCGGCTCGGAGGGGTCGGATTCAAGACAGGACTAGACCTCACAGGCTGGTCATCGGTTACTCGCACGTAGTGTTTGCGCTGCGAACACACCTGGTGTGACTGTGCATGGTCAATCCCGATGGGGCGTGCGTCCCGCGCTCTCCGCGCGTCCTGAACTCAACCTTGTGCGCCCCCTGGGGGGTTCGACAGAGTAAGGGCTCGTCAACCAGCCTTTCGGCCCGCCAGGTCCCCACAACCGACCGGGCCGACCCCCCACAGGAGGACCCGAGTTGAAGCACCGACGCATACCCAGGCGGCGGGCGGCCCTGGCAGGCGCGGGAATCGCCGCGCTGGTCGCCGCGGGCGTCACTTTGCAGACTGCGAACGCCAGCGAGCCCGAGAAGAGCCCCGAACCCAAGGTCCTGTCGGCACTGGCGGCCGGAAACCTCGCCTCCACGCTCGACAAGGAGCTCGGCGCCGACGCGGCGGGAACGTACTACGACGCGAAGAGCAAGGCTCTCGTCGTCAACGTCCTCGACGAGGCCGCGGCCTCGGTCGTCGAGGAGGCCGGCGCCAGGGCCCGGGTGGTGGAGAACTCCCTCGCCGAGCTCAGAGGCGCCCGTACGACGCTCAAGGACGACGCGGCCATCCCGGGCACGTCCTGGGTGACCGACCCGACGAGCAACAAGGTGGTCGTCACCGCCGACCGCACGGTCTCCGACGCCGAGTGGGCCAGGCTCGCCAAGGTCGTCGACGGGCTCGGTGGCACGGCCGAACTCCAGCGCACCAAGGGGAAGTTCAAGCCCTTCGTCGCGGGCGGTGACGCGATCACCGGCGGCAGCGGCCGCTGCTCGCTCGGCTTCAACGTGGTCAAGGGCGGCGAGCCGTACTTCCTGACCGCCGGGCACTGCACCGAGTCGATCTCCACCTGGTCGGACTCGAGCGGGACCCGGATCGGCACGAACGAGGTCTCCAGCTTCCCGGGCGACGACTACGGGCTGGTGAAGTACACCGCCGAGGTCGACCACCCGAGCGAGGTGAACCTCTACAACGGGTCCGCGCAGGCGATCTCGGGGGCGGCGCAGGCGACGGTCGGCATGTCCGTCACCCGCAGCGGCTCCACCACCCAGGTGCACTCCGGGAAGGTCACCGGACTCGACGCCACGGTGAACTACGGCAACGGCGACATCGTCAATGGCCTGATCCAGACGGACGTGTGCGCCGAGCCCGGTGACAGCGGCGGCTCGCTGTTCTCCGGGAGCAGCGCGGTCGGGCTCACCTCGGGCGGCAGCGGTGACTGCACCTCGGGCGGGCAGACGTTCTTCCAGCCGGTGACGGAGGCGCTGTCGGCGACGGGTACGTCGATCGGCTGACCGGCGCGGATCGTGCGAGGTCCCGCCCCTTCGACAGGGGCGGGACCTTCCGTCTGCCTCAGGCCGCCCGAGCGGGCAGCGGCTCGCCGTCGTGCTTCGCGCGCAGGACCGCCGCCCCGAGCGTGATCGCGATCCCGACCGCCGCCCAGGCCGACAGCACCAGCAGGGCGCCGGTGGTGTCGTTGCCGTCGAAGTAGGCGATCGAGCGGGCCACCCAGGTGCCCGCGCCCGGCGGCAGCGCCGGGCCGATCGCCTCCCAGAACGGCGGCAGCATCGGCAGCGGGAAGGCGCCGCCCGCGCTGGGGTTGCCCGCGATCACCACGAGCAGGATCGCCAGCCCGATGCCGACGGTCCCGAACAGGGCCTGGAGGGCGAGGGTCGCCGCCCCGACGGCGAAGGTGATCAGGGCGCCGAGCCCCCAGAAGGCCAGGACGCTCCCCGGCAGCGCGTC
This sequence comes from Streptomyces sp. NPDC020489, assembly GCF_044386545.1. Classification (NCBI taxonomy): domain Bacteria; kingdom Bacillati; phylum Actinomycetota; class Actinomycetes; order Kitasatosporales; family Streptomycetaceae; genus Streptomyces; species Streptomyces sp. NPDC020489. The sequence continues at coordinate 71,728 of NZ_JBIRUZ010000009.1, forward strand.
CAGGATCGGCCCCACGATGACCGCGCCGCCGAGCCCGCCGACGATCGACACCAGGGCCGTCACCGCCAGCCGGATCACCGCGCGGCGCGGGTCGGCGGGGCGGGCGCCGCTGCTGATCGCGAGGATCGAGGCGGTCAGATAGCCGCCGACGCACCAGCCCACGACGACGTAGAAGGACGACAGCCCGTCGAAGTCCGTCGAGGAGGCCGGGGCCACGTCCACCGTCCGGACGGTCCTCTTCTGGGAGGTCTCCAGGGCGGTCAGGTACGACTCCAGGGTGGTCGCGAGGACCGTGCCGCCGCCGCTGGCCACCAGGAGCCGGTCGGTCGTGCCGGACGGGTCGATGACCAGAGCGCCGTCGATGTCCCGGTTCATGATCTGCTTCCGGGCCGTCGCCTCGTCGGACAGGGTCCGCGGGTCCAGCGGTGCGCCGGGCAGCTTCTCCAGCCGGGCCACCGCCTGCTCGGCCGCGGCCCGCGGCGCGACCACCGCGAAGGGCACGTCCCTGGGCTTCGGGTTGTGCAGCGCGCCCACGTAGGAGGCGATGAACAGCAGCTGGAGGGCGAGCACCCCGAGGACGAGCAGCGTCGCGCGCGGGGTGACCGCGTCCTTCACCTCGGCGAGAAGGCCGTTCCGGGTGCCGTTGTGTGTCATGTCCCCACAGTCCGAGGTGGGGGGCGTTTCCGCAGGTGGGGGAGGGCCGAACGGTTGTCGTACAGATGTTCGGGAATTGGTCTATGGTGGGGGTGAGGCAGTCGGGAACTGATGTTCGATTTACGGGAGGCGTGGATGCCAGGGTTCACGCATCTGCACACCGTCTCCGGGTTCTCCCTGCGCTACGGCGCCTCCCACCCGGAGCGGCTGGCCGAGCGCGCCGCCGAGCGGGGCATGGACGCCCTCGCCCTCACCGACCGCGACACCCTCGCCGGCACGGTCCGCTTCGCCAAGGCCTGCGCGAAGGCGGGGGTGCGGCCGCTCTTCGGCGTCGAACTGGCGGTGGAGGAGCACACGCCGGAGCCCGTACGGCGGGAGAAGCGCCGCGCGCCGGTCCGCGGAGGCGCCTTCATCGACGAGTCGACCCCCCGCGTCACCTTCCTCGCCCGGGACGGCGCCCACGGCTGGGCCGACCTGTGCCGCCTGGTCACGGCGGCCCACACGAGCGAGGGCACCCCCCTGCTGCGCCGGGCGGACAACGCGGGCGACGGCCTGACCGTCCTGCTCGGACCCGCCTCCGACGTCGGCCGCGCCCTCGCCGCCGGACGCCCCGACCGGGCGGCCCGGCTCCTCGTCCCCTGGCGCGAGACCTACGGCGACGCCCTCAGGCTGGAGGCCGTCTGGCACGGCCGCGAGGGCACCGGGCCCGGCTCCCTGCGCCTCGCCGCCCGCACCGTCGGCTTCGCCGCCGAGCAACGGGTGCGCCCCGTGCTCAGCAACGCCGTCCGGTACGCCGACCCCGGTCAGGGCCCGGTCGCCGACGTGCTGGACTCCGCCCGCCGGCTGGTCCCCGTCGACCCGACGAAGGAGCTGGACTCCGGCGAGGCCTGGCTCAAGGACGCGTCCGCCATGCTGGCGGCGGCCGAGCGGGTCGTGGAGGCCGCGGGCTTCCGGCGCGACACCGCCCACCGGCTGCTGGAGCAGACCCGGGCCACCGCCGCCGAGTGCCTGGTCGACCCCGAGGACGACCTCGGCATCGGCACGGTCCACTTCCCCGAGCCGCATCTCGTCGGCGCGGGCCGCCGCACCGCCCAGCGCGTGCTCGCCTCACGGGCGGCGGCGGGGATGGTGCTGAAGGGCTATGCCGGCCGGCGCGCCTACTGGGAGCGGATGCACCAGGAGCTGGACATCATCGCCCACCACGGCTTCGCCTCCTACTTCCTGACGGTCGCTCAGGTCGTGGACGACGTACGGGACATGGGTATCCGGGTGGCCGCCCGCGGTTCCGGCGCCGGCTCCCTCGTCAACCACCTCCTCGGCATCGCCCACGCCGACCCGGTCGAGCACGGGCTGCTGATGGAACGGTTCCTGTCCAAGCGTCGGCTCGTGCTGCCCGACATCGACATCGACGTGGAGTCCGCGCGCCGACTGGAGGTCTACCGCGCGATCATCGACCGGTTCGGCACCGAGCGGGTGGCGACCGTCGCGATGCCGGAGACGTACCGGGTGCGGCACGCGATCCGCGATGTCGGCGCCGCCCTGTCCATGGACCCCGCCGACATCGACCGCATCGCCAAGTCCTTCCCGCACATCCGCGCCCGGGACGCCCGCGCGGCCCTGGCGGAGTTGCCCGAACTGAGGGAGCTGGCCGGGGAGAAGGAGAAGTACGGCAGGCTCTGGGAGCTGACCGAGGCGCTCGACGCCCTGCCGCGCGGAGTCGCCATGCACCCCTGCGGGGTCCTGCTCTCCGACGCCTCCCTGCTGTCCCGTACGCCGGTCGTGCCGACCAGCGGCGAGGGCTTTCCCATGGCGCAGTTCGACAAGGACGACGTCGAGGACCTCGGGCTGCTGAAGCTGGACGTGCTCGGGGTGCGGATGCAGTCGGCGATGGCGCACGCGGTCGCGGAGGTGGAGCGGGCGTCGGGGGAGCGGGTCGACCTGGACGCGATCGCGCCGGGCGCCCCGGCGACGTACCAACTCATCCGTTCCACCGAGACGTTGGGCTGCTTCCAGATCGAGTCGCCGGGCCAGCGGGACCTGGTCGGGCGGCTCCAGCCGGCCACCTTCCACGACCTGGTCGTCGACATCTCGCTCTTCCGGCCCGGCCCGGTCGCCGCGGACATGGTGCGGCCGTTCATCGAGGCGCGGCACGGGCGGGCACCGGTGCGCTATCCGCACCCGGACCTGGCGGAGCCGTTGAAGGGGACGTACGGGGTCGTCGTCTTCCACGAGCAGATCATCGACATCGTCGACATCATGACCGGCTGCGGACGCGGCGAGGCGGACCGGGTGCGGCGCGGGCTGTCCGACCCGGAGTCGCAGGGGCGGATCCGGTTCTGGTTCGCGCAGCACGCGGCGGCGAAGGGGTATACCGCGGAAACGATTCAGCGGACCTGGGAGATCATCGAGGCCTTCGGCTCCTACGGCTTCTGCAAGGCGCACGCGGTCGCCTTCGCCGTACCGACCTACCAGTCGGCGTGGCTGAAGGCGCATCACCCGGCGGCCTTCTACGCCGGGCTGCTCACCCATGACCCCGGGATGTACCCGAAGCGGCTGCTGCTGGCGGACGCGCGGCGGCGCGGGGTGCCGATCCTGCCGTTGGACGTGAACCGGTCGGCGGTCACCCACCGTATCGAACTGGTGTCTGAATCGCCCTCGGTGTGGGGGCTGCGGCTCGCCCTCTCCGACGTGCACGGCATCAGCGAGGCCGAGGCGGCTCGCATCGCGGACGGGCAGCCGTACGCCTCGCTCCTGGACTTCTGGGAACGGGCCCGGCCGAGCCGGCCGCTCGCCCAAAGGCTGGCCCAGGTGGGCGCGTTGGACTCCTTCGGCGCCAACCGGCGTGACCTGCAACTGCATCTGACGGAGCTGCACCGGGGCGCGCGCGGCGCCGGTGGCGGTCAACTGCCCCTGACGGGCGGGCGGAAGACCGCGCCCGCGGGACTCCCGGACCTCTCCTCCGCCGAACGGCTCAGCGCCGAACTGGGCGTGCTGTCGATGGACGCCTCGCGCAACCTGATGGACGACCACCGGGAGTTCCTGGGGGAGTTGGGCGTGGTCGACGCACGCCGGCTGCGCGAGGCGCGGCACGGCGAGACCGTGCTGGTCGCGGGCGCCAAGGCGGCCACCCAGACACCGCCGATCCGGTCCGGCAAGCGGGTCATCTTCAGCACCCTGGACGACGGCACCGGCCTGGTCGACCTCGCCTTCTTCGACGACTCCCACGACGCCTGCGCCCACACCGTCTTCCACTCCTGGCTGCTGCTGGTGCGCGGGGTGGTGCAGCGGCGCGGGCCGCGCAGCCTCAGTGTGGTGGGCGCCGCCGCCTGGAACCTCGCCGACCTGGTCGAACTGCGGGTGGAGAAGGGCCTCGACGCGGTGGCGGCCCGGCTGGCGGAGCCGGTGCCCGGGGGATCCGGTGACGCGCCTGGCGACCCGACCGGCGGCCGGCGCGTCCGGATGCCGACGGGATACGAAATGCATCCGTGGGCCGATCTGCGACCTGCGGGTCAAGAGCCCTCACAGGCAAGGAAGTTGTGGCACCAGAGTCCGGGGAGTGCGGGATGACCATCCTCTGCGTACGTTTCCAGCTGCCGCCCACGGGTGAGGCGGCCCTGTCGGGTCTGCTCGGGTTGCTGGAGGAGTTCACGCCGGTCGTCGAGGCGTTGCCGCCGGACGGGGCGCTGGCCGATCTGCGGGGCGCCGAACGCTACTTCGGGCGGGACGCCGTCGAACTGGCCTCGGTGATCCGGGTCCGCGCCCTCGCCCTGCACGGCGTCGACTGCGTGATCGGCGCCGGACCGGGGCCGATGCTGGCCCGGATGGCGATGCGGGACGCGCGGCCCGGGGTGACCCGCGCGGTGTCCGAGGAGACGGTCAGGGACTTCCTGGCCGAGCGGCCCGTCGCCGCGCTCCCCGGCGTCGGTACCGCCACCGCCCGCACCCTGTGCGAGTACGGCCTGGACACCCTCGGCCGGGTCGCCGCCGCCCCCCTGTCCACGCTCCAGCGCCTGGTGGGCGCGCGGGCCGGCCGCGAACTGCACGAGAAGGCGAACGGGATCGACCGCGGCCGGGTCGTCCCCAACGCCGTCTCCCGCTCCCTGGCCACCGAACGCCCCTTCACCCGCGATGAGGTGGACCCCGACCGGCACCGCCGCGCGCTGCTCTCCGCCGCCGACGAACTGGGCGCCCGGCTGCGCGCCCTCGACAAGGTCTGCGGCGCCCTCACCCTCACGGTCCGCTACGCCGACCGCTCCTCGACCACCCGCACCCGGACCTTGACGGAACCCACCGCCCACTCGGTCGCGCTGACCAGGACGGCGTACGAGATGTACGAGGCGCTCGGCCTCCAGCGCGCCCGGGTCCGCTCGACGGCCCTGCGCGCCGAGTCCCTCGGTCCCGCCGAACAGGCCTCCCACCAGCTCAGCTTCGACCCCGTCGACGAAAGGCTCCGCCGTATCGAGGAGGTCGCGGACCGGGTGCGGGCGAGGTTCGGGCCGCATGCGGTGATGCCGGGGTCGCTGGCGGCCTGACCCGGGGCGTCCGCGGGTCAGTTGGCCCAGGCCGGGGTGATGACCGTGCCGTCGGCCAGGGTCGCCTGGAGGCCGACGGACGTGGTCACCCAGGAGACGGCGGTGTGGTCCGTCGGGTTCTCGACGCTCAGGGTCGCGCCGCGGTTGATGATCACGGTGTCGCCGGCCGTGATGCGGTGGACCTGCTCGTCCAGGGTGATCAGCAGTTCCCCGTCGAGGAGATGGAAGATCTCCTCACGGTTCACCGTGTGGGCGGGGGCCTTGGTGCCCGCCGGGATCTCGCCGCGCCAGGCGCACAGCTCCTTGCTGCCGCTGAGCGGGGTGGCGTACGAGACGAAGCGGGCGCCGTGGATCTCGTGGGTGACGGCCTCTGAGGAGTGGATGACGGGCATGGGCGGGCCTCCGTGACGATAAGTGGTCAAGCTGCTTGACTATATGACCCTATGGTCAAGCAGCTTGACCAATCCGTCAAGGGTGTTTCAATGCACCCGTGCAGAACTCCGAAGCCCTGGCCCTGTCCGCCGCCCTGCTCGCCGCCGCGGGCGACCTGACCCAGCGCATCAACGACGGCGTCGTCGCGCGCGGGTTCTCCGGGGTGCGCCCCATGCACGGCTTCGCGTTCGCCCGGCTCGCCCCCGACGGGGCCACGGTCACCGAGCTCGCCGCCCATCTCGGGGTGACCAAACAGGCCGCCAGTCAGCTCGTCGACGAACTCGTGCGCAAGGGGTACGTCGAGCGGCGGCCGCATCCTGTCGACGCGCGGGCCCGGCTCGTGGTTCTGACCGAGCAGGGGTGGGCGTGCACCCGGGCCGCGGAGGAGGCCGCCGCGGAGGCGGTTCGGGCGTGGGTCGACGTCATCGGCGAGGGGGAAGTGCGGGGGTTGCGCGACCGGTTGACGCGCCTTGCCCCCTATGGCCCTCTCCGCCCCTCCTGGTGACGGTTCGTCGGTCCATGTGCTCCCGTCCCGCTCGTGCGCGGTTAGCACTGGAAGTTTTTACTGCCGCGTAACTTCACAGTTGCACTACTCGTTCGTAACTTGACGAATGAACAGCATCCTCGTGATCCGGATCACAGGGCGTAAGGCCGTCGCACCTCCCCTGAGCCGCAAGGAGATCACCCGATGCTGCCCTGGAAACGACTGCTCAGACCCCTGACCGCGCTCCTGCTGACCGCCACGGTCACCGTCCTGCCCGCCGCCACCGCCCAAGCCGCCGACGCCGCCGCAGCCCCGAGCAGCGGCTGGAACGACTTCTCCTGCAAGCCGTCCGCCGCCCACCCCCGCCCCGTCGTCCTCGTCCACGGCACCTTCGCCAACTCCGTCGACAACTGGCTGGGCCTCGCGCCCTACCTGAAGAACCGCGGTTACTGCGTCTACTCCTTCGACTACGGCCAACTGCCCGGCGTTCCCGTCTTCCACGGCCTCGGGCCCATCGACAGGTCCGCCGAGCAGCTGTCCGCCTTCGTCGACACGGTGCTCGGCGCCACCGGCGCCGCCGAGACCGACCTCGTCGGCCACTCGCAGGGCGGCATGATGCCCCGCTACTACCTCAGGTTCCTCGGCGGAGCCGCGAAGGTGAACGCCCTCGTCGGCATCGCGCCCAGCAACCACGGCACCACCTTGAACGGCCTCACCCGACTGCTGGCCTACTTCCCCGGCGCCGGCGACCTGCTCTCCCAGAACACCCCGGCCCTCGCCGACCAGGTCGCCGGCTCCGCCTTCCTCACCAAGCTCAACGAGGGCGGCGACACCGTCCCCGGCGTGCGGTACACCGTCCTCGCCACCCGGTACGACGAGGTCGTCACGCCGTACCGGAGTCAGTTCCTCGACGGACCCGGCGTCCGCAACGTGGTGATCCAGGACCTGTGCCCGCTCGACCTCTCCGAGCACGCGGCGATCGGGCTGCTCGACCTGGTCGCCTTCCACGAGGTGACCAACGCGCTCGACCCCGCGCACGCCACCCCGACCACCTGCGCGTCGGTCCTGGGCTGACACCCGGGCGGGGGCTGCCCGGCCTGAGCCGCCGGACAGCCCCCGCCCCCCGCGGCGGACCTACCGGCCGTGCCGGCCGCCGCTCACCGCGCGCCGCCGCACCGACCCGAACAGCAGCGCCGCGCCGAGCGCGAGGACGGCGGCGCCGCCCATGGCGAGGTACGCGGTGCTGCTGTCGCCGCCGGTCTCGGCGAGGTCCCGCGGGGCACCGGCCGCCCGCACGTCGTGCGCCGGAGCGGCGGCGGTCGTCCCCGACCCGGGCGCGGCCGACTCGGTGGCGGCGGACTCCGACGCGGCCGGCTCCGCCGACGTACCGGCGTCCTGGTCGCCGTGGCCGTGGTGCTCGACCGTCGACTCGTCCCGGCCCTCCTCGATCTGCTCCTCGGAGGGCGCCGACGCGCTCGGCGCCGGGGACGAGCCGCCCGGCGCGGCGCCGTCGCCGCCGAAGGTGACGTCGGAGCAGGAGTAGAACGCCTCCGGGCTGTCCGAGCGCTGCCAGATCCCGTACAGCAGCTGCGTGCCGGTGCGCCGGGGGAGCGTGCCGGAGAACGTGTAGTAGCCGCCCGTCGCGGTCAGGTCGGTGGCCGTCGCCACCGGGTGCTCCAGGTCCAGGTCGTCCCAGCCGAGCGGCTGCGCCGGGTCGTAGCCCGCCTTGGTGATGTACACCGTGAAAGTGCCCCTGTGCGGCGCGGTCACGCGGTACTTGAAGGTGTACGAGCCGCTGCTCACGCTCGTCGCCGGCCAGTCCGCGCGGGCCAGGTCCAGGCCCTTGAACTCGTCGTTGTTCGCGCTGCACAGCCGGCCGTCCGGGATCAGCGCCTGGTGCCGCCCGTTCGCGTCGCCGATGCGGACACCGTTCCAGTCGTACAGCGCCTGCGTGCCGCCGGCCGCGACCGCCGCCTCGCACGCATCGGACGTCGGGCTCTCGGCACCCTCCGCGTAGCACTGGGCCACCCGGCTGACCGGGTCGCCCATCGTGCCGTGCGCCGACGCCGGCGCGGCGGCCAGCGCGGTCAGGGCGAGCGGGGCCAGGCCGAGGGTGGCGACGGCGGCGACCTTGCGGCGTGCAGGCATGCGTAAGACTCCTCGCAGACGTTCTTCGGGGATCCCGTGGGGGGCGATCAGCAAGCTAGCCCCAAGGAACCCCGAAATCGCCTGCTGGGAGTGGCCGGGAGAGATCCTTATGGTCCCTTTAAGGGAGTGTTCGGACTGCGATCAGGTAGCTACCGTCGCGGGTATGAGCGACGAGGAGATCCGGCCGGCCGACGCCGCCGACGTGGCGGCCGTGAGAGCCGTGACCGACGCGGCGTACCACCCCTACATCGCGCGCATCGGCGTGGTGCCGCAGCCCATGGATGCGGACCACGCGGCGAACGTGGCCGCGGGGCGGGTGTTCGTCACGGGCGACCCCGTGCACGGACTGGTGGTGGTCGAGGAGCACCCCGGCCACCTGTTCCTGGACAGCATCGCCGTCCACCCCGACGCCCACGGCAAGGGCGTGGGGGGACGGCTGCTGCGGTTCGTGGACGCACGCGCGCGTGAACGGGGGCTGACCGAGGTCAGGCTCTACACGAACGCCATGATGTGGGAGAACCAGAAGCTCTATCCGAGGTTCGGCTACGAGGTCCTGGAACGGCGAGTGGACGGGCCCTATGACCGCGTCCACTACCGCAAGCGACTCGTCTGAGGGGACGGCCCGCGCCGTCAGCCGTCCGGCCACCAGGTGCGTGCGATGTCCTTCCGCACCTCCTGGCGCCCGGAGGGGCGCTCTTCGGCCTCCTCGCGGATACGGCGGGAGTCCGACTTCTTCAGGGGCTTCTGCACAGTTGCGCGGCGCATGGCTGCCTCCTTCAGTGCCTACCGAGTTCCGCGTTCTCGCGGAGGTAGACGCTTTTGGGGAGAGTTCCTCATCGGAGCGGATCTGTCAGTGGTGACCGTCACGATTTCGACTGGCTTTCGAGCGAGGCTCCGGCGCCGTCTGATTGTCAGTGCCGGATGCCACCCTGTGGACCATGGTGAAACACAGGGAATCTGATGCCCACGCGGACATGGATTGGAACGCGGCGGCCCGATCTTTCGACGAAGAGCCTGATCACGGCCTGCACGACCCCGAGGTGCGCGCCGCCTGGTCCGAGCGGCTGCGCTCCTGGCTGCCCGGCCGGGCGGGCGACATCCTCGACCTCGGCTGCGGCACCGGCAGCCTGTCGCTCCTCGCGTCCGAACAGGGACACCACGTCACCGGCGTGGACAGCTCCCCGGCCATGGTGGACCTCGCCCGCGCCAAGCTCGCCGGCCGTGACGCGGCGTTCCTCGTCGGTGACGCGGCGGCACCCCCGGTGGGGGAGCAGCGCTTCGACGTCGTCCTCGTACGGCACGTGCTGTGGACGCTGCCCGACCCCGGCCGCGCCCTGCGGCACTGGTGCGAGCTGCTCAGACCCGGCGGCCGGCTCGTGCTGGTCGAGGGCGTCTGGGGCGCGGTGAGCCCGGTCGGCATACCGGCGGACCGCCTCACCGCCCTCCTGGAACCGCTCGCCGGGCACCTGCGGGTGGAGCCGCTGTCCGGCGAACCGGCGCTGTGGGGGAGGGCGGTGGACGACGAGCGGTACGCGGTGGTGGCCACGGTCTAGGGCCGCGGGGCACTAGACCAGCAGCGACTCCAGGCCCCCCTCGACGGAGGCGAGCGCCTCCAGTTCGTCGAGCGCGGTGACGGCTGCTGCCGCCGCCTCGGGGTCCCGCTGTGCCAGACCGCTCGCGGCGAACTCGTCCTCGTCCAGGCGCAGTACGTCCGTCCCGTCCGCGGAGCGCCACAGGTCCAGGTCGAGATCCTCCACGACGAGTTCGGCGCCGGAGCGGACGGCGGGGCGCGTGACGTCGCAGTACCAGCCCTTGAGGGTGCCGTCGGCGGCGCGGACCTCCTTCACCGCGTACCAGCGGTCCCGCCAGTAGTGCTCCGTGAAGACGTCCCCCGGCTCGAAGCGGACGAAGCCGAAGTCGCGCACGCCCTCGCCCGCCCAGGCGGCGCGGACCGTGACGTGGTTGCCGTCGTCGCCGAGCAGCTCGGCCGGGTAACGGATCTTCGTGCGGCCCGCCTTGACCAGCACCACCTCCAACTGCTCCCTCGTCTCAGCCGAGTTCGCGGACATACCGAACCTCCGTGGCGCAGATCTCGTAGCCGAACCATTTGTTGATCGCGATCATCGGGCCGTTCCCGGTGTCGTTGCCGGTGAACGCCTGGGTGAACCCGGCGGCGCGGGCGCGGTGCAGGGAGTCGTTCTTGGCCAGCTTGGCCAGCCCTTTGCCGCGGTGGGCGCGGGCGGTGCCGGTCATGGCAGTGCCGTAGCGGGTGCCGCCGTCGGTCCGCGCCAGGCTGAAGGCGGCGGGGCGCCCGTCCACGACGGCGACCGTGGTCAGCTCAGGGCTCGTCAGGGGGTGCTGCCAGGTCTCCCGCAGCCATGCCTCGTAGTCCGTGAACTCCTGGCCCACGTCGCTCGGTTCGTCCGCCATCGTCTCCGCGTCCAGCTCGAACACCGGGCGTGGATCGTCCGCGAAGTCGGCGCCGGTGCGCAGCTCGACACCGGGCGGCGTGGCCTGGAGCGGGGGCAGCGCGCCTCCCGTGAGGTCGAGGCGGAGGAAGTGCGCGGAGCGGCTGGCCCGGTAACCGTGGCGCTCCGCGAAGGCGCGGTGCTCCGGCTCGTCCAGGACCCAGGCGTACAGCTTCCTCGCGCCGCGGGCGGCCAGATGCTCCTCCGCGGCGCGCGCCAGCATCGTGCCGGCGCCGTGCCCGGTCCGCTCCGGGTGGACGTACAGGTTGACATAGCCCTGGCCGGGCTCCGGGCTGTCGTACACCAGGCCGACCTGGGCCGTGCCGATCACCTCGCCGTCCTCCTCGGCGAGCAGCGGGCGGTAGTGGGCGTCGGGGTGCGAGCGCGCGATGTCGTAGGCGACGGAGTCCGGGGTGTACAGCATGAACGGCAGGGCGCGGTCCATGACGCGGACGAAGCTCTCCAGGTCGGCTCGTACGTCGGGGCGCAGGTCGCGCACGATCACAGTCATGTGGCCGGACGCTACGGGGCGGCCGCGCCCGGCTGCCTCTCATTTTCCGGTGGGCCGAACGCGGCGGGTCCGGCCGGGCGCAGCGCGTACGGGTCGGGCACCCTCGGGGTGCGGGACAATCGTGCCCGTGACCTTGAAGATCCACATCGACGACAGCGCGCCGTCGTACGAGCAGGTACGGGCGCAGATCTCCGAGCAGGCGCGGACGGGGGTGCTGCCGGTCGGGTACCGGCTGCCGACCGTGCGCGGGCTGGCCGAGTCGCTGGGGCTCGCGCCGAACACGGTGGCCAAGGCCTACCGGGCGCTGGAGAGCGACGGGGTGATCGAGACACGGGGGCGCAACGGCACGGTCGTCGCCGCCGCGGGGGCCGCCGCGGAACGGGAGCTGGCGTCGGCGGCGCAGGCCTACGTGGAGCGGGCCCGGCGGCTGGGCGTGGACGAGGACGCGGCGCTGGCCGCCGTGAGCGACGCGGTGCGGGCGGTGTACGGGGCGGGGTGAGGGCGCAGGGCGGGGCGCACTATCGGGCGGGCGCCGGGGTTCAGCCGAGGAGCCGCTCGAAGACCGCGGCGTCCCGCACCGCCGCCCCGTTCGGGTCGTTGTTGAAGTACGCGTACACGTCCTCGCCCTCGGTCCAGGTGTCCGTCACCCGCCCCGCCCACGTCTGGAGCGACCGCCTGCCGTACCGCGGCCACTCCCGCGCGCGGCCCTCGTGGAAGCGGACGTACCCCCAGTCCGCGGTGCGCCACAGCGGGGTCACCGCGCGGGCGCGGCGGTCCGCCCAGCACAGGGCGGCGCCCCGGGCCTCCAGGACCTCGCGCACCCGGGGTGTCCACCACGACTCGTGCCGCGGCTCGACCGCGACGCGCACCCCGGAGGGAAAGCAGGCCAGGCAGGCGTCCAGCAGCCCGGGGTCGGCCCGCAGCGTCGGCGGGAGCTGGAGCAGCACCGGGCCCAGGCGGTCGCCCAGGCCCGCCGCGTGCCGCATCAGCCGGGCGACCGGCTCCTCGGGGTCCTTGAGACGCTTGATGTGGGTCAGATAGCGGCTCGCCTTGACCGCGACCACGAAGTCCGCGGGCACCCGGTCCCGCCAGGCCTCGAAGGTCTCCCGCGACGGCAGCCGGTAGAACGCGTTGTTGATCTCGACGGTCGGGAAGCGCGCCGCGTACTCCTCCAGCCAGAGCCGCATCGGGCAGCCCTCCGGATAGAGCACGCCCCGCCAGTCCTTGTACTGCCAGCCGGATGTGCCGACGAACCGGGTCATACGTCCATCAAAGCATCGGTCACGGATGACCGGCTCGTCCGTCCCCCGACACGTCGGTCACGGAGAACCGGGTCGTCCGTCCCGCGACGCACCGGTCACGGAAAACCGGGTCGTCCGTCCCTCGACGCATCGGTCACAGATAGAGGCCCGCGTCCACCCCGCCGCGCGGCTCCGGCAGTGCCGTCGGAGAGACGCCCCGGCGCAGCGCGTACAGCTCCGCCAGGGTGGCGCCGTCGCGGCCCACGCCCTCCTCCGTGCCCAGCCAGTCCACGGCCTCCCGGCGGGTCAGCCGGCCCACCTCGATGCGGGCCAGACAGCGGCCGGGACGCACGACCGCGGGGTGCAGGCGCTCCAGGTCCTCGTTGGTCGTCACGCCGACCAGGACGTTGCGGCCCTGGCCGAGCAGACCGTCGGTCAGGTTCAGCAGCCGCGACAGCGCCTGGCCCGCCGTGTGCTTGGCCTCGCCGCGGATCAGCTCGTCGCAGTCCTCCAGGAGCAGCAGCCGCCAGCGGCCCTTGCCCGTCGAGTCGTCCTCCCCGATGGCGATGTCCATCAGATACCCGACGTCGGAGAAGAGCCGCTCGGGGTCCAGGACGCAGTCCACCTGGCACCAGTCCCGCCAGGACCGGGCCAGGGTGCGCAGCGCCGAGGTCTTGCCCGTGCCCGGCGGGCCGTGCAGGAGCAGCAGCCGGCCCGCGATGTCCTCGGGCACGGTGTTCATCAGGCCGCTCATCGCCTCGGCCACCGGCGCGGTGTAGTTCTCGCGCACCTCGTCCCAGGTGCCGGCGGCGATCTGCCGGGTGGTGCGGTGCGGGCCGCGACGCGGGGAGTAGTACCAGAACCCCATGGTCACGTTCTCCGGCTGCGGCTCGGGCTCGTCCGAGGCGCCCTCGGTGGCCTGGTCGAGGACCTTGCGCGCCAGCTCGGCGCTGGTCGCCGTGACCGTGACGTCCGCGCCGCGGTTCCAGCGGGAGACCAGCAGGGTCCAGCCGTCGCCCTCGGCGAGGGTGGCGCTGCGGTCGTCGTCGCGGGCGACGCGCAGGATGCGGGCGTCGTCCGGGAGCAGCGTCGCGCCGGACCGCACCCGGTCGATGTTCGCCGCGTGCGAGTACGGCTGCTCGCCCGTCGCGAAGCGGCCGAGGAACAGCGCGTCGACGACGTCGGACGGCGAGTCGCTGTCGTCGACGTTGAGCCGGATCGGCAGAGCGTCGTGTGGGTTCGCAGACATGCCGCCATGATCCGGCACGGGCGCGTCCCATGCATCCGGTTTCCGCAGTGCGCCCGGTGTGCCGGATGAGCCCGTTTGCGGAGCCTGTGTCCGGTGAGGCGGCTGTCTGTCCCGAACCTCTGCCGCCGGGGCCGATCCCCCGATTAGTGTGGCCCTCGATGGGACGTCATGGGTGGGACTCGGGGGCACGGCGGTGGCGGCTCACCGCACTGCTCGGCGTGGGTGCGGCGGCTCTGGCGCTGGTCGTGACCCTCCTCAACACGCTTCCGGGCGACGGCGCGAGCACCGACGGCACCTCACGCGACGGCGACAAGGTGCACGGCACCCCCACCAGCACCCCGGACGCGCGGACCCCCGAGGTCGGCTGGGGCTTCACCCACACCCAGTTCAGCGCCGACGAGGGCAGCGCGGCCGCCGTCGAGCGCGTCGGGAGACGGCTGGCGGACATCGGCGGGCTGCCGCAGAACCAGCACCTCATGGGCTGGGGCGCCGACAACCCCGAGCCGGTGAAGGGGCGTTACGCCTTCGAGGACCTGGACCGCCGGATCGACTTCGTCCGCGCCTCCGGCTCCACTCCCGTCGTCACCCTGTGCTGCGCCCCGGACTGGATGAAGGGCGGGGAGCCCGGCGTCGGCAACACCGACTGGAGCCAGACCGCGCTGGAGACCGCGCCGGAGCCCGCCCACTTCGAGGACTTCGCCGCGCTCGCCGCGACGGTGGCCAAACGCTACCCGGACGTACGGCACTTCATCGTCTGGAACGAGTTCAAGGGCTTCTGGAACGACGCCGAGGCCCGCTGGGACCACGAGGGCTACACCCGGCTCTACAACCTCGTCTACCGGGCGTTGAAGAAGGTCAACCCCGAGATCATGGTCGGCGGACCGTATCTCGTGATGGACAGCGTCGACCCCCGCTCGCCGGACGCCTCCGCCGGCTTCAAGGGCCCCTGGGGCGCCATGGACCAGCGGGTCCTCGACGCCTTCGCCTACTGGAACGCGCACAAGGCCGGCGCCGACTTCGTGGTCGTCGACGGCTCCAGCTACACCAACGACGACGAACTCCTGCCCGACGAGTTCGCGGCGACCGACAAGTTCACCGCGGTCAGCCGGTGGGTGCGTGAGCAGACCGGCGACCTGCCCCTGTGGTGGGCGGAGTACTACGTCGAACCCTCCGACAGCAGGGACGAACGCGAGGGCTGGTCCGAGAGCCGCCGGGTCGCCGTGCAGGCCGCCGGGATGATCGCGCTGGCCAAGGGCGGCACCACCTCCGCCTTCTACTGGAACCCGGAGAACGAGAAGGGCACCGACTGCGCGGGCTGCCTGTGGACGCCGACCAGCGGCAGCGACGGCGGGCAGAAGCTGCCGATGTTCGATCTGGTGAGCCGGTTCAGTACGGCGTTCGCGCCGGGCACCGACCACCGGACGGTGTCCGTCGCCGCCGACGACCTGCCCCATCTGCGCGTCCTCGCCACCGACGACACGATCCTGGTGGTCAACACCCGCGACCGGAGCATCAGCACCGAGGTGGA
Organism: Streptomyces sp. NPDC020489; assembly: GCF_044386545.1. Lineage (NCBI taxonomy): Bacteria > Bacillati > Actinomycetota > Actinomycetes > Kitasatosporales > Streptomycetaceae > Streptomyces > Streptomyces sp. NPDC020489. Next base: position 86,975 of record NZ_JBIRUZ010000009.1, read on the forward strand.
CGGCCGGAAGGTCGGCATGCAGGCCTACGAGGTCAGGTGGCTCACCCGGTAGGACGGGCGAGCCACCCGGCGCCTACTTCATCGTCAGGAACCGCTGCACCAGCGAGGCCAGCAGCACCGCCAGCAGCGGCAGCGAGAACCAGAAGCTGCTCTGCAACCACTGCAGTTGCCGCACGCCCGGCCGGACCGCGACCCGGACCACCTCGCGTGCCGTGAGCAGCACGACCAGGGCGAGGGCCGCGAGACCACCGACCACCGACCAGGGCGTCCAGGTCACCTGCGGCCCGATCGGGCCCGGATCGGCCTTCGGCGCCCCGCCCGCGGGCTGCTCGGCCAGCGCGTACATGGTCACGTCCGGGTTGACGAAGACCTTCCTCAACTCCGCCCGCTTGTCCAGGTTCCGGATCAGCCGCGGCTCCCAGCTCGCGGAGTAGCCGACGTCCAGCTCCAGATAGGTCACCTGGCTGCGGTTGACCATCAGATACGAGTTCGGCCCCGCGTCCCTGAGCGCCTTGACCAGGCTCGACACCAGGACCGGATCGGCCGGTGCCGCCGTCGGCAGATACTCGACCCTCTCCATGTCCCGCGCGCCCCACGGCATGGCCGGCGTGACGTTCTCGACCGGGTCGTTGCTGAGCCACAGCAACCGGACCGTCGGGTCGTCGTGGGCGTACACGTACTCCATGGCGGCGACCTCGCCGGGCCGGATCCGCTCGAACGGCTCGTTGCCCCAACGGGCGATCAGGAAACCGCCCATCAGGAGCAGCCCCGCCATGAGCGCGGCCAGCGGGGCCAGGCTCACCCGGTCCTTGTCGCGTTCCTTCGCCGTGATCCCGGTGCGCGGGAACAGCGCGAGGCCCATCAGCAGGGCCGCGCCGGGCAGGGCGAACATGAACACGCGCAGCGCCATCTCACCGCCGTAGGACTGCATGCCGAAGCCCAGGAACGGGACGAAGGTCAGGGCGAGCAGGGAGCGCTCCCGGTAGTGGTGGTCGCGGCGGCGCCACCAGCCCCAGCAGGCGAACGCCATCACCCCGCCGGCGAGCAGCACGCGCGTGTAGAGGACGAGCTTGTGGGTCGAACTGCCGCCCTCGATCCGGCCGCCCACCGAGGACTGCACGTTGCCGCCGACGCCGCCGACGCCGCCGAAGAGGTCGTCGAAGTGCCCCGACCAGTACGGCTCGGCCATGAAGCCGACCCAGACGGCCACCATCACGGCGAACAGGATGGGCAGGCCGCGCAGTTCGCACTTGCCGATCAGCACGAGGGCGGTGAGCAGGCCGAGCATCACGAACGGGGTGAGCTGGTGGGCCGGGACGCTCGCCGCGAACAGTCCGGTGACGACCAGCAGCAGGACCGCGCGCTGGCGCCGGTTCGTCGGCTCGACCTCCGCCTCGCCGGGCCGCCGCTTCGTCCAGAGCACGCGCGGGGCGCGGAAGTAGACCAGCAGGAGCGCCGCGAACACCAGGTAGAGGAGGTAGGTGAAGCCCTGCGGGGAGAAGTAGTCCTGGCCGACCCAGCCGGACAGCACGAAGACCCACAGGCCCGTCCACTTGGCCCGCCAGCTCGCCCGCATCGAGCGGACCAGCAGGAACATCGGGGCCAGATAGAGGAGTTGGATGGCCAGCGGCCACCAGCGGATCACCTCGGTGAAGTCGTCGACCCCGCCGGCCTGCGCGACGAACGCGGCCGCCGCGAAGAAGCCCGGCCAGCTCCAGCGGGCGTCCAGGTCGGGCACGGCCGTCCCGGTCCGGTCGATGAAGTCGAGGAAGCCCAGATGCTGCCAGGCGGTCGCGAACCGGGGTTCGGTCTCGATCACCGCGGGCAGCGCGTGCAGCGACACCACCGTCGCCAGCAGGGTGACGAGCAGCAGCGCCTTGTGCTCACGGCCCAGCCAGAGCAGCGAGGCGAAGGCCACGGCCAGCAGTCCGGCGCCGACCAGGGTGGGCAGCGGCAGCACGGAGACCAGCCCGAGCCCGCCCATCTCGTCCAGGTCGGCCTCGCCCAGGCCCAGCACCGGCACCCAGTACAGCAGCAGCGCGGCGGTCAGCAGGCAGCCGAGCACGATCCCGGCCCGGCCGGGCCGAAGCCGCTCCCGCCACGACCCGGGCGGCGGCGCCACGGCTCCCGGCCCCTCGTCCGGCACGGGCGGCTCCTCCCGCGCGACCGGACGGGCGGACTCCTCCCGCGCCATCGGACACGCGGGCCCGAACGGCGCGTCCACCTCGGCCCCCGCCGAGAGCCCGGCCGAGGTCTGCACCGGGCCCAGCGACGCCTCCGAGCCCGGTTCGCGCTCCTCGACCGGCAGTCCCACCTCGGGCGGCTTCGCCCAGGTCGGCCGGTGCGGCGGTTCCGCGTGCGGCCGGGGGCGCGCCACCACCGGCGTGCCGGTGGGCGGGGTGCCCGGGCCGGGCCGGACGTCCGGGCGGCGTTCCAGGTGGTCGAAGTCGACGTGGATGCCGAGGCCGAGGGTGTCCTGGTCGAGCGCCCAGGCGGGCCCGCGCCCGCGGACGCCCAGCGGGACGGTCGCCTCGCGCGCCCCGAGGTCGGCGAGGTCCCCGTCGGGCGCCGTGTCCTCCGGGACCGCCGACGAGCCCTTGAGGATCCGGTACAGCCTGGGGGCGGCGAGCGCCACGATCACCGCGAGCGCGCAGATCTCCGCGACACCGGCGCCGATCAGCCCCATCCGGGGCAGCAGCACCAGCGTCAGCCCGAGCACCAGCGCGCACAACAGGCCCTGCAACCAGGCCAGTCCGGCGGTGCGGCTCTGGGCGCGCAGCACCGCGAAGTACGTCTCCATCACGACCCGCAGCATCGCCCCGACCGCGAACCAGCGCAGCAGCCCGGTCGCCGCGTCGGCGTAGCCCGCGCCGAACACGCCGAGGATCCAGGGCGCGCCGAAGAACAGCACGGCGCACACCGGCAGCATGATCCGCGCCATGCGCTTCAGCGCCGCCCGGGTGTTGGCGGCGAGCCGGCCCGGCTCGTGGGAGCCCTCCACCGTGAGGGAGGCGCCCATGTTGATGGCGAGCAGGTTGACCGTGCCGCCGATCGTCGTCGTGATGTAGAAGTACGCGTTGTCCTCGGAGCTGACCCGGGCGGCCACGATCACCGGGACCAGGTAGACGACGGCGAGCGAGAACAGGGAGCCGGTGTAGTCGCCCGCGAGGAAGCGCCCGATCTCCCGCATCGACGGCGGTCGCGCGTGGCCCTCGGTCGCCTTCACGTGCCGGGCCACCAGCCGCCGGAACACCAGCCAGCCCAGCGGCAGCACCGACACCGCGATGGCCGCGACCCAGGACACGAAGACGCCCATGGTGGGGATCGCGGTGGCGAAGGCGACCAGCAGCACCAGCTTCACCGCGGAGAACACGGTGTTGCCGACCGGTACCCACAGCGCGCTGCGCAGCCCGGTCAGCACCCCGTCCTGGAGGGTCAGCACCGACCAGGCGACCACCGCGAGCACGAAGAACAGGGCGTGCGCGGGATCGTCGAGGAAGCCGTACGACGGCCCCCACAACCCCAGCGTGAGCAGGAAGACACCCGCGGCCAGCGCCACGACCACCGAACTGCCCGCGTAGGTACGGGCGATCAGCCGCCCGGTGGCGCGGCCCGCGACCGGGATGAAGCGGGCCAGGGCGCCGGTCAGGGTCACCGCGGTCAGGCCCGCGAGGAGCTTCATCGCGGCGATCGCGGCGGAGCCCTGGCCGACCGCGGACTCGGAGTAGTAGCGGGCCGCGGCCAGCCAGAAGCCCAGGCCGAGCACGGCGGAGATCCCCGTGTTCAGCATCAGGGCGTAGGCGTTGCGGAACAGCTGGCTGCCGCCCGCCGACCGGTTGAGGCCGGGCAGCCTGAGGCGGCGCCCCGACCGCTCGGGCGCCTCGGCGGCGGGCTCGGTGGCCTCGGGGGTGGTCGTCGTGTCAGACACGGGAACGGATGGCCTTCCGGCGGACCTGTCGTGCTCTGCGGACCATGGCGTACCCCTTGGTGAACGCGCGGTCCCGGGCGAAGTTGCGGGCGATGGCCCGGCCTTCGATCAGCCGACGGAACTCCTCGGCGTCCGTGGCGCGGCGCACGGTGACCCGCAGCAGGGCGTACGGCCCCTGACGGCGGCGGGCGAGTCCGTTGCCGACGGCGAGGGCCTGGTCGTACCCCGTCTCGCGGACCTTCTGCCGTACCCGGCGGCTGGAGTAGCCGTAGGGGTAGGCGAACGAGACGGGGACGGTGCCGAGTTGGTCCGACACGATCTCCTTGCAGAGGATCAGCTCGTCGCGCAGGCGGTCGTCGTCGAGCTGGTCGAGCTGCGGGTGGGTGTGGCTGTGCGCGCCGATCTCGACGCCGTGCGCGGCGAGTTCGCGCACCTGCGGCCAGTCCAGCATGGTGTCCAGGGCCCGGCCGTTGTCGTGCGGGCCGCGCAGCCACCCGGTGGAGACGAACAGGGTGGCGGGGAAGCCGTGCTTGGCGAGCGCGGGCAGGGCGTGCCGGTGCACCCCCTCGTAGCCGTCGTCGAAGGTGATCAGCACCGGACGGTCGGGCAGCGGCTTGCCCGAACGCCAACTCGCCGCCAGCCGGGCCGTGGTGAGGGGGGTGTGCCCCGACTCGGTGATGATCTCCATCTGCCGGGCGAACGCCTCCGGGGTCACCGACAGCTCGCGGGTCGCCTCGCCGGGGTCGGTGGAGATCGCGTGGTACATGAGGATCGGCACAGGTGCGTCAGCCATCCGAGCCCTCCTCGATCCGCGCCACCTGGAACGTGGCCCCGCCCCTGCGTGCCCTGACGCTCCCCACCACGTACCCACCGGCGGCCGTCAGCACCCCCGCGACGATCGCGCCCGCCCGCCCCGCGCCGCCCGGCCGGGCCAGCGCGGCGTCCCGCAGCCCGCGGGCGACTCCGGCGGGCAGCACCCGGGTGGCGTACCGGCGCTCCGACTCAAGTCCCTTCTGAGCGCCGACACTTCGCGCCACGAGCGCCTTCGACAACCCCTCGGCGTAGGCGCGGGTGCGGAAGTACCCGAAGTGCTCGCGCGCCGCGGGCACCCGGTGGTGGATCACCGCGCGGTCGTCGATCAGCAGGACGGCGTCGGGCCGGGCGCGGGTGAGCCGGATGCACAGCTCCGTCTCCTCGCAGCCCAGCGGCCGCTTGTCGCCGTCCCGCCCGATGCCGGTGGCGAACCCGCCGGCCGCGTCGAAGGCGGTGCGCCGGAACGAGGCGTTGCCGCCGAGGACGTTGCGGACGCGGACCAGACCCGGTGGCAGGCCCCGGTAGGTGCAGCCCACCACCCAGTCGAACTCCTCGGGGAACCAGGCGGGCCGCCGCCCGGACGCCCAGATCGGCACCGTACGGCCTCCGACGGCCATCACCCGTGGATCGGCGTAGCCCGCGGCGAAGTGGCGCAGCCAGTCCCGTTCGGCGACGGCGTCGTCGTCGAGGAAGGCGATCACCTCGCCGCGCGCGGCGGCGATCCCGGTGTTGCGGCCCGCGGACAGCCCGCGGGGGCCCGCGTTGGCGAGCACCCGCACGGACCGGACCTCCTGGTACTCCTTGGCCAGCCGGTCCAGGAGTGTCGGGTGGTGGTCGACGACCAGCAGCGTCTCCCGCGCCGGGTACGACTGCGCGGCGACCGAGGAGACCGCCGCGAGGATGTCCTCCCAGCGGTCCTCGGTGTAGACGCAGATCACGACGGAGACGTCGGGACCGCTCAAGACACCTCTCCCCGGACCGAGTCGAGCATCGGGGAGTGATGGGCCTGGCGGCGCAGCTCACGCCGGTTGGAGCGCTCGCCGAGGATCACCTTCAGCACCCGGAACCCGTCCCGCACGGCGCGCAGATTGCTGGCCCCGTGGATGCGGAGGTACTCGTAGCTGGGTATCTCCTGCACTCTCAGGCCCGCCTTGACCACCCTGATGTTGATCAGGGTCTCGATCTCGAAGCCCGTGCAGTCGAGGTCGATCTTGTCGAGGCAGTGCCGCCAGAACGCGTTGTACCCGTAGCAGAGATCCGTGTAGCGGGCGCCGAACTTGCGGTTGACGATCGTGCACAGCGCCCAGTTGCCGAGCTTGCGGATGAACGTCATGTCGTCCGTGCCGCCGCCGTTGGCGAACCGGGACCCCTTGGCGAAGTCGGCGCCCGAGAGCAGGGCGGAGACATAGCTGAGGATCTCGTTGCCGTCGGCCGAGCCGTCCGCGTCGACCATCACGATGATGTCGCCGGTGCACGCCTCGAACCCGGTGATCAGCGCGTCGCCCTTGCCCTTCCCGCGCTGCTTGACGACCTTGACCTCCGGCCACAGCCCGCGGGCCACTTCGACGGTGTCGTCCGTGGAGTTGCCGTCCACCAGGACGACTTCGTGGATCCAGTCGGGCAGGGTTTTGAAGACGTACGGAAGATTCTCCGCCTCGTTCATGGCGGGAATCACCACACTCACCGGAGGCGCGATCGCCAGGTGGGTGGAGACGGGCCGGTACTTCGCGGCCGTGGACAGATGCTGGCCCGTGGTCGCCGAGCGCAGAACAGAGCTCATGAGTCTGGTTCCCTCTCGTCCGGCTGGACCGCCCGCCCCTGGGCGGCCCGGCTGTTGTCCGGTTCGAAAGGGGGGTTGTTTGCACCTACGGCATGCCGAAAGAGATCTCCGAACACGCCCGGTGAGCTGGCAAAGCCGGCCGACGGCCCCGACAGGGCCCCCGGTCGCGCGGCACGACCCGGTCACCACACCGTCGGTGCGGTCACCGAGCACGGCACCCCCCTACCGCGCCCCGCCCCGGTCCGTCGCGGTCCTGAGCCCTCCCCTGGTACCGCTGGGTGACGTTCCGTCGCGGGTGAGATGTATGACGGTATTGACGATTGAACCCCTATGGCAAGACCTGGAACCAGGCCTCACGTTTTTGTTGGTTTGACCGTTACGGAACCTATGTGTTCCGCGCTCGGATGCTCCCCATCCGCTTCAGGATCCGGTCCGCCGGCTCGAAGAGCTCCGGCCGCGACTGGACCGTGTTGCGCAGCGCCCGGACCGGGGCGCGGCGCGCCCTGTGCCCGAGTGCGACCGGGTGACGCCGGGTCACCCACCCCTCCGACACGAAGATCTCCCGTGTCTTGAGGGAGTCCTTGTACTCCTTGTGGCCCCGCCCGAGATCGAGATGGGCGATGCCGTCGGCGGCGGCCGCCTCGGCCATCCGCAAGTGCAGCACCAGCCCCGGCGAGTACTTCGAGAACGCCGGGTCGTACGCCGGGAACCAGCAGGCCAGCACCCGCTCGCTGCGCAGTCCGAAGTGCGCCGCGATCGGCCTGCCACCCGCGTACAGCACCGACAGCACGCCCGCGAACGGCTCGGAACGGGTGTGGAAGAGCCGCTCCACGAGCCCGGTGATCCAGGCGTGGGCGAAGCGGTCGCTGCGCCCGGTCCTGCGGTACTGCGCGGACTTCCAGCCCATCAGGGTGCGCAGTGCGGCGGGGTCGCGCTCGTCGTGGACGTAGCGCACCTCGCCGGCGTCCCGGCCGAGCCTGCGCTCCTTGGCGAGCGTGGTCCTGGTGAACTTCGGTGCCTGGGCGCGCAGATGGGCCAGATAGGCGGCGTAGCCCTGGTCGACGTCCATGACCGGGGACGGGAAGCTGGCGGTGGCGCCGCTCGCGAACGGCTGGCGGCCCTCCACCAGGTGGTCGAACTCCCAGACGGCGAGCCCGCAGGCGCGCAGCAGCTCCTGTGCGTCGAAGGCGAATCCGGGCCGGTGCACCAGGCCCTGGGCGTCGGAGACGCCGAGTCCGACGGCCCGGCCGACCCCGGTGGCGCTGCGCTGGAACGGGAAGAACGCGGCGGGCTCCCCGTCCTCGCGCGCCACCGCGATCCGCACGCCCCGGCGGTGGTGCCCCACGGCGAGCGCGAACTCGGGGGACAGGAACGGGTTCGCCAGCTCGGGCGACCCCTGGAGGTGGGCCTTGGACTGCAACGACGTCCACGCCGCCCGGTCGGCCGCGCTCAGCTCGCCGGGACGGTACACGCTGATGTCCACGTCAGGCAGTCCGTCCCGTCGTCGTGCGGTCGCCTCGGCGGCGTACCCGGACCAGCAGGAGAAGGAGGGCGCTGATCGCGGTCACCGCCGTGATCCCGCCTCGCCACGACCAGTGGTGGGTGGCCAGCATGCCCTGCGCGACCAGCATGTTGACCACGATCGAGCCCGCCAGCGCGGTGATCACCCGGGCGAGCGGGGCCAGACCGCGCACGGCCGCGCCGATGGCCACGGCCGGCGCCGCGAGCAGGAAGAACAGCGTGAACGGGCCCCGCAGCGGTGAGTCCGAGCCGGCCAGCGCGAGGACCGCGCCGCATCCGCCGACGGCCGTGGCGGCGCCCGCGAGCAGCGCCGACAGGTCCCTGTGCGGTCCGGTCCGCGCGCGGTCGGCGCCGTCCTTTGAGGATGTCCTGATACGTATGGTCTGCATTGGCGACTTTGCCCCCCGAAGCGCCGGATGCGAGGCTTCAATGTCGCGCAGGGCGACCGGGGCCGTCAAGGGCGTGAGGGCGCCCGCGGCTCGCGCCGGTCCACGCCCGGACGGCTGTGCCCCGCAAGCGCTCGGCGCCTGCGGGGCACGGTCGGCCGGGAGTTACTGCACGAGCTTCAGGAGACGGTTCGGCGAGCCGCTGCCGGGGCTGGTGACCGCGTTGGTGGTGGCGCCGGCGATCAGGGCGGAGGCGACCTGGGCCGGGCTGGACGAGGTGTGGCCGGCCAGGTAGACGGCGGCGGCGCCCGCGACGTGCGGGGTGGCCATCGAGGTGCCGGAGATGGTGTTCGTGGCGGTGTCGCTGGTGTACCAGCCCGCCGTGATCGAGGAGCCCGGCGCGAAGATGTCCAGGACCGAGCCGTAGTTGGAGTAGCTGGCCCGGGCGTCGGTGCTGGTGGTGGCGCCGACGGTGAGGGCCTCGGTGACCCGGGCCGGGGAGGACGAGGAGGCGTTGGTGTTGCTGTTGCCCGCGGCCACCGCGTAGGTCACGCCGCTGGCGATGGAGTTGCGGACAGCGGTGTCCAGGCTGGTGGACGCGCCGCCGCCGAGCGAGAGGTTGGCGACCGAGGGGCCGGAGTGGTTCTTGGTCACCCAGTCGATGCCCGCGATGACGCCCGCGGTGGTGCCGGAGCCGGCGTTGTCGAGCACCCGGACCGCCACGATCTTCGCCTTCTTGGCGACGCCGTAGGTGGTTCCCGCGATCGTGGTGGCCACATGGGTGCCGTGGCCGTTGCCGTCGGAGGCGATGGTGTCGCCGTCGACCGCGTCGTAGCCGTACGAGGCACGGCCGCTGATCTGCGCGTGGGTGATGCGCACACCGGTGTCGATGACGTAGGCCGTCACGCCGGCGCCCGCGGTGTCCGGGTAGGTGTAGGTGCCCGAGAGCGGCAGCGCGGCCTGGTCGATGCGGTCCAGGCCCCAGGGGGCGCTGGTCTGGGTGGCGTCCACGTGGACGCGCTGGTTCTGCTCGACGGAGGCCACCGCGGGGTCCGCCGCGAGTCTCTTCGCCTCGGCCGCGGAGAGGGTGGCGGAGTAGCCGTTGAGCGCGGCGCCGAAGGTCTTTCCGACCGTGCCGCCGTACTCCTTGACCAGGCTCTTTCCGGCGGCCGAGGTCGACTTGAAGCCGGTGGGGCCCTTCTTCAGGGTCACGATGTAGCTGTCCTTGACCGCTGTGGGGGAGCCGGCGGCGAGGACGGTGCCCTCGGCCGGGGCGGCCTCGGCGGGAAGGGAGGTGAGCCCGCCGACGAGGGTGGCGGTCGCCAGGCTGGTTATCGCGGCGAGCCGGAACTTACGCAGTGGTGCCATGCGAGGGAGTCCTCCTCTGGGCGACGCGCGGCGGTGTGGGGCGCGCGTCCGTGGGGGGTGCGCGCGTGATCGCGCACACGACCCGGAACGTCGCGTTCCCGTCCCGGGCTGAGTAAAGCGTGGGTGATCTACGGGCACGGGCCAAGGGAGTTGAGGAGCTGTCAACAAACCTGTCATGTACGCGCAATCAAAGGCGCCATGAACATATGCCGCCGGATGGGTAGGGACGGAAAAGTCTTGGCATGAACACTTCCCGTCAACACGCGTAGTTGCTACGACGGTTGTGGCAGAGATCCTGCTAAAGGGAGGTTCCATGAGACGTTCCCGACTTACCGCTTACGTCACCTCACTCCTCCTCGCCGTCGGCGCCGCCCTCGCCGGGGCGACCCCCGCGCAGGCCGCGACAGGCCCGTACGTGGCCCTCGGCGACTCCTACTCCTCCGGGGTGGGCGCCGGCAGCTACCTGTCCTCCAGCGGTGACTGCAAGCGCAGCACGAAGGCGTACCCCTACCTCTGGGCCGCCGCCAACTCACCCTCGTCGTTCGCCTTCACGGCTTGTTCCGGCGCTCGAACGGGTGATGTTCTGGCGAACCAGCTGGCCCCGCTGAACAGCGCCACCGCCCTGGTCACCATCAGCATCGGCGGCAACGACGCCGGCTTCGCCGACGTCATGACCACCTGCGTGCTCCAGTCCGACAGCTCCTGCCTGTCCCGCATCAGCACCGCCAAGGCGTACGTCGACTCGACGCTGCCCGGTCAACTGGACAAGGTCTACTCGGCGATCAGCACCCGGGCCCCCAACGCCGAGGTCGTCGTGCTCGGCTACCCGCGCTTCTACAAGCTCGGCACCAGCTGCGTGGGCCTGTCCGAGACCAAGCGGAAGGCGATCAACGACGCCGCCGACCACCTGGCCGCCGCCCTCGCCAAGCGCGCCGCCGACCACGGCTTCACCTGGGCGGACGTGCGTCCGACCTTCACCGGCCACGAGATCTGCTCCGGCAGCTCCTGGCTGCACAGCCTGAACTGGCTCAACGTCGGCGACTCGTACCACCCCACCGCCGCCGGCCAGTCGGGCGGCTACCTGCCCGCACTGAACAGCGCGACCTGACCGCTCACCCGCTCGGCGAAAGAACTCACCCGCTCGGCGAAAGAGAGGGGGAGACCCCGTCCGTCGGGGTCTCCGTCTCACAGCTCACCGAGAACGGCACCGAGTTGGACGTCACGTGCTCCGGGTCCCGCACCTCGACGCTGATGTCGCTCTCGAACGTCCCGCTGTCGTTGCTCGTCGTCGCGACCACCGTGTCCTGCCGGGACGTGCCGCCGCCCGCCGGGAACGACAGCGTCTTCCAGCCGCTGTCCATCACGTCGCCGTCCGACGACACCCAGCGGTAGCGCACCTCGGCCGGGACCCGGCTCACCGTGATCGTCGCCGTGAACGAGGGCGCCTCGGCCTGCGGCGGCGGACAGGCCCCCGCGTACTCCGTGCGCGAGCCCGTGAGCGTGGCCTTGACGGTCACCGGCGCCGGCGCGCTCGTCGTGCTCTTCTCCGGGGTGGAGGCGGGCGGCGGCTCCTCGCTCTCCTCCTCGGACGGCGTCGGCGTGGTCTCACCCGCCGTACGGCTCGTCTCGGGGCTCCCCTCATTGCCCCCGTCGTCATCGCCGTTCAGCAGGGCGTACGTCAGCCCGGCGATCGCCAGCGCCAGCGCGGCGAGGCCCGCGACCAGGACCGCCGCGGCCCGGCGGCTGCGGCCCGGGGGCTCTTGGGCTGTCCGGGCGGTCGCGGCCGGGGCGGGCGTCGCGGGCGCCGTCGGGTAGGAGGTCGTCGGCGGTTCCGCGGGATAGGCGGCTGTCACCGGCGGGTACGCGCCCGGCGGCGGGGCGTCCGCGCGCACGGTGCCCCCGGCGCCGATGATCCGCAGATCCTGCTCGGCACGGTCGGCCGGCAGCCGCTCCGCGGGGTCCTTGCGCAGCAGGCCCTCGATGACGGGCGTGAGCGGACCGGCCCGGTGCGGGGGCGGCAGCTCCTCGTCCACGATCGCGCGCAGGGTGCTCAGCGGGGTGTTCTGGCGGAACGGGGAGTTGCCCTCGACCGCCGCGTACAGCAGCACCCCCAGCGACCACAGATCGGACTCGGGGCCCGGGGTGCGGCCCAGCGCCCGCTCCGGGGCCAGGAACTCGGGCGAGCCGATGACCTCGCCGGTCATCGTGAGCGCCGAGCTGCCCTCGACCATCGCGATCCCGAAGTCGGTGAGCACCACCCGGCCGTCGTTCGACAGCAGCACGTTGGCGGGCTTCACGTCCCGGTGCAGCACCCCCGCCTCGTGCGCGGCGCGCAGCGCGGCCAGGACCTCGGCGCCGATGTGGGCGGCGCGCTGCGGGGACAGCGGGCCCTCCGCGTCCAGGACGTCGGCCAGGGAGACCCCGCGCACCAGCTCCATCACGATCCACGGGCGCCCGTCCTGCGTGGCCACGTCGTACACCGTCACCACGTTGCGGTTCGCGACCCGGGCCGCGGCCCACGCCTCGCGCTCCAGCCGGGCGTACATCCGCTCGACGTCCGCCCCGGCCAGTCCCGAGGGGGCGCGCACCTCCTTCACCGCCACCTCGCGGTGCAGCACCTCGTCGCGGGCACGCCACACGGTCCCCATGCCGCCCTCGCCGAGCGGGGACAGCAGGCGGTAGCGGCCCGCGATCAGACGTTCACTGCCCGGCTCTTCGGACACGGGCGTCCCCCATTCGCAGCTCCGCGTGACTTCGTGTCATTTCTCCCCAAAAGTAACTCAGCCAAGTGCGGATGCCGCCCCCTTGAGCACCAATCCGACACCGAGCGCCACCACGAGGAACGCGGACATCAGCGGCGCGGACCTGCGGACGAGCACCGTGGCCGGGTGAGTGGTCCAGCGGGGGCGCCGGTCCAGCAGCCGGTTCATTCCGGTACCCAGCCTCACGACGGCGAACCCCGCGGTGGTGAGGGTGAGCGCGAGGCCGACGCCGTACGCCACGACTAGCAGGAAGCCGAACCAGGCCTGCCCCAGCGCCATGGCCCCGACCAGCACGACGACCGCCGAGGGGCTCGGGACGAGACCACCGGCGAACCCGAGCAGGATCGTGCCGCGCAGGGTGGGGGCGGTGGAGTGGGTGTGGGTGAAACCGCCGTGCGTGTGCTCGACGGTGTGCGGGTGGGGCGCGCGGGCGCGGGGGCCGGGATGGTCGTGGCTGTGCGGGGCGGGGGTGTGCGCGGAGGGCCCGGGGGTCGCGTGACTGTGCGCGGAGACCAGCACGCGTTCGGGCGCCTCGGCGGGCTCTTGGTCGTGCGGGTGACCGTGGCCGCCGTCGTCTCCGTGGTCGTGCGGGTGACCGTGGCCCCCGACGTCCCCGTGGTCGTGCGGGTGGACGTGGTCATGGGTGTGCGGGTGGTCATGGGTGTGCGCGTGGTCGTGGTCGTGGTGTCCGTGGGTGTGCCCGTGGCCCTCACCCCGCGCGTGCCTCCGCTGGTGCCAGGCCCGGCGTACGAGGGTCAGACCCGCCCCGGTCACCAGCGCCCCGCTCGCGACGCCCAGCCAGGTGATCACCGAGGGCGCCGCGCCCGAGCCCGCCGTGACCAGCAGGCCCAGGGCGACCACGCCCAGGGTGTGGGTGACCGTGACCGACGCGGCGAGCGGCATGACGTCCTTCAGCCGGGCCCTGCCGCCGCGCGCCGTCGCCACCGCCGCCATCAGGGTCTTGCCGTGGCCGGGGGCGAGCGCGTGCAGCGCGCCGAGGGCCACCGCGATGAACAGGGCCAGCGCCGCGAAGCCGACGGTGAGGTCGTGGCGGGCCACCAGGGAGTCCAGCGCCCGGGTCCAGCGGTCGGCGCCGCGCGGGAGCACGGAGGCCGCCGGCGCGTCCGCACGCTCCTCGGCGAGAGCGGGGCCACCGGGCCGCACCCGCAGCCTTGCCGAAGTGCTGTCGGCGGGGGAGGAGAGCAACTCCTGCGGATACGTGCTCAGTTCACCGGACACGGACGTCCTCGGTACGTCCGAGGCGGTGAGCGTCATGCGGTCGCCGCGCGCGGTGATCTCCCGCCAGCCGGGCCCGGAGTCCGCACCGGCGCTGCGGAAGCCCAGGTCGACGGTGGCGCCCTCGGGGAGCGGCGCCGTCAGTTCGCACTCCACGCGCAGGGTGTCGAGCCCCGCCTGCCCGGGCCGCACCCGCGCCACGCCGCTGCGGACCGTCAGGGACACGCCGCGGCCGTCCACGGTGACCTCGCTGTCCCGGGCGGCCGTCGCGCACCGGTCGGCGGCCCAGCCCGTCAGGCCCTGCCGCTCGATGTCCGGCTTCGCCTGGGTCGCCGGGATCTCGGCGAGGTCCTCGACGTGGTCGACGCGGAGCCGGCCCGGCGCGGCGACGAGACCGTCGTAGCGGTTGACGGTGAAGTTGCCCAGCGGGTGCGCGCTCGCGTCCTGGGAGGGGAGCAGCACGAGCGCGCAGGCGGCCGTGAGAGCGGCCGCGCCGGAGGCGAACAGTCGACGGGACCTCACGCGGCCGCCTCCAGGTCCTTGAGCGCCTCGCGGGCCTCGGCCGCGCCGAGGGACGAGAAGCCGGGGTTGAGTTCCAGGGCCGCCGCCAGATGGGTGCGGGCGTCCTTGTCATGGCCGGTGGCGCGTTCGATGACGCCCCGGTGGTAGAGGAACGCGGCGTTGCGGTAGCCGGTCGCGGTGGCCCGGCGGGCGTAGGGCAGGGCCTCGTCGTCCTGGCCGTTGACGTGCAGGGCCCAGGCGAGGGCGTCCGCCGTGTGCACGGTGTGCCGGCGGTCCCACTCGGCGCGGGCCGCGCGCAGCGCCGCCTTCCTGTCGCCGTGGTCGGCGGCGGCGAGCGCGGTGTCCAGGTCGGCGTTGACGCCGTTGGCCCGCGCGAGCGCCGTCCAGGCGTCGACGAGGGCGTACTGGTCCTCGGCCTTCGCCCGGTCGCCGCGCTGGTCGTACAGCTCGCCGAGCGCCACGAGCGGGCCCGGCAGCGGGAAGCGGGCGACGACGTCCTCCAGGCCGCGGACCGCCGCCTTCTCGTCGCCGCTCGCGGCCTGGGCGCGGGCCCGGCCCTCGAGAGCGGGGAGGTAGGCGTCGTCGGCGGCCAGAGCCCGCGCATAGTAGGTGAGCGCGTCGGTGTACTCGCCCTGGTTCCAGGCCAGTTGGCCGAGCTGGGAGGCGACGTACGCGATGTCCCCGGGAGTCGAGGCGGACCGCAGTGCCTGCTTCAGCACCCGCTCGGCCGTGGTCACGTCGCCGCGCAGTTCGTGGACGTACGCGTACCGCGTGAACACCGGGATGCCCGGCCTGCGGGAGTCGGCGGTGTCGGCGGCCTTCGCCGCGTCGGCGTAGCGGCCGAGCTCGACGAGGGCGTCGATGCGCAAGGACAGGGCGCGTTCGTCGTAGGGGTTCTGCTCCAGTGTCCGGTCCGCGTAGGTCAGGGCGCCGTCGAAGTCGTGCCGGGCGGCGGCGAGGGCGGCCCGACCGGCGAGGGCCTGCTCGTTGCCGGGCCTGATGTCCAGCGACCGCTTCAGCGCCTGCTCGGCCCGCGGGTAGCGGGAGGGGTCGCCCTGGGTGCGGGCCTGCTCGACGTAGGCGAGCCCGAGGGTGGCCCAGCCGCCGAAGTCCCGCGGCTGGGACCGGAGATGGGCCTGCAAGGAGGAGACGCTCGCGTCGAGGTCCCCGCTGGAGAGGATCGCCGGCGAGACGGCGCTCGGCGCGGCCGCGACGGACGTGCCGCCCTCGTCGCGCAGAGCGCCGACCGCGATCGAGCCGGCCGTGAGGGCGATGGCCAGCAGAACGGCGGAGCCGCCGAGTCGCACGGCGTGCGCCCGTCGTCCGGCGGTGGCCGTCTCGTCGTCGTTCGTACCCGGGGCCATGGCCCTCTCCTGGAGATCGGTCGGCTGGAGGTGAAGGCGCGGCCCGCGCCGTGGGGGGATGAGTACGCGGGCCGCGCCGGTTCGGGGTGGCCTGGGCCGGGTCGTCTAGTACGGCCGGGTCCGCATGCGGCGCCACCACATCAGCGCGGCGCCGATCAGCGCGATACCGGCCGCGCCCGCCCCGGCGGAGGCGGCGACCAGCGTGGTGTCGTCCATGCCGGTCGAGGAGCCCGCGGGCTGGAGCGCGTCGCCGAGCTGGTTGCGGACGTCGTTGCCGCCGCTCGTCCCCTTGGCCAGCGCGCCACGGGACCCCGCGGTCGGGTTGGCGAGGTACGGGAAGGACTTGCCGAACTTCTTGTCGTTCTTGTCGACCGCGTCGCCCAAGTCGTTCTTGGCGCCGACCAGTTCACCCTCGACGACCTGGAGGGCGGCGTCGAGCACGTCGTCGGAGAGCCGGCGTCCGTTCGGGAAGCCCGCGTTGTCGCCGTCGAGCACACCGAGCCGCTTGGGGTCGTGGGTGGGCTTGATCGAGGTGTTCAGACGCAGTTCCTCCGCCGGCTTGACGTGGGGCGGCTGGTTGAGGCCCTCGACGCCCTTCAGGAAGACGTCGACCAGGTCGTTGCGCGGCTCGTCAGGCGCCTTGATCTTGTAGATCGCCTCGATGAGCTTCGGCAGCTCGGGGTTGGTCACGTTCTGAAGGAACTGGGCGTCCTCCCCGGGGGTGGACGCGTTGAACTTGTCCTTGTCCTTGAGGGGGTTGACGACCTCGTTCACCAGCGGCATGCCCAGCCGCGAGACCTGGCTGTAGTAGCCCTGCGCGTTCTTGCGCTGGGTCGTCGACCAGATGCCCACGACCGGCTGCTCGTGCGACTCGGCGATCATGTCGGTGGGGACCTGGAGGGCGATGGAGTTGACGTTGTAGCCCTTGAGGGTGTCCCGGCCGACCTCGGAGAGGTTCCCGCCGTACAGCAGGTCGAAGACCCGCAGGTCCAGGAAGAACGGGTCGTCGGCCTGGCCGGCGAAGGTCGTCGAGCCGCCCGGCAGCTCGTGGACCGCCTCCTTGCGCAGCTTGTTGTAGTCCGGCATCGACGCCTTGCCGACGTTCGACGGCGCCACGGGCACGTCGTCGGCGACCTTCGTCCTCGACACCTCGTGCTGGTTCTTCAGCTTGACGAGGTCGATGTCGTAGGTCTGCGTGATGTTCAGGTCCGGGTCGTCGAGGCTCTCCACCGGCCCGGTGTTGTACAGGAAGGTCTTGTCGTTCTTGACGTGCGTCTTGAACGTGTAGCGGTAGAGCAGATCGCCCTGCGCGTCACCGTTGTTGTCGATGTGGAGGTCGTACTGGGCGTCCTCGGCGAACGTGAAGAAGTTCGGTCCGCCGGCCGGCTCCTCGAACGGGATCCAGTTCGCGATGATCGTCGTCGTGTCCGGCTTGTCCGGGCTGACGAACGCGTACACGTCGGTGTTGTCGTACTGCGGGTCCCCGGAGATGAGCGGGGCCTCCCGGTGACTGGAGGCGTTGGCCGCCCCCGGTTCCAGCGCGGCCACGCCGGCTGCTGCGAGGCCCCCGGCGGCCAGCGAAGCGCATATGAGGGTCGCGACGCTCCTGCGCCCCGCACCGCTCCTGGAGTTAGGTGTCATGCCGTCCGTCCTCAGTCCCAACTTGTCTGACGAACGCTCATTCGGAGCGGCCGGCAGGGTGGATTGGTCGAATCCCAAACGTTCTTACGGAGGAACGCGGATCATGTTTCATCGGTCGGCGACCCGCGTTTTCGGGGATGGGATCCGTAACCCCCTGCGGAGGTGTGTGCGTTGCGAATGCCTCGCGGGGCGGGACGGCCCAGATGCGGATTGGCGGGAGGGGGAGACGAGGTGGAGGCGGACGAGCTTCTGGTGCTCGTGGCGGGCGGTGACCAGAATGCATTCGAGGAGCTGTACGGGCTGGTCTCCGGCCCGGTGTTCGGGCTGGTGCGCCGGGTGGTGCGGGACCCGGCCCAGTCCGAGGAGGTGGCCCAGGAGGTGCTCCTCGAACTCTGGCGGTCCGCCGCGCGGTTCGACCCCGGCCGGGGCAGCGCCCTGTCCTGGGTCCTCACCCTGGCGCACCGCCGCGCGGTGGACCGGGTGCGCAGTGCCCGCGCGGCCGGTGAACGCGAGCTGCGGGAGGCCAGGCGGTCCGACGGCCCCGCCTTCGACCAGGTCACCGAGGCGGTCGAGGCGGGCCTCGAACGCGAGTGGGTGCGCCGGTGCCTGGACCGGCTCACCGAACTCCAGCGCCAGTCCGTCACCCTCGCCTACTACGACGGCTACACGTACCGTGAGGTGGCCGAGCGGCTCTCGCTGCCGCTGGGCACCGTCAAGACCCGTATGCGCGACGGGCTCACCCGGATGCGCGAGTGCCTGGGAGGTGTGGCATGAGCGTCCTCGCCCGGCTGCTCGGCCGCGACGACCCGCACTCGCTGGCCGCGCCCTACGCCCTCGACGCGCTGGAACCCGCCGAACGGGTCCGCTTCGAGAAGCACCTGAAGACCTGTCCGCTCTGCGCCGCCGAGGTCCGCGCCCTGTCCGAGGACGCCGCGCGCCTCGCCTGGTCGACGGTCGCCCCGGCGCCGCCGGCCATGCGCGACCGGGTGCTGGCCGCCGTGCGCACCACCGCGCAGGAACCGGTGCGCGCCCACGAGCCGCAACTGCCGCCGCACGTCTGGGGCGCCCAGGCGCCGCGCTCACGGGCCCGTGCGCCCCGGGCGCGCCGCCCGCTGTTCGTGCCGTTCGCCACCGCCACGGCGGCCGCCGCTCTCGTGGTCGCCTCCCTGTTCGCGGTACAGGCGAACGACGCCCGGGACCAGTTGAACGCCGAGCGGGCCCAGGCGCGTGAGATCGCCCACGTTCTCGCGGCTCCCGACGCGCGGGCGAGCACCGGCAAGGACGCGAAGGGCCGCAGCATCGGTGTCGTCGCCTCGGCGTCCGAGGGCAGCGCGGTGGTCACGCTCAGCGGATACGACGACATCCCGGGCGACCGCGTCAACCAACTGTGGCTCATGCGCCCCGGCGCACAACCGCGCTCCCTGGGGCTCTTTGCTGCCGACACGCCCTTGGTCGCCACCGGTCTCGACCCGTCGGGGACGTCACTGGCTGTAACCGTCGAGCCGGACGGGGGCTCGGCGCAGCCCACTACGCAGCCGGTTGTCCAACTCGCCCTGAAATCGGTTGGATTCGGAGAGTGACGGAGGAGGGGTCGTCAACGCCCTTACGGGGAAGGTGAATCCTGTGACCGCGATACACGAGTGCCCCATGAGGGCGATAGGGTTACCCTGCCCGGGCCGGGTGGACTCGTACGGGTGGGGAGTGACATGGAACAGATAACAGTGCGCAGCAGGGCGCGGGTGCCTGCCATCACCTGCGGGAGCAGCGCGACCAGTTCGCGTCTCGACCGGCACCTCGCGGTGCTGGGGGGTCCTGCCGTCCCGCAGCGCGAGGCGGCGGAAGCGACCTCGCTGATGCGTGAGCTGACCGCCCGTGAGCCCGCGCAGAACCGCAGCGACAGGGGTGCGCGCGTCCGTCGCGTCTCGCTCTTCGCGCCGCTGCGTCGCCTGCGCCGATCGCTGTTCGGCGGGCACTAGCCCGCACGCTCAGGCGTTTTTGACCCGCGCCCGGTCGGCCGTGCCGCTCCGGCGTCACGCCGCGCCCTTGTCGTCCGCCATCCCCACGGCGTGCGGCAGCGCCAGGCACGTCCACCGTGCGCGGGTACACCACCACCCCACCCCGCTCCAACTGATCGGCAGGGCGCGGCAGTTGGGTCGCACGCGCCCCGACGTCACATCCGGCGAACAGTAGTTCAGCGCACGTCGGTTCACTCCAGGCCGGTCGCGCGGACCCCGCGCCCCCGGCGCCGCGGCAGGCAGGGTTCGCCCCGGCGTGACGCCCGGCCCTAGATGAGCCCCAGCTGGCCCTCCGGCCCCTCCTCGTGGTGGTCCAGTACCGAGGCGGGCCTTCGTGCCGTCTCCGGTACCGGGAACACCCCCGCCCCTCGCAGCTCCGCCGCCGTGATCCGCGAGGTCACCGTCAACTCGCTCCGGCGCTCGGCCACTTCCGCGGTCAGGGCCAGCACCGTGATCAGTTCCAGCAGCTCGGAGGTCCAGGTCTGGGGCCAGGTGGCCGGGCGGATCGCGGCCAGCGTGCCCGGTTCCGGCTCGGCGGTACGGGTCGTGAACCACTTCTCCAGGACCCGCACACCGCTCACCTCGAAGTCCCAGGCCTCCGGCGGCACCGGGGAGATACGGCCCTCGTCGAGGTGGAGGGTCTCCTCGTCGCGGTCGTAGTGCAGAGCCAGGGGGCGGGGCGGGAGCGGGGCGCGGACATAGGGGCGGCGGCCGCCCGGGAGCCGGGGACGGTCGCCGTCGCGGCGCATCAGCCACAGCAGGCGGTGGCCGAGTTCGGTGCCCCGCTCCCACAGCCCGGGGTCGTCGGTGAGGGGGACGGCGAGGTCCGGGCGGACGGCGGTGAGGGTCCACGCCAGGACGTCCGCCGGATCGACGGGCCGGTCGAGCCGCTCGCGGAGATGCTCCAGCAGGCCCGGCGCCAGGTTCGGTTCCTCGGCGTCCGGCCTCCGGTACAGCGGGCGGATCCGGCCGGGGCGGAGCAGAGGGAGCAGGGAGGTGGCGATCAGCACCGGGCCGGCGCCGCCGGCGGTCTCCGCCACGAAGATCTGGCGGTCGTCCGCGACCCGCCACAACTCGGGCCGGGCGGTGTCGATCAGCCGGTGGTCGGGGATCAGCCAGTGCTCGTCGAACGGGGCGTGCAGGACGCGCACCGGCTCGGGGCAGGGCCCGGCGGCGCGGGCGAGTCTCTCGGTGCCGCCCGGCTGCCCCGGCAACTGGCCGACCGCCGAGCGCAGGGTGCGTGCGCGCGTCGGCTCGAACAGGGCCTCCCGGTCGGGCCCCTCGGCCTTCAGCAGGGCGTCCCAGCGGGCCTTCAGGGATGCCGCGTCGGGGCCCGTCGGCCACCCCCGGCCGAGCCGCGGCGGTGCGACGGACCACGGCATGAGGTCCGCCAGCAGCGGAGCGTCGTCGTGCGTCACGCTGGGCATCGTACGACCTGTCGCCGGCCCGCGGGTCAGGTGGCGTCCAGCGTCACCGTGAAGGAGAAGCGGTCGCCGCGGTAGTGGATGACCGCCGCGTCCAGCACCCGCCCCGCCGTGTCGTAGGTGACGCCCGTGTAGCGCAGGATCGGGCTGAGCAGCGGGACTTCGAGGAGCCGGGCGGTCTCCGGGTCCGCGAGCCGCGCCTCCACGGTGTCCGTGATGCGGCTGATGTCCGCTCCGACGACGTCCCGCAGCACCTTGGTCATCGGCCAGCGGACCAGGTCCTCCGGGTCGATACGGGCGGCGAGTTCGGGGCGGACCCAGTTGCGGGCGTGGTTGGTCGGCTCGCCGGTCTTCTCCTCGCCGCGCAGCCGGTGGTACGTCGCCAGCTCCCTGATGTCCGGGAAGTACTCGGCGAGTTCCGCGGGGACCGGGCCGCGGCCGTGCTCCAGCAGTTCCGTGACCATCCCCGACTGCTGGGCCACGATCGCGTCCACCGAGCCGAGCAGCCGCACCGGCGCGGTCCGTAGCGCGTGCGGCTCGATGAAGGTGCCGCGCCGGCGGTGGCGGGTGATCAGCCCCTCGTCCTCCAGCTCCTTCAGCGCCTGCCTCATGGTCAGCACGCTCACCCCGTAGTGGCCCGCCAACTGCTCCTCGGTGGGCAGCCGCAGCGGTTCCTCGGGCGAGCGGCCGAGTATCGAGGCGCGCAGCGACTGCGAGACCTGATACCAGAGCGGCAGCTTGCGGTTCAGGACGATCGAGTCCGGGGCGAAGGAGGTCACGGGTCAATCCGTACCGGTCGTCGCCGATCAGTGCAACGGAGTGAGCCGAAGGGGCGCGCCGGCGTCGAGAGCGTGAGCGCGCGCCGAAGGGTCGCGCACGGTCGTGGCCTCGACACCGGCTCTGGCGCCCCGTGGGCGGACGACGTCATGACGGCGCGCGGAAGTGACGCTCCAGCCCCCGCCACACGTCGTCGTAGTGCCGTTGCAGGTGGTCCGCCTGGGCCGCGTGCGCGGTGAGCGTCACCGGCCAGCGGGTCTCGAACATGAACGCCAGCCCGTCGTCCACCTTCTGCGGCTTCAGCTCGGCCGCGCTCGCCCGGTCGAACGTCTCCCGGTCCGGACCGTGCGCCGACATCATGTTGTGCAGCGAGCCGCCGCCCGGGACGAAGCCCTCCGCCTTCGCGTCGTAGGCGCCCTCGATCAGGCCCATGTACTCGCTCATCACGTTCCGGTGGAAGTACGGCGGCCGGAAGGTGTCCTCGCCCACCAGCCAGCGCGGCGCGAAGACGACGAAGTCCACGCCCGCCAGACCCGGGGTGTCCGACGGGGACGTCAGCACCGTGAAGATCGACGGGTCCGGATGGTCGTAGGAGATGGACCCGATGACGTTGAAGCGGCGCAGGTCGTAGACGTACGGGACGTGGTTGCCGTGCCAGGCGACCACGTCGAGCGGGGAGTGGTCGTAGGTGGCCGTCCAGAGGTTGCCGCAGAACTTGTTGACCACCTCGACCGGGCCCTCGACGTCCTCGTACGCGGCGACCGGGGCCTTGAAGTCCCGTGCGTTGGCGAGGCCGTTGGCGCCGATCGGGCCGAGGTCGGGGAGTTGGAAGGGGGCGCCGTAGTTCTCGCAGACATAGCCGCGCGCGGAGGCGTCGAGGAGCTCCACGCGGAAGCGGACGCCGCGGGGGATCAGGGCGACATGGCCGGGCTCGGCGTGCAGCAGGCCGAACTCGGTGCGCAGCAGCAGGCCGCCCCGTTCGGGGACGATCAGCAGCTCGCCGTCGGCGTCGCTGAAGACGCGGTCCATGGAGTCGGTGGCGTGGTAGAGGTGCACGGCCATGCCGGTGCGCTGGGTCGTGTCGCCGTTGCCGCCGAGGGTCCACAGGCCGGCCAGGAAGTCGGTCCCCTCGACCGGCTCCGGCAGGGGGTTCCAGCGCAGCCGGTTCGGGTCGGGTACGGACTCGGTGAAGGGCGCCGAACGGATCCAGCCATTGTGCGTGTGCGTGAACGCCGGATGGGCGGCCGACGGGCGGATCCGGTACACCCAGGACCGGCGGTTGTGCGCGCGGGGCTCGGTGAACGCCGAGCCGCTGAGCTGTTCCGCGTAGAGGCCGAGAGGCGCGCGCTGCGGTGCGTTGCGGCCCTCGGGCAGTGCGCCGGGGACGGCCTCCGAGCTGTGCTCGTTGCCGAAACCGGAGAGGTAGAGCAGCCCTTCCGCGGTCTTCCGCGCTCCGCCACGCTCGGACCCGCTCGCGCGGGAGGTGCCCCCATCGCTCATGATCGCTCCCTTGCGACTCTGATTCCTATGCATCACCGTAGGATTGCGGTTTCGGTGGCGCAAGGGGGTTCCGGGAGCGGTTTGTGAGGGCGGGCCTCCTCATCAGGGAGGAGGAGAACCAGACTCCAGGTGGATTCGAGGTTCGGAACATTGTTCTAGTCTCCCGGGCATGTCGTGGACGCGGACGCTGCCGGCCGCGCTCGCGGTCTGTGTCCTGCTGCTGACCGGAACCGCGAGCTGTGGATTCGGTGATGCGCACAAGGAGCAGGAGGGGGCGGTGTCGCCGACCCCCGTGGGCAAGGTGCTGGACGACACCGACGAGGACGGCCGGCACTACCGGGAGGTCGGCGGCGAGGACGCCCCCGAGGTGGACATCGAGGTGCAGCCCGACACCGACGACGGCTGGGACGTCCGCCTGACCGTGCGCCACTTCCGCTTCTCCCCGCCGGGCGCGAAGCCGAAGGCGGTGGAGGGGCGCGGTCTGGTGTACCTCTTCGTGGACGGCAGGCTCGTCTCCCGGCTGCGCACCCCCGACTGCCACATCCCGGCCAGCCTCGTCCCGCGTGGCACGCACACCGTCACCGCACGGCTCCACGCCGACGACGGCACCGTCTGGGCCGTCGACGGCGAGCCCGTCGAGAGCGCGGCCGACGTCACCGCGTCCGGCGCGCAGGCCTCGCCGCAGGCCACGTCCGGGCCCTCCGCGCTGAGTGCGCCGGCCGGCCTCGCGCGTACCGGGGGGCGAGGTTCACCGGACCGCGGCGGACGGGCATCATGATGCCCGTGCCCCACGCGACATCGCTACGCCGAGCGCCCGTGCAGCGGCGCAGCGCCGAACGGCTGACCAGGATCCTCGACGCCTGCGCCGACCTCCTCGACGAGGTCGGCTACGACGACCTCAGCACCCGGGCCGTCGCCCAGCGCGCGGGCGTCCCCATCGGCTCCGTCTACCGCTTCTTCGGCAACAAGCGGCAGATGGCCGACGCCCTCGCCCAGCGCAACCTCGAACGCTTCACGGCCCGGGTCGCCGAACGCCTCCAGGAGACGCCGGACGGCGGCTGGCGCTCGGCCATGGACGCCGTGCTCGACGAGTACCTCGCCATGAAACGCACCGCCCCCGGCTTCTCCCTCGTCGACTTCGGCAACCAGATCCCGGTCGGCGCCCGCCACGCCGAACCCAACCACCGCGTCGCCGACCGCCTCACCGACCTCCTCTCCGGATACCTGCGCCGCGCGCCGGACGACGACCTGCGCCGCACCTTCCTGATCGCCGTGGAAACCGCCGACACCCTCGTCCACCTCGCCTTCCGGGTGGCCCCGGAGGGGGACGCGAGGATCATCGAGGAGGCCCGGGAGATGCTGCGGGCGTATCTGGCACGCGTGCTGGACTGACCGCGCCTCGCGGTTTCGCGACCTCACCCCCGGTCACCCCTCCCCAGCACACCTACCGGTCGGTATGCTCGCCCGCACAGGCATCGTCGCCCCGGGAGGACCCGTGCCCCGCACCGCTCTGCGTATCTGCCCGCTCTGCGAGGCCACCTGTGGTCTGACGCTGACGATCGAGGGGAGCGCGGTCACCGGCGCCCGCGGGGACCGCGACGACGTGTTCAGCAAGGGGTTCATCTGCCCCAAGGGCGCCTCCTTCGGGGCCGTCGACCAGGACCCCGACCGGCTGCGGGCCCCGCTCGTGCGCAAGGACGGGGAACTGCGGGAGGTCAGCTGGGAGGAGGCCTTCGACGCGGTCGCCGCCGGGATCCGGCCGGCCCTGGAGCGGTACGGGGCGCACTCCGTCGGCGTCGTGCTCGGCAACCCCAACGTGCACACCATGGCCGGCGCGCTGTACCCGCCCGTGCTGCTCGCCGGCCTCGGCACCCGCAGCGTCTTCACCGCCTCCACGGTCGACCAGATGCCCAAGCACGTCTCCAGCGGGCTCCTCTTCGGCGACGCCAACGCCATCCCGGTGCCCGACCTCGACCACACCGACCATCTGCTGCTGATCGGCGCCAACCCCCTGGAGTCCAACGGCAGTCTGTGCACCGCCCCCGACTTCCCCGGCAAGCTCAAGGCGCTCAAGGCCCGTGGCGGCACCCTCACCGTGATCGACCCGCGGCGCACCCGCACCGCCCGGCTCGCCGACCGCCACCTCGCCATCCGCCCCGGCACCGATGCCCTGCTCCTGGCAGCGATGACGTACACGCTCTTCGAGGAAGACCTCGTGGACACCGGGGAGTTGACCCCCCACCTCCAGGGAACCGACGAACTCCGGGAAGCCGTCCGGGACTTCGCCCCCGAGGCCGTCGCCGGAGCCTGTGACATCGACGCCGGCACCATCCGCACCCTGGCCCGCGAACTCGCCGCCGCCCCCACCGCCGCCGTCTACGCCCGCATCGGCAGCTGCACCGTCCCGCACGGCACCCTCGCCAGCTGGCTCGTCGACGTCCTCAACATCCTCACCGGCAACCTCGACCGCCCCGGCGGCGCCCTCTTCCCGCAGGCGGCCACCGACCGCACCCCCCGGCCCGCCGGACCCAGCCACGGCTTCGCGCTCGGGCGCTGGCACTCCCGGGTGAGCCGGCACCCCGAGGCCAAGGGCGAGCTGCCGATCTCCGCGCTCGCCGAGGAGATCGACACCCCGACCCCGGACGGCGAGCCGATCCGCGCCCTGATCGCCGTCGCCGCCAACCCCGTGCTCTCCGTGCCGGACGGCGACCGGCTCGACAAGGCGCTGGACGCGCTCGACTTCATGGTCAGCGTCGACCCCTACCTGAACGAGACCTCCCGCCACGCCGACGTCGTGCTGCCCCCGCCGCCGCCCTCGCAGAGCCCGCACCACGACTTCGCCTTCAACACCCTCGCCGTGCGCAACCAGGTCCGCTACACCCGCCCCGCCGTCCCCCTGGAGCCCGGCCGGATGGCCGAGACCGAGATCCTGGCCCGGCTGGTCCTCGCCGTGACCGGCATGCACGGCGCCGACCCCTCGGCCGTCGACGACCTCGTCATCGGCCAGACCCTCGGCAAGGCCGTCAAGGAGCCCTGGTCCCCGGTGCACGGCCGCGACCCGAAGGAACTCGCCGCGCTGCTCACCGGAGTCGGCGGCCCCGAGCGGCGCCTCGACATGATGCTGCGCCTGGGCCCCTACGGCGACGGGTTCGGCGCCCGGCCGGACGGGCTGAGCCTGGAGAAGCTGCTGGCCCATCCGCACGGCATCGACCTCGGGCCGCTCGCGTCCCGGCTGCCGCAACCGCTCAAGACACGCAGCGGCAAGGTCGAACTGCTGCCGGGGCCGATCGCCGACGACCTGCCACGCCTGCGGCGCGCCCTGGCCGAGCGGCCCGAGGGGCTCGTCCTCGTCGGCCGCCGCCATCTGCGCTCCAACAACAGCTGGATGCACAACGTCCCCGCCCTCACCGGCGGCACCAACCGCTGCACCCTGCACATCCACCCCGAGGACGCCGAGCGGCTCGGGGTGGCGGACGGGGCGGCCGTACGCGTGAAGGGGGCCGGGGGAGAGGTGATCGCCCCGGCCGAGGTCACCGACGGCGTACGCCCGGGCGTGGTGAGCCTGCCGCACGGCTGGGGCCACGACCGCCCCGGCACCCGGCTGACCCACGCGCTCAAGGAGCCCGGCGTCAACGTCAACCAGCTCCTCGACGGCAGCCTGCTCGACCCCCTGTCGGGCAACGCGGTCCTCAACGGCATACCCGTGCAACTGGCCACCACGGCAACCCTGTGAGCAGCGCAAAGCTGTGACCAGCAGTTTTGCGCTTATTGCTCGCATGTCAACGTCTTGTTAACGCCGCTTGACGGGACCTAACGTCAACGCACTGCCGACTCCGGTGGGAGTTCAAGGGCGAACGTTAGGTATCCACTCATGCTGACCATCCTCGGCTTCGCCATGATCGCGACCTTCCTGGTCCTGATCATGCTGAAGAAGATGTCGCCGATCGCGGCGCTCGTGCTGATCCCGGCATTGTTCTGCGTCTTCGTCGGGAAGGGCGCCCATCTCGGTGACTACGTCATCGACGGCGTCACCAGCCTCGCCCCCACGGCGGCGATGCTCATGTTCGCGATCGTCTACTTCGGTGTGATGATCGACGTCGGCCTCTTCGACCCGGTCGTCCGGGGGATCCTGAAGTTCGCCAAGGCCGACCCGATGCGGATCGTGGTCGGTACGGCGATCCTCGCCGCGATCGTCTCGCTCGACGGCGACGGCTCGACCACCTTCATGATCACGGTCTCGGCGATGTACCCGCTGTACAAGCGCCTGAAGATGAGCCTGGTCGTGATGACCGGTGTGGCCGCCATGGCCAACGGCGTCATGAACACCCTGCCGTGGGGCGGCCCGACCGCCCGCGCCGCCACCGCGCTCAAGCTCGACGCCAGCGACATCTTCGTCCCGATGATCCCGGCCCTGCTCGTCGGCCTGCTGGGCGTCTTCGTCCTCGCGTACTTCCTGGGCCTGCGGGAGCGCAAGCGGCTGGGTGTGCTGACGCTGGGCGAGATCCTGGTGGAGGAGAAGGTCGAGGAGAAGGAGTCCGAGACGGTTCTCGTGGGCGCCGGTGCCGGCTCCGGCGCGTCCGGCACCGAGAAGGTCACCGGCGGCTCCGGCTCCGGCACCGACGCCGAGGAGGGCGACGAGGAGCGCTTCGCGGTCCTCGACCCGCACCGCGCCACCCTGCGTCCCAAGCTCTACTGGTTCAACGCGCTGGTCACCGTCACCCTGCTGACCTCCATGATCATGGAGTGGCTGCCGATCCCGGTGCTGTTCATCCTCGGCGCCGCGCTCGTGCTCACCGTGAACTTCCCGCACATCCCCGACCAGAAGGCCCGGCTCGCCGCCCACGCCGACAACGTCCTGAACGTCTCCGGCATGGTCTTCGCGGCCGCCGTCTTCACCGGCGTCCTCCAGGGCACCGGCATGGTCGACCACATGGCCCGCTGGATGGTCGACGTCATCCCCGAGGGCATGGGCCCCCACATGGCCCTCGTCACCGGCCTGCTGAGCCTGCCGCTCACCTACTTCATGTCGAACGACGGCTTCTACTTCGGTGTCCTGCCGGTCCTCGCCGAGGCCGGCGCCGCCCACGGCGTCTCGCCGCTGGAGATGGCCCGCGCCTCCCTCGTCGGCCAGCCCCTGCACATGTCCAGCCCGCTCGTCCCGGCCGTCTACGTCCTGGTCGGCATGGCCAAGGTCGAGTTCGGCGACCACACCAGGTTCGTGGTCAAGTGGGCCGCGCTGACCTGCCTGGTCATCCTGGTGGCCGGGCTCGTGTTCGGGATCGTCTGACCGATCCGACGAAGGCCATCCGACCGACGACCCGATGAAGGACCCGACCATGGCGCCCGGCAAGAACCGCGGCTGGCTGCTCCGCCTCGTCATCGCCTTCGCCTTCGCGCAGGGGGCGGTGTCGATGGCCCGGCCCGCCGTCTCCTACCGGGCGCTGGCGCTGGGCGCGGACGAGCGGGCGATCGGTGTGATCGCGGGGGTCTACGCCCTGCTCCCGCTGTTCGCGGCGGTCCCCCTGGGGCGCCGTACCGACCACGGCCGGTGCGCGCCCCTGCTGCCGGCCGGCGTGGTGCTGATATCCGGCGGCTGTGCGCTTAGCGGTCTGGCGAACTCCCTCTGGGCGATGGCCGTCTGGAGCGGCGTGATGGGCCTCGGCCACCTCTGCTTCGTGATCGGCGCCCAGTCCCTCGTCGCCCGTCAGTCCGCCCCGCACGAACAGGACCGCAACTTCGGCCACTTCACCATCGGCGCCTCCCTCGGCCAACTGGCCGGCCCGGTCGCCGCTGGCGCGTTGATCGGTGGCCGGGACATGGCGGGCACGAGCGCTCTCGCGCTGATCGTCGCGGGGGCGGGCGGCGCGGTCGCGCTCACCTCGCTGTGGCGCGTCGAGCACCGCGACACCGCGGCCACGTCCCGTCCGGGGCACGGCGAGCGGGTTCCCGTCGGGCGCATCCTGCGCACCCGGGGAGTGCCCGCCGGCATCTTCGTCAGCCTCGCCGTGCTCTCGGCGACCGACATCCTCACCGCCTATCTGCCGGTCGTCGGCGAGCACCGCGGCATCGCGCCCTCCGTCATCGGACTGCTGCTCAGCCTGCGCGCGGCGGCGACCATCGCCTGCCGGCTGGTGCTGACCCCGCTGCTGCGACTGCTGGGCCGCAGCCTGCTGCTGACGGTCACCTGCCTGCTGGCCGCCGTGCTGTGCGCGGGTATCGCCCTGCCGGTCCCGGTGTGGGCGCTGGCCCTGATCCTCGCGCTCCTCGGTTTCTGCCTCGGCGTCGGACAGCCGCTGTCCATGACGACCGTGGTCCAGGCGGCCCCCGACGGCGCCCGCTCGACGGCCCTGGCGCTGCGTCTGACGGGCAACCGCCTGGGCCAGGTCGCCGCTCCGGCCACCGCGGGCCTGGTCGCGGGCGTCGCGGGGGTGGCGGCGCCGTTCGTGATGCTCGGCGCGCTGCTGCTGATCTCCTCGGGCGTGGCGCTGCGCTCCCCGGCGAGGACGGTCGCCGAGCC
Organism: Streptomyces sp. NPDC020489; assembly: GCF_044386545.1. Lineage (NCBI taxonomy): Bacteria > Bacillati > Actinomycetota > Actinomycetes > Kitasatosporales > Streptomycetaceae > Streptomyces > Streptomyces sp. NPDC020489. Next base: position 116,529 of record NZ_JBIRUZ010000009.1, read on the forward strand.
CGCTGGGTCCGCGGAGCCCGCTGGGTCCGCCGAGCCCGCGGAGCCCGTCGAGCCGGTCGAACCGCGTCGGCCCGGGACGGCGTTGGGCCGGAAGAGCGATGGCTGACGCGTCGTAGGGCGGGCCTCCCCCCTTTCGTCGCGGATATGTGACAGAGAGTCAGGTGAAGTGCGATTTGTACGAAAATCGTCTGACTCGGAGGCTTCGCATGTCCACCACGTCTCTTCCACGCCGCGCCGGTGCCCGCGCCGCCGCCCTCGCCGCCCTGACCCTCGCCGGCTCCGTCGCCGTCGGGGCGCCCGCCGCCCTCGCCGCGCCCGGCGACAACGGTGACGTCAAGGTCCACGAGGTGGGCACCCCCTTCAGCGACCAGCGCGACCAGCCCAAGGTCTGCGACTTCTACCTCTCCGCCTTCAAGTTCGACCCGAACGAGAAGGTCCACTGGATGATCGACGAGCACCCCATGGGCCAGGGCGCCCCGCACGACCTGGAAGGCGACTTCACCGCCGGCGCCGACGGCTCGGGGCAGACCATCCCGCTCGGACTGCCCAACGGCATGTACAAGCTCACCTGGACCACCGACAAGGGCCATGGGGCGGGCAAGTTCAAGGTCTTCAAGGTCGACTGCGCCACGCCCAAGCCCAGCCCGAGCGTGCCCGGTCCGAACGGCGGTCCGCCGGCCGGCGGTGGCGGGATCGCGCGCGACCAGGCGTTCGGGCCGGTCGCCGGCGCCGCGGCCGTAGGCCTGGCCGCGGTCGGCGGGACGGTGTGGTTCCGTCTCCGTCGCCGCCCGCATGGCGCGTAGACGCCGACGCAGGCCCTGGTACCGGACGCGCGCCTACCGCCTGGCGAGAACGGTCGTGGTGACCGTCTCGCTGGTGGTGGGCGGCGTCTGGTGGGCCCAGGGCGAGGAGTCCGGCCGGGCGGTCGAGGCCGCCCGGCCCGGCCCCCCGGCGGCCCCCGCCCGGGACGCGACCGACGCGCGCGGCACCGCCCAGCGGCGCCCCGCCGCGGCGCCGCCCACCCGGGCGGAACCCCCGCGCCGCCGGGCCGCGCCCCGGCGGCCCCCGACGCCGACACCGCCGAGGGCGGCCCCGCCCCCGCGGACCGCCCCCGCCCCGAGGGCCACCGCGCCCCGGGCTCCCGCGCCGCGGCCGCGTCCCCTGCCGCGCTCCCGCGCCATCCGCCTGGTCATCCCCTTCCTGAGCCTCGACGCCCCGGTCATGAGCCTCCGGCTCGACCGTGACCGGCGGCTGCCCGCGCCTCCCGACGACGACAAGAACCTGGTCGGCTGGTACGAGGGCGGCCCGTCCCCCGGACAGCAGGGCACCGCCGTCGCCGTCGGCCACCTCGACACCGACAGCGGTCCCGCCGTCTTCGCCGGCCTCGGCGAACTCCGGCGCGGCCGCCTGATCGAGGTGCGGCGCGCGGACGGGCGTACGGCCGTCTACGCGGTCGACGCCATCAAGACGTACGAGAAGGACCGGTTCCCCAACCGTGAGGTGTACGGCGCCCGGGGCCGTCCCGAACTGCGCCTGATCACCTGTGGCGGCACCTACCACCGCAGGACCGGATACTCGGGCAACGTCGTCGTCTTCGCGCACCTCGTCACGACCCGCGAGCCCCCGGCGCGGACCGCGCCCCGCAAGCCCCCGGCGAGGACGGCGCCCCGCAAGCCCCCGGCGGGAACCGTGAACCGCGAGCCCCCGGCGAGGACCGCGCCCCGCAAGCCCCCGGCGGGGACCGTGACCCACGGGCCCCCGGCGAGGGCCGCCCGGCGCTGAATGTGGCCGTCCGTTTTCTCACTTGCTGGACGGTGGCGTCCGATCTTGCCCGTTCCCTTCCCCCGACTGCGCACATTCCGTTAACTTCCGTGACCCACAGGCCCCGTTCGACCCGTTCGGGGCGTCAGGCCACGGAGCATTCAGCGCTCAGTCAGCCCCCGGGGGCACCTGTCATGACACGCGCCATCTCTCTGCACGACGTGAGCAAGAGCTACACCCGGGGCAACCGCGTGGTGGAGCGACTGTCCCTGGACATCGAGCCCGGCGAGTTCCTCGTCCTGCTCGGGCCCTCCGGCTGCGGCAAGTCCACCGTGCTGCGGATGATCGCCGGGCTCGAGGAGATCGACGAGGGCGAACTGCTGCTCGACGGCGAGTACGCCAACGAACTGCCGCCGGCGGGCCGGGACATGGCGATGGTCTTCCAGAACTTCGCCCTCTACCCGAGCATGACCAGCCGCGACAACATCGGCTTCCCGCTGCGCTTCGAGTCCCCCGGCGCCGACCCGCGCCCCCGCGTGGACGCCACCGCCCGCATGCTGGGCATCGAGGAACTTTTGGACCGCCTGCCCGCCCAGCTCTCCGGTGGCGAACGCCAGCGCGTCGCCATGGGCCGGGCCATCGCCCGCCACCCCTCCGCGTTCCTGATGGACGAGCCGCTGTCCAACCTCGACGCCAAGCTCCGCAACCACCTGCGGGCCGAGATCTCCGCCCTCACCCGGAAGCTGGGCGTCACCACGGTCTACGTCACCCACGACCAGGGCGAGGCCATGTCCCTCGGCGACCGGGTCGCCGTCCTGCGCGGGGGAGTCCTGCAACAGGTCGGCACCCCGCGCGCGGTCTACGCCCTGCCCCGCAACGTCTTCGTCGCCGCCTTCATCGGCACCCCGCGCATCAACCTCCTGCGCGGTCTGGTCCGCGCCCCGCTCGACGGCGCGATGACCATCAGCCTCGGCAAGCAGTTCCTCCGGCTGCCCGAACCCCTCTCCCTGGACCACCAGATGCTCCGCGTCCAGCAGGGCCGGGAGGTCATCGTGGGACTGCGCTCGGAGGCGGTGCGCATCGCCAAGCCCTCCGCCGCGCGCCCGGGCGAGATGGTGCTCACCGGTCTGGTGGAGCACGTGGAGTTCCAGGGGCACGAGGTCCTCGTCCACTTCGACACCGGCTCCAGCCCCGCCGTCGTCCCCGACCTGGAGGCCCCGCGCCCCGCCGTCCGCCCCGCCCGGCGCCGCCGTCGCGAGGGCGGCCCCGGTGTGCTGGACCGGCTCAGGAGCCGCGCGGACGCCCTGCGGGCGGGCCCGGTCGTGGTCCTCGACCACCCCACAGGCGGCGAGCCCCCTGCCCCGGCGCCCCCGGAGGGCCGCCTCCCCGGCGACCTCATCGTCCGCACCACCCCCGACATCGACCTCCGGCACGGCATGCAGGTCCCTCTCCTGGTCGACCTCGCCCACCTGTTCGTCTTCGACCAGCACGGCGAGCGGATCTGCCCGGCCCCGGCGCGGCTGCCCGATCTGGAACAGTGACCCCCGCCAGGGCGGGCGCGGACGGGTGCCCATGGCGCGGGCGGGAGGCCGTGGGGAGGGTGGACGGCAGGGTCCGGGCCGACGTCTGATGGCATGAGTCACGTACCGGGACGTCTGGCGCCCGAAAACTATCGTCGCTAGTTTATGAACCGGACTGCGCCGGACGGTCGCTGGTTGGGCACCGGGCCGCGCCGGACGTACGACACGGCCCCGCCGGGAGGAAAGCACGATGAAGGCACACGACGGCATGTACATCGACGGCGCGTGGCGGCCCGCCGCGGGCCGGGACGCGATCGACGTCGTCAACCCGGTCGACGAGCAGGTGATCGGCCGGGTCCCGGCCGGGACCGCCGAGGACGTCGACACCGCCGTACGGGCCGCCCGCGCCGCCCTTCCCGCCTGGGCCGCGACGCCGCCCGCGGAGCGCGCCGCCCGGCTGGCCGCCCTCCGGGACGTCCTGGTGGACCGCAAGGACGAGATCGCCGAGACGGTCACCGCCGAACTCGGCTCGCCCCTGAAGTTCTCCGAGAACGTCCACGCCGCCGTCCCCCTCGCGGTCGCGGGCTCCTACGCCGAGCTGGCGGCCACGTACGCCTTCGAGGAGCAGGTCGGCAACTCGATCGTCCGCCAGGAGCCGATCGGCGTGGTCGGCGCGATCACGCCCTGGAACTACCCGCTGCACCAGATCGTCGCCAAGGTCGCCCCGGCGCTCGCGGCGGGCTGCACGATCGTCCTGAAGCCCGCCGAGGACACCCCGCTGGTGGCCCAGCTCTTCGCCGAGGCGGTCCACGAGGCGGGCGTCCCGGCGGGCGTCTTCAACCTGGTCACGGGCCTCGGCCCGGTCGCGGGCCAGGCCCTCGCCGAGCACCCGGACGTCGACCTGGTCTCCTTCACCGGCTCCACGGCCGTCGGCCGGCAGATCGGCGCGACGGCCGGTGCCGCGATCAAGAAGGTGGCCCTGGAGCTCGGCGGCAAGTCCGCCAACGTCATCCTGCCGAGCGCCGACCTCGCCAAGGCCGTCAACGTCGGCGTCGCCAACGTGATGTCCAACTCCGGCCAGACATGCAGCGCCTGGACCCGGATGCTCGTCCACCAAGACCGGTACGAGGAGGCGGTCGAGCTCGCCGCCACTGCCGCCGCGAAGTACGGCGACCGCATCGGCCCGGTCGTCAACGCCAAGCAGCAGGCCCGGGTGCGGGGTTACATCGAGAAGGGGGTCGCCGAAGGGGCCCGGCTGGTCGCCGGTGGCCCCGAATCCCCGCGTGAGCGGGGCTGGTTCGTGGCTCCGACGGTCTTCGCCGACGTCACCCCCGACATGACCATCGCCCAGGAGGAGATCTTCGGCCCGGTCCTGTCGATCCTGCGCTACGAGGACGAGGAGGACGCCCTGCGCATCGCCAACGGCACGGTCTACGGCCTCGCGGGCGCCGTCTGGGCGGGCGAGGAGGCGGAGGCGGTGGCCTTCGCGCGCCGGATGGACACCGGCCAGGTCGACATCAACGGCGGACGCTTCAACCCCCTTGCCCCGTTCGGCGGTTACAAGCAGTCCGGCGTCGGCCGCGAGCTCGGCTCGCACGGTCTCGCCGAGTACCTCCAGACCAAGTCCCTCCAGTTCTAGGAGCGTTTTGTGGTTCGCGCAGCAGTCCTTCCCGCCGTGGGCGCTCCGTTGGAGGTCACCGACATCGAACTCCCGGACCCCGGCCCCGGCCAGGTCCGCGTCCGCCTCGCCGCCGCCGGCGTCTGCCACTCCGACCTGTCCCTGTCCAACGGCACCATGCGCCTGCCGGTGCCGGCCGTCCTGGGCCACGAGGGCGCCGGGACGGTCGTCGCCGTCGGCGAGGGCGTCGGCGGGGTCGCGCCCGGCGACGGTGTCGTCCTCAACTGGGCTCCCTCCTGCGGAAGCTGCCACGCCTGCTCGCTCGGCGAGGTCTGGCTGTGCGCCAACGCGCTGAACGGCGCCGCCGAGGTCCACGCCCGCACCGCCGACGGCACCGACCTGTACCCCGGCCTGAACGTCGCCGCGTTCGCCGAGGAGACGGTCGTGTCCGAGTCCTGCCTGCTGCCCCTGCCCGAGGGCATCCCGCTCACCGACGCGGCCCTGCTCGGCTGCGCCGTCCTCACCGGCTACGGCGCCGTCCACCACTCGGCGCGAGTCCGCGAGGGCGAGACGGTCGCGGTCTACGGCGTCGGGGGAGTCGGCCTCGCCGCCCTCCAGGCCGCCCGGATCGCGGGTGCCTCGAAGATCGTCGCGGTCGACGTCTCGCCGGCCAAGGAGGAACTGGCCCGTGAGGCCGGCGCCACCGACTACGTCGTCGCCTCGGAGAACACCGCCCGCGAGATCCGCGGCCTGACCGGCAAGCAGGGGGTCGACGTCGCCGTGGAGTGCGTGGGCCGCGCGACGACCATCCGCACCGCCTGGGACTCCACCCGCCGCGGCGGCCGTACGACGGTCGTCGGCATCGGCGGCAAGGACCAGCAGGTGTCCTTCAACGCCCTGGAGATCTTCCACTGGGGCCGCACCCTCTCGGGCTGCGTCTACGGCAACTCCAACCCGGCCGAGGACCTGCCGGTGCTCGCCGGGCACATCCGCGCGGGCCGCCTGGACCTGGGCTCCCTGGTGACGGAACGGATTGCCCTGGACGGCATCCCGGCGGCCTTCGAGAACATGCTCGCGGGCAAGGGCGGCCGGGCGCTGGTCGTCTTCTAGGACCTGCCGCGGCACGGGGAGGCCCCGGCCACCCGGTCGCGCCCTGTCCCCGGCCCCGCTGGAGGCCGGGGACACCGGCATGCCCCCGGCAACCTTGAACACTCAGGGCGACCTTCCCGTCCGGGGCGCACGGTCGCCGCGGGCCAGGCCGGTTCACGCCGAGGTCGTACGGTCGCCGCGGGCCAGGCCCGTTCACGCCTAGGTCGCACGGTCGCCGCGGGCAGCCCCGTTCACGCCGACCCGGTGACCTTCGCGGGCCGCCGTCCCCCGGCCGCGGCGGTCCGCGAGCGGGACACCGCGACACCGGCCAGACACAGCGCCCCGCCCGCCAGCGTCAGGGCCCCCGGCACCTCGTCGAGCGCCAGCCAGGACATCAGCACGACCAGCGCGGGCACGGCGTACGTGGTCGCGCCCATGCGTCCCGCCGTCGTACGGGCCAGGGCGTACGCCCACGTGGTGAAGGCCAGCGCGGTCGGGAAGACGCCGAGATAGACCATGTTGAGGGTCGCGGACACCGGTGCCCGCGCCGCCTCACCGGCCAACTGCCCGGCGAACGGCAGGCACAGCACCGCGCCGACGAGACAGCCGTACGTGGTCACCTGCAGCGCGCTCGCCGACGCCAGGGCCGGCTTCTGGGCCACGACCCCGCCGGCGTAGGCGACGGCCGCGAGCAGACACAGCGCGACGCCGAGCACGGACGACCCGCCCTCGCCCGACATCGACAGCCCCACGGTGACCGCTCCCGCGAACGACACGGCCATCCCCGCGAGCAGCCTCGGCGGCAGGGCGTCGCCGAGCAGCCGCGCGCCGAGCAGGGCGATGAGGATCGGGCCGATGTTCACCACGAGGGCCGCCGTCCCGGCGTCGACCTGCTGCTCGCCCCAGTTGAGGGCGACCATGTAGACGCCGAACCAGAGGACGCCGGAGGTCAGGATGCCGGGCCAGGCGGCCCTCGGGGGCGGCCTCTCGCCGCGCACGAGGCAGATCAGCCCCAGGGCGAGGGTTCCCGCCAGCAGCCGTCCCAGCGCCAGGGCGCCGGGCGAGTACGCGGCTCCCGCGCTGCGGATGGAGACGAAGGCGGAGGCCCACAGGACGACCGTGACGGTGGCGGCTGCGGCGGCCAGGACGCCGGGACGGCGGGGGTTCATCATGCTCCCGAGGCTAGGAAGGGCGGCGAGGAAGGACTCGCGGATTTCGGACGGTGTGTCCGCGGGCGAGGGGGTGCGGCTCGCGCCGCTGTACGGGGGCTCAGCGGACCGTGTGCGCATCGATGCCCAGCAGGTCGGCCAGGGCCCGCTCACCGGCCGCCGTCACCTTCACCGCCCGCTCGGACCCGATCCGTACGCACCAGCCCGAGTCCAGCGCGTGGCGGCACAGCGCGGCGCCCGCGACCCCCGCGAGGTGGGGCCGGCGCTCGGTCCAGTCGAGGCAGGCCCGGGCCAGCGGCCGCCGGCTCGTGCGGTCGAGGGCGACACCGGCGCCGTCGAACCACGCCAGGCCCGCCTCCGTCAGCGCGAACCCGGTGTCCTGGCGCAGCAGTTCACGGGAGGTCATCGCGTCCGTCACCGCGGTCCCGAGCCGTCCCGCGAGATGGTCGTAGCAGGTACGCCCCCGGGCCATCGCCGATCCGGCGCTCGACTCCCGCAGCGTGCGCGGCCGTACCGCGGAACCCGGCGCGAGATGAGAGGCCAGCTCCTCCACCAGCTGGGCGGCCCGCACATCCGCGAGCCGCACGTACCGGTGCCGTCCCTGCCGCTCCTCGGTCAGCAGACCGCCGGACACGAGCTTGCCCAGGTGCTCGCTCAGGGTCGACGCGGCCACCCCGGCATGGCGGGCCAGCTCGCTCGCGGTCCAGGCCCGCCCGTCGAGCAGGGCCAGCAGGCACGAGGCCCGGGTCTCGTCGGCGACGAGACCGGCGAGGCGGGCCAGCTCCGCCGCCCGGGGATTCCTTGAGGTCATGCCTCCCAGGATGGGCCCCGGACGGTTCGGCGCCCGCCGAAGCGTGTCAGGCCGTGCGCCGGACCCGCTCGTACTGCTGGACCAGCCCGTCCAGCAACGCGGTCAGGCCCGTCTCGAAGGCACGCTCGTCGATCTTCTCCTGCTGCTCGGCCAGCAGATGGGCCTGCCCGAGGTGGGGATAGTCGGCCGGGTCGTACGCGCTCTGGTCGTCGACGAAACCGCCGGCGAAGGAGCCGAGCGCGGAGCCCATGATGAAGTAGCGCATCAGCGCGCCGATCGAGGTGGCCTGGGCGGGGGGCCACCCGGCGGCGACCATCGCGCCGTAGACCGCGTCCGCGAGCCGCAGTCCGGCGGGCCGGCGTCCCGGACCCCGGGCGAGCACCGGGACGATGTTCGGGTGGTCCCGAAGGGCGGCCCGGTAGGAGACCGCCCAGTCGTGCAGCGCGGTCCGCCACTCCCGGCCGTCCTCGAACATCGACAGGTCGACCTGCGCGCTGACCGAGTCGGCGACCGCCTCCAGGATCTCGTCCTTGGTACGGAAGTGGTTGTACAGCGAGGGCCCGCTGACCCCCAGCTCCGCGGCGAGCCGGCGCGTGGAGACGGCCGCGAGGCCCTCCGCGTCCACGAGCGCGCGTGCCGTCTCGACGATCCGGTCGGTGCTGAGGAGGGGCTTGCGCGGTCGGGCCATGGCGCACATAGTAGGGCTGCGATCAGAAACTAGCAGTGCTAATTTAAAACGCTGCTTTCCTGGATGTGCGGCCTTCGAAGGGGTGTGGTCTCGTGGTGAACCTGGAGCTCAGTCAGGAGCAGGAGGCCGTACGGCAGCTCGCCCGGGACTTCGTGGCCCGCGAGATCGCCCCGCACGTCATCGACTGGGACCGTGCCGAGGAGGTGGACTGGGGGATCGTCAAGAAGCTCGGCGAGGTCGGCTTCCTGGGCCTGACGATCGACGAGGAGTACGGCGGCTCGGGCGGCGACCACCTCGCGTACTGCCTGGTCACGGAGGAACTCGGTCGCGGCGACTCCTCGGTCCGCGGCATCGTGTCGGTCTCCCTCGGCCTGGTCGCCAAGACCATCGCGGCCTGGGGGAGCGAGGGGCACAAGCGCCGGTGGCTCCCCGGCCTCACCTCCGGCGAGCAGGTCGGCTGCTTCGGCCTCACCGAACCGGGCACGGGCTCCGACGCGGGCAACCTCACCACCCGGGCGGTGCGCGACGGCGACGCCTACGTCATCAACGGCACCAAGATGTTCATCACCAACGGCACCTGGGCCGACGTGGTCCTCCTCTTCGCCCGCTCCACCGACGCCCCCGGCCACAAGGGGGTCTCCGCCTTCCTCGTCCCGACCGACACCCCCGGACTGACCCGCCGCGCGATCCACGGCAAGCTCGGCCTGCGCGGTCAGGCGACGGCGGAACTGGTCCTCGAGGACGTGCGCGTCCCCGCGTCGGCGATGCTGGCCCCCGAGGGCAAGGGGTTCTCGGTGGCGATGTCGGCCCTGGCCAAGGGGCGGATGTCGGTGGCGGCGGGCTGCGTGGGCATCGCCCAGGCCGCGCTGGACGTGGCGGTGCGATACGCGGGGGAGCGCGAGCAGTTCGGCCGGTCGATCGCCCATCACCAGCTGGTACAGGAACTGATCAGCGACATCGCCGTCGACGTGGACGCGGCCCGCCTGCTCACCTGGCGGGTCGCCGACCTGATCGACCGGGGCGAGCCCTTCGCCACCGAGTCCTCCAAGGCCAAGCTGTTCGCCTCCGAAGCCGCCGTGCGGGCCGCCAACAACGCCCTTCAGGTCTTCGGCGGCTACGGCTACATCGACGAGTACCCGGCGGGCAAACTCCTGCGGGACGCCCGCGTGATGACCCTCTACGAGGGCACCAGCCAGATCCAGAAACTGCTCATCGGCCGCGCCCTCACCGGGGTCTCCGCGTTCTGAGTACGGCACCTGAGTACCTCGGCGGATGTGGCACCGGCCGCACCCGCCGAGACTCGACCCCATGAGTGACACCACGGGCAAGCCCCAGAACACCGCCGCCTTCTACGGCCAGGCGGTCGCCTCCTTCGCCGTCGCCATGGCCGCGACCGCGATCGGCATCTTCAAGCTGCACGCCGACGCCTGGGTGCGCGGCTTCCTGGCGATCGCCGTCCTGTACCTGGTCACCTCCGCCTTCACCCTCGCCAAGGTCATCCGCGACCGCCAGGACGCGCAGACCCGCGCGTACAGCCCCTTCGAAAAGCTCTGAGCGGCCACGCTAAGCGCTCGCTCACCCTCGGCGGTATGGTGGTGCCTCTGTCAGTGGAGAGGGGCAAGCGATGGGTACGGCGGAGGAGACGGCCGGTGGCGAGACGTCGGCGTGGGGCGAGGTCACGCCCGACGCGGCACGGAGGCTGCTGGTCGCCGCGGTGGAGGCCTTCGCCGAGCGCGGCTACCACGCCACCACGACCCGCGACATCGCGGGCCGTGCCGGCATGAGTCCCGCGGCCCTCTACATCCACTACAAGACCAAGGAGGAGCTCCTCCACCGCATCAGCAGGATCGGCCACGCCAAGGCCCTGGAGATCCTGCGGACGGCGGCCCGCCGCGAGGGCACGGCGACCGAGCGCCTCGCGGACGCGGTCAGCTCCTTCGTCCGCTGGCACGCCGGGGGCCGCACCACCGCCCGGGTCGTGCAGTACGAACTCGACTCCCTCGGCCCGGACGCCCGCGCCGAGATCCTCGCCCTGCGCCGCCAGTGCGACGCCGAGGTGCGCGGTGTCATCGAGGACGGCGTGAACTCCGGCGAGTTCGACGTCCTGGACGTCAAGGGCACCACCCTCGCCGTGCTGTCCCTCTGCATCGACGTGGCCCGCTGGTTCAGCGTCGACGGCCCCTGGACGCCCGACCAGGTCGGCGCGCTCTATGCCGACCTGGTGCTGCGGATGGTGGGCGTCGACCGCTAGCGGACGGGGCCCGGTAGACCACGTGCGGGGGCGCACGCCTGCGCTCGACGGTCCCTACAGGTAGTACCGGGAACGACCGACACGTGCAGTGGCGCACCCCTGCGCTCGACGGGGTCCCTACAGGTAGTACCGGGCCACCGACTCCGCGACGCACACCGGCTTGTCGCCGCCCTCGCGCTCCACGCTGAAGGCGACGGTGACCTGCACGCCGCCCGGCACGTCGTCGACCCCCGTGATCACGGCCGTGGCCCGCAGGCGCGACCCGACCGGCACCGGGGCGGGGAACCGCACCTTGTTGGTGCCGTAGTTGACCCCCATCTTGACGTTCTCGACCTTGATCAGCTGCGGCCCGAACAGGGGCAGCAGCGACAGGGTCAGGTACCCGTGCGCGATGGTGGTCCCGAACGGTCCGGCGGCGGCCTTCTCGGAGTCGACGTGAATCCACTGGTGGTCGCCGGTGGCCTCCGCGAAGAGGTCGATCCGCTTCTGGTCGACCTCCAGCCAGTCGGTGTACCCCAGCTGCTCGCCCACCGCGGCCTTCAGTTCGTCGGCTCCCGCGAACACCCTCGGCTCCGCCATGTCCAGCCTCCCGCATCGCAACGTCATGTCTAAGCAACTGCTTAGCATGGTCGTCGGGGACCCCCCTGTCAACGGACCGCCCAGGTAGGGTCCGAGGGGTGCCCCAGATTTCTGAGAAGATCCACGAGCTCACGGTCGGCCAGCTCTCCGCGCGCAGTGGCGCGGCCGTCTCCGCCCTGCACTTCTATGAGTCCAAGGGCTTGATCAGCAGCCGCCGCACCACGGGCAACCAGCGCCGCTACCACCGGGACACCCTGCGCCGCGTGGCCTTCGTCCGAGCCGCCCAACGCGTCGGCATCCCGCTGGCCACCATCCGGGAGGCCCTGGCCCAACTCCCCGAGGAACGCACCCCCACCCGGGAGGACTGGGCCCGCCTCTCCGAGACGTGGCGCTCCGAACTGGACGAGCGCATCAAGCAGCTCAACCGCCTGCGGGACCACCTCACCGACTGCATCGGCTGCGGATGCCTCTCCCTGGACACCTGCGTCCTGTCCAACCCGGACGACGTCTTCGGCCAACGCCAGGCAGGCTCCCGCCTGTTGGTGGAGCGGGGCACCCCGAGACCACCGCAGCGCGAGGACGCAGGACGCTGCGGCTGACCCACCCCGGACACGGCCGGGCGGCATCCCGGGCACGCCCCCGCGGCACCCCGGATACGGCCCGGAGGCATCCCGGGCACGCCCCGGTGGCACCCCGGGCCCACCCCAGCGGCATCCCGGATGCGGCCCCTGCGGCACCCGGGTGCCCCCGGGCGCCCCAGCGCCGACACGAAGCCCTGGTCCTGACCGGGGAAGCCCTCGCCCCGCCCGGGAGGCCCTCACCCCGCCCCGGGAAGCCCTCCCCGCCCGGGGAAGCCCTCGCCCCGCCCTACGACGAGCGCCGCCCCCACCCGTACTGCACGACTGCCGCGGCCACCAACTCGGCGTTGGACGCGGCCGGTTCGCCGTCGGGGAGGAGCAGTGTGTCCTCCAGTCCCACCCGGGTGTCCAGCCGCAGCCGTCCGGCCAGGCGCAGCACCGGCCAGGCGCCGCCGTCCTCGCCGTGCAGGAGGACCGGGCGGCGGGCGTCGGCGACCCTGATCCCGGCCAGCAGCTCGCGCGCCGTGTTCTCGGCGGTGTCCGGGGAGGTGTCGGTCACCTCGGCCAGCACCCGCAGCACCCGGGGCGCGAGCGGCGACGCGGCGAACCGGGCGACCGCGTCGGTGCCGGACCACAGGCCGGCCTCCACGCCCACGCCCCGGTCGAGCAGGGCGGCGGCCAGCTCCTCGGCCCCCTCCTCGTGCCAGTTGACGGAGGCGTGGTCGGGGAGCACGGTCCACTCCCGCACCCGCTCCAGCCGCCGCGCGGGATCCGGCTCCGCCCACGCGCCCGTGGTCACGCCGACCGGCACGGAGACCCGGGCCCGTATCGCCCGAAGAGTCTCCGCCAGCACCCGAGGGGACAACGTGTCATCGCCGCAGGGCGACTTGGGGTGGACATGGATGTCCGTGGCACCGGCCGCCACCGCCGCTGCCGCGGACTCGGCCATGTCCTGCGGCGACAGCGGCACGCCCGCACCGTCGGAGGCCCCTCGGGAACCGTTGAGACACACTTGCATCATGTCTCGATGGTGCCAGCCACCACCGACAACGGCCCCGGCGCGAGAGGCTCCTGTGGACAACTCGGCCGGCCCGGCGGACACCCGCCCACGCGGCCGGGCTGTTCGAAACGGGGGTGCGGCATCCCCGGCGCACCCCCGGTCGCGCTGCTCAGGCGGACACCAGCAGCCGTCCCCGTCGGGAGGCCGCCAGCGCCTCGGGCGTCAGCACCGGACTGGGGACCAGGATCCCGCAGTCCGTGCAGACAGGGCCCGAGGAGGGCTCGTGGGCCAGGTCGTACGTATAGGTCAGCTGTTCCCCGCCGCACACCGGGCACTCCGAGCCCGGCTCGCGCTCCAACGCGGAGATCAGCCTGCGCAGCACCTCGGCCAGCGGTTCCCGGGGGTGGCGCCGCGGGTCGTCGCACCACGCGACACCGAAACCGCCCCAGGTCAGCCGGTGCCAGTCATCGACACTGCCCGGCCTGCGCAGCCCGTCGTGCTTCTCCTTCTTGCGCCGCTCGGCGAACTCGACCTCGTAGGCCAGCCAGACCGAACGCGCCTCCTCCAACTCCTCCAGCGCGGCCACGAGTCGCGCCGGATCGGGGGACCGGTCCTCGGGACCGAACCCGGCCCGGGAGCACAGATGGTCCCAGGTCGCCCTGTGCCCGTAGGGAGCGAATCGCTCCAGGCACTTACGCAGCGAGTAGCGTCGCAGCGCCAGATCGCACCGCGGATCGCGCACCTGTCTCGCCAGACTCCGGAAACCGGCCATCGCCCTGCACCTCCGTCACACCTGCACCTGTACTTCGGTCACTTCGGCGTCGTCGCTTCGGACGTCGCCGAATAGACGTATCGACACGCGATTCGGCTCCATCCGATTTCCGATGCCTCCCATCAGCCTCCGGACCGGCTACCAAAACTTGACGCATGTTCATCTTCAAACCCGGGGATACCGCCGGTAACGCCAGACCCCACTCCCGTCCGTAGGAGCCGCCATGTCACGGCGCACCTCACGCACCGCACCCGACAGCCTGAGAACTCCCGGCAGACTCACCGGGTTCCTGAAGACCGCATCGGTATGCGCCCTGATCGCCGGTCTTTTGTCCCCTCTTGGCCAAGCGGCCGCCGCGCCCGAGGCCACCGCCGCCGCCGACCACTGCGGCAGCCAGTGCTCCGACATCCTGCCGCCGGGTCAGAACGGCAACGCCACGCTCGCCCAGATCCTCCTCAACCAGGCCTTCGGCTCCCAGCCCGAGCACGCCGAGGACCAGCTCGGCCCGTACGCCAACCTGGCCAAGGGCTACCCCTCGCTCACCAACGCCACGATCAACACCTTCTTCAACGACGCCTCCTTCGGCGTCCCCTCCGACCAAGTCGCCTCCACGCTCAAGCCCGGTGGCCGCAGCGATGTGACGATCGTCCGCGACAAGAAGACAGGCGTTCCGCACATCACCGGTACCACCAGATACGGCACTGAATACGGAGCGGGCTATGCGGCGGCTCAGGACCGCCTGTGGTTGATGGACGTCTTCCGCCACGTCGGACGCGGCCAGTTGACCTCCTTCGCGGGCGGCGCCCCCTCGAACCAGGGCCTGGAGCAGCAGTTCTGGCGCAACGCCCCCTACACCGAGGCCGACCTCCAGGCGCAGATCGACAGCGCGGCGGCCAAGGCCGGAGCCCGCGGCAGGCAGGCCCTCGCCGACGTCGACGCCTACGTGGCCGGCATCAACGCCTACATCGACGCCTCCGACAGCGGCCGCTACTTCCCCGGCGAGTACGTCCTGACCGGCCACAAGGACTCCGTCACCAACGCCGGGACCATCGAGCACTTCAAGCCCACCGACCTGGTCGCCCTCGCCTCCGTGATCGGCGCGTTGTTCGGCTCGGGGGGCGGCGGCGAGGTCGACAACGCGCTCTCGCTGCTCGCCGCGCAGGAGAAGTACGGGGTGGCCCAGGGCACGGCGGTCTGGGAGTCCTTCCGTGAGCGCAACGACCCCGAGGCGGTCGTCACGGTCCACGACAAGAGCTTCCCGTACGCCACCAAGCCCGCCGACCCGCAGGGCGGGGCGCTCCCGGACGACGGCTCTGTGCGGACCGAGCCCCTCGTTTACGACGCCACCGGCACCGGCGCCGGCCAGAGTGCCTCCGCGGCCTCCGCGACGGCGACGGCGGCCGCCCTCGGTTCGGCCCGGCGCGGGATGTCCAACGCCCTCGTCGTCAGCGGCGAGCACACCGCCGGCGGCCACCCGGTCGCCGTCTTCGGCCCGCAGACCGGCTACTTCGCACCCCAGCTGCTCATGCTCCAGGAGATCCAGGGCCCGGGCCTGAGCGCGCGCGGCGCCTCCTTCGCGGGGCTGAGCATGTACGTCGAGCTCGGCCGCGGCCAGGACTACGCCTGGTCCGCCACCACCTCCGGCCAGGACATCATCGACACCTACGCCGTGGAGCTGTGCCAGGACGACCACCACTACCTCTACCGCGGCACCTGCACGGCGATGGAGAAGGTCGAGCAGAAGAACTCCTGGACCCCGACCACCGCCGACGGCACCGCCGCCGGCTCGTACACGATGCGCGTCTGGCGCACCGCGTACGGCCCCGTCGCGTACCGGGCGACCGTCGGCGGCAAGAAGGTCGCCTACACCACCCTGCGCTCGTCGTACCTGCACGAGGCCGACTCGATCATCGGCTTCCAGATGCTGAACGACCCCGACTACGTCAAGGGCCCGGAGACCTTCCAGAGCGCGGTGCAGCACATCAACTACACCTTCAACTGGTTCTACGCCGACTCCGAGCACACCGCGTACTACAACAGCGGCGACAACCCGGTGCGCGCGACCGGCGTCGACGCCGACTTCCCGGTCTGGGCGCGGCCGGCGTACGAGTGGAAGGGCTGGAACCCGACGACGAACGCCGCGGAGTACACCCCCGTCTCCGCCCACCCCCACTCCATCGACCAGGACTACTACATCTCCTGGAACAACAAGCAGGCCGCCGACTACTCGACCGCGCCCTGGGGCGACGGCTCGGTGCACCGCGGCAACCTGCTGGAGGACCGGGTCAAGAAGCTGGTCGCGGCCGGTGGCGTGACCCGGGCCTCGCTGGTGAAGGCCATGGCCGACGCGGGCCTGGCCGACCTGCGGGCCGAGGACGTGCTGCCGGACCTGCTGAAGGTGATCAACAGCGGCACGGTCACCGACTCCACGGCCGCGGCCGCCGTGGCCAAGCTCCAGACCTGGCTCACGGCGGGCGGCAGGCGCACCGAGACGTCGGCGGGCTCCAAGGCGTACGCCGACGCCGACGCGATCCGGATCATGGACGCCTGGTGGCCGCTGCTGGTGAAAGCCGAGTTCGAACCCGGCCTCGGCACCGAGCTGTACAGCGCCCTCACCCGCAACCTGCCCGTCGACGAGGCCCCGTCCGCGGCGCACGGCCCGACCGGCTCGCACGCGGGCAGCTCCTTCCAGTACGGCTGGTGGTCCTACGTCGACAAGGACATCCGGGCGGTGCTGGGGGAGACCGTGCGGGGCCCGCTGGCGCAGAAGTACTGCGGTGGCGGCAGCCTCAGCGCCTGCCGGGACGTCCTCATCAGCACGTTGAAGACGGCGGCCGGCAGGACCGCGGCCCAGGTCTACCCCGGTGACGACCTGTGCGCGGCGGGCAACCAGTGGTGCGCCGACTCGATCGTCCAGCGCACCCTGGGCGGCATCAAGCACTACAACATCAGCTGGCAGAACCGGCCGACCTACCAGCAGGTCGTGGAGTTCACGTCACACCGGTGACGCGTCAGCGGCGGCGGGTCACCCGATACGGCCCGCCGCCAGCACCACCCGCGCCAGCTCCCGGTGCACGATGTCGCTGTGCGCCCCGGCCGGCGCTCCACCCCGCCTGACCACCTCGGACGCGTCGATGTTCACGCACCCCGAGGTGGGCAGCGTCGTCCGCAGCGCCTCGGCGAGCGTCCACGCGCGCGTGCCCGGGACCGCCTGCACCCCGCCGAAGCCCATCGCACCCCACTTGGCGCCCAGCACCCGGCCCACGTCCGCGCCGGCCACCCCGCGCGCGTCCCCCGCCATGCGGGAGGCCAGCGGGTACAGGGTGCCGAGCGCGCAGTCGTGCCGGGAGAAGCAGCACACCAGGGGCCCGTCGACACGGTTCTGCTGGCCCTGCAGCACCCCGCCCGCGCGCGGGTCGTGCGGCAACCGGGTCGCGAACGCGTAGTGCGAGAAGGCGCCTTGGAGCAGCGTCACGGACTTCACCGTGCGCACCCCCTCGGGCAGCCCGCGCAACGCGAACGACACCAGCCGCCCGCCGAAGCTGTGCCCCACCAGATGCACCCGCACGCCGGGCGCCGCGGCGGCGAGCTGCCCGATCACCCGCCCGAGCCCGCGCTCCCCGACGGTCCCGGCGCGGCGCTTCATGGCGTAGTAGGTCGCCTGCCGCAGCAGTTCGTGGGCGCCGTCCCAGGGGTCGGGGATCGTGAAGCCCGCGGCCGTGTCCGGTGACTCGACGTGCGCCAGCGCCCGCGCGAAGTCCTCGCACACCTCCGCCACCGGCCCACGGAACATGTCCGGCTCGCTCTGCGGCACACCCTCCGCCAGCGTGTCCGCCCCGAACAGCGCCTGCGGTCCCGCCGGCACCAGCTCGACCAGCATTCGCACCAGCCGGCCGAACTCCTCCAACTCCGCTTCCTCGCGCGGCTGCTGGTCCAGCAGCCGGGTGATCTGCTCCACCACGGTCGTACGGCCCGGGAAGGTCTCCAGCAGGGCGTGCCGGGTGTCCTTGTCGAGCGCCGGCCGCCGGGCGGACTGGGCCGCGACCGATCGCGGGACGTCGGGGATCGGCTCGTCGGCGAACCGCATCGACGGCCACACCACCCCGGCGAACCCGAGACGGGCGCCCGGTGCGAGCTCCGGGATGGGCTCGAAGAAGCGGCTGTAGAGGCGGGTCGCGGTGGAACGGTCACTGTTCCAGCCGTGCGCGAAGACGATCAGATCCCGCACCCCGCGCTCCACGACACCCGCCAGCAGCCGGCCCTGCCGCCTGCCCTCCGGGTCGCCGTCCGCGTCGAACATCAGCTCCCAGTACGGCCTCACGCTCATCGCCGGTTCCGCCATGACGGGCCCCCTTGTCCCCCGTAGTGGTGCGATGCGGTCGCATCGTCCTGCCAAGGGGCGGGGTTGGCCATAGGTAACGGCTCAACCGCTTCGGGTTCACCGATAGACGAGATACTTCCGCCGGACCGCCCGGAACGCGGCCAGCTCCGCCCGCCAGCCGGCGACCACCTCGTCCGGGTCGGCCCCCGCGTCGATGGCGGTACGCACCTGGGTGGAGCCCGTCAGCTTGTCGATCCAGTTGTCGGGCCGCCAGGCGAAGCCGCTCCACACCCGTTTCGCGGTCACCAGCAGGGCGATCCCGGTGCGCACCGGGTCGTACGCCGCCCGGTCGTGCACATGGATCTGCACCCCGCCGACGGTTCTGCCCTGGAACTTGGAGAACGTGGGCGCGAAGTACGCCTCCCTGAAGTGCACGCCCGGCAGCCCGAGTTCGTTCGCGGCGGCGGCCCAGCGCCCGTCGATCCCCTCGGCGCCGAGCAGTTCGAAGGGCCGGGTCGTGCCCCGCCCCTCCGACAGGTTCGTGCCCTCGAAGAGACAGGTCCCCGAGTACACCAACGCGGTGTCCGCGGTGGGCATGTTGGGGCTCGGCGGCACCCAGGGCAGCCCGGAGGCGTCGTAGAACTGCGCACGCCGCCAGCCGGTCATCAGGACGGTGTCCAGGGTCACGGGGGCGGTCAGGAACTCCCCGTTGAACAGCCGCGCCAGCTCCGCGACGGTCATGCCGTGCGCCTGCGAGATCGGCTGCCGTCCCACGAAGGTGGCGAACTCCCGGTGCAGCACGGGCCCTTCGGCGGAGCGTCCGGTGACCGGGTTCGGCCGGTCCAGCACCACGAACCGCTTGCCCGCCAGTCGGGCCGCCTCCATGCAGTCGTAGAGCGTCCAGATGTAGGTGTAGAAGCGCGCGCCCACGTCCTGGATGTCGAAGACGACCGTGTCGACGCCGGAGGCGGTGAAGACGTCCGCGAGCGCCTGGCCGCTCTTGAGGTAGGTGTCGTAGACGGGCAGGCCGGTCGCCGGGTCGTCGTAGCGGCCCTCGGAGCCGCCGGCCTGGGCGGTGCCGCGGAAGCCGTGCTCGGGGCCGAAGACGGCGACGAGGTCCACGCGGTCGTCGGCGTGCATGACGTCGACGATGTGGCGGGCGTCGCGGGTGATGCCGGTGGGGTTGGTGACGATGCCGACGCGCTGGTCGCGCAGGGGGGCGTAGCCGGTCGCGGAGAGGTTCTCGAAGCCGGTGCGCAGGCGGGGGGCCGCGGAGGCCGGGGGCGCGCCGGCGAGTGCGCTTGCCGTCGTTGCTGCCGTGGTCGCCGCGAGGAGAGCTCGTCTGGATAGGCGCATGGGGGGCACGGTATTGCTCCCGAGGGTCGCGGGGAAGGTGCGGGCCACCCGCGGCCTGCCGCGCCCCGCGGCGGAGCCACAGGAGACTGTCACGCGCCCCCCGCGGCGGGACCGCAGGAGACGGTCACGCGCCCCCCGTGGCGGAGCCGCAGCAGGCGGTCACGCCCCCCGCGGCGGGGCCGCACAGGGAAGCGGTCACGCGCCCCCAGGCCGGGGGGTCCTGCCCTTCCTTTCCTACATACCGACTGGTTAGTCTGGCCGTCTTCGCAGAGCCGCAGTCGAAGGAGACCGATGGTGGAAGCCGTTCAGGGTGCTGGTGTCGTCGTCACGGGGGCCGGAGGGGGCATCGGCGCCGCCCTCGCGCGGCGGTTCGCCGCCGAGGGGGCCCGGGTGGTCGTGAACGACCTGGACGGCGACCGTGCCACGGCCGTCGCCGAGGAGATCGGCGGGATCGCGCTGCCCGGTGACGCCTCCGCCGTCGTCGACGACGCCCGCGAC
The DNA here is from genome assembly GCF_044386545.1 of Streptomyces sp. NPDC020489. Lineage (NCBI taxonomy): Bacteria > Bacillati > Actinomycetota > Actinomycetes > Kitasatosporales > Streptomycetaceae > Streptomyces > Streptomyces sp. NPDC020489. Next base: position 136,540 of record NZ_JBIRUZ010000009.1, read on the forward strand.
GCCCTCGGCGGGACCGTCGACGTCTACTGCGCCAACGCCGGTGTCGCCTTCGGCGGGGAACTCGACGAGCAGCTCGACGAGACGGGCTGGGCGACGTCCTGGGACGTCAACGTGATGGCCCACGTGCGGGCCGCCCACGCGCTGCTGCCCGGCTGGCTGGAGCGGGGGAGCGGACGGTTCGTGTCCACCGTCTCCGCGGCCGGGCTGCTGACCATGATCGGCGCCGCGCCCTACAGCGTCACCAAGCACGGGGCGTACGCCTTCGCCGAGTACCTGTCGCTGACGTACCGGCACCGTGGGGTCAAGGTCCACGCCATCTGCCCGCAGGGCGTGCGCACGGACATGCTGGACGCGACCGGCAGCGCCGGTGACCTGGTGCTCAAGCCGACGGCCGTGGAACCGGACGACGTCGCGGAGGCTCTCTTCAAGGGCATCGCCGAGGACCGGTTCCTGATCCTGCCGCACCCCGAGGTCGCCGGGTACTACCAGGCCCGGGCAGCCGAACCGGACCGCTGGCTGGGCAACATGAACCACCTTCAGCGCAAGTGGGAGGAGACGCGGTGACCGAGTCCGCCTACGCGGCCAAGCCCTGGGTGGCGCTGCTCGACGACGCCCAGCGCGCCCCGATCGAGCCCGCCGACTCCCTGGTCCACGCCCTGCGCCGGTCCGCCGCCGAGGCGCCGGACCGCCCCTTCCTCGCCTACTTCGACGGCCGCCTCACCTACCGTGAGGTCGACGCGCTGAGCGACTCCGTCGCCGGGCACCTCGCCGCCCGCGGTCTGGAGCGCGGCGACCGGGTGGCGATCCTGCTGCAGAACTCCCCGCACTTCGTGCTCGCCCTGCTGGGCGCGTGGAAGGCGGGCGCGGTCGTGGTGCCCGTCAACCCCATGTACAAGTCCGGGGAGGTCGGCCACGTCCTGCGGGACGGCGAGGTGGCCGCGCTGATCTGCTCCGACCGGGCCTGGGAGTCGTACCTGCGCGAGACGGCCGCCGGCTCGCCGGTGCGGATCGTGCTCACCGGCTGCGAGCTGGACTTCCAGACCCGCGACGACGCGCGCGTGCTGACCTTCGAGCGGCTGCCGATGGCCGCCGACGCCGACGACCTGGCCGCGGTGGCCCGCGCGGGCCACCCCGCGCCGGAGGGCCGCGACCCGGCACCGTCCGACATCGCGCTCATCAGCTACACCTCGGGCACCAGCGGCACCCCCAAGGGCGCCACCAACACGCACGGCAACATCATGTACAACGCCGAGCGGCAGCGGACCGGGCTGCCCCTGCCCGAGGGGCCTGTCTACTACGCGCTGGCGCCGCTGTTCCACATCACCGGGATGGTCTGCCAGCTCGGCGCGTGCCTCAACAGCGCGGGCACCCTGGTGCTGACGTACCGCTTCGAGACCGGGGTCGTCCTGGAGGCGTTCGCCGAGCACCGGCCGCACTACACGGTCGGCCCCTCCACCGCGTTCATGGCGCTGGCCGCCCACCCGGACGCCACCCCGGACCACTTCTCCTCCTTCGTCGTCATCTCCTCCGGCGGCGCCCCCCTGCCGCCCGCCCTGGTGGAGAAGTTCCGTGCCGGGTTCGGGCCGTACATCCGCAACGGCTACGGCCTGACCGAGTGCACCGCGCCCTGCGCCTCCGTGCCACCCCATCTGGAGGCGCCCGTCGACCCGGTCTCCGGGACGCTCGCCGTGGGCCTGCCGGGCCCGGAGACGGTCGTACGGATCGTCGACGACCAGGGCGCCGAGGTGCCCTTCGGGGAGCAGGGCGAGATCGTGGTGCGCGGACCGCAGGTCGTGCCCGGCTACTGGCGCCGCCCGGACGCCACCGCCGAGACCTTCCCGGACGGCGAGCTGCGCACCGGCGACATCGGCTTCATGGACGCCCAGGGCTGGCTGTACGTCGTGGACCGCAAGAAGGACATGATCAACGCGTCCGGCTTCAAGGTCTGGCCCCGCGAGGTCGAGGACGTGCTGTACACCCACCCGGCGGTACGCGAGGCGGCCGTCGTCGGGGTGCCCGACGGGTACCGCGGGGAGACCGTGAAGGCCTACATCAGCCTGCGCCCGGGCGCCGCCACCGACCCGGATGAACTCGCGGTGTACTGCAAGGAGAGACTGGCCGCCTACAAGTACCCCAGGCAGGTGGAGATCCTGCCCGACCTGCCGAAGACGGCGAGTGGGAAGATCCTCCGGCGGGAACTGCGTTCTCGCAGGCAGGACGAGCAGTAACGCACAACGAGCGGTATGAACGGAAAGGCAGGAGGCGGCACAGTGCCCAGGACGACCGACGGGGACGGCACGCCCGTCCCGCAGCGGCTGCTGGCCGCCGCCACCCGGCTCTTCGCGGAGCAGGGCTACGACCGCACCTCCGTGCAGGAGATCGTCGAGGCGGCCGGCGTCACCAAGGGGGCGCTGTACCACTACTTCGGTTCCAAGGACGACCTCCTGCACGAGGTGTACGCGCGCGTGCTGCGCGTCCAGCAGGAGCGCCTCGACTCCTTCGCCGACGCGGACGAGCCCATCGAGAAGCGTCTGCGGGGCGCCGCCGCGGACGTCGTCGTCACGACGATCGAGAACCTCGACGACGCGTCGATCTTCTTCCGCTCCATGCACCACCTGAGCCCGGAGAAGAACAAGCAGGTGCGCGCCGCCCGCCGGCACTACCACGAGCGCTTCCGCGCGCTGGTCGAGGAGGGCCAGCAGGCGGGCGTCTTCTCCACGGCGACGCCCGCCGACCTGGTGGTGGACTACCACTTCGGTTCCGTCCACCACCTGTCCACCTGGTACCGCCCGGACGGCCCGATGAGCCCCCAGGAGGTCGCCGACCACCTGGCCGACCTGCTGCTGAGGGCCCTGCGCCCGTAACCGCGCGACGACATGTGCAAGGGGCGGTCGCCCATGGAGACCGCCCCTTACCGCTTCACCTACAGGTACTTCTTCAGCTCCCGCCGCGCCAGCGACCGCTGGTGCACCTCGTCCGGACCGTCGGCGATCATCAGCGTCCGCGCCCCGGCGTACAGCTCGGCCAGCGGGAAGTCCTGGCTGACCCCGCCCGCGCCGTGCAGCTGGATCGCCCGGTCGATGATGTCGACGACGGCGCGCGGCGTGGCGATCTTGATGGACTGGATCTCGGTGTGGGCGCCCCGGTTGCCGACGGTGTCCATCAGCCAGGCCGTCTTCAGCACCAGCAGCCGCAGTTGCTCGACCGTCACGCGCGCGTCGGCGATCCAGTTGTGCACCACGCCCTGCTGGGCCAGCGCCTTGCCGAAGGCCGCACGCGACACCGCCCGGCGGCACATCAGCTCGATCGCCCGCTCGGCCATGCCGATCAGCCGCATGCAGTGGTGGATCCGGCCCGGCCCGAGACGTGCCTGGGCGATGGCGAACCCGCCGCCCTCCTCGCCGATCAGGTTCGACACCGGCACGCGCGCGTGGTCGAAGACCACCTCGGCGTGGCCGCCGTGGGAGTGGTCCTCGTACCCGAAGACCTGCATCGCCCGCTTGACGGTGACGCCGGGGGTGTCGCGGGGGACCAGCACCATGGACTGCTGGCGGCGGATGTCGTCGCCGTCCGGGTCCGTCTTGCCCATCACGATGAAGATCTTGCAGTCCGGGTTCATCGCCCCGGAGATGTACCACTTGCGGCCGGTGATGACGTACTCGTCGCCGTCGCGCTCGATGTACGTGGTGATGTTCGTGGCGTCCGAGGAGGCCACCTCCGGCTCGGTCATCGCGAACGCCGAGCGGATCTCACCGGCGAGGAGCGGTTCCAGCCACTGCTTCTTCTGCTGCTCGTCCCCGAACTGGGTGAGCACCTCCATGTTGCCGGTGTCCGGCGCCGCGCAGTTCAGCGCGGTGGGCGCGAGCTGCGGGGAACGGCCGGTGATCTCGGCCAGCGGCGCGTACTGGAGGTTGGTCAGCCCGGCCCCGTACGCGTGGTCCGGCAGGAAGAGGTTCCACAACCCCCGCCTGCGGGCCTCGGCCTTCAACTCCTCCACCACGGCCGGTGTGTCCCACGGCGAGGCCAGCCGGGCGCGCTGCTCCTCGGCGACGGCCTCGGCGGGATAGACGTGCTCGTCCATGAAGGCGAGCAGCTGGGCGCGCAGTTCCTCGGTGCGCGCGTCGAACGCGAAGTCCATGGCGGGTCAGCCTTCCTGAAGGGTGGTCAGGCCGTGCGAGATGAAGACGGGGACGAGGTCGCCGATGCGGTCGAAGCCGGCGCCGACCGTCTGGCCCAGGGTGTAGCGGTAGTGGATGCCCTCCAGGATCACGGCGAGCTTGAACCACGCGAACGCCGTGTACCAGGAGACCGTCGAGACGTCGCGCCCCGAACGGGCCGCGTACCGCTCGACCAGCTCGGCCGGGTCGGGATGGCCCGGCGCGGTGGCGGTCGTGGAGACGGGGGAGTCGGGCAGGTCCAGCGGCATGCTGTACATGACCAGCAGGCCGAGGTCGGTGAGCGGGTCGCCGAGCGTCGACATCTCCCAGTCGAGGATCGCGTTGATCCGGTCGGCACCGGTGTCCGGGTCGGGCCCGATGAGCACGTTGTCGAGCCGGTAGTCACCGTGGATCACGGTCGCGGCCGGGGAGGTGGGCAACCGGCGGCCCAGCGTCGCGTGCAGCTCGTCGATGCCGGCAAGTTCGCGGTTGCGGGAGGCGTCCAGCTGCTTGCCCCAGCGGCGCAGCTGGCGGTCCAGGAAGCCCTCGGGGCGGCCGAAGTCGGCGAGGCCCACCTCGGCGGGGTCCACCGCGTGCAGTTCGACGAGGGTGTCCACCAGGGACAGCACCGCGGCCCGGGTGCGCTCCGGGCCGAGCGGGAGCAGCTGGTCGGCGGTGCGGTACGGGGTGCCCTCGACGAACTCCATGACGTAGAACGGCGCCCCGATGCCCGCGGTGTCCTCCTCGGACTCGCACAGCAGCAGTGGTTTCGGGACCGGTACGTCCGTCGGGTGCAGCGCGCTGATCACCCGGTGCTCGCGCTTCATGTCGTGCGCGGTGGCCAGGACATGGCCCAGCGGCGGACGGCGTACGACCCACCGCGCGGTGCCGTCGGACACCGTGTACGTGAGGTTCGACCGTCCGCCCTCGATCAGCCGGCCGGTCAGGGGGCCGTGGACCAGACCGGGCCGCTCGCGGTCGAGCAGGCCGCGCAGCCTGTCGAGATCCAGTCCGGGCGGATGGTCGGGGCTCATGCGTCGCTCCTACGGGCAGGTGAACGGTACCCGAGACATGATGCCGACCGGTCGGTATGCCGTCCAGTGCGTGGAGCGAACGTGATCTGAGCCACGACAGGCCGACAGCTCCCCGTCCGGTGCGACGGGGAGCTGCGGTGACGCCTCTTCGGTCAGGTGCTCAGTGGTCGTCCCAGTGCCCGTCGTGGCGGGCGTGCCGGTGGCCGTCGTGCAGATAGTCCACGTGGTCCCCGTGCAGCACGCTCTCGTGTCCGCAGGAGTCGCCGTGCGCGTGGTCGTGGCCGTCGTGGGTGGCGTGCCCGCCCGGCTCGCACTCGTCCCAGTGGTCGCCGTGCTCGCGGTGCAGATGCCCGCCGTGCGCGTAGTCGACGTGGTCCCCGTGCGGTACCTCGGTGTGCCCGCAGTCGGGTCCGTGGGCGTGGGAGTGGGAGGCGTGTTCCTGGTGGAGGGTGGTCATGGTGCTCGCCTTCGCAGATGTGCCGATGCCGTCGGACAGGCTGCCACGCGAACGCCGCGTACCGGGGCATCCCGGTTGCGTGGCGGCCCGCTACCCCGGAGGGTCGAAGCCATGAAGGGCATCAGCTACTCACGCTACGGCGGACCCGAGGTCCTCGCATACGGGGATCTGCGCGACCCCACGGTCGGGGTCGACGCGGTACTGGTCAAGGTCCGGGCGGCGGCGGTCAACCCGGTCGACTGGCACGCCCGCGAGGGGCACCTGGAGCAGATCCTGGACCCCGTCTTCCCGGTGGTCCCCGGCTGGGACGTCAGCGGTGTCGTGGTCCGACTCGGCGTCTCCGTCCCGGAGTTCGAGATCGGCGACGAGGTCATCGGCTACGTCCGCGAGGACTTCCTCTCCCGGGGCACCTTCGCCGAGTACGTGGCCGCTCCGGTCCGCACCCTCGCCCGCAAGCCCCGCAACCTCTCCTTCGAGGAGGCGGCGGGGCTGCCGCTGGCCGGACTCACCGCCTACCAGGTGCTGGTCAAGGCCCTCCAGGTCAAGCGCGGCGAGACGGTCCTGGTGCACGCGGCGGCGGGCGGCGTGGGCTCCCTCGCCGTACAGCTCGCCCACCACTTCGGCGCCCGGGTCATCGGTACGGCGAGCCCGGGCAACCACGACTTCGTACGGAGCCTCGGCGGTGAGCCCGTCGCGTACGGCGAGGGCCTGGCCGAACGGGTGCGCGGGCTGGCCCCCGAGGGCGTCGACGCGGCGTTCGACACCATCGGCGGCGAGACCCTCACCGCCTCGGCGAACCTCCTGGCCCCCGAGGGCCGCCTGGTCTCCATCGCGGACGGGAACGTCGTCACCCACGGCGGCCGCTACGTCTGGGTGCGCCCGGACGCCGAGGACCTCCGGCGCCTGTCCGCGCTGGCCGAACAGGGCGTGGTCTCGGTGCACGTGTCACACACCTTCCCGCTGGAGCGGGCGGCGGAGGCACAGCGACTGAGCCAGGAGGGGCGGACCCGGGGGAAGATCGTGGTGACGGTGGACGCGGACCCGGACCCGGAGCGGCCGGAGGAGCGGGTGGGCGACGACCGGGCCTAGTGTCGCGGCAGGCGGCTTCCGCCTGTCGAGGAGAGGTGTCCGGTGGGGTCCTCTGAGGGGTGCCGGAGGAGCGGGAAGGGCATCGACCGGGCCTAGCGCCGCGGCAGGCGGCTCCTGCCCGTCGAGCAGCGGTGTCCGGTGGGCCCTCTCCGGGGCGGCCGGAAGGCCTGAGAGGGCCGAGCCGAGGCGGAGTGTCTGCCGCCGGGCCTAGAACACCAGCGCGGCTCCGCAGACCGCCATGGCGACGGCGCACAGGGCGGCCGCCGTGGCAGGGCGCGGGGTGAGCGCGGAAGGGACCCCGGGGGCCGCGAGGGCGCGGATGCGGCGGTGTGCGACGAGCAGCAGGCCCAGCCACAGGGCGCAGACCAGCGCGCAGGCGACGACACCGGCGGCGGACGGACCCCCGTGCAGCGCGGCCTTCACCGCGAGCACGGCGCAGACGGTGCCGGACAGGGTCGTGCGCCGCCAGGCGAGGCGGGTGCGTTCGGGCTGGAGTCCGGGATCGCGTTCCTCGGCGGTGCCGGCAGACCGCGTCGCACTCACCCCTCCCACCCGACGAGCACGACCAGCACCATCGCGACGGCGACGACGGCCACGACGACACCCAGCAGCGCCGGGAACCGGGAGACGGGCAGATCCTCGCCCCGCCGCATGGCCCGCTCGCACCGCACCCAGTGGTTCACCGCGCGCAACGAGCACAGCACCCCGGCGGCGAGCAGCGCGAGCGCCAGCCCCGCCCGCCAGCCCCAGCGCAGATCCGGCAGGAACTGGTCCACGGCGAAACCGCCGCCGATGAGCGCGAGGGCGGTCCGCAACCAGGCCAGGAACGTGCGCTCGTTGGCGAGCGAGAACCGGTAGTCGGGCGTGGTGCCCTCCTCCCGGACCTGCTCGGGGGCGAACCACAGCCGGACGTTGCGCACGAAGCCGATCACGTCCCGACCCTACCGGGGCGCGGGTGTCCGCCCTGGTCGGGGCGGTGACGTGTCAGCCCGCCGCCCGGTGCGCGCGGAGCCGTTCGTACGCGTCCCGTCCGTCCGGCACCCACGGCCACTCGTCCAGCCGCCGCTCCACCTCCGCCTCGGGCAGGAAGTCGTACCAGGCGACCTCCTCGACCTGGGGGTTCACCGGCAGCTCGCAGCGGACCTCGTACACCGACGACCACCAGGTCCGCCCGGCCCCGTCGTCGTACAGGAACTTGAAGAGGAACTCGGGTGCGGGCAGCCCGGACACCCCCAGCTCCTCCTCGGCCTCCCGCAGAGCCGCCTCGTCGTAGGACTCGCCCGCGCCGACGACACCGCCGACCCACATGTCGTACAGGGAGGGGAAGACCAGCTTGGTCGCGGTCCGCCGGTGCACGAAGAGCCGCCCCGCGCGGTCCCGCGCCTGGATGAACACGCACCGGTGCCGCAGCCCCTTGGCGTACGCCTCACCGCGCGGCGACTGCCCGACGACCCGGTCGTCCTCGTCGACGATGTCGAGAATCTCGTCAGCAGAACTCATGCCCTCATCCAAGCAGGCCCCTCGGAGAGGCCGGGCGCCCCACCCACGACGTCCGTGCGTCGGTCCGTGCGGCGCTGTCCGGCCCGGCGGCCCGGCGCGGTCTCAGTGCGGCTGGAGATCCCGGGGCCGTGCCGTCCGCTCGGAGGTCCCGCAGGGCATCGCCGGGTGGAGGCCCAGCAGCACGATGCCCGCCACGACCGCGGCGAGGCCGGCCGCCTCCCAGGCCAGGGCGCCCGTGTCGGTGCGGAGGCGGTCGCCGAGGAAGCCCACGCCGCAGATGATGCCGGCGAGGGGCTGGGCGGCGGTGAGGGCCGGGAGGGACATGCGCAGGGAGGCGGTCTCGAAGGCGCTCTGGACCAGGACCAGGCCGGTGACGCCGAGGGCCAGCACGGCGTAGGGCTGCCAGCCGGTGAGCAGCTCCACCAGGCCGCCGGCGGAGAAGCGCTGGCCGCTCACCCGCGTCAGGGCGTCCTGGACGCCGTAGAGCAGGCCGGCGGCGACGGCGAGCAGCGCCGGGCCCGCGACGAGACGGGAGCGCTTGGCGTACGTCGTCAGCAGCAGCGCGAGGCCGATCATCGCGCCGATGATCAGCCAGTGCCGGAGGGGGTCGGTGACCGCCGTGCCGCCGCGCGGCTCGCCCGCGACGATGAACGCCGTCACCCCGCCCGCGAGCAGCACCAGACCCGCCCAGCCCTGGCGGCCCAGCGGCTGCTTGCTCTGGTGGCGGGACAGGGCCATCGCGAACAGCAGGTTCGTCGCCAGCAGGGGCTCCACCAGGGAGATCTCGCCCTGTCCCAGCGCGATCGCGCCCAGCGCCATGCCGACCACCATCAGCGCGATGCCGCCCAGCCAGCGGGGCATCCTCATCAGGTCCAGCAGCAGCCGGGGCGAGAGGAAGTCGTTCAGGGGTGCCCGCTGGGCCGCGTCCTGCTGGAGGACGAAACCGAGGCCCAGGCAGCAGGCGGCGCTCACGGCGAGAACCAGGACAAGAACCGACACGCTGCGTACCTCGATCACTGGGCCGGGCTGCGGGGCGGGGTAAGGGCCGACTCTAATGCCCCGGGACGCGGCCTGCTTCCGGGAGTACCCGGAACCGGGCGGTTGACGCGGTCGCCCGTACGACCGTCCCGCCATGCTCCGACGCCCGGCCTCGCGGCGCCATGGCGTACGCCACATCCACGGCCACGCGGGTGCCCCGGGTCCGCCGAAAGTGATCACAACTGCCCCATGCGTCACGCTAGTTGAACCGTGTAACAACCGTTCCGGCCTTGACGGGAAGCCTTGGCTGCGGGTTTGCTGTCCGTGACCAGCTGCCCACACAACCGAACTACGACGTCGAGCAACGTCGCGTGAGGAAGTCTCCGCGGTGTCTCCACCCCCGCCCCCACTGGGTCGCAGCCGCAGACGCGCGGCCCAGGCCTTCGACGCCGCCCTCGACGACGCCGAACTCGGCGCAGCCCGCGCCGCGTTGGCCCAGGGCCGTTGGCAGGCCGCCCGCTCCCTGCTCGCGCACTCCGGCGACGACTGGGACCTGCGAGGTCACCGGGTGACCGTCCTCGCCCTGGAGCCCTACAGCGCCGCCTGGACCCGCGACTGGCTGCTCGCCGAGCCCGAGTCCGCCGACGCCGCCGTCCTGCTCGCCCTCGCCCAGGTCCAGCGCGCCCTGCGTGGCAAGGAGAAGCCGGACCGCGCCCGCGATGCCTGCCGCGCCGCCGCCGAGCGGGCCCCCGCCGACCCCACCCCGTGGCTCGGGATGCTCATGCTGGAGAAGGGCACGGTCGGCGCCCAGACCGCCGTCCGGATCTTCGAGGAGGTCCGCCGGCGGCACGCCGACCACCACCACGCCCACCATCTGATGGTCGCCCGCCTGGCCGAGCACCGCGCCGAGACCGGCCCGGACCCCCTGCACGAGGTCTACGACTTCGCCAACTGGGCCGCCGAACAGGCCCCCGCCGACTCACCCCTCGCCATCCTCCCGGTCATCGCGCACGCCGAGCGCTACCGCGTCCTCGCCGCCGCCGGCCACGAGCCCCCCGACCCGGCCGCCTCCGGCCACTGGGTCGGCCGCCGGGCCCGCCAGGTGATGAAGGCCGCCTTCGACTGGTGGCTGGAATGGGAGCACGAGGGCCATCCCCGGCGCCTGGTCGACCTCAACTTCCTCGCCCACGCCAAGGTGTGCGAGGGCCGGGGCGCCGAGGCCGCCGCCCTGTTCCACCGCATCGGCGAGCACGCCACCCCCGCCCCCTGGTCGTACCCCGACCGGGACCCCTCCGCCGCCTTCCGCGCCGCCCGCGACAGCGCCCTCGGCACGACGTAAGGCCCCCCGGCACCTCCTGACGGCCCCCGACCCCCGCCAGCCCTTCCCCCGAAAAGGACGGTCTCCCCCGTGACAACGGACAGTTCGAGCCCGAGCAGAACCGACGGCATCAGCACCTTCAAGGGTCAGGAGCGGGCCCTGCGCGCCGACCGCCTCGGCACCGGTGGCCTGCTGCTCTCGGTGCTCGCGGCGACCGCCCCCCTCATGGTGGTCGCGGGTGTCATGCCCACCACATTCGCGGTGATGGGCATCGTCGGACAGCCCCTGCTCTTCGTCCTCCTCGGCGTGATCCTCGTCCTGTTCGGCATCGGCTACGCCGAGATGAGCCGGCACGTCCACAACGCCGGCGCCTTCTACGCCTACATCTCCCGAGGCCTCGGCGGCACCGCCGGCGCGGGCGCGGCGATGGTCGCCCTCGTCGCCTACAACGCCCTCCAGGTCGGCATCTACGGCATCTTCGGCTTCGAGGTCTCCGGCCTGTTCGCCACCTACGCCGAGACGGAGGTCGCCTGGTGGATACCCGCCCTGGTGGCCGCGCTCGTCGTCGGCGCGCTGGGCTGGCTGAAGATCGACGTCAACGCGAAGGTGCTCGGCGTCCTGCTGGTCATCGAGGTGGCCCTGGTCGTCGTCTTCGACATCGCCGCCGTCGCCGACCCGGGCAAGGAGGGCCTGTCCCTGCACGCCTTCAACCCCGACACCCTCACCGGCGCGGGCGTCGGCACCGCCCTGTGCTTCTGCATCGCCGCCTTCCTCGGCTTCGAGCAGGCGCCCGTCTACGCCGAGGAGACCAGCCGCCCGCACGTCCTGGTGCCCCGGGTCATGTTCCTCGCCGTCGGCGGCGTCGCCGTCTTCTTCGCGCTCAGCAGCTGGGCCCTGACCGTCGCCACCGGCCCGTCGGCGATCGTGGGGGAGGCGCAGAAGCAGAGCGCCGGGCTGCTCTTCGGCCTCACCGAGTCCCGCCTCGGCGGCACCTTCACCGACGCGCTGCACATCCTCTTCGTGACCGGCATGTTCGCCGCGATGCTCAGCTTCCACAACGTCGTCGCCCGCTACGCCTTCGCCATGGGCCGTGAGGGCCTGCTCCCCGCCGCCTTCGGCCGCACCACCGGCGCCAGCGGCGCCCCCGGCACCGGGTCGCTGCTCCAGACGGCCGTCTCGGTGGTGGTCGTGGCCGCCTTCGCGGTCGCCGACGACAAGCCGACCGGCGACCCGACCGTCCCCGTCCTGCACCTGTTCACCTGGTTCGGCAACATCGGCGCCCTCGGAGTGATCGTCCTGATGGCGGCGGCCTCCTTCTCGGTGGTCGTCTTCTTCGCCCGCCGCGGGGCCGCCGGCGCCCAGGCCTGGCGCCTGGTCACCTCCGCACTCGCCGGCCTCGCCCTGCTGGTGATCGCCGGGTACACGGTGAAGGACTTCGACGTCCTGGTCGGCTCGGGGCCGGACTCGTCGCTGAACTGGCTGCTGCCCGGCATCATCGTCCTGGCGCTGCTCGTCGGCGTGGTCCAGGGCCTGCTCCTCCGCGCCCGCTCGCCCGAGGCGCACGCCCGCATCGGCCTGGGCAACGAGGCCTTCCAGCTGGACAAGGCGGCCTCCTCGTAGAGAGTGGTTACGGAAGTCTGACGGGCACCCGCGAACCCTGGTCCGCCAGGGCCCGCGGGTGTTCGAATGGTCAGGTGAACTCCGGACAGCCCGAGGAACAGGGCAGGCCCGTCGGCCGCCGTGTCCTCCTCGGCACCCTCGGCCTCGGCGCCCTCGGCGTGGTCGCCGCGCCCACCCTCCAGCGCGGCCTGGAGTCCTTCCTCGGCGGCGCCGCCGACAAGGACCCCACCGGCCTCGCGGGCCTGCTCCCCAACGGCGGCGGCTTCCGCTACTACTCGGTCGCCTCCTCCGTCCCCCACAAGAACGCCGCCACCTACCGCCTCAAGATCGACGGCCTCGTCGACCGCCCGGCCACCTACACCCTGAACGACCTGCGGGCGATGCCCCAGACCCGGATGGTCAAGGACGTCCAGTGCGTCACCGGCTGGCGCGTCCCGGGCACCCCCTTCGAGGGCGTCCGCCTGTCCCGGCTGCTCGACGCCGCCGGGGTCCGCTCCACCGCCACGGCGATCCGGTTCAGCTGCTTCGACGGCACGTACACCGAGAGCCTCACCCTCGACCAGGCCCGCCGCGCGGACGTCCTCGTGGCCCTGCGCATGCGGGACGAGGACCTCGCCCACAGCCACGGCGGCCCGGTCCGCCTCTACGTGGCGCCGATGTACTTCTACAAGTCCGCCAAGTGGCTCTCCGGCATCACCGTCACCGAGGACGTGGAACCGGGCTACTGGGAACGGCGCGGCTACGACGTCGACGCCTGGGTCGGCAGGTCGAACGGGCGGGACGATGAGCCTACGAACTGACGCCCCCGCCCCCGAGTCGTCCCGCGTCCGGCGCTTCGGCCGCAGCCAGCGCCGGGTGCACCGCGCGACGGCCGCCCTGATGGGCGTGTGCGTGCTCAGCGCCGCCTGTCTCTACCTCCCCCAGCTCGCCGAACTCGTCGGCCGCCGCGAGCTGGTGGTCCGCGTCCACGAGTGGTCCGGCCTCGCCCTGCCCCTTCCCGTCCTCGCCGGCCTGGCCTCCCGGCACCTGCGCGCCGACCTCGGCCTCCTGAACCGCTTCGGCCCCCACGACCGGACCTGGCTGCGCGCCGCCCTGCGCCGCGACAAGCGGCCCTCGGCACGCCCGGCGGGGAAGTTCAACGCCGGCCAGAAGGTCTACGCCGCCTGGATCGCGGGCGCCACGCTGGTGATGCTCGGCACCGGCCTGCTGATGTGGTTCACCCACCTCACCCCGATCCGGTGGCGCACCAGCGCGACCTTCGTCCACGACTGGCTGGCGCTGACCATCGGCATCGTCCTCGCCGGCCACATCGGCATGGCGCTGGCCGACCCGGAGTCCCGCCGCGGCCTCAGAACCGGAACGGTGAGCCGGGAATGGGCCGAGCGGGAACACTCCCTGTGGCGCCGCTGAGCGGTTGGCCGCGACCGGGGGCGGCCCGGGTTGGCGGGGGTGAGGCCGGTCGCCCCCGACGCCTGCCTCGCGGCCGTGGCGCTGGTCGTCGTGCCCTCGCGTCACGTCCCTGGCTCGGGCGCCATTGACCGGTTGGCCGTGACACCGGCCGCCGGGCGGTCCGGCCTGATTCAGCCCCCGAAGTCCAGCAGTACCTTGCAGGACATGCGCGCCTCGGCCAGGCCCCGGGCCAGGGTGAGGCCGATGCCCCGGCTGGACCCGGTGACCAGGGCCCTCCGGCCGCTGATGTCGAACAGCGGGTGACTCATCCCCGTACCCCTAGATGATCAGCGAGAGGAGCAGGACCAGGCCGCCCGCGACCACCGAGATGATCGTCTCCATGACGGACCAGGTCTTGATCGTCTGGCCGACGCTCAGGCCGAAGTACTCCTTGACCAGCCAGAACCCGGCGTCGTTGACATGGCTGAAGAAGAGCGAGCCGGCGCCGATGGCGAGGACGAGCAGGGCCGCGTGGGTCGTCGACATGTCGGCGGCCAGCGGGGCGACCAGCCCGGCCGCGGAGACCGTCGCCACGGTGGCGGAACCGGTCGCGAGGCGGATGGCCACCGCGATCAGCCAGGCCAGCAGCAGGGCCGGGATGGACCAGTCCTTGGAGATGTCCAGGATCATCGCGCCCACGCCGGTGTCGATCAGCGTCTGCTTGAAGCCGCCGCCCGCGCCGACGATCAGCAGGATGCCCGCGATCGGCGCGAGGCCCTTCTCCACCAGACCGGAGACCCGCTCCTTGCCGAAGCCCGCGGGCCGCAGCAGCGTGAAGATGCCGAGCAGCACGGAGGCGAGCAGGGCGATCAGCGGCGAGCCGATGACGTCGAAGACGCGCTGCGTGGTGTTCTCCGGGTCGTCGATGACGATGTCGACGAGCGCCTTGGAGAGCATGAGGATCACCGGCAGCATGATGGTGATCAGCGTGGCGCCGAAGCCGGGACGCCTCTCCAGTTCCTCCGAGGCCCGCTGCGGGATCATCTTCTCCGGCGCCGGGACGTCCACCCAGCGGGCCGCGTACCGGGAGAACAGCGGACCGGCGATGATCACGGTCGGGATCGCGACGAGCACGCCGAGGGCCAGGGTGACCCCCAGGTCGGCCTTGACCGCGTCGATCGCGACCAGCGGGCCGGGGTGCGGCGGGACCAGGCCGTGCATCACGGACAGACCGGCGAGCGCCGGGATACCGATCCGCATGAGCGAGTAGTTGCCGCGCTTGGCGACCATCAGCACGACCGGGATCAGCAGCACGACGCCCACCTCGAAGAACAGCGGCAGACCGATCACCGAGGCGATCAGCACCATGGCCCACGGCAACGAACGGCCGCCCGCCCTGGCGAGGATCGTGTCGACGATCTGGTCGGCGCCGCCGGAGTCGGCGAGCATCTTGCCCAGGATGGCGCCGAGGGCGATGAGCACGCCCACACCGGCGACTGTGGTGCCGAGGCCGGTGGTGAAGCTGGTGATGGCCTTGTCCAGCGGCGCCCCGGCGAACGCGCCCAGCGCGAGCGAACCGATGGTCAGCGACAGGAACGCGTGGAGCTTGAACCGGGTGATGAGCAGGACGATGACGGCGATGCCCGCCAGGACGGCTATGCCCAGCTGAGCGTGCCCGGCCGAGGTGATCGGCTCGACCGGATCCGCTGCCAGCATCTCGACGCTGAGTCTGGTCACGGGGGTTTCCCTTGCAGGTACGGGGACGGGGAGGGGAGGTGCGGGGGTGTTACGCGAGTGCGGCCAGGGCCTCGGCGGCCCGGCCGGCGATCTCCTCGGGGCTGCCGGTGACGTCCACCGCGACGCCCGCCTCGTCCTCCTGGAGCGGCTGGAGGGTCGCGAACTGGGAGTCGAGCAGCGCCGTCGGCATGAAGTGCCCCTGCCGATGGGACATCCGGTCCTCGATGAGGGCGCGCTCGCCCGCGAGGTGGACGAAGACGAGCTCGGGGGCGACGGCGCGGAGCCGGTCGCGGTACGACCGCTTCAGCGCCGAGCAGCTGACCACCCCGCCCAGTCCCGCCCGCCCGCGTGCCCAGTCGCCGATGGCGTCCAGCCAGGGCCACCGGTCCTCGTCGGCGAGCGGGGTGCCGGCCGACATCTTGGCGATGTTGGCCGGCGGGTGGAAGTCGTCGCCCTCGGCGTACGGGACGCCGAGCCGGGCGGCGAGCAGGGGACCGATCGTGGTCTTGCCGGTGCCCGCGACGCCCATCACCGCGACGACATGAGGGGTGTTCATCGCTGCCTCCCTGTCTTCGTCGACCTGATGTCGACGCAACTGAAACCCATTAGGTACGACGAATTCAAGAGCCTGTGATGAATAAGTCTGACTTTTTGGCTCCGTGATCTGCCGCGTACGCTGAGTGCATGAGCACATCCGGCCGGGGGCTGCACGGCCATGTACTGGAAACCCTCGGCCCCGCGATCACCGCGGGCGAGTACCCGCCGGGCAGCGTTCTGCGCACGGACGAACTCGCCCAGCAGTTCGACGTGTCCCGCTCGGTGATGCGCGAGGCGGTCCGCGTCCTGGAGTCCATGCACCTGGTCGAGTCCCGCCGCCGCGTGGGCGTGACGGTCCGCCCCAAGTGCGACTGGAACGTCTACGACCCCCAGGTGATCCGCTGGCGCCTGGCCGGCGCCGACCGCCCGCACCAGCTGCGCTCCCTGACGGTCCTGCGCTCGGCCGTCGAGCCGGTCGCCGCGGGCCTCGCGGCCAGGAACGCCACGGCGCGGCAGTGCGCCGAGCTCACCGAGTGCGCGCTGGGCATGGTCGCCCACTCACGCGGCCACCAGCTGGAGGGCTACCTGGTCCACGACACGGCCTTCCACCGCGTCATCCTCGCGGCCTCCGGCAACGAGATGTTCGCCCGCCTCGCCGACGTGGTCGCCGAGGTCCTCGCCGGCCGCACCCATCACGAGGTCATGTTCGAGGACCCCGACCCGGCCGCGGTGACCCTGCACGTCCAGGTCGCCGAGGCGGTCCGCGCCCGCGACGCGGTCCGCGCCGAGACCCTCACCCGCGAGATCACCATGGGCGCGCTCCAGGAACTGGACATCCTCGCGCCGTGACCGACGAGGCGCGGCGCGCGCACACCGCCCGCCCCCGCCGCCGCGAGGGTCACTCCAGGAAGTCCCCGTCCACATAGACCCAGGCCCCGTCCACCCGCTCGAACCGGCTGCGCTCATGCAGCGACCCGCCCCGGTAGGACGCCCGGAACGTCACCGTCCCCACGGAGTGGAACGCCGAGCCGTCAGTGGTGTCGAGGATCTCCAGACCGGTCCATCGCATGCGCCCGTCGAGGTCGAGGCTCGCCGGCCGGGTCCGCGGATGCCAGGTCCGCAGCAGATAGGCGGCGTCCTGCTGGACGAAGGCGCAGTACCGGGACCGCATCAGCGCCTCGGCGGTGGGCGCCGCGGCGGCCCCCGAGTGATAGCGGCCGCAGCACCGCTCGTAGGGCTCGGGCAGACCGCAGGGACAGGAACGCGTGCTCATGGCGCCATTCTCCCGGACTGGCGTACTCGGGCTCTCGGGCGGTGCGGCGAGAGTGCGTGCCGGGCGTCGCGCGGCAGAGGCCACTTTCACTACAGGCCCTGGCCGGCCGCCCGCGTCCGCGGCACCGGCAGCGGCGGCAGCGCCGTCCCGTGCACCCACGCCTGGAACACCTCGTCCAGCGGCTCGGCCGAGAAGCGCGAGGCGTGCGCGGTGAAGGTCGACGTCGTCACCGCCCCGCCCCGGTGCAGTCCCGCCCACTCCCGCAGCATGCGGAAGAAGGCCACGTCGCCCATCGCGCAGCGCACCGCGTGCACGGTCAGCCCGCCGCGCTCGTAGAGCCGGTCGTCGAACATCGATTTGCGGCCCGGGTCGGCGAGCTTGAGGTCCTGCGGCAGCGAGGACAGCAACCGGTGCGCGGCGGCGGCCAGTTGCTGCGCCGTCCGTCCGCCCGAGCGCTCCGACCACAGCCACTCCGCGTACTTGGCGAACCCCTCGTTCAGCCAGATGTGCCGCCAGTCGGCGATGGACACGCTGTTGCCGAACCACTGGTGCGCCAGCTCGTGCGCCACCAGCCGCTCCGAACCCCGCGCCCCGTCCACGTGGTTGGAGCCGAAGAGGGACAACCCCTGTGCCTCCACCGGCACATCGAGCTCCTCCTCCGTCACCACGACCGCGTACTCGTCGAACGGGTACGGGCCGAACAGCTCCTGGAAGAGGTCCATCATCTGCGGCTGGCGCGCGAAGTCCCGGGAGAACTGCGGCAGAAGACGCGCCGGGATGTGCCCGTGCTGCGGCACCCCGCCCGGCCCCGGATCGCCCAGCAGCACCGTCTGGTACGTGCCGATCGACAGTCCCACCAGATAGCTGGACGTCGGCGCCGACTGCTCGTACACCCACGTCGTCGTGGACGCCTTCGTGGTCCGGGTCAGCAGGCGCCCGCCCGCCACCACCGCGTACGCCGACGGCGTGGTGATCGAGATCTGGTAGGAGGCCTTGTCCGCGGGCCGGTCGTTGCACGGGTACCACGACGGCGCCCCGACCGGCTGGCTGGCCACCAGCGCCCCGTCCTCCAGCTCCTCCCACCCGAGCCCGCCCCACGGGCTGTGCACCGGCTTGGGGTTGCCCGCCCACTGCACCTCGACCGTGAACGCGGCCCCCGGCCGGACCGGTTTCGCGGGGCGGATGCGCAACTTGCCGCCGCGATGCGTGTAGTGCGGCTGCCGGCCGTCCACCCGGACCCGCCCGACCTTGAAGTCGGCGAGATTCAGGAAGAAGTCGCCCAGCGGCGACCGTCCCGCTATGGCGTTGATCCGGGCCGTGCCGGACAGCCGGTTCGGGCCCGGACGGTAGTCCAGCGCGAGTTCGTACCGGTGCACCCGGTACCGCGCGTCACCGTTCTCCGGGAAGTACGGGTCCGAACCCGCCGACTGCTGAACCGCCACCGCTGTGCCCGCTCCCTGCGCCATGTCGCCACTCCGCTCCGGTGCACCGCCCTCCCGTGCCGAGTGGCCCGCGCTCAGTGACGCCATGCCTCGATCGGGTTGCCGAGCCAACGGGTGCCGTCCGGAACGGACTCCGCGGCCATGACGAGCGACGCGGGACCCAGGGTCGTACGGGCCCCGACCGTGCTGCCGGGCAGCACGATCCCGCCAGGACCCAGCGTCGCGCCCTCACGGAGGACCACAGTATCCGTCCGCAAGATCCGGTCGTGGAAGAGGTGCGTCTGGAGCACACAGCCCCGGTTCACCGTGACCGCGTCCTCCAGGGTCACCAGATCCGTCTCCGGCAGCCAGTAGCTCTCCACCCAGACCCCCTTGCCGATGCGCGCGCCGAGTCCCCGCAGCCACGCGGTCATCAGCGGCGTACCCGGCACGGCCCCGGCCAGCCACGGCACGGCGACGACCTCGACGAAGGTGTCCGCCAGCTCGTTGCGCCACACGAAGGAGCTCCACAGCGGGTGCTCCCCGCCGCGGTGCCGCCCGACGAGCAGCCACTTCGCGACGATCGACACCAGCGCGGCCACCCCGCCCGCCGCGAGCAGCACCAGGCCCGACAGCGCCCACGCCCACCCGCCGAGCGCACACAGCGCCGCCACCGTCAGCACGCCGATCGCCGCCGAGCAGAACACCGGCACGATCCGGCACAGCTCCACCAGAGCGCGCGCCCACAGCAGCCGCGCCGGCGGGTCGTACGTCCGGCTCTGGTCGCCGCCGGCCGCCGCCCGGGGGAGCTTCACCGGCGGCAGTCCCAGGTACGAGCTGCCCTTCTTCGCCTTCTTCGGCGTCGCCGACAGCACCCCGACCAGCCCGCCGTCCGGCACGGACCGCCCCGGCGCGGTCATCCCCGAGTTCCCGAGGAACGCCCGCCGCCCGATCTCGGCCCGCCCGATCCGCATCCAGCCGCCACCCAGCTCGTACGGCGCGGTCAGCGTGTCGTCGGCCAGGAACGCGCCCTCGCCGACCGTCGTCAGGCTCGGCAGCGCGAGCACCGTCGACACCTCCGCGCCCCGCCCGATCCGCATCCCGAGCAACCGCAGCCACACCGGCGTGGCCAGCCCGGCGTACAGCGGGAACAGCGTCTCGCGCGAACGGTCCATCAGCTGGGTGACCGTCCAGGCCTGCCAGCCCACCCGGCTGTGGGTCGGATGCGTGCCCTCCCGCAACCCCAGGCTCAGCAGCCGTACGGCGACCAGGAGCAGCAGCGCGTACGCCAGACCGAACGCCAGCGTCGCCGGGACCAGCGCGAGCGCGGCCCCGAGGAGAGGCTGCCCCGGCGCGAAGAACACCCGGCCCACCAGGAACGCGGCCAGGCCCGCGAGCACCGGCAGCGCACTGAGCGCCACACCGGTCACGCCGTACATCACACGCCAGTACGTGCCCTTGCGCGGCCGCTCCTTGGGCCAGTTCCGCTTGGCCTTGCCCAGCTTGACCGCGGGCGCGCCCGCCCAGCGCTGCCCGGTGGGGACCTGCCCGGTGACCGCCGAACCCGGCGCCACCTCGGCCCGCTTGCCGACGCGAGCGCCCGGGAAGAGGATGCTGCGCGTCCCGACCACCGCGTGCGCGCCGACCCTGACCGCCCCGAGCTCCAGCCGGTCGCCGTCCAGCCACCAGCCGCTCAGGTCCACCTCGGACTCGACGGCCGCGCCCCGGCCCAGCTTGAGCATGCCGGTCACCGGCGGCAGCGAGTGCAGGTCCACGTCCGGACCGACCCTGGCGCCCAGTGCCCGCGCGTACCGCTCCAGCCACACCCCGGTCAGCCCCGTCGCCCCGCTGAACTCGGCCAGCCGCTCCGCGGCCCACAGCCGCAGATGCACGCTCCCGCCGCGCGGGTACCGGCCGGGCCGCACCCCCCTGAGCAGGAGCCGCGCCCCGCCCGCCGCGATCGCCAGCCGCCCGGGCGGACTGAACAGCACCAGCGCCGCCGCACCGACGAGCCACCAGGAGGCGGTCGGCAGCCAGGCGTACGACAGGACGTTGCCCAGCGCGGCCAACGCCACCGTCCAGCGCAGCCCCAGCAGGGTGAACAGGGGGACCATCGCGAGGAGTTGGATCACCTGGGCCCGCACCGGCACCGGGGCGACGACCCGCGCGGCACCGTCGTCCTGCGCCGACTCCGTCAGGTGCCGGGCCAACTTCCGCAGGACCGGCTGCTGGTAGATGTCGAGGACGGCCGCGCTCGGGTAGCGGGTGCGCAGCCGGGTGGTCAGCTGGGCGGCGGCGAGGCTGCTGCCGCCGATGGCGAAGAAGTCGTCGCGCGCGCTCGACACGGGGATGCCGAGCACCTCGCTCCACTGCTCGGCGAGCCACGCCTCCGTGCCGTACAACTGCTCGACGGGACCGCCGGTTTCGAGGTCCTTCAGCGGCCAGGGCAGGGCGTCGCGGTCGACCTTGCCGCTGGTCCGGGTGGGCAGTTCGCCGACCGGCGCGAGCAACGGCACCAGGGCGGCGGGAAGTTCGGCGCGCAGCCTCTCGACCGCCGTCGCGTGGTCCCAGCCCTCCTGCGTCACGACGTAGCCGACCAGGAGCTGGTTGCCGCCGCGGGCGGTGCGCACGGCGGCGGCGCCACCGGCGACACCGGGCAACGCCTGCAACGCGGCATCCACCTCACCCAGTTCGATCCGCCGCCCGCCCAGCTTGATCTGCTCGTCGGCCCGCCCGAGGAAGACCAGCCCCTCCGGCTCCGCCCTGACGAGGTCACCGCTGCGGTACGCCCGCTCCCAGCCCAGCGACTCCAGCGGCGCGTACTTCTCCGCGTCCTTCCCGGCGTCCAGGTACCGCGCGAGACCGACCCCGCCGATCACCAACTGCCCGCTGGCGCCCATGGGTACGGGCGCCCCGGCCTCGTCCACGACGGCCAGCTCCCAGCCGTCCAGCGGCAGCCCGATCCGGATCGGCTCCGCACCGGACATGAGCGAGGCACAGGCCACCACGGTCGCCTCGGTCGGCCCGTACGTGTTCCAGACCTCACGCCCCTCGGTCACCAGCCGCTGCGCCAGCTCGGGCGGACAGGCCTCCCCACCGAAGATCAGCAGCCGTACGTCGGTGAGGGTCTCCGGCTCCCACAGCGCGGCCAGCGTCGGCACCGTGGAGACGACGGTGATCTCCTGCTCCACCAGCCAGGGCCCGAGATCGGCACCGCTCCTGACCTGCGCCCGCGGCACCGGCACCAGACAGGCGCCGTACCGCCACGCCAGCCACATCTCCTCGCAGGACGCGTCGAAGGCGACCGACAGACCCGCCATGACCCGGTCCCCGGGACCGATGGGCTCCTCGGCGAGGAACAGCGCGGCCTCGGCGTCCACGAACGCGGCGGCGCTGCGGTGACTGACGGCGACACCCTTGGGCTTCCCGGTGGAGCCGGAGGTGAAGATAACCCACGCGTCGTGCCCGACGCCGGGCCGCGCGGCGGGCACCTCGCCGGGCCGCGCGGCGGGCACCTCGCCGCGCCCGGTCAGGGTCAGCTCGTGCCCGGCCGCCACGACGGCCCGTACGTCCGCCTCGCCGAACACCAGCTCGGCGCGCTCGTCGGGGTCCTCGGCGTCCACCGGCACATAGGCGGCACCGGCGGCGAGCACGGCGAGGATCGCCACATAGAGGTCGTTGGTGCCGGAGGGGACGCGGACGCCCACCCGGTCGCCCAGACCGACCCCGGCCTGCGCGAGCGCGCGCCGCAGCCGCTCCACCTCGACGGCCAGCGCGCGGTAGGTCAGCGACGTCGTGCCGTCGTCCAGAGCGGGCTCGTCCGGGTACGACCGCACGGACGCGTCGAAGATGTCCACCAGGGTGCGCGGAGAGGCCGCCGGGCCCCCGGAGAAACGTGCCGTATCACCGAACCGCTCGCGGATCTCGTCCTCGAGCAGGCCGAGAGCATCGCTCTCGTGTATGGCTGCCATCGGCCCTCGCGTCTCGATCCCGGAGGCCTCCGGGGTGCTGGTGGGGCCGCAGGTCTGCCTGGGGTTGTCCGGCTCCAGCTCGTAACAAGCCGGAAATTTTAGTACGACGCTAGGTTCGGGCCCCTGGAACAGCCAGCGGACGGGCCCGTCCGGGTGGCGTCCCGAACGGGCCTCGTACCGCCTGACCTGCGGATCCTCAACGAGGGCGAGACATGCCCCACATCGCCCAAGAACCCGGAGAGTGGCCGGTGTTGGGCGCTTCGTTCATGCTGCGTAGGTCTCGAGTTCAGCTGTCCGTGGCGTCCGGTTCGCCCCGGTGACCTTCTTCGTCAGCGAGGTCGGAGCGAAGGTGATCGTCCTCGCCCCGATGCTGAGATTGGTGCCGGTGGTGGTCCGTACCGTCGCCCCACCCGCGCCGCCGGTGGTCCTGCGGGGAAAAGCAAAAAACCCCTGATCGACAGGGGTTTCAGCTGGTGTCCGAGGGGGGACTTGAACCCCCACGCCCGATAAAGGGCACTAGCACCTCAAGCTAGCGCGTCTGCCATTCCGCCACCCGGACAAGGTGTCTGTCGCGCGGGTTTCCCTCGCGGCGACAGAGGAAACATTACCAGGCTTTCGAGGTGCCCCGATCACCCCCTCACCTCGGCGTGAACGCCGTGTGACGGGCCGGGTCCGGTCTTGGGCGCGGCCCGCCGGAGAGAGAGGATGAGGGCGACCACCAGCAGTGACAGCGGGAGGAACCACCGTGAGCGGGACGGACACGACCAGGCACGTCACCGGCGAGGACGAGGTCGTGGACCTCTGCCGCGAGCTGATCCGGATCGACACCAGCAACTACGGCGACCACTCGGGCCCGGGCGAGCGCAAGGCGGCCGAGTACGTCGCCGAGAAGCTCGCCGAGGTGGGCCTCGAACCGCGGATCATCGAATCGCACCCGGGCCGCGCCTCCACCGTCGCCCGCATCGAGGGCGAGGACCCCTCCAAGCCGGCGCTCCTCATCCACGGGCACACCGACGTCGTACCGGCCAACGCGGCGGACTGGACCCACCACCCCTTCTCCGGCGAGGTCGCCGACGGATGCGTGTGGGGGCGGGGCGCCGTCGACATGAAGGACATGGACGCGATGACCCTGGCGGTCGTCCGCGACCGGCTGCGCAGCGGCCGCAAGCCTCCGCGGGACATCGTGCTGGCCTTCCTCGCCGACGAGGAGGCGGGCGGCACGTACGGCGCCCGGTACCTCGTCGACAAGCACCCCGACCTCTTCGAGGGCGTCAGCGAGGCGATCGGCGAGGTCGGCGGGTTCTCCTTCACCGTCAACGAGAACCTGCGCCTGTACCTGGTCGAGACGGCCCAGAAGGGCATGCACTGGATGCGGCTCACCGTGGACGGCACCGCCGGGCACGGCTCGATGACCAACGACGACAACGCCATCACCGAGCTGTGCGAGGCCGTCGGCCGGCTCGGGCGGCACACCTGGCCGGTGCGGGTCACCAAGACCGTGCGGTCCTTCCTCGACGAGCTGTCCGATGCCCTCGGCACCGAGCTCGACCCCGAGAACATGGACGAGACCCTCGCCAAGCTCGGCGGCATCGCGAAGATGGTCGGCGCCACGCTGCGGAACTCGGCGGCGCCCACCATGCTCGGCGCCGGCTACAAGGTCAACGTCATCCCCGGTCAGGCCACGGCCCACGTCGACGGCCGTTTCCTGCCCGGCTACGAGGAGGAGTTCCTCGCCGACCTCGACCGCATCCTCGGCCCGCGCGTGCGCCGCGAGGACGTGCACGGCGACAAGGCGCTGGAGACCGACTTCGACGGAAAGCTCGTCGACGCCATGCAGAGCGCGCTGAGCGCCGAGGACCCGATCGCGAAGGCGGTGCCCTACATGCTCTCGGGCGGCACCGACGCCAAGTCCTTCGACGACCTCGGCATCCGCTGCTTCGGCTTCGCGCCGCTCCAGCTGCCGCCGGAGCTCGACTTCGCGGGCATGTTCCACGGAATCGACGAGCGGGTGCCGGTGGACGGGCTGAAGTTCGGGGTGCGCGTGCTGGACCGGTTCATCGACGCGTCCTGAAGGGACGCGCCGATTCGACCGGGCGTGCGGAAGTGACTGAGAAGGGTGAATGCACTCATAGGCTCGTAGCTTCATTACTCCCTCCTCGTTACAGGTGATGCGATCGGCAACACGAGATCGCTTTTGCCAACTAGGAGGAATAATGATCAAGAAGGTCGTCGCCGCTGCGGCTGCCACTGGTGGCCTCGTTCTCGCGGGTGCGGGTCTCGCCGTCGCCGACGCCGGTGCCCAGGGTGCCGCCGTGCACTCCCCGGGTGTCCTGTCCGGCAACGTCGTTCAGGTCCCGGTCCACATCCCGGTGAACGTCTGCGGCAACACGGTCTCTGTGATCGGCCTGCTGAACCCCGCCTTCGGCAACACCTGCATCAACAAGTGACGCCGACCCCCGGAGGTGCACTCCTCCGAGGGGCGTTTATCTGACCGTCGGCCTCGGAGCGCGCGCCATGCGCCCCGGGGCCGACCGGCCTTTTCCGAGGATCGCAGGTCGAAATCCACAAGGCAGGGGGAATTCAGGAATGCGAGAGGTGACCCGCAAGGGCCTGATGACAGTGGCGGCCGCGACCGGGGTGATCGCCGCCGCGGGAGGCGCCGCGCACGCCGACGCCGGGGCGAGCGGATCGAGCTCGAACTCGCCGGGCGTGCTGTCGGGCAACACGGTGCAGGCGCCGGTGCACGCGCCGGTGAACGTGTGCGGCAACACGGTCGACGTGGTCGGCGTGCTCAACCCGGCCATGGGCAACAAGTGCGCCCATCCCGGCGGATCGTCCGGGGGGTACGGCGACTCCGGTGGCGGTGCGTCCTCCGGCGGTCACGCGAGCGACTCCCCGGGCGTCGGCTCCGGCAACCATGTCGAGGCCCCGGTGCACGTCCCGGTGAACGTCTGCGGCAACAGCGTCGACGTGGTCGGGGTGCTCAACCCGACCACGGGCAACGACTGCGGCAACGGTGGCGGGCCCGGTGGCGGAACCCCCGGTACGCCTCCCGGCGGCGGTCAGACGCCTCCGGGCGGACCGGGTCAGCCGGGCCACCCCGGGGGACCGGGTGCTCCCGGGACGCCGGGCACGCCAGGCAGTGGGATCCCGGGTACCCCGGGCAGTCCTGGCACCCCGGGAACTCCGGGCGGCGGGACGCCGGGAGCGCCGGGCTCGTGGGGCGACCACCACCCCGGTGCCCGGGCCGTGACCCAGCCGCATGGCGACGCCGAGCTCGCCAGCACCGGCAGTGACCTGCCCCTGGGCCTCGCCCTCCCGGCCGGAGCGGGCGCGCTGCTCGCGGGCGCAGTGCTCTACCGCAAGGCGCGGGCCTCGGCGTAGTCGGCGCCCCGGGGGCCGGCAGAGCCGGCGCCAGGCAGAACGGAGCGGGCCCCGCCTCGGCGGGGCCCGCTCCGTCTCGCATGCCTCACCTCACCACGTGGCGCGCACCTGGCGGATGATCCTGCGGCGCAGCCGCACCTTGCGGCTTCCGTCACGCAGCAGGCTCAGGCGGTCCAGCTCCCAGTGTCCGTACTCGGCATGGTCGGTCAGCAGACGTGTGGTGTCCTTGCGGGAGACCCCGCGCGGCACGTACACGTCGACAAATTCGTATTCCGGCATCGCATCTATTGTGCGGGCTGGGGCCCGGTACGGATAGCGTCTGCACTATGTCTGATGCTGTGCAGCCCACCGCTGCCGAGGTACGCGCCGCCGCCGAGGCGGTCAAGACCGCGCTCGACCGTCACCTGGCCGCGGTCGAACACCGGTCGGGGGAGGACGACCCGGCCGTGTACGAAGCGTTCAACGAACTCGCCGCGGCCGCCGAGGTGTACGACGAGCTGCTCTACGACCGCTACGACGAGGTCACGCCCTTCGAGATCCCCGGCACGGAGGAGCTGCCCCCGTACGCGGGTCCCGAGGAACCGCACGCCGTGAGTGTGCTGATCCGCCGCGACTACGCGGTGGTCGAGCCGCAGCGGCTGCTCGCCCAGGCCCAGCGGGTCGAGGCGGCCGACTACGAAGAGGGCGCGGAGACCTCCGGCACCGTGCACGGAGCGCTGGGCCTGCTGTTCGGGGAGTTCGAACCGGACGAGATCGCCTCGCGGCACAAGGAGTTCGGGCTGGAGGAGGGCGACTCCACGCTCTGGGTGACCGCGGCGGACGAGCAGACCGAACCGGGGGAGTGGCTGGCGGCACCGTTCGAGCAGGTGGACCCGCAGCGGGTGGTCTGCCGCTTCGACGTCAGCGCGGTCTTCGACGACGACCTCGCCGGCGCGGACGACGCCGACGAGGACGAGCTGGACGACATCGACCCGGAGCTGGACGAGGACGAGGATCTGGAGCCCCTGGACGCGGAACGCTAGCGCTGGGCTTGGGCGGGCGGCGGCGGTCACGGAGGTTCTCCGGGCCGCCGCCGTCGGCGTGTGCGGGGGCGGTGGGCGAGCGTGGGTGGTGGGTGGCTGCGGGTTGGTGGGCGGCTGCGGGGCGGTGGGGGCTTGTCGCGCAGTTCCCCGCGCCCCTGGGTGGGTCACGGTGCGCGGAGTCCACAGCGCGCGCCCGGGGTGGGTAGTCGGGCAGGCGGCCCCCGCGCGACCCGTGGGTGGTCACCGGGCGCGGAGTCCGCAGCGGGCCCGGGGTGGGTAGTCGGGCAGGCTGCCCCCGTACGCCCCTGGGTGGGACACCGCGCGCGGTCCGCAGCAGGCCCCGGATGGGGCAGTGGGGAAGGCAGTCCCCGTATGCGCCCTGGGCGGGGCACCGCGCGCGTAGTTCGCAGCGGGCCCCGGGTGGGCGGTCGGGCTGGCGGCCCCCCCCCCGCACGACCCGTGGGTGGGTCATCGTGTGCGGGGTCCGCAGCGGGCCCCGGGTGGGTCCGCCGCGGGCAGGCTGCCCCCGCATGCCCCCTGGGCTGGTCAGCTGGGTGTCGGGAGTTGGGTGGTGAGGAGGACGGGGAGGCGTGTCGTGCGGGGCTTTGCCGGGGTCTCCGCGACCGCCCTGGGGAGGGCCTGGTCCGCGCCGTGGACCACGGACAGGTGGCGGGCGGCTCGGCCGAAGGCCGTGTAGACCCAAGGTCGGCTGAGGGCCTGGGTGGCGTCACCGGGGAGGACCACGACTACCGCCGGCCAGCGGCCGCCCACCGCCTGGTGCGCGGTGAGGGCCCAGCCGTGCCGCACGCATTGCTCGACCCGCTCCTTCGGTACGACGACGTCCTCCCCGGCGCACGTCAGGTGCAGACCCTCCGCGTCCGCCTTCACGACGTGGCCCGGCATGCTGCGGCCGGGGACGGGGGAGTAGGCGACACGGTCGCCGGGGTCGAAGCCGCCGAAGCGACCGGGTCCGGGGTTGAGGCGGTCCTTGAGGGCCGCGTTGAGGACCCGGGTGCCCGCCGCGCCGCCGTGCCCCGGCGTGATCACCTGGGTCTGCTCGGCGGGTACGCCGATCGCCCGCGGCACCGAGTCGGCGACCAGCTGCACGGTCCGGTGCACCGCCTCGCCCGCGTCCCGCACCGGCACGATCACGACCTCCTTGCCCGGCGCCTCGACCTGGTTCAGCTCGCCGACGCCGATCCCCGAGACCAGCTCACCGAGGGGTCCGGGATCCGGGCGCCGGGAGGCGATCTGGGGGCAGACCCTCGCGGCCAGCAGGTCGCCGAAGACCCTGCCCGGCCCCGCCGACCACAGCACCCCCGGATCCCCGGCCAGCACCAGCCGCGCCCCGTCCGGCAACGACTCCGTCAGCAGCGCGGCCGTCTCCACGTCCAACTGGGGCGCGTCGACGACGACGAGCAGGTCGAGGTCGAGGGCCCCTTCGGCGTCCCGCCCCGGACCTTCGGCGCCCGAGAGGAGGCCGGTGACGGTGACCGCGGTGGCCGACGTGGCGAGGCGGTCCCGGCCCAGCGGACCGGGGGCCGCCGTCCAGGCGCGCAGGCCCAGTTCGCGGGCCGCGTCCAGGAGCGCCGCCGGTTCGGCGAGGGACGCCTCGCCGCCGGTGTGGAGGACCAGCCCATGGCCCGCCACCGCGCGGATCAGCTCACCGGCGGAACCCTGTGCCGCGTCGGCGGCGCGCTCCCAGTCCTCGGCCGAACCGTCCTGCTTGGGCACCGAGTTGATCAGCCGCGCCAGTCCGTCGGCGAGGCTCTCCTCCGCGAGCGCGTACCGCTCCAGGCCGACCAGGACGCGCACCGGGCGCTCCTCACCCTCCTCGGGCTCCGGGGCCCGCGGGTCGAGGGCGTCCTGGAAGACCAGGGCCTCGGCCTCCGCGAGGGTGTTCTGGACGGCCGCGTCGGCGTCCGGCACGCCCTGCTTGCCCAGCGCGGCGATGAGCGTGGGCAGTTCGAGCGCCGTGTGCCCGGCCACGGCCGCCTGCTCCAGCAGCCAGACGGTCACCGCCCGCCCCCGCCGCTCGTCGTCCGGACCGCACTCCGCGCCGAGCAGCGCCCGCGCGAACCCGTCGGCCTGCTCCGGCCGAACCCCGGCGACCCGCAGCAACTGCCAGGGGTCCTCGCGCAGTTGCCCGGCGGCGCCTTCTCCCAGGGCCGCCGCGACCTGCGGGACGAGCGCCTCCGGCGCACCGCCTTCGGCCAGCACCTCGCGCACGGACTCCAGGGTCCCCGGCGCCGGGGCCGCGGGGACCTCGGCCGCCACCGGGCGCGGGCGCCGCGCGGATTCCGGCGCGGGTCGGCGGGGCGCCTCCGGCTCGGCGAAGACGGCGCTCACGGGCTTCTCCCCGCTCTCCACGGCCCGTACGGCGGCCAGCAGATCGGCGGCCTTCCCGCTGAGCTTCGCGCCGGCCTCGACGGGCCCCTGCTTCTCGGCCTTGCGCCGGGCGATCCGCTCCCGCTCGAGCTTCTGCGCCGCGAGTTCGGCCTGGGCCTCGGACAACTTGGCCGCGGCCTCCCCGTCGGCCCCGGCCGCAGCGACGTCCTCGCCGGTCGCGGAAGGCCCGCCCTGAGTCGCAGTGCCGTCGTCGGCACCGGCCGTGGAAGGCCCGTCCTCGGCCGCAGCCCTGCCCTCGCCGCCGGTCGCGGAAGCGTCACCGCCGGCCGCGGCGGACTGCTCGTCCCGGGCCGCGGCGCTGTCCTCGTCACCGGTCACCACAGGTCCGCCGTCAACCGCGACGGACTCCTCGCCCTCGGCCGCAGCCCGCGCCTCGCCGCCGGTCGTGGAGGCCCCGCCGTCGGCCGCACCGAGGCCGGATCCGGTGCCGTCGGCCACCCCAGCGCCCGGTCCGGCGCCATCCGTCGCCCCGGCCCCGCGCGTCTCCCCCGCCGCATCGGCGGTGCCGGTCTCCGCGCCCGGGGTGCCCTCGGCCACCTCGGCCACCTCGGCCTGCCCGGCCGACCCGGCCTCCGGCTCGGTCTCCTCCGTGGGCTCCGGCTCCGTGCTCACAGCGTGCTCCAGTCGTGATCGGGATAGCGGTGCACGGGCGCCGACACGTCGTCGAGAGCCCGGCAGATCTCGTCAGGAAGACTAAGGGCCTCCACTGACAATGCCGCCGTGAGCTGCTGCGCGTTGCGCGCGCCGACGATGGGCGCGGTCACCCCGGGCCGGTCGCGGACCCAGGCGAGGGCCACCTGGAGCGGGGACACCGCCAGTCCGTCGGCGGCGGTCCGCACCGCGTCCACGATGCGGCTCGCCGTGTCGTCGAGGTACGGCGCGACGAACGGGGCGAGATGGTCGGAGGCGCCGCGCGAGTCGGCCGGTATGGCGTCCCGGTACTTGCCCGTCAGCACCCCGCGGCCCAGCGGGGAGGAGGGCAGCAGTCCGATGCCCAGGTCCAGCGCGGCGGGCAGCACCTCGCGCTCGACGCCGCGCTGGAGCAGGGAGTACTCCAGCTGGGTCGCGGCCAGCCGGGTCCGGGTGCCGGGGGCCGCCAACTGCCAGGTCGCGGCCTTGGCGAGCTGCCAGCCGCAGAAGTTGGAGACACCGGCGTACCGCGCGCGACCGCTGCTGACGGCGAGGTCGAGCGCCTGGAGGGTCTCCTCCAGCGGGGTGTCCGGGTCGTAGGCGTGGACCTGCCAGATGTCGACGTGGTCCGTGCCGAGCCGGGCGAGCGAGGCGTCCAGCGCGGAGAGCAGATGGCCGCGCGAGCCGTCGAACCGCCGGTACGGGTCGGGCACGCTGCCCGCCTTGGTGGAGATGACGAGGTCCCGGCGCGGGACCAGCCCTTCCATGAGGCGGCCGAGCAGATACTCGGACTCCCCGTCGCCGTACACGTCGGCCGTGTCGACGAGGGTCCCGCCCGCCTCCCAGAACGTCTTCAAGAGGTCCGCGGCGTCGTGCTCGTCGGTGTCCCTGCCCCAGGTCAGGGTGCCTAGTCCGACGCGGGACACGCGCAGGCCGGTGCGGCCGAGATGCCTCTGCTCCATGAACGCCGACATTACTGGCCGGAACCAGCGGTGTGGGGGCCTGTGGACAACCAGTTTCCCGCAGCGACAGGGGCGTTGATGTGGGCGGAAGAACACGAGCGCGAACTGCCCCGATCCCCGTGGCCCGCGCTAAGGTCGGGAACCCAGGGACGTTACTGATGGGTAAGGGGAATCGGCCATGCAGCTCGGCATCAACCTCGGCTACTGGGGCGCCGGAATGGACGCGGACAATCTCGCCGTCGCCCAGGAGGCCGACCGACTCGGGTACGCCGTGTGCTGGGCCGCCGAGGCCTACGGCTCCGACGCGGCGACCGTGCTCAGCTGGGTCGCCGCGCAGACCGACCGCATCGACGTCGGCTCGGCCATCTTCCAGATCCCGGCCCGTCAGCCGGCCATGACCGCGATGACCGCCGCCACCCTCGACTCGCTCTCCGGCGGCCGCTTCCGGCTCGGCCTCGGTGTCTCCGGACCGCAGGTCTCCGAGGGCTGGTACGGCGTCAAGTTCGACAAGCCGCTGGCACGCACGCGTGAGTACGTCGAGATCGTCCGCAAGGCGATGACCCGCGAGCGCCTGTCGTACGAGGGGCAGCACTGGACGCTGCCGCTGCCCGGCGGCCCCGGCAAGCCGCTGAAGCTGACCGTGCACCCGGAGCGCGAGCACATCCCGCTCTACATCGCCGCGATCGGACCGAAGAACCTGGAGCAGACCGGCGAGATCGCCGACGGCGCCCTGCTCATCTTCCCGTCCGCCGAGCACCTGGAGGAGACGACGCTCAGGCATGTGCGCGCGGGCCGCGAGAAGGCCGGCAAGACCCTCGACGGGTTCGACGTCCACCCAACCCTCCCGCTCGCCCTCGGCGAGGACAAGGACGTGGCCACGCTCGCCGACACCTTCCGCCCCTACACGGCGCTGTACGTCGGCGGCATGGGCAGTGCCAAGCAGAACTTCTACAACCAGCTCGCCCAGCGCATGGGGTACGAGGAGGCGGCCGCCGAGGTGCAGGAGAAGTACCTGTCCGGCGACAAGCAGGGCGCCGCGGCCGCCATCCCGCACGACCTGATCGACAAGACGACACTGCTGGGCTCCGTGGACCGCATCGCGGACCGGATGAAGGAGTACGCGGCGGCCGGTGTCACCACGCTGAGCCTGGCTCCCGCGGGCTTCACGCTCGACGAGCGGATCGCCGCCCTGCGCGCCGGGTCCGAGGCGCTGGAGCGGGCCGGACTGGCGTAGCGCGCCGGGAACCGCCGGAAAGTTTCTGCGGCCGTGGTGGGGGCTCGGGGGTCTTCCCCGCCACGGCCGTCACGCAGAACAACGCGCCCGCGCCCGTGCGGTTACGCCCCCGTCGTGACGCCCGGCGTCCTCCGTTCGGCGGAGTTGTCCGACACAGCTGTTGCAGCACCTCTCGCGCCGCATTTGACTCGTTCTTTGCGGAATGCCGCGGAGTCCCGCAGAGAGGTGCCCACGATGCTTTCGGCCAGGAGTCTGTTCCAGGAGATCCTCGACAACGACGAATCCTTCCGCCTGTTCTGCTCCATCGCGGCGAGCGGGGAGTCGCAGGGCGGCTGGGAGAACGCCCGCATCGCCGCGCTCGTCCCCGACAGCGAGCGCGCCCTCGCCCCCAAGATCTCCCGGCACGGCGCGGACGAGGACAAGCACGGGCGGATCTTCAACGCCCTCATGAGGAAGCGCGGCCTCGAACCCGTCCCCGTACCGCCCGACACCGACTACACGATGCTCCTGGAACGCGACGGGATCGGTCTCGCCCACGACAGGCTCAAGGCCGGCCGGCCGCTGACCGTGCGGGACATCGTGACCTACCTCGCCCACAGCCGGGTCACCGAGCAGCGCGCCTCCGAGCAGATGGAACTGCTGCGCAGGCACTTCGCCGACCACCCCGAGCTCGGTCGCGCGGTGAAGATGATCTCGGGCGACGAGGACAACCACCTCGCCTACTGCCACGAGGAGTTGCTGCGGTTCGCCCGTGCCGGACACGGCCGGGACATCCAGCGGACCCTGCGGGAGTGCGCGCTCGCCGAGATCCGCGTCTACCGGGACGTCAGCCTCGCGGTCATGGCCCACATGGGCCGCATCCTGGGCTGGCCCGCGGCGAAGTCGGCCGTCCTCGCGGCGGGCATCCACGCGGTGTACGCGTACGAACGCGTCCTGGGCTGGCGCCGGATGGTCTCCCTGCGGATGCCCGAGCGGCGCGACGCGCTCGGCGGACCGGCCACCCCGGCCCCCGAGTTCGCCTGACCCGTACCCCTACAGCCAGCCCCGGTTCTTGAACATCCGGAACAGCAGGACCTCCAGGGCGGCCATGACCACGATCACGGCCGGGTAGGACCACACCCAGCGCAGCTCCGGCATGTGCTCGAAATTCATGCCGTAGACCCCCGCGATCATCGTGGGGACCGCGGCCATGGCCGCCCACGCGGAGATCTTCCGCATGTCGTCGTTCTGCCGGACGCTCATCTGCGCCAGATGCGCCGACAGGATGTCCGACACCAGCCGGTCCAGGCCCTCCACGGACTCGTTCACGCGCGTGAGGTGGTCGCTGACGTCCCGGAAGAAGGGCCGCGCCTTCTCGTTGACGAACGGCACCCCCGAGCCGAACTGGCCGACGGCCGCCAGCCGGGTCAGCGGCAGCGCGAGCGGCCCAGTGGCCCGGCGGAACTCCAGGATCTGCCGCTTGAAGTTGTAGATGCGGGACGCGGTGTGGCGCGAACCGCCGCCGTCCGGGGAGAAGACCTCCGTCTCCAGCTCCTCCAGGTCGGTCTGGAGCTCCGTCGCCACGTCCAGGTAGTGGTCGACCACGGCGTCCGAGACGGCGTACAGCACCGCCGTGGGGCCCTTGCCCAGCAGCTCCGGCTCGTGCTCCAGCCGCTGGCGCACGTCCGCGAGCGGGGAGCCCTCGCCGTGCCGGACGGTCACCACGAAGCCGTCGCCGAGGAAGAGCATGACCTCGCCGGTGGAGACCGTGTCGCTCTGCGGCTCGTACACGACCGGCTTGAGGACGACGAAGAGCGAGTCGTCGTAGACCTCCAGCTTGGGCCGCTGGTGGGCTTTCAGGGCGTCCTCGACCGCCAGCGGGTGCAGCCCGAACTCCCGGGTGACCAGGTCGAACTCCTTCTCCGACGGCTCGTGCAGCCCGATCCAGACGAACCCGCCCGCGCCGCGCGCCTGGTCGAGGGCGTCGGACAGGTCCTCCGGGCCGTCGGCCCGATGCCCGTCGTGGTAGATGGCACAGTCCACGATCACGCTGCGTATTCTCCCGTCGCTCGGCGGCCGGCGCACGCGTGCGTGCGCCTACCCTGGGCCGCATGCCCACGTTGATCCTCGTCCGGCACGGACGATCCACCGCCAACACCGAGGGACTGCTCGCCGGGTGGACGCCCGGTGTCGCCCTGGACGAGCGCGGCACCGCGCAGGCCGCCGCGCTGCCGGCACGGCTCGCCCAGCTGCCGATCTCCGAGGTCGTCAGCAGCCCGCTCCAGCGCTGCCAGGAGACGATCCGGCCGCTGCTGGAGGCCCGCCCCGGACTGAGCGCCCACACCGAGGAGCGGATCGGGGAGTGCCACTACGGCGACTGGTCCGGCCGCAAGCTCGCCGAGCTCATGGACGAACCGCTGATGGAGGTCGTCCAGGCGCACCCGTCGGCCGCGGCGTTCCCGGGCGGCGAGTCGATGCGGGCGATGCAGACCCGCGCGGCGGAGGCCGTACGTGAGTGGAACGCGCGCGTGGAGCGCGACCACGGCTCCGACGCCGTCTATCTGATGTGCTCGCACGGCGACATCATCAAGTCGCTCGTCGCGGACGCTCTGGGACTTCATCTCGACCTCTTCCAGCGGATCTCCGTCGAACCGTGTTCCATCACAGCGATCCGTTACACCCGTCTGCGGCCGTTTCTCGTACGCCTCGGTGACACCGGTGATTTCACCTCGCTGGTGCCGCGCGAGGAGCCGGCCGGCGGTGACGCCACGGTCGGTGGTGGTGCGGGCGCACCGTGATCGTCGGGCGCAGTAGGGTGAAGCGGTCGAAGCAGCGCCGTACCCACGATTCCAATGGAGACAGGACGTGTCCCGTCAGGTGTTCCTCTACGACCCGCCGGAGCGTTTCGTGGCCGGCACGGTCGGGCTGCCCGGGCGCCGTACGTTCTTCCTCCAGGCCTCCGCCGGCCCCCGGGTGACCAGCGTGGCCCTGGAGAAGACCCAGGTCGCCGCGCTCGCCGAGCGGATGGACGAACTGCTGGACGAGGTCGTGCGCCGCAGCGGCGGCAGCGCCGCCGTGCCGGCCATGGCACCCACCGAGGTGTCCGACACCGCCCCGCTGGACACCCCCATCGAGGAGGAGTTCCGCGTCGGCACCATGGCGCTGGCCTGGGACGGCGAGGAGCAGCGCATGATCGTCGAGGCGCAGGCCCTCGTCGAACTCGACGCCGACTCCGAGGAGGACCTCGCCGAGGCCGAGGAGCGGCTCCTCCAGGACGAGGAGAACGGCCCCCCGATGCTGCGGGTCCGGCTCACCGGCGCGCAGGCGAGAGCCTTCGCCAAGCGTGCCCTGGACGTCGTCAACGCCGGGCGGCCGCCGTGTCCGCTGTGCAGCCTCCCGCTCGACCCGGAAGGACACGTATGTCCGCGCCAGAACGGATACCGCCGCGGAGCGTGACCACGGCAGAGCTGCTCACGCGAGGTGAGCTGACCGTGCGCGGGCAGATCCGGGACGCCTCCAACGCGGTCCTGCACTGCTCCGTGGCGTACGAGGGCCGTGAGGCCCTGTGCGTCTACAAGCCGGTGCGCGGCGAGCGCCCCCTGTGGGACTTCCCCGACGGCACCCTCGCCCAGCGGGAGGTGGCCGCCTACGAGGTCTCCGAGGCGACCGGCTGGGGGCTCGTCCCGCCCACCGTGCTGCGCGACGGACCCTACGGCGAGGGCATGGTCCAGCTGTGGATCGAGGCCGAGCCGGGCCCGGACCTGCTGGCGCTCGTCGACGCGCAGGAGCCGGGGCCGGGTTGGAAGGCGATCGGGTTCGCCGAGGCGGGGGACGGGAAGACCGCCCTGCTGGTGCACGCCGACGACGAGCGGCTGCGGCGGCTCGCCGTGCTCGACGCCGTGATCAACAACGCCGACCGCAAGGGCGGCCATCTGCTGCCCGCCGGGGACCGGCTGTACGGCATCGACCACGGGGTCACCTTCAACGCCGAGAACAAGCTGCGCACGCTGCTGTGGGGCTGGGCGGGGGAGCCGCTGCCCGGCGAGGCCGTCGACGTGCTCAAGGGCCTCAGGGAGGCTCTGGCGGGCGAGCTGGCCACCCGGCTGGCCGAACTGATCACACCCGCCGAACTCGACGCCACACGCGCGCGTGTCGAGTCCCTCCTCGCCACCGGCAGGCACCCGGAACCGAGCGGCGAGTGGCCGGCCATTCCCTGGCCGCCCGTATAGGAGCACCGCGGGTGGCTTCGTACCCCGCGCGGGGAACCGGCCGACCAGCTCTCACCGGTCGGCCGTTCCGTCACGGTTACTCCTGCGGGGCGTTCCGCGCAAGACCGCCTTACCGGCCATCCGGCCCGGTCCGGTTCGTATGCGGAACATCCGTCCGGTTAGGCTCATGACATGCATGCCTGGCCCGCTTCCGAGGTCCCCGCCCTGCCTGGTCAGGGCCGCGACCTGAGGATCCACGACACCGCGACCGGCGGTACGGTCACCCTCGACCCCGGTCCCGTCGCCCGTATCTACGTCTGCGGCATCACGCCGTACGACGCGACCCACATAGGTCACGCGGCGACCTACAACGCGTTCGACCTGGTTCAGCGCGTGTGGCTCGACACGAAGCGGCAGGTGCACTACGTCCAGAACGTCACCGACGTCGACGACCCCCTCCTGGAGCGCGCCGAGCGGGACAACGTCGACTGGGTCGCCCTCGCCGAGAAGGAGACGGCCCTCTTCCGCGAGGACATGACCGCCCTGCGGATGCTGCCGCCGCGCCACTACATCGGCGCGGTCGAGGCGATACCCGGCATCGTCCCGCTGGTCGAACGGCTGCGGGACGCGGGCGCCGCGTACGAGCTCGAGGGGGACGTGTACTTCTCCGTCGAGTCCGACCCGAACTTCGGCAAGGTGTCGAACCTCGACGCCGCCGCCATGCGACTGCTGTCCGCCGAGCGCGGCGGCGACCCGGACCGTCCGGGCAAGAAGAACCCGCTCGACCCGATGCTGTGGATGGCCGCCCGCGAGGGCGAGCCGAGCTGGGACGGCGGCTCGCTGGGCCGCGGCCGGCCCGGCTGGCACATCGAGTGTGTCGCCATCGCCCTGGACCACCTCGGCATGACCTTCGACGTCCAGGGCGGCGGCTCCGACCTCGCCTTCCCGCACCACGAGATGGGCGCCTCGCACGCCCAGGTGCTCACCGGCGAGTTCCCCATGGCCAAGGCCTACGTCCACGCCGGCATGGTCGCCCTGCACGGCGAGAAGATGTCCAAGTCCAAGGGCAACCTGGTCTTCGTCTCGAAGCTGCGCTACGACGGCGTCGACCCGGTCGCGATCCGGCTCGCCCTGCTGGCCCACCACTACCGGGCCGACTGGGAGTGGACCGACCAGGTCCTCCAGGACGCCGTGGCCCGGCTCGGCGCCTGGCGCGCGGCCGTGTCCCGGCCCGACGGACCGCCCGCCGACGCCCTCGTCGAGGAGATCCGCGAGGCCCTCGCCGACGACCTCGACGCCCCCGCGGCGCTCGCCGCGGTCGACCGCTGGGCCGCGCTCCAGCAGGCCCAGGGCGGCACCGACGAGGGCGCACCCGGCCTCGTCTCGCGAGCCGTGGACGCGCTGCTCGGCGTCGCGCTGTAGGCACCGGCACGGTGAAGGGCGCTTCCCCCGCGGTGGGGGAGGCGCCCTTGGCCTGTCAGCTGGGTGACCGGCCGCAGGCTTTCCTCGCTCCCGAACAGCGGTTCAAGCGTGAGCGGTGGACGACCACGCGCCCCAACGGGCCCTTGTCCAGGCTGTGTTCGGCAACTCGTTTGGAGAGAAGCCGAGTTGGGCAACGGGTGCAATCCGCCCTGAAACAGATGTCACGCAGCAATCCGGCCAAGGACTGCGGTGGTCATCGCCATGTGATGGGGTGGGAGCGTCTGTTGACCGTTCGGCCGGCCACCGCCGGCCCCCTGGCAGAAGGACGCACAGTGGCACCCACAGACCGTTCCTTCGCACGTCGAAGACTGCTCACCGCGACCGCGGCGCTGACGGGAGCAGCGCTGCTCGGCGGCACCGCACACGCGGCCGAGACACCGAGAAAGGCCGCCTGGCCCGACCGGTTCCCGCTGCCCGACGGCTTCCAGCCCGAGGGCATCGCCATCGGGACCCGACCCTTCGGCTACTTCGGCTCCCTGGCCGACGGCGCCGTCTACCGGGCGAGCCTGGCCACCGGCCGGGGCTCGGTGATCAGCAAGGGCCTCGGCGAGGGACACCCCACCGTGGGCCTGAAGATCGACCCGCACGGCCACAGGCTCTTCCTCGCCGGCGGCGACAGCGGCGAGATCCGCACGGTGGACGCCCGCTCCGGCGCCATCGAGAAGGTGTACGCCACCGGCGGCACCTTCGTGAACGACGTGATCCTCACCCCGGGCGCCGCCTGGTTCACCGACTCCTTCAAGCCGCAGCTCTACAAGCTGCGCCTCGGCGGGCACGGGGAACCCCTGGACGTCGAGACCGTTCCCCTGACCGGCGACTGGGTCCAGGGCGACGACTTCACCGCCAACGGCATCGAGCGCACCCCCGACGGCCGCGCGCTGCTCGTGGTGAACGCCTTCGCCGACGGCGGCACCCTGGAGAGCGTCGACCCGCGCACCGGAGTCGCCCGCGCCGTGGACCTCGGCGGAGCGAAGATCCCCAACGGGGACGGCCTCCTGCTGCTCGGCAGGACCCTCTACGTGGTCCAGCAGGCGCAGAACGCGGTCGACGTGTTCAGGCTGAACGCGGCCGGCACCAAGGGCACGACGATCACCCGGATCACCGACCCGCGCTTCCGCATCCCGACCACCGCGGCGGCCTGGGGCGACCGGATCTACCTGCCCAACGCCCGCTTCGACGTGGACCCGACGCCCACCACCGACTACGACGTGGTGGCGATACCGCGGGTCTGACGCGCCGGGAGGGTGGTGCGCGTCACGCACACCGCCCTCCTCCGCGCAGCCCCGAGCACAGCCCGAACCCCGAGCACAGCCCAAGCTCCAAGCACAGCCCAAGCTCCAAGCACAGCCCAAGCCGTCGCGCAGGCCTCCGCCCGAGCCACCGGCCCGGAGCGCTCGGCCTCCGCCTCAGTCCTCCGACGAGTCGGCCGGCCCCTCGTCGTCCGTGCCGCCCGGCCTCGGCGGCTTCGGCGGGCGCGTACGACCGCCGGGGTTGTCCCGCAGATACGACGTGCCCTCGCCGCCCTCGGTCGCGCGGCCGCCGGGCGGGGTCGGGCCACCGCCGTCCCGTCTGCGCAGATACCGCTCGAACTCGCGGGCGATCGCCTCGCCCGACGCCTCCGGCAGCTCCGCGGTGTCCCGGGCCTCCTCCAGCGTCTGCACGTACTCGGCGACCTCGGTGTCCTCGGCGGCCAGCTGGTCCACGCCCACCTGCCAGGCGCGCGCGTCCTCGGCCAGCTCGCCCAGCGGGATACGGATGTCGATCAGGTCCTCGAGCCGGTTCAGCAGCGCCAGCGTCGCCTTCGGGTTGGGCGGCTGCGACACGTAGTGCGGTACGGCCGCCCAGAGGCTGACCGCCGGCACGCCCGCGTGCGTGCACGCCTCCTGGAGGACGCCGACGATGCCCGTGGGGCCCTCGTACTTGGTCTCCTCCAGGTCCATCCGCTGGGCCAGGTCCGGGTCGGACGTGGTCCCGCTGATCGGGACCGGACGCGTGTGCGGGGTGTCACCGAGCAGGGCGCCCAGGATCACCACCAGCTCCACGCCCAGTTCGTGGGCGAAGCCGAGCAGCTCGTTGCAGAACGAGCGCCAGCGCATGGACGGTTCGATACCTCGGACGAGTACGAGATCGCGCGGCTTGTCGCCGCCGACGCGGACCACGGAGAGCCGGGTCGTCGGCCATGTGATCTTCCGTACTCCGGCATCCATCCACACCGTGGGCCGGTTCACCTGGAAGTCGTAGTAGTCCTCGGCGTCCAGCGCCGCGAACACCTCGCCCTTCCACTCCCTGTCCAGGTGCGCGACCGCGGTGGAGGCGGCGTCGCCGGCATCGTTCCAGCCCTCGAACGCGGCCACCATGACCGGGTCGATCAGCTCGGGAACCCCCTCGAGCTCGATCACCCAGTGCCTCCTTCCGACGTGCCCTCACGTACGCCCCAACCTTACGGCGTCCAACGGGGGCGTCCGCAGCCCCCTTGCACGGGGGAGTGAACGCATCACTGCCCCGTCTGTCGCCCCGGAACACCCCCAGTGATCCGAGCTGTGCCGGGACGACCTGCACGGCTGTGCCGGATGTCACCCCCTGACGCGGGTAGACGTCCGATGATGGGGGAGCCGTCGCTCACAGGGTCGAACGCAGCCACTGCTCCACGCTCGCGATGTGCACCGTGGCCCACGAGCGGGCCGCGTCGGTGTCCCGGTCGCGCAGGGCGGCCAGGATCATGCGGTGTTCGTGGAGGGTGCGGCTGACGGCGTCCTCCTGGGTGAGGCCGCGCCAGATGCGGGCGCGGGTGGTGGGCCCGGAGAGGCCGTCGAGGAGGGAGCAGAGCACGGAGTTGCCGGAGCTCTGCACGATGCCCCGATGGAAGTCGAGGTCGCAGGCGACCAGTTCCTCCACCGAGGGGGCGTCGCCGAGCTTGTCCAACTGGGCCGACAGCGCGTCCAGTTGCTGTTCGCTGATGCGCAGGGCCGCCATCGCGGTCGCGGCCGGCTCCAGGATGCGGCGGACGGCGAGGAACTCGAGGACAGTGTCGTCGCGGTGGAAGTCCACCACGAAACTCAGCGCCTCCAGCAGGAGTTGAGGGTCCAGGCTGGTCACATAGGTGCCGTCGCCCTGGCGCACGTCCAGGATCCGGATCAGCGACAGGGCGCGCACCGCCTCCCGCAGGGAGTTGCGGGACAGCCCGAGTTCGGCGGCGAGTTCGCTCTCCTTGGGCAGCCGGTCGCCGGGGCGCAGGGTGCCCGAGACGATCATGCCCTTGATCTTCTCGATCGCCTCGTCGGTGACTGCCATGCCCGGCCTCCCAGTGGTTCCCACACGCCCGGTTCGGGGCCTGCGAACGGCCCGTCAAGACATCCGATGTCTTACGTCATTATGGGGCCGACCGACCGACCGGCCGAACAGGACGCCACACGCCCCGCTCAGGCACGACCGCCGAATGCGCGGCGTCCGCGAGCGTCGACCACGGTCGTGCGGTGGCCGCAGGGGCGGCCAGGGGCAGGGGAGAAGGTGCGGACAGACGCTGGAACGAGGGGGCAGGTCAGCGTCGGCAGCCGTCACCGGCCCACCGACCGTAGGCGAGGAAACGGCGCTTGAGCGGCACGGGCTTCCTCTCGCGTCTCGGCATGCGGACTGGTTCCCCGACCCTGGCGTGCGATTCCGGTCACTTGCTCGATTGTCTCGAACTGTGGTTCCCCCAGGTCATGTACCGTGACCGGACACCACCGGAACATCAGGAGTGTCCCGCTATGTCCCAGGAATTGCGTGCCGTCGAGTGGATCGGTGACGGTCTCGCCCTCATCGATCAGACGCTGCTGCCGCATCGCGACGAGACGGTGGCTGTCCGCGATGTGGACACTCTGGTCGACGCGATCCAGCGGCTCGTGGTCCGCGGCGCCCCCGCGATCGGCGCGGCCGGCGCGTACGGGGTCGCCCTCGCGCTGGTGCAGGGGGAGCGCGAGGGCTGGTCGGTGGCGCAGGTGCGGGCCGCCGTCGCCCGCGTCCGGGAGGCCCGGCCGACCGCCGTCAACCTGATGGTGTGCGTGGACCGCGTGATGGCCCGCTTCGACGAGGGCCTGGGCGCGGTCCTGGAGGAGGCCGTCGCCGTCCAGCGCGAGGACGTCGAGGCGAACCGGGCGATGGGCCGCCACGGTGCCGACTGGCTCCTCGAAAGGGTGGACGTGGAGCGGCCGTTGCGCATCCTGACCCACTGCAACACGGGCGCCCTCGCGACGGCCGGCTGGGGCACGGCACTCGGCGTCATCCGCGAACTCCACGCGCGCGGACGCCTCGACGTCGTCTACGCCGACGAGACGCGTCCGCTGCTCCAGGGATCCCGGCTCACCGCCTGGGAGTTGGTCCAGGAGGGCATCGCGCACTACGTGCAGGCGGACGGCGCCGCCGCCGGGACCATCCTGCGCGGCGAGGTCGACGCGGCGATCGTCGGGGCGGACCGTGTCGCCGCCAACGGCGACACGGCGAACAAGGTCGGCACGGTGGGGGTCGCGCTGGCGTGCGCCGACGCGGGCATCCCCTTCCTGGTGGCGGCACCGACGACGACCGTGGACCTCGCCACCAAGACCGGCGACGAGATCCACATAGAACTCCGGGCCGAGACCGAGGTCTTGGAGTGGGGCGGCGCACGGACGGCACCCGCCGGGTCGCGCGGCCACAACCCCGCCTTCGACGTGACGCCGGGGCGGTTGGTGACGGCGCTGGTGACCGAGCGGGGTGTGCTGGAGGTGGCCTCCGGCCAACTGCCGGGCGAGTACCTGAGGTGACGCGAACGTGACGAGAAGGGGATCCCCGACTCCGGGGCCCCCTTCCGTGTGCTCAGCGCTGCGACAGCTCCAACTCCAGCAGCCACTCCACGACTTCGGTGTGATGCCGGGCCTGACGGGGATCGGCACCCCACACGTACAGGCCGTGCCCCGCGACCACCACCGCCGGCATCCGCGGATCACGCGCCGCCTCCAGACGGTCCCCGAGCACCTTCATGTCCTGGCTGTTGGCGATGACCGGCAACAGCACCTCGACGTCGTGCGCGGGCTGTCCGACGCCCTTGAGCATCTCCAGGTCGCGCAGGACGACCCCGCCCGGCTCCCGCCGCCCCATGGCCACCGAGGCGACCGTGTGCACGTGCACCACGGCCCCGGCGCCGGTCAGCGCCGCCACGCGCGCGTGCAGCTCGGCCTCCGCGGACGGCTTGCCGCCCCGCACCGCGGCGCCCTGGCCGTCCACCAACACCACGTCTGCGGGGGTCAGTTCCCCCTTGTCGCGGCCGCTCGCGGTCACCGCGAGCCGCAGCGGGTCGCGGCTGAGGACGACGGACAGGTTGCCGGAGGTGCCGCGCATCCAGCCGAAGCCGGCGAAGCGCGCGGACTCGGCGGCGAGGACCGCCCCCGCCTCCTCCAGGTCGAGTTCGGTGATCTCGGCGGTCATACGGTGCTCCCGGTGGTGCTGAGGATGATCTCGTCGAACGCCGCCGCCTCGGCGTGGTCGCCGACGCCCTGCGCGTAGTACGGCTCCCCGGGCCGCCGGACCCCGACGGTGCGCCAGCCGGCCGCACGGGCCGCGTCCAGCTCGCCGGTACGGTCGGAGAGGAAGAGAAGCCTCGCGGCCTCGACCCCGGTCGCCGCCGCGATCCGGCGGTAGGACTCCGGCTCCTGCTTGGGGCCGGCGTTCTCGGTGTCGTACAGGCCCGAGACGAGCGGGGTGAGGTCGCCCTCCGGGCTGTGGGTGAACCACGCCCGCTGGGCGGCGACCGAACCGGACGAGTAGACGTACAGCCCGATCCCCGCCGCGTGCCAGGCCCGCAGCCGTGGGACGACATCGTCGTAGAAGTGGGAGACGAGGTCGCCGCGGGCGAAGCCCTCGGACCAGATGACGCCCTGGAGGGTCTTCAGCGGTGTGGCCTTGCGGTCCTCGTCGAGCCAGGCGTTCAGGGCCTTCTCGACCGCCGCCGCGTCCGCCGCCGGGTCGCCGAGCGCCTCGCGGACCTGCGCGACCGCCCGGGCCACGTCCGGATCGTCGCCCCGCTCGGCCAGCAACGCGCCGAACCGGGAGCGCGAGTACGGGTACAGCACGTCGACGACGAAGCCCGTGGCGCTGGTGGTGCCCTCGATGTCGAGCACCACGGCGTCCACGTCGTGCACCGCGCTCATGCGGAGGCCTTGTCCGCCTCGTAGCCCGCCGCGATCGTGTCGTAGTCCGGGAAGCGGGAGGCGATCGTCGAGCCGGTGAAGGTGCCGATCCAGCCGTCCTCCTCGTGGAAGAAGCGGATCGCGGTGAACGACGGGTTGGTGCCCATGTCGAACCAGTGCGTGGTGCCGCGCGGCACGCCCAGCAGGTCGCCCTTCTCGCAGAACACCGCGTGCACCTCACCGCCCGCGTGGAGGTAGAAGATGCCCGAGCCGGAGACGAAGAAGCGGACCTCGTCATCGTCGTCGTGGGTGTGCTCCTGGAGGAACTTCTCGCGCGCGGCCTTCGCCTTCGCGGGGAACTCCGGGTCGTCGCTGGGGTGCAGGCCGAGGACGTCGACGGTCGTGAAGCCCTCCTCGGCGTTCAGCCTGTCGATCTCCGGGCCGTACGCGGCGAACACCGTGTCGCTGTCGGCGTCGAAGGGGACGTCCTCGCGGATCGGCCACTGCTCGTAGCGCACGCCGAGCGGCTTGAGGGCCTCGGCGATCTCGGCGGGGTCCGAGGTGCGGCGGACCAGCGTCTCGGGGCCGGACTCGGACCAGGTGGTCAGCAGGGTCATGGGAACAACTCCAGGAGTCTGGAAGGGATGTCCGGATACCGAGACAAGCACCGGACGGGCGGGGGAGGAAGAGGGGCGGTGACGGGACGGGCGAGGCGGGCGGTCAGCCGCGACACGGCGCGCCGGGACAGCGGCGCATGCCGGTCCTACGCGTCGCTTTCGCGCCAGCTGTCGTCATCAGGGCCTCACAGTGCCGGGTCGGTGCCGGTCCCGCGATGCTAACGCCTGCCGTGACCTGCGGTGGGTGTGACCTAGTCGTTG
This sequence comes from Streptomyces sp. NPDC020489, assembly GCF_044386545.1. Classification (NCBI taxonomy): domain Bacteria; kingdom Bacillati; phylum Actinomycetota; class Actinomycetes; order Kitasatosporales; family Streptomycetaceae; genus Streptomyces; species Streptomyces sp. NPDC020489. Next base: position 181,349 of record NZ_JBIRUZ010000009.1, read on the forward strand.
TCTCACTCTCTGAGAAACCGCTTTCAAGCTTTGACGTATGGCCGAAATCTTTCTCATGATCTGCGTATGAAGACGCTGCTGCTCGTACGGCGGCTGTACGTGGACCTGCTCCGGTCGACCACGGCCCGCTGTCGCTGACCCCTCCCGGAGCCCTGGCCCGCCCGCCCCTCTGTGCGCCGGCGCATCACGACACCCCTGCTCCGGGTCGAGCACCCCTTTCACCTCCCCGCACCTGGAGCCCCGTCATGCCCCGCACTCGTCTGCCCCGCACCCGTCTGCCCCTCGCCGCGCTCTCCCTCGCCTCGCTCGGCGCCCTCGTGCTGTCCGGCTGCTCGCAGTCCACGGACGCCTCGAAGGACACCGGCGACACCGCCGCCTCCGCCTCGGCCGTCACCGGCAAGAAGCCCGCCCCCTTCAGCGCGGGCGCGGTCAAGGTCGCCCTGGTCCGGCAGAGCGGCGCCGGTGACTACTTCGAGCAGTGGGGCAACGGCGCCAAGGCGCAGGCCAAGGCCCTCGGCATCGACCTGACCGTGTACGACGCACAGGCCGACAACGCCAAGCAGGCCACCGACCTGTCCTCCGCCATCAACTCCGGCGCGAAGGCGATCATCATCGACCACGGCTTCCCGGCGACCATCCAGCCGGAGATCGACAAGGCCGTGCAGAAGGGCATCAAGGTCGTCGTCTACGACGTCGAGACCGCCACGAAGGGTGTCGTCTCCACCAAGCAGGACGACGCGAGCATGGCCAAGGCCGTCCTCGACGTGATGGCGAAGGACCTCGGCAAGAACGCCAAGGTCGGCTACGTCAACGTCGCCGGCTACGCCGCCCTCGACAAGCGCGACTCGGTCTGGAAGGGAACCGTCGACAACAACGCCTGGAAGCAGGAGTTCAAGGTCGGCAAGGTCACCGACTCCACCGCCACCGACAACGTCCCCCTGGTCTCCGCCGCGCTCACCCAGCACTCCGACGTGACCGGCGTCTTCGCCCCCTACGACGAGCTCGCCAAGGGCACCGTCCTCGCCGTCCAGAACAAGAAGCTCCAGGACAAGGTGAAGGTCTTCGGCGCGGACGTCTCCAACGCCGACATCCAGCAGATGACCGCCGCCGGCAGCCCCTGGGTCGCGACCGCCGGCACCGACCCGTCCGCCGTGGGCGCCGCCGTCGTCCGGACGACCGCGCTGGAACTGGCCGGACAGCTGAACAAGACCTCCGTCCAGTTCCCGGCCGTCGCCATCACCCAGGACTTCCTCAGGAAGAACAAGATCGGGAACATGGACCAGCTGCGTGAGGCCCTGCCCGCGCTGAACCTGGCCCAGGTCTCGACCGCGGACTGGATCTCGAATGTCGCCCACTGAGACGGCCCGTGAGGAGGCCACCCCGGCCGCCCCGGCCGTCGCTCTCACCGACGTCAGCATGGCCTTCGGCGGCAAGACCGTCCTCGCCTCCGTCTCACTCGACATCGCCCCGGGCAGCGTCGTCGCGCTGCTCGGCGCGAACGGCGCCGGCAAGTCCACGCTGATCAAGATCCTGTCGGGCGTGCACACCGACCACGGCGGCGAGATACGGGTCGCGGGCCGGCCCGCCGCACTCCAGTCGCCGCTCGCCGCCCGCCAGTTGGGCATCCAGACGGTGTACCAGCGCATCGGCGAGGGCATCGTGCCCGGCCTCACGGTCGCCGAGAACCTCGTCTTCGAGGAACTCGCGCAACGCCGCGGCAACCCCTTCCTCAACAGCGGCACGCTGCTCGCCCGCGCCCGCGAGATCCAGGCCGGCCTCGGTCTGGACTGGAGCGACCCCCTGCTCAAGCGGGACGTCACCGAACTCGGCATCTCCGACCGCCAGTTGCTCATCCTCGCCCGCGCCCTGGCGACCCGCCCCCGGCTGCTCGTCCTCGACGAGCCGACCTCCGCGCTCTCCGCCGCCGAGGCCGAGCGCCTGTTCACGCTCGTCGAGAGGATGCGCGACGACGGCATCGCGGTCCTCTACGTCTCCCACCGCCTCGGCGAGATCGACGCCCTCGCCGACCGCCTGGTCGTCCTGCGGGACGGCCGACTCACCGAGGACCAGGCCAAGCCCTTCGACTGGGACGCCGCCCTGCGCGCGATGCTCGCCCAGGCCCAGGAGGCGACGACGGCCCGCCCGGTGCGCGAGGGCGCCGCCGGCGAGGTGGCCCTGTCCCTGCGCGGCGTCCGCCTCCTCCCGGGCCGGGCCCCCCTGGACCTCGACCTCCGAGCCGGCGAAGTCACCGGCGTCGTCGGCCTGTTGGGCGCCGGCAAGACCGAGCTGGCCCGCGGACTGTTCGGCGCCGAGCCCTTCACGACCGGTTCCGTCGCCCTGGACGGCACGCCGTACGCGCCGAGGAGACCCTCCGACGCGATCCGGGCCGGCGTCCACCTCGTCCCCGAGGACCGGCACGCCGACGCCCTGATCCCCGGCTGGTCCCTGGCCCGGAACGTCTCGCTGCCGTTCCTGAGGTCGCTGTCCCGGGCGGGGCTCGTCCAGCGGGGGAGGGAGGACGCCCTCGGCCGCGACACCATCGAGGCCCTCGGGGTCGTCGCCCGCGACGAGCACAGCACCGTCGAGGAGTTGTCCGGCGGCAACCAGCAGAAGGTCGTCGTCGGCCGCTGGCTCGCCGAGACCCCCCGCGTTCTCATCCTGGACGAGCCGTTCCGAGGCGTGGACATCGGTGCCCGCCGGGACATCGGCCGGCGCGCCCGCACCCTCGCCGCCGAGGGCGCCGCCGTGCTCGTCCTGTCCGCCGACGTCGACGAGGTGCTCGAGGTCGCCGACCGGGTCGTCGTGCTCGCCGCCGGTGAGATCCACCTCGACGCGTACGGCGAGGCCGCGGAACGCGACCGCGTCATCCAGACCATCTCGGCGTCCGTGTGACCCCGGCTCCCTGAGGAACTACGCCATGACGACCACCCAGAGCACGGAAGTCCCCACGAAGGCGACGCTCCCGCCCGCCGACTCCACCGCCCTACGGGTCCAGAACGCCGTCATCAAGTACGGCTTCATCTTCGTGACGGTCGCGCTCTTCCTGTACTTCGCGCTCAGCGAGGGCTCCTTCCGCGAGTCCGCGACCCTCCTCGACACCCTGCGCTACGTCTCCGTCGCCGCGATCCTCGGCCTCGGCGTCACCCTCACCATGGCCGTCGGGGGCATGGACATGTCCGTCGGCGCGGTCGCCGGACTCGGCGTCTCGGTCGCGGCCCAGACGATGGTCGTCCAGAACCAGGTCGGAGCGGTCGCCATCGTCGCCGTCCTCGCCGCCGGCGCCCTCGCGGGCCTGCTCAACGCGCTGCTGATCGTCGTCCTGAAGATCCCCGACATGCTCGCCACCCTCGGCACCATGTTCGTCATCCAGGGCGGCAAGCTCATCCTGGTCGACGGCCAGTCGATCACCCCGGGCATGACCCTGGACGACGGCACCACCGCCCCCGGCACGTTCACCGCCGGGTTCCTGCGCATCGACCGCGGCACGGTCCTCGGCATCCCCGTCTCGGTCCTGATCTTCGGCGGCCTCACCCTCGCCGCCTGGGTCTTCCTGGCCCGCACCCGCTGGGGCCGGGTCCTGTACGCCATCGGCGCCAACCCCGAGGCCTCCCGCCTCGCGGGCATCCGCGTCGGGGCGTACCGCTGTCTCGCCTACGTCCTGTCCGGCGTCCTCGCCTCCGTCGGCGGCCTGATCCTCGCCGCCCGCATCGGCCAGGGCGACGTGAGCGCCGGCACCTCCCAGCTCCTGGAGGCGGTGGCGGTGGCCCTGGTCGGCACCTCGGTCCTCGGCCGGGGCCGCCCCAACGTCTGGGGGACGGCCCTCGGCGCGGTCCTGATCGGCATCATCACCACCGGCCTGACCATCAAGGGCCTGCCCTACTACACCCAGGACGTCGTCGAGGGCGCGGTCCTCATCCTCGCCCTGGTCTTCAGCTTCACCCTGTCCAAGCGCCGCACGTCCTGAGGAGAGCCATGGGCTACCGCATCCTGGAGACCGACGACATCCCGGGCTACCTGCACGAGCGGGGCCACTGGGACGACCCGGCCGACATCACCGTCCGGGAGGTCTCGGACGGCAACATGAACAGGGTGTTCCTCGCCTCGAACACCGACGGCACCCGCCGCCTCGCCGTCAAGCAGGCCCTGCCCTGGGTCCGGGTGGCCGGCCCGTCCTGGCCGATGAGCCCCGACCGCGCCGACGCCGAGGCCCGCGCCTACGAGCAGGTCGCGCGGGTCGCCCCGGACAAGATCCCGGCGATCCACGGCTACGACCCCGAGAACCACGCCCTCGTCATGGAGGACATGTCGGACCTGCAGGTCCTGCGGACCCTCCTCAACGAGGGCGCCGCGTACGGCCCGCACACCTCGGCCCGGATCGGCGAGTTCGTCGCCCAGTTCTCCTTCGCCACCAGCGACTTCGGCATGGCCTCCGCCGACCGCAAGGCCCTGATCGCCGCCTCGGTCAGCCCGGAACTGTGCAAGATCACCGAGGACGTCGTCCTCTCCGAGCCGTACATCGAGCACGAGCACAACCACTGGCACGAGCAACTGGACGACCTGGCCCGCGAGTTCCGCGCCGACACCCGCCTGCGCACTGAGGTGGCCGACCTGCGCCACACCTTCATGACCAGCGCCCAGGCCCTCCTGCACGGCGACCTGCACACCGGCAGCGTCATGGTCGGCGACCGCGACGGCACCCCCGTCGTCCGGGTCTTCGACCCCGAGTTCTCCTTCGTCGGCCCCATCGGCTACGACCTCGGCCTGTACTGGGCCAACGCACTGGTGTCGGAGGAACGGGCACGAGCGCTGGGTCGGTTGACGGACCACGCGGACCAACTCCGGCTGTCCTGGGAGGCGTTCGAGACGGAGTTCCGCCGCCTGTGGCCGACCCGCGTCGACACCTTCTTCGACGACGCCTATCTGGACCGCTTCCTGCGCCGCGTCTGGACCGAGTCCGTGGGCTACGCCGGCACCGAGATCGTCCGCCGCATCATCGGCTTCGCCCACCTGACCGACCTGACGACCCTCCCCGACCCGGCCCCCGCGTCCCGCAGGTCGCTGCTGCTGGGCCGCGAACTCATCGTCCGGCGCGAGGAGTTGACGTCCCCCCAGGCGGTGCGTGACGTCGTGGCCGCGCTCGCCTGACCCGGCGCCGGACCAGCGCGGGGGTCGCCCGATCCACGGTCATGCACCCGGGAGAACCCCCGCCACCGACACCGCGGACACACGAACGGGGCGGCTCCATCGGCGTGGAGCCGCCCCGTTCGCGTGCCGGCCCCCATAGGGGAGAGGGGCCGTTCTCGGTGGTGCCGGCCAGGGCAGGAAGGGCCGGCCCGAGGTCTACTTCTTGTCGAGCAGGTCCTGGACCTTGGCGCGGACGTCGTCCGTGGCCAGGCCGCGGATCGTCAGCGTCGTACGGCGGCGCAGCACGTCGTCCGCGGTCTCGGCCCACTCGTGGTCCCGGGCGTAGACGACCTGCGCCCAGATCTCCGGGGCGTCCGGGTGGACCCGCCGGCCCAGTTCCGGGTTCTCGTTCGCCAGGCGGGCGATGTCGAAGGCGAGCGAACCGTAGTGCGTGGCCAGGTGCTTGGCCGTGTCCGCCGCCATCCGCGGGCCCGGCGCCGGGTTGTCGACCAGCAGGCGGTGGGCGACCGCGCGCGGGTTGGCGACACCCGGCAGCGGCAGCCTCTTGGGCAGCGAGGAGATCGGCTCGTAGTCGTCACCGAGCGGGGCGCCCGGCAGCGACTCCAGCTGCTTCATGACCGTACGGCCGATGTGCCGGAACGTCGTCCACTTGCCGCCCGCGACGGACAGCATGCCGCCCCGGCCCTCGGTCACCACGGTCTCCCGCTTGGCCTTGGCGGTGTCACCGGGGCCACCCGGCAGCACCCGCAGACCTGCGAAGGCGTACGTGATGAGGTCCCGGTCGAGCTGCTGGTCGCGGATGGAGAACGCGGCCTCGTCGAGTATCTGCGCGGTGTCCTTCTCGGTCACCGTCACGTCCGCCGGGTCGCCCTCGAACTCCTCGTCCGTGGTGCCCAGCAGCAGCATGTCCTCCCACGGGAGGGCGAAGGTGATGCGGTACTTGTCGATGGGGGTGGCGAGCGCGGCCCGCCAGGGCGACGTCCGCTTCAGGACCAGGTGCGCGCCCTTGGACAGGCGGATGGAAGGAGCCGCGTTCGGGTCCTCCATCTTGCGCAGGTGGTCCACCCACGGGCCGGTCGCGTTCAGCACCAGGCGGGCGTTCACGCCGAACTCGTCGCCGGACTGGCGGTCGCGCAGCTCGGCGCCCGTCACCCGGCCCCGGGTGAACCGCAGCCCGGTCACCTCGGCGTGGTTCAGGACCACCGCGCCCGCCTCGACGGCCGCGCGGACCGTCATCAGCGCCATGCGCGCGTCGTTCATCTGGTCGTCGCCGTAGACCGCGACGGCCTTGAGGTTGTCGGTACGCAGCTCCGGCACGTCCTGCGCCGCCTTGGCGGGGGACAGCAGGTGGCCGACGCCGTCACCGAACGCGGAGAGCATCGAGTAGGCGAAGACGCCCGCCCCGAGCTTCGCGGCGCCGTGCGGCCCGCCCTTGTACACGGGGAGGTAGAACGTGAGCGGGTTCGCCAGGTGGGGGGCCACCTGGCGGGAGACCGCACGGCGCTCGAAGTGGTTCTCCGCCACCAGCCGCACCGCGCCGGTCTGCAGGTAGCGCAGACCGCCGTGGAGCAGCTTCGAGGAGGCGGAAGAGGTGGCACCGGCGAAGTCGCCGGCGTCGACCAGGGCCACCCGCAGGCCGGACTGCGCGGCGTGCCAGGCGGTGGAGATGCCCAGGATGCCGCCGCCGATCACGAGAAGGTCGTACGACGCCTTGGAGAGCTGCTCCCGGGTCTCGGCGCGGCTCGGGTTGGAGCCGGAGGCCGGGCGCGTACCGAGGGCAGGCACGGACTGCAGGGTGGTCTGACTGGTCATTTCGGGTTCTTACTCCTCATCAGAGCGGCTTGAGCCTGCGAGTGGCTCTCGTCAGCTCTCTTCGTCCTCGAGCCAGCCCATCGTCCGCTCGACGGCCTTGAGCCAGCTCTTGTACTCACGGTCGCGCTTCTCCGCGGCCATGTTGGGGGTCCACTCGGCGGCTCGGCGCCAGTTGGCGCGCAGGTCGTCGGTGCTGGTCCAGAAGCCGACGGCGAGACCGGCGGCGTAGGCGGCACCGAGGCAGGTCGTCTCGGCGACCATCGGACGCACCACGGGGGCGTCCACGAAGTCGGCGAGGGTCTGCATCAGCAGGTTGTTGGAGGTCATACCGCCGTCGACCTTGACGGCCGCGAGCTCGACACCGGAGTCCTTCGTCATGGCGTCGGTGATCTCACGGGTCTGCCAGGCCGTGGCCTCCAGGACGGCGCGCGCGAGGTGCGCCTTGGTGACGTACCGGGTCAGGCCCGCGATCACACCGCGGGCGTCGGAGCGCCAGTACGGGGCGAACAGACCGGAGAAGGCCGGCACGAAGTAGGCGCCGCCGTTGTCCTCGACCGACAGCGCGAGCGTCTCGATCTCGGCGGCGGTGGAGATCAGGCCCATCTGGTCGCGCATCCACTGCACCAGCGAACCGGTGACGGCGATCGAGCCCTCGAGGGCGTAGACCGCCTTCTGGTCGCCGATCCGGTAGCCGACCGTGGTGAGCAGGCCGTTGTAGGAGTTGACCGGCTTCTCACCGGTGTTCATCAGCAGGAAGGTGCCGGTGCCGTACGTCGACTTCGCCTCGCCCTCGGCGAAACAGGTCTGGCCGAACAGGGCCGCCTGCTGGTCACCGAGCGCCGAGGCGACCGGGATGCCGCCGAGCAGGTCGCCCAGCTTGCCGCCGGAGACCTCGCCGTAGACCTCGGCGGAGGAGCGGATCTCCGGGAGCATCGACAGCGGCACGCCGATGGACTCGGCGATCTTCGCGTCCCACTCCAGCGTGTGGAGGTTCATCAGCATGGTGCGGGAGGCGTTGGTGACGTCGGTGTAGTGCTTGCCGCCGTTGACGCCGCCGGTCAGGTTCCAGATGACCCAGGAGTCCATGGTGCCGAAGAGGATGTCGCCGGCCTCGGCGCGCTCGCGCAGGCCCTCGACGTTGTCCAGCAGCCAGCGGGCCTTGGGGCCGGCGAAGTACGAGGCGAGGGGCAGGCCCGTCTCGCGGCGGAAGCGGTCCTGGCCGACGTTGCGGCCGAGCTCGCGGCAGAGCGCGTCGGTGCGGGTGTCCTGCCAGACGATGGCGTTGTGGACGGGCTCACCGGTGTTCTTGTCCCACAGGAGAGTGGTCTCCCGCTGGTTGGTGATGCCGATGGCCTTGATGTCGTCCCGGGTGATGCCGGCCTTCTCGATGGCTCCGGCGACCACTTCCTGGACGTTGGTCCAGATCTCGGTGGCGTTGTGCTCGACCCAGCCCGGCTTGGGGAAGATCTGCTCGTGCTCCTTCTGGTCGACGGAGACGATACGGCCGTCCCGGTCGAAGACGATGCAGCGGGACGAGGTCGTGCCCTGGTCGATCGCGGCGATGAAGGGGCCGGCGGTGTGCGCGTCGGTCACGGTGTGCTCCTGGGTTTCCGTAAGTAAGGGGGACTGTCTACGACTGCTTGTTCTAAGCGAAAGCGACGTTGTAGATGCCCGCAGCGATCGCGGCGCCGATCAGGGGACCGACGACCGGGACCCAGGCGTAGCTCCAGTCGGAGCCACCCTTGTTGGGCAAGGGCAGGAGGGCGTGCACGATACGCGGACCGAGGTCACGGGCCGGGTTGATGGCGTAACCCGTCGGGCCACCGAGGGAGAGACCGATCGAGACGACGACCAGGGCGGTGATCAGGGCGCCCAGGGTGCCCAGGCCGTTGCCGCCGTCGTTGAGGCCCTGCGTGAGAACCGCGAGCACCAGCACGATGGTGCCGATGACCTCGGTGGCGATGTTCTGCCAGGCGACCCGGATCTCGGGGCCGGTGGAGAAGATGCCCAGGACCGGGCCGGCGCCCTTCTCCTGCGCCTCGACGGACTTCGTGACGGTGCCCCGCGCATCCGGAGCGCCGACGATCTCGTCGTCGGTCAGGTGTGCGAGGAACTGGCCGTAGTAGGCGATCCAGACCAGGGCCGCGCCGATCATGGCGCCGAGCAGCTGCCCGCCCCAGTAGATCGGGACGTCACTCCAGGAGATGCCGTCCTTCTTGAGCGCGAGCGCGAGGGTGACGGCCGGGTTCAGATGGGCGCCGGAGAGCGGCGCGGACGTGTAGACGGCCGTCAGTACGGCGAAACCCCACCCGAAGGTGATGGCGAGCCAGCCGGCGTTACGGGCCTTGGAGGCCTTCAGCGTCACGGCCGCGCAGACGCCGCCGCCGAGCAGGATGAGTATGGCGGTACCTATGGTCTCGCCGATGAAGATGTCGGAGCTGGACACCCGCGACTCCTTTGTCCTTCGTCCAGGGGAAGCAGAACCCCGGGTCCCTCCGGTGGTTCGCGTGCCCTCGGGGTGAGAGCGATGCCGGCCCTTGGCGTTGTCACACTCTAGCGCGTATTGCCGGTAGGTGTTCGACAATGCCGACCGATGGACGGGAGTCTCACCCCGGCGTCACATGTGCGTCAAGGGTTCTGTTATCGAAAGCACGATCGTTATTGATTGCCGTGAGCTATCGATCTTCGAACAGGCCACCTGGTGCGACCCGCCCTATATGTCCACTTCAGGGTAGGGCTAGGACCGGAACGCCGTCGCGGCGTCCCGGTGGCTCCTGTCGAGTTCTGTGCCGACGGCTCCCGCCGGCCCGCCCCGGGCCCGCTCTAGAAGCGCCCGGCGCCCAGGTCCCGCGACACCGCGCGGGCACAGTCCCGCACCGCCGCGATCAGCTCGGGACGCAGCTCACCGTCCCGGCACAGCCGCTCCACGGCCCCGGTGACACCGACCGCCCCCACCGGCATCCGCCGCCGGTCGTGAATGGGCGCGGCCACACCGGCCACGCCCTCCCAGGTCTCCTCCACGTCCGCCGCGTACCCACGCGCGCGGGTGATGTCGAGGACGTTCTCGAAGGCGTCCAGCTCGCACACCGTGCGGTCGGTGAACGCCTTGCGGTCGGCCTCCAGCACCTCGCTGTGGGCCACCGGGTCGTACGCCGACAGCACCTTGCCGAGAGCGGTGGAGTGCAGGGGCTGCATGGCCCCGATCTCCAGGACCTGCCGGCTGTCGTCGGGCCGGAAGACGTGGTGCACGATCAGCACGCCCTGCTGGTGCAGCACACCGAGGTGGACGCTCTCGCCGCTGGAGCGGGCCAGGTCGTCGGTCCACACCAGCGCGCGTGCCCGCAGCTCGTGCACGTCGAGATACGTGGTGCCCAGACGCAGCAGCTCGGCGCCCAGCTGGTACCGCCCCGACGCCTCGTCCTGCTCGACGAACCCCTCCAGCTGGAGGGTGCGCAGGATGCCGTGCGCGGTGCCCTTGGCGAGACCCAGGGCCGAGGCGATGTCCGACAGGCCGAGCCGACGCTCGCCGCCCGCGAGCAGCCGCAGCATCGCCGCCGCCCGTTCGAGCGACTGGATGTTCCGTGCCATCGCCGTCCTGCCTCCGTCCCCTTCGACCGTCGACCCGCGACGTCGCTGCCGCCGTTCGGCAATGTCGAACACTACTAGTCCATGCCGACCAATCGCCAATGGTCGTACGACACCTTTGCGTCACCGGCGATCCGCACGCGCGGTCACCCGGGTCCCCCACCTGACTGCCCGCCATCCTCGTCCGTCCCGTGGACGCTCTGACCGTCCGGGCCCGGTCCCGGCTACCCTGACGGCGTGCGCCCGCGGTGGGAAGTCCCACGGCAGGAAGCAAAGCCGACAGCCGTCGCACCCTGAGGGAGCCCTTTCATGGCCTCGTTGCCACCGACCCCTTCCGCCGACAGCCGGACCCGCGCGTCCGAGCTCCGTGAGGCTCTGGCCACCCGTGTGGTGGTCGCCGACGGGGCGATGGGCACCATGCTCCAGGCGCAGGAGCCCACGCTCGAGGACTTCCAGCAGCTGGAGGGCTGCAACGAGATCCTCAACGTCACCCGCCCCGACATCGTGCGCGCGGTGCACGCCGAGTACTTCGGCGTCGGCGTCGACTGCGTGGAGACCAACACCTTCGGCGCCAACCTCTCCGCCCTCGGCGAGTACGACATCTCCGACCGCGTCCATGAACTGTCCGAGGCGGGCGCCCGTATCGCCCGCGAGACGGCGGACGAGTACGCGGCCCGTGACGGCCGCCGGCGCTGGGTCCTCGGCTCGATGGGCCCCGGCACCAAGCTCCCCACGCTCGGGCACACCACCTTCGGTGCCATCCGGGACGCCTACCAGCAGAACGCCGAGGGCCTGCTGGCCGGCGGCGCCGACGCCCTCCTGGTGGAGACCACCCAGGACCTCCTCCAGACCAAGGCCTCCGTCATCGCCGCTCGTAGGGCCATGGAGACGGCCGGATACGACGTCCCCCTGATCGTCTCGGTGACGGTGGAGACGACCGGGACGATGCTGCTGGGCTCCGAGATCGGTGCCGCGCTGACGGCGCTGGAGCCGCTGGGCATCGACGTGATCGGCCTGAACTGCGCGACCGGTCCGGCGGAGATGAGCGAGCACCTGCGCTATCTGGCCCGGCACTCCCGCATCCAGCTGTCCTGCATGCCCAACGCCGGCCTGCCCGTCCTCACCAAGGACGGCGCCCACTACCCCCTGACCGCGCCGGAACTGGCCGACGCGCAGGAGAACTTCGTCCGCGACTACGGCCTGTCCCTCATCGGCGGCTGTTGCGGCACCACTCCCGAGCACCTGCGCCAGGTCGTCGAGCGCGTCCGCGATCTCGCGCCCACCGAGCGCAGCCCGCAGCCCGAGCCGGGCGCCGCCTCCCTGTACCAGACGGTGCCGTTCCGGCAGGACACGGCGTACATGGCGATCGGTGAGCGGACGAACGCCAACGGGTCGAAGAAGTTCCGCGAGGCGATGCTGGAGGCCCGCTGGGACGACTGCGTGGAGATGGCCCGCGAGCAGATCCGCGAGGGCGCGCACATGCTCGACCTGTGCGTGGACTACGTCGGCCGCGATGGCGTTGCCGACATGGAGGAGCTGGCGGGCCGGTTCGCGACGGCCTCGACGCTGCCGATCGTGCTGGACTCCACCGAGGTCGACGTCATCCGGGCGGGGCTGGAGAAGCTCGGCGGGCGTGCGGTGATCAACTCGGTCAACTACGAGGACGGCGACGGCCCGGAGTCCCGGTTCGCGAAGGTCACCAAGCTGGCCCAGGAGCATGGCGCCGCGCTGATCGCGCTGACGATCGACGAAGACGGCCAGGCCCGCACCCCGGAGCACAAGGTCGAGATCGCCGAGCGGCTGATCGCCGACCTGACCGGGAACTGGGGCATCCACGAGTCGGACATCCTCATCGACACCCTGACCTTCACGATCTGCACGGGTCAGGAGGAGTCCCGCAAGGACGGCATCGCGACCATCGAGGCGATCCGTGAGCTGAAGCGGCGCCACCCCGAGGTGCAGACGACGCTGGGGCTGTCGAACATCTCCTTCGGGTTGAACCCGGCCGCGCGGATGCTGCTGAACTCGGTATTCCTGGACGAGTGCGTGAAGGCGGGCCTGGACTCGGCCATCGTGCACGCCTCGAAGATCCTGCCGATCGCCCGCTTCAGCGAGGAAGAGGTCCAGACCGCCCTCGACCTGATCTACGACCGGCGCGCCGAGGGCTATGACCCGTTGCAGAAGCTGATGGCGCTGTTCGAGGGCGCCACGGCGAAGTCGCTGAAGGCGGGCAAGGCCGAGGAACTGGCCGCGCTGCCGCTGGAGGAACGCCTCAAGCGCCGGATCATCGACGGCGAGAAGAACGGCCTGGAGGCCGACCTCCAAGAGGCACTCCAGGACACGCCCGCCCTCGACATCGTCAACAACACCCTCCTTGAGGGCATGAAGGTCGTCGGTGAGCTGTTCGGCTCCGGCCAGATGCAGTTGCCGTTCGTGCTCCAGTCCGCCGAGGTCATGAAGACGGCGGTGGCCTATCTGGAGCCGCACATGGAGAAGACGGACGACGAGGGCAAGGGCACGATCGTGCTGGCCACCGTGCGCGGGGACGTGCACGACATCGGCAAGAACCTCGTCGACATCATCCTGACCAACAACGGCTACACCGTCGTCAACCTCGGCATCAAGCAGCCTGTCTCCGCGATCCTCGACGCGGCCGTGGAGCACAAGGCCGACGTGATCGGCATGTCCGGGCTGCTGGTGAAGTCCACGGTGATCATGAAGGAGAACCTGGAGGAGCTCAACACCCGTGGCCTCGCCGCCGATTACCCCGTGATCCTGGGCGGTGCCGCCCTGACCCGTGCGTATGTCGAGCAGGACCTGCACGAGATCTACGAGGGCGAGGTCCGCTACGCCCGCGACGCCTTCGAGGGCCTGCGCCTCATGGACGCCCTCATCGGCGTCAAGCGCGGCGTCCCCGGAGCCAAGCTGCCCGAACTGAAGCAGCGCCGGGTGCGTGCGGCCGCGAGCGTCGAGGTCGAGGAGCGCCCGGAGGAGGGCCACGTCCGGTCCGACGTCGCCGTCGACAACCCCGTGCCCACGCCGCCGTTCTGGGACACCCGCGTCATCAAGGGCATCCAGCTCAAGGAGTACGCGTCCTGGCTCGACGAGGGCGCCCTGTTCAAGGGGCAGTGGGGCCTCAAGCAGGCCCGCACCGGCGAAGGCCCGTCGTACGAGGAGCTCGTGGAGACCGAGGGCCGGCCCAGGCTGCGCGGTCTGCTGGACAAGCTCCAGACGGAGAACCTGCTGGAGGCGGCCGTCGTCTACGGCTACTTCCCGTGCGTGTCCAAGGACGACGACCTGATCATCCTCGACGACGAGGGCAATGAGCGCACCCGGTTCACCTTCCCGCGCCAGCGCCGCGGCCGCCGGCTGTGCCTGGCGGACTTCTTCCGCCCGGAGGAGTCGGGGGAGACCGACGTCGTCGGCCTCCAGGTCGTCACCGTCGGCTCCCGCATCGGCGAGGAGACCGCCAAGCTCTTCGAGGCGAACGCCTACCGCGACTACCTCGAACTGCACGGCCTGTCCGTGCAGTTGGCCGAGGCCCTCGCCGAGTACTGGCACGCGCGCGTGCGCGACGAACTCGGCATCGCCGGCGCCGACCCGCGCTCCCTGGACGGCATGTTCCGTACCGAGTACCAGGGCTGCCGCTTCTCGCTCGGCTACGGCGCCTGCCCGAACCTGGAGGACCGCGCCAAGATCGCCGAACTGCTCCAGCCGGAGCGCATCGGCGTCCACCTGTCCGAGGAGTTCCAGCTGCACCCCGAGCAGTCCACGGACGCCATCGTGATCCACCACCCCGAGGCGAAGTACTTCAACGCCCGCTGAGGAGATCGACGCGCGCTGAGGACGTCGACGCGAGCGAGGGCAGCGCGTCGCGAGGGGCAGCGGAGAGGGCCGCGTCGAGGCGGCCCTCGACCGTGGCTCCGGTGTGCCACGGGCCCTCCCGGTTAAACAAAGCATGTCGTCGTACCGCGACGTACACTTGTCGGTCCACCGCAGGCCGGTTCCCTCCTGGGAACCGGCCTGATCGTCCCTCAAGGAGGTGCGCCAGGATGACCAGCACGGTCCCCGCGCCAGCAACCCGTACGGCCCAAGGGTCAGCGCTTCAGGCGGTGCTCCTCGACATGGACGGCACCCTCGTGGACACCGAGGGCTTCTGGTGGGACGTGGAGGTCGAGGTCTTCGCCCGGCTCGGACACACCCTCGACGACTCCTGGCGCCATGTCGTCGTCGGCGGCCCCATGACCCGCAGCGCGGGCTTCCTGATCGAGGCCACCGGCGCCGACATCACCCTGCCCGAGCTGTCGGTGCTGCTCAACGACGGTTTTGAGGACCGTATCGGCCGCTCGCTGCCGCTGATGCCGGGCGCCCTGCGGCTGCTGGCTGAACTCGCCGAGTACGAGATCCCCACCGCGCTGGTCTCCGCCTCGCACCGGCGCATCATCGACCGGGTGCTCACCTCGCTCGGCCCCCAGCACTTCGCGCTGACGGTGGCGGGCGACGAGGTGCCCCGGACCAAGCCCCACCCCGACCCGTATCTCTTCGCCGCGGCCGGCCTCGGCGTGGATCCGGCCAGATGCGCCGTCGTCGAGGACACCGCGACCGGAGTCGCGGCGGCCGAGGCCGCGGGCTGCCATGTCGTGGCGGTGCCCTCGGTGGCCCCCATCGCGCCGGCCGCCCGGCGCACCGTCGTGTCCTCGCTCGAGGAGGTCGACCTGGCATTTCTGCGCGGCCTGATGACGGAAATGCGCTGACCCTTCACGCAGCGTGCGGCACCGATAGCGGCGGTATTTACCGGGCCCGCCGCAAAGGAATTCGAACCCCGCGGGATGGCCGAATTCCGGTACGGACCCATGGCGTTGACGGTGTGACGTTCCCCACGCGGCAGGGGATCGACAGTCGATGAGGTGTGTGCATCGACGTCCGGTTCGGGCGGCTTCGACGTGCCCTTGTGTCCCGATTGGTGGGACCCTGCACGAATCCTTCCCCGGTCGGGTTTTCAATGCGTCGGCAACCGGTTTCGCTGCGTGATGGCAGCCCAACTCCGGTGGCCGTCAACGGGCGTGCGGACCCGGACTAATCTCGTCGCGAGAACATCGCCGTAACCCCCGTGATCCGCCGCACCACCCATGCATGCCGGGTACACGGACCAACAGCTCTGGAGAAACTCGAGCATGAACCGCAAGACTTTGGTGCTGCCGGCCGTCATCGGCCTGCTCGCGCCGGTTCTCGCCGCGTGTGGCGGGTCCGACGGCGGCAGTGGCGGAGACGCGATCGTCGTCGGCACCACGGACCGGTTCACCGCCTCGCAGGACGCCCCCGCGCCCCTCGACCCGGCGTACGCCTACGACGTCGGCACCTGGAACATCCTGCGCCAGACCGTGCAGACCCTGATGATCCAGCCGCGCGGCGAGGGCGAACCCGTGCCCGAGGCCGCCGAGAGCTGCCGCTTCACCGACACCGGCAACGAGCGCTACGCCTGCACGCTGCGCAAGGACCTGAAGTTCTCCAACGGCGACGCCGTGACGGCGGACGACGTGAAGTACTCGATCGAACGCGTCCTCGCCATCAACGCCGAGGGCGGTCCGGTCGGCCTGCTCTCCACCATCGACACGGTGGAGACGAAGGGCGACCGCGAGGTGATCTTCCACCTCAAGACCGCCGACGCCACGTTCCCGTACAAGCTCTCGACGCCGGTCGCGGGCATCGTCAACCCCGAGGACTACCAGCCCAAGAGCCTGCGCGACGGCTTCGACGTCGACGGCTCCGGCCCGTACACCATGTCGGCCGAGGTCAAGGACGACGAGCTGGTCAACGCCGTGTTCACCAAGAACCCCCACTACAAGGGGGCGCTGAAGGTGAACAACGACAAGGCCGAACTGCGCTCCTTCGCCGACGCCGACGCCATGGGCAGCGCCCTGGACGACGGTGACATCGACGTCATGTCCCGCTCCATGTCGCCGGAGCAGATCGAGAAGCTCTCCGCCTCCTCGGACGACGCCGTCGACCTCATCGAGATGCCGGGTCTGGAGATCCGCTACCTCGCCTTCAACACCAACGCCGCGACCGTGAAGACCAAGGCCGTGCGCCAGGCGATGGCCCAGGTCATCAACCGCAGCGAACTCGTCTCCAAGGTCTACGGCTCCGAGGCCGAGCCGCTGTACTCGCTGGTCCCGGCGAGCATCACCGGCCACTCCAACGCGTTCTTCAACAAGTACGGCGACCCCAGCACCGCCAAGGCGAAGGCGCTGCTGGCGAAGGCGAACATCACCAGCCCGGTCAAGCTGACCCTGCACTACACCACCGACCACTACGGTCCGGCCACCCAGCAGGAGTTCGAGCAGCTCCAGAAGCAGCTCAACGACAGCGGCCTGTTCGACGTCAGCATCAAGGGCGCGGCCTGGAAGACCTTCCGCCCCGCCGAGCAGAAGGGCGCGTACGACGTCTACGGCATGGGCTGGTTCCCCGACTTCCCGGACGCCGACAACTACCTCGCGCCGTTCCTCGACAAGGACAACTTCCTCGGGCTGCCCTACGCCAACAGCGAGATCCGCAACACCCTGATCCCGGAGTCCCGCCGCGAGGCCGACCGGCTGTCCGCCTCCAGCAGCCTGACGGACATCCAGGACATCGTCGCCGACGACGTCCCGCTGCTCCCGCTGTGGCAGGGCAAGCAGTACGTGGCCGCCCGCGACGACGTCACCGGCACGGCCTACGCCCTCAACTCCTCCTCCACCCTTCAGCTGTGGGAGCTCAGCCGTGGAGTGAGCGGCTGATCCGACCTTGCCCGGGCCTGGGACGGGCTTCGGGATTCACCCACCGACGACAAGGCACTCGTACGTGAACATGCGCAACCAGTGGCCAGTCCTGCCCCTCGTGGCGGGGCTGGCCTCCGGCCTGCTGACCGGCTGCGGCACGGAGAACGGCGATTCCGGGGGCACCGGCTCCAACGTGGTCATGGGGATGTCCGACGACGTCCTGGCCACGGACCCCGCGTCCGGTTACGACCCCGGCTCCTGGCTGTTGTTCAACAACGTCTTCCAGTCGCTGCTGAGCTTCCCCAAGGGCGGCACCGAACCGGAGCCCGAGGCGGCCGAGAGCTGCAAGTTCAGCGACACCGAGACCAAGGTCTACACCTGCACGCTCAAGGACGACCTGCGGTTCAGCAACGGTGACTCACTCACCTCGGAGGACGTCAAGTTCTCCTTCGACCGGATGCTGAAGATCAACGACGACGCCGGTCCCGCGATCATGTTCCCCATGCTGGACAAGGTCGAGACGCCGGACGAGAAGACGGTCGTCTTCCGGCTGAACACGCCCGACGCCACCTTCCCCAGCAAGATCGCCTCGGGTGCCGGTTCCATCGTCGACCACCGCCAGTACGACGCGGACGGGCTGCGCGAGGACGGCGAAGCGGTCGGCTCCGGCCCCTACAAGCTGGACTCCTTCGGCGAGGACGAGGCCGTCTTCTCCGTCAACGAGAACTACAAGGGCACCGCCGAGGTGAAGAACTCCGGTGTGACCCTGAAGTTCTTCCACGGCGACCAGGACCAGCTGAAGCGGTCCCTGACCGACAAGAACATCGACATCGCCTACCGAGGCCTCAGCTCGAAGGACATCGCCGACATCGAGGCCGCCGGCGCCGACGCCGGCGTCGAGATCGTCGAGGGCACCAGCGCCGAGGTCCAGCACCTCGTCTTCAACATGGACGACCCGGTCGCCGGCCGGCTCGGGGTGCGCAAGGCCATCGCCTACCTGCTCGACCGCGACGCCCTCATGAAGGACGTCTACCAGGGCACGGCCACCTCGCTGTACTCGATCGTCCCGGCCGGTATCACCGCCCACAACACGGCCTTCTTCGACACCTACGGCGCCCGCCCCTCCAAGGCCAAGGCCGCCGCCGCCCTGAACGCCGACGGCATCACCGGCAAGGTGAAGCTGACCCTCTGGTCCACCCCCACCCGCTACGGCCCGGCCACCGACCAGGAGCTCAAGGCGATCGCCGGACAGCTCAACAACAGCGGCCTGTTCGACGCCGACGTCAAGTCCGTCGACTTCAAGCAGTACGAGAAGGACATCGCCGCCGGCAAGTACGGCGTGTACGTCAAGGGCTGGGTGCCCGACTACCCCGACCCCGACAACTTCACGGCCCCCTTCTTCGGCAAGGGCAACGTGCTGGCCAACAACTACGACAACCGCACGATCACCGGCAGCCTCATCCCGCGCACGGCCGCCGAGAGCGACCGCTCCGCGACCGACGACGACTACGGCCGCCTCCAGGACATCGTCGCCGCCGAGGTCCCGGTCATCCCGGTCTGGCAGGCCAAGCAGTACGCCGTCGTCCACGAGGACGTGTACGGCCTGGAGTACTGCCTCGACGCCTCAACCGTCTTCCGCTTCTGGGAGCTCAGCAAGGGCTGACACCGCACCCACGGGCCGGCACGGCCCATGACCGAGGGCGCCCCTCCATCCGGAAGGGCGCCCTCGTCGTCGTACTCCACCCGCGGTGGCGCTACTCCACCCGCGGTGGCGCTACTGCGCCCCGGGGCGCACCAGACCGCTCTCGTACGCGTACACCGCCGCCTGCACGCGGTCACGCAGACCCAGCTTCGTCAGGACGTGACCCACGTGCGTCTTCACGGTCGTCTCGCTGACGAACAGGTCGGCGGCGATCTCCGCGTTGGACAGCCCGCGCGCCACCAGCTTCAGCACCTCGACCTCACGGTCGGTGAGCGTGTGCAGGGTGTCCGGGACGGGATCGTCACCGGACGGCAGATGCGTGGCGTACTTGTCGAGCAGCCGTCGCGTGATGCTGGGCGCGAGCATCGCCTCGCCGGCGGCGACCACACGGATGGCCTGCACGAGCTCGTTGGCCGGGGCGTCCTTGAGCAGGAAGCCGCTGGCCCCCGCCCGCAACGCCTCCACCACGTACTCGTCGAGATCGAAGGTCGTCAGCACCAGGACCTTCGCCGGACCGTCCCGACCGGGGCCGGTGATCTGCCGGGTCGCCTCGACGCCGTCCATCCGCGGCATGCGGATGTCCATCAGGACCACATCGGGCTGCAACGCCCGCACCTGGTCGATCGCCTGGAGCCCGTCGCCGGCCTCGCCGACCACGGCGATGTCCTGCTCCGCCTCCAGAATCATCCGGAAGCCGGTACGCAGCAGCGGCTGGTCGTCGACCAGTAGGACGCGGATGGCCACGTGACTCTCCTTCGCTAGTCCGGCCCCATTCTGCCCTGTGTGACTGCACCGGACTCGGGCGCCCTCACCGCCAGCGGATACGGCGGGGGAGTGCCGCCGAACTCCGGGCAGTGCGCCTGGTGGTCGCACCAGCCGCACAGCTTGGTCGGGCGGGGGCGCCAGTCGCCGCTCTCCGTCGCCGACCGGATCGCCTCCCACAGCGCGAGCAGCTTGCGCTCGACGCGCTCCAGGTCGGCGAGGACGGGGTCGTAGGTCAGGACGTCACCGCTGCCGAGGTAGACGAGCTGGAGGCGGCGCGGGATCACGTTCTTCAGCCGCCACACCACCAGGGCGTAGAACTTCATCTGGAACAGGGCACCTTCGGCGTACTCCGGCCGGGGAGCCTTGCCCGTCTTGTAGTCGACGATGCGCACCTCGCCCGTCGGCGCCACGTCCACCCGGTCGATGATCCCGCGCAGCCGCAGCCCCGAGTCCAGCTCGGCCTCCACGAACAGCTCCCGCTCGGCCGGCTCGAGCCGGGTCGGGTCCTCCAGCCCGAACCACCGCTCGACGAGCTGCTCGGCCTCGCCCAGCCAGCGCGCCAGCCGCTCGCCCTCCGGATCGTCCGCGAACAGCTCCACGACCTCCGGCCGGGTCTCCCGCAGCCGGTCCCACTGACCGGGGATGAGCGACTTGGCCCGCGGCGGGGTCCGCTCGGCCGCCGGGGCGTCGAACAGCCGCTCCAGCACCGCGTGCACCAGGGTCCCCCTGGTCGCCGCCTCGCTCGGCTTCTCCGGCAGCCGGTCGATCACCCGGAACCGGTACAGCAGGGGGCACTGCATGAAGTCACTGGCACGCGACGGCGACAGCGAGGCGGGGGCGACGGGGGCGGCGCTGGCGGGGGCCTCGGTGGCGACGGGGGCGTGGGTGGCGGGAGCCTCGGCGGTGACGGGCGTTATGGCGGCCGGCGCCTCGACGGTGGCCGCCGCCGTCCGCTCCGGTGCCGTCGCCTGTTCCTCCGCGACCGGCGGGTGCACTTCCGCGACCCCGCCGCCCGGCGTCTCGGCCGTGCCCTCTGCGCTCGTCTCCATGCCCCAGACCATACGGCCCACCACTGACAGTGACCCAGTCGCGGCGGACCGCCCCACGACAACGGAGGAAACAGAGGGGGTGCCGGGGCGGAACGTGCGGCGACCGCCGCATACCATCGTCCCGAGACCCTTCCGCCCGGCAGGCGCGGAAGACGCTTCGAACGAGGGGACACCGTGGACGAGAGCGGCGGGAGCGGGCAGCCGCGCTCCGACAACGACGAGCCGACCCGGCACCACGCACCCTCGGGCCCGGACCCCACACACACCGCCAGGACCCCGAACGCGACCGCCCACCCCGAGAAGGCTCCCGGGGAGACGGCCGCGCACGACGCGGACGCGGCGGAACCCGCTGGGCTGGAACCCGCCGGCCGGGAGCCTGCCGGTCCCGAGCCTGCCTATCGGGAGCCCGCCGGGCCGGAGCCCGCCGGGCCGGAGCCCGCCGGGTCGGAGCCCGCCGGGTCGGAGCCCGCCGGTCGGGAGCCCGCCGGTCGGGAGCCCGCCGGTCCGGGACCCGCCGGGCCGGAGACCCCTGGCCCGAAGGCCGAAACGCCGGAGGGCATCCGCCCCGGAGTCGACGCTTCGAAGGCCGCCCGCCGAGGAGGCGACGTTCCGGCGACGGCCCGTCCGGAAGGCGCCGTTCCGGAGACCACCCGTGCAGAGGCTGGCGCTTCGAAGGTCGCCCGCCAGGCAGGCGACGTTCCGGCGACGGCCCGCCCGGAAGGCGACGTTCCGGAGACCGCCCCTGCGGAGGCCGACGCTCCGAATCCCGCCCGCCCCGAGACCGGTTCCCCCAAGGCTCTCCAGGCCGACGCCATGCCCCAGACCGAAGCGGACGCCGCAGGCCGGGACACCGCCGCCGCAACGCCGGAGCAGCCTCCGGTCGACGCCACGCCGGCCAAGCGGACCGAGGAGCGACCCGTACCGGAACCTCGTCCGACGGAGGCACCCCGCGAGGACACGCCCCCCGAGAAGCCGCCTGCCGCCGACACACCCACCCCCCGCGACCCCGGGACCGCCCACCTCCCGTTCGACACCCCCACCCCCCGCGCCCCCGAGACCGCCCACCGCCCGTCCGACACCCCCACCCCCCACGACCCCGGCACCCCCCACACCCCCGCCGACCGCCCCCTCGCTCGCTCCGGGGCCCGGAAGGGCCGCCCCCCGAAGCGGCCCAAGGATCCCGGTGGCGGGCTGCTCATGGGGCGGCCCTTCGGCGTGCCCGTGTACGTCGCGCCCAGCTGGTTCCTCGTCGCGGCGCTGATCACCTGGGTGTTCGGCGGCCAGCTCGACCGGGTGCTGCCCGAACTCGGGGCCGCCCGGTACCTCGTGTCGCTGTTCTTCGCCGTCGCCTTCTACGCCTCCGTACTGGTCCACGAACTCGCCCACACCGTCGCCGCCCTGCGCTTCAAACTCCCCGTGCGCCGGATCCAGCTCCAGTTCTTCGGCGGCGTCTCCGAGATCGAGAAGGAGGCGGAGACCCCGGGCCGCGAGTTCTGGCTGGCCTTCGTCGGCCCGCTGCTCTCCCTCGTCCTGTCCGGCCTGTTCTACCTCGCCCTGCAAACCGTCGAGCCCGGCACCGTCCCCGGCGTCCTGCTCGCCGGCCTGATGATCTCCAACCTCATCGTGGCCGCCTTCAACCTCCTGCCCGGCCTGCCCCTGGACGGCGGCCGGATGCTCCGCGCGGTCGTCTGGAAGATCACCGGCAAGCCCATGAGCGGCACCGTCGCCGCCGCCTGGGTCGGCCGCGCCCTCGCCGTCTCCGTCCTCATCGGGCTCCCGCTGCTCACCCAGTCCGGCGCGCTCGGCTCCAACGCCGAGGACAACGTCGGCATGGACACCGTCATGGACGCCCTGCTCGCCGCGATCCTCGCCGCGATCATCTGGACCGGTGCCGGCAACAGCCTCCGCATGGCCCGCCTGCGCGAGCACCTCCCCGAACTGCGCGCCCGCAACCTCACCCGCCGTGCCGTCCCCGTCGAGACCGACACCCCGCTCTCCGAGGCCCTGCGCCGCGCCAACGAGGCCGGCGCCCGCGCCCTGGTCGTCGTCGACGCCGACGGAGAACCTCTGTCCCTGGTCCGCGAGGCGGCCATCGTCGGCGTACCCGAACACCGCCGGCCCTGGGTCGCCGTCAGCGGCCTTGCCCAGGACCTCACCGACGGCATGCGGGTCTCCGCGGAACTCGCGGGCGAGGACCTCCTCGACGCCCTGCGCGCCGCCCCCGCCACCGAGTACCTGGTCGTCGAGGAGACCGGCGAGATCTACGGCGTCCTGTCCGCCGCGGACGTCGAACGCGCCTTCGTGAAGGCGATGGCCCGCCCCAGCTGAGAGCACCGCTCTCCCAAGGGGGTGCCCACACCCCCCGGGTGGTCGGAGGCCTCCGCAAACCCCGGTAGGCTGGTCACATGTCCGAACCGACCGGTGCCGCCCGCAGGCGCGGGCCCTTCAAGGTCGGGGACCAGGTTCAGCTGACCGACCCCAAGGGCCGCCACTACACGTTCACGCTCGAGGCCGGGAAGAACTTCCACACCCACAAGGGTTCCTTCCCGCACGACGAGCTGATCGGCGCACCCGAGGGCAGCGTTGTCCGCACCACCGGTAACGTCGCCTACCTCGCGCTGCGCCCCCTGCTCCCCGACTACGTCCTGTCCATGCCCCGCGGCGCCGCCGTGGTCTACCCCAAGGACGCGGGGCAGATCCTGGCCTTCGCCGACATCTTCCCCGGCGCCCGCGTCGTGGAAGCGGGCGTCGGCTCCGGCTCGCTCAGCAGCTTCCTGCTGCGCGCCATCGGCGACCAGGGCATGCTGCACAGCTACGAGCGCCGCGAGGACTTCGCGGAGATCGCCCAGCAGAACGTCGAGCGCTACTTCGGCGGCCCGCACCCCGCCTGGCAGCTCACCGTCGGCGACCTCCAGGACAACCTGTCCGACACCGACGTCGACCGCGTCATCCTCGACATGCTCGCCCCCTGGGAATGCCTGGAGGCCGTCTCCAAGGCGCTCGTCCCCGGCGGCATCCTGTGCTGCTACGTCGCCACCACCACCCAGCTCGCCCGGACCGTCGAGTCCATCCGCGAGATCGGCTCCTTCAACGAGCCGACGTCCTGGGAGACGATGATCCGCAACTGGCACGTGGAAGGCCTGGCCGTCCGCCCCGACCACCGCATGATCGGCCACACCGGCTTCCTCCTCACCGCCCGCCGCCTCGCCGACGGCGTCGAACCCCCCATGCGCCGCCGCCGCCCCGCCAAGGGCGCCTACGGCGAGGACTACACCGGCCCCAACGCCGACGGAGGCTCCGGCCGCTGAGCGGCCCCGTGCCCCGTACAACGCAATGGCGCCGTGGCCGAGTTCCCGACATCGTCCGGAAACTCGACCACGGCGCCTCGTCGTTGACACCACGCCAGACCCGCCGCACCACGCAGGGCCACCAGCCGGCCACCCCCGACCCCGCCGTTCCGTCGCACTGTGACGTGTGGCACCATGCAGGCCACCCCCACCGCCACAGCCCTCTCGGGAGACACCCCTAGTGCAGCAACCCGCGGTCCCGGAACTCGCCCACACCCACACCCGCCCCATCCACTGGGTCGCGACCGCCACAGCCGTCGCCGGCGTCGTGGCCCTCTCCTCGGTCCTCCAGCCGAACCCCGCCACCGCCGCCCAGGCCGCCGGCCCCCCGTCACACACCGCCCCCGCGGCCGCCACCGCACCGGACCCCGCCCAAGCCGACTTCCCGATCGACTGCGGCCCCGTCAAGGCGCTGGTGGTGAAGAAGGCATCCGGAGACCTCGACGGCGACGGCCGACCGGAAACCGTGGCGGTCGTCCACTGCGACGCCCCCATGGGCACCCCGCCCGACGGCGTCTACGTCCTCACCCGCGCCACCGACACCACAGCACCCCGCGTCGTGGCCACCCTCGTCGACCCCAAGGACCGCACCACCGTGAAGACCCTCACGGTCTCCGACAAAACGGTCGGCGCCGACCTCCTCGGCTACTCCACGGACTCCGTGCCCAGTTGCTGCCCGGACGTGACCACCAGCGCCAAGTGGCAGTGGAAGAACGACGCCTTCATCCGCTCCACCCCCGCCGGCGCCCAGAGCGTCTGAGCCCCCGCGCGCCGAGCACGACCCGCGCCGAGTCCGGCGCCCCCGCACGCACGCGCGCGGAGCGCCCTGCGACGCAACGACTCACTCCGCGTCGGGGCCGTAGACCTCGACGCGATCCGACGCACGGCGCACATGAATGCACTCGCCCGGGCACTCCTTGGCCGAGTCCACCACGTCCGTCAGCAACGTCAGCGGCACCGGTGCCGTCGCACCCCTGTCCTGGAGCAGCACGTCGTCCGCGCTCTTCACATAGGCCAACCCGTCGATGTCCAGCTCGAACACCTCCGGCGCGTACTGCGCGCAGATCCCGTCGCCGGTACAGAGATCCTGATCGATCCAGACCTCCAGCGCCTCACCGTCGGCCACGGCTTCCTGCTGCACGCTCATGTCTCCTGCCGTCTCGGGTCCTGAACCACGCCTCGACCCTACCCCCGGGCACCCCCGCCCGACCGCCCGCCGAGACCTCCCGCGACCGTGACGCGACCCGCCCGCCCGCACACGCTCCGTCAACGAACCAGAGGCGAGATCGACTCCCGCCGGAGTCTCGCTGGAGCCGCCGCACACGGCCCCAGGCGGCGATCCACGGGCCCCCGACCGGGGCCGCTGCGGGTAACTCGCGCCCACCGTGGAAGAATTCGCGCACTTCCACCTAGGAACAGTCCGCTTCTGAAGCACGTTCTCTGGGTATCCACACGGCGAAGAGGGATGGCGCAGGGTGACCGACGACACACCTTGACACTCATAGTGATCTAGGGGTTTCAATCGACACCCACCCAGGTAGGGTCTGGAAGCGTCCAGCTCCCCTTGGAGGAGGTGAGGACCGTGGCAGCCCACGACGACGACATGAACCGCGGCATCCGCCCGGGACGAGGGTCCGACGACCCGGCCGGGCAGATTGCCTACCTTGAGCAGGAGATCGCCGTCCTGCGACGCAAGCTCGCCGACTCTCCGCGGCACACGAGGATTCTCGAAGAGCGGATCGTCGAGCTACAGACCAACCTGGCCGGCGTGTCCGCCCAGAACGAACGACTCGCGAACACACTCCGCGAGGCCCGCGACCAGATCGTGGCCCTCAAGGAAGAGGTCGACCGGCTCGCACAGCCCCCGGCCGGCTTCGGTGTCTTCCTGCAGGCCAACGAGGACGGCACCGCCGACATCTTCACCGGAGGACGCAAACTCCGGGTGAACGTCAGCCCCAGCGTCGAGCTCGAAGAGCTCCGGCGCGGCCAGGAGCTGATGCTCAACGAAGCACTCAACGTGGTCGAGGCCATGGAGTTCGAGAGCGTCGGCGACATCGTCACCCTCAAGGAGATCCTCGAGGACGGCGAACGCGCACTGGTGCAAGGGCACACCGACGAGGAAAGGGTGGTGCGGCTCGCCGAGCCGCTGCTGGACATCACCATCCGCCCCGGCGACGCCCTCCTGCTCGAACCCCGTTCCGGCTACGTCTACGAAGTCGTCCCCAAGAGCGAGGTCGAAGAACTCGTCCTCGAAGAAGTCCCCGACATCGGCTACGAACAGATCGGCGGCCTCGGCGGCCAGATCGAAGCCATCCGCGACGCGGTCGAGCTGCCGTACCTCTACCCCGACCTGTTCAAGGAGCACGAACTCAGGCCCCCCAAGGGCGTCCTGCTCTACGGACCCCCCGGATGCGGCAAGACGCTCATCGCCAAGGCCGTCGCCAACTCGCTGGCCAAAAAGGTCGCCGAAGTCACCGGCCAAGCCCAGGGCAAGAGCTTCTTCCTCAACATCAAGGGCCCCGAACTCCTCAACAAGTACGTCGGCGAGACCGAGCGGCAGATCCGCCTCGTCTTCCAGCGTGCCCGCGAGAAGGCCTCCGAGGGCACACCCGTCATCGTCTTCTTCGACGAGATGGAATCCCTCTTCCGCACCCGCGGATCCGGCGTCAGCTCGGACGTGGAGAACACCATCGTCCCACAGCTGCTCGCCGAGATCGACGGCGTGGAAGGCCTGCAGAACGTGGTCGTCATCGGCGCCTCCAACCGCGAGGACATGATCGACCCCGCCATCCTGCGCCCCGGCCGCCTCGACGTGAAGATCAAGATCGAGCGTCCCGACGCCGAGGCCGCCAAGGACATCTTCGGCAAGTACCTCACCGAGCGCCTCCCCCTGCACTCCGACGACCTCGGCGAGCACGGCGGCAGCAAGACCACCACGGTCCAGAGCATGATCCAGACCGCCGTGGAACACATGTACGCCGAATCCGAGGAAAACCGCTTCCTGGAAGTGACCTACGCCAACGGCGACAAGGAAGTCCTCTACTTCAAGGACTTCAACTCCGGCGCCATGATCGAGAACATCGTCGGCCGCGCCAAAAAAATGGCGATCAAGGACTTCCTCGACCACAACCAGAAGGGCCTCCGCGTCTCCCACCTCCTCCAGGCCTGCGTGGACGAGTTCAAGGAGAACGAAGACCTGCCCAACACCACCAACCCGGACGACTGGGCCCGGATCTCCGGAAAGAAGGGCGAGCGGATCGTCTACATCCGTACCCTCATCACCGGAAAGCAGGGCGCCGACACCGGACGCTCCATCGACACGGTGGCGAACACCGGTCAGTACCTGTAAAAACAGGGCGGCTGCGGGTGCCCTCACCGGGTACCCGCAGCCGACTGTTTTTCAGGCAACTAACCGGAACAAGAGGCGCGCAAGGCAATGACGCAAATGATCTCCCCACCAGCGCAAAGCCGTTCTAGGCTCTTCGGTACCGCCGAGTCGCGCAGTGCGGGGACGGGCACCGCACACGCACCGGAGCGCCAGCGGTACTTGAGCGCCGCCCCCGACCGAGGGCGCCGCCGGGCAAGGAGGGCCGCATGACCGTACGGCGAGTAATGGGCATCGAGACGGAGTACGGGATCTCCGTCCCCGGCCACCCCAACGCCAATGCCATGCTCACCTCGTCCCAGATCGTCAACGCCTACGCGGCGGCGATGCACCGGGCCCGCCGGGCCCGCTGGGACTTCGAGGAGGAGAACCCCCTGCGGGACGCACGGGGCTTCGACCTCGCCCGCGAGGCCGCCGACTCCAGCCAGCTCACCGACGAGGACATCGGCCTCGCCAACGTCATCCTCACCAACGGCGCACGACTGTACGTCGACCACGCACACCCCGAGTACAGCTCGCCCGAGGTCACCAACCCCCGCGACGCCGTCCTGTGGGACAAGGCCGGCGAACGCATCATGGCCGAAGCCGCCGAACGCGCGGCCCAGCTCCCCGGCGCCCAGCCGATCCACCTCTACAAGAACAACACCGACAACAAGGGCGCCTCCTACGGCACGCACGAGAACTACCTGATGAAGCGGGAGACCCCCTTCTCGGACATCGTGCGCCACCTGACCCCGTTCTTCGTCTCCCGCCAGGTCTTCACCGGCGCGGGCCGCGTCGGCATCGGCCAGGACGGCCACGAACACGGTTTCCAGATCAGCCAGCGCGCCGACTACTTCGAGGTCGAGGTCGGCCTGGAGACCACCCTCAAACGCCCCATCATCAACACCCGCGACGAACCGCACGCGGACGCCGAGAAATACCGCCGCCTCCACGTGATCATCGGCGACGCCAACCTCTCGGAGATCTCCACCTACCTCAAGCTCGGCACCACGGCCCTGGTGCTGTCCATGATCGAGGACGGCTTCATCGCCGTCGACCTGGCCGTGGACCAGCCCGTCCGCACCCTCCACCAGGTCTCCCACGACCCGACACTCCAGCGCCTCGTCACGCTCCGCAGCGGCCGGACCCTCACCGCGGTCCAGCTCCAGATGGAGTACTACGAACTCTCCCGCAAGTACGTCGAGGAGCGCTTCGGCGCCGACGCCGACGAGCAGACCAAGGACGTCCTGGCCCGCTGGGAGGACACTCTCAACCGGCTCGAGAACGACCCCATGAGCCTGGCCGGCGAACTCGACTGGGTCGCCAAACGGGAACTCATGGAGGGCTACCGCCGCCGCGACGATCTCGACTGGGACGCCGCCAAGCTCCACCTCCTCGACCTCCAGTACGCCGACGTACGCGCCGAGAAGGGCCTCTACAACCGTCTCGCGGCCCGCGGCCGGATGAAGCGCCTGCTGGACGAGACCGACGTCGAACGGGCCCGCACGAAGCCGCCGGAGGACACCCGCGCGTACTTCCGCGGCCGCTGCCTGGAGCAGTACGCCGACGACGTCGCCGCGGCCTCCTGGGACTCGGTGATCTTCGACCTCCCGGGCCGGGACTCGCTCCAGCGGGTCCCAACCCTCGAACCGCTTCGCGGAACGCGAAATCACGTCAAAGAGCTCCTGGACCGCTGCCGCACGGCAGAAGACCTGGTCAGGGTGTTGTCAGGCAACTGAGCGGCCCCTCGGGCCGGGTGACCGAGCAGGGTGGAAAACCCGGCCAGAGGGAATCATCGAGACGGCACCCGTACGTTGTAGGAACTGCGGGGCCGATGTCAGCCCCTGCTTGTAGGGTCTGATCAAGAACGTCGAACCGAGCGGGGTGAGGGGTTATGGCGACCAAGGACACCGGCGGCGGACAGCAGAAGGCCACGCGCAACACCGAGGAGGTCGAGGAGCAGACCGCGGAGACGCAGGGCTCCGAGGACCTCAAGGAGCGCCAGGAGAAGCTGAGCGACGACGTGGACTCCGTCCTGGACGAGATCGACGACGTCCTAGAGGAGAACGCCGAGGACTTCGTCCGTAGCTTCGTTCAGAAGGGCGGCGAGTAGCCTTCGAATTGAAGGCGTCGGGGGATGTGTAAGCTCGCAATCGAAGATGGCGCGAAACGCTGTTCGCGGTGCAAGCAGCACAAGCCGCGAGCAGCGTTCGCGAAGAACAAGTCGATGCGTGATGGCCTGCAGGCCTACTGCCGGGAGTGCGCGGCCGCGTACCACCAGCAGAGGCAGGTGGCCAAGGGGCGCAACGTCCGGCCCAGGGTGGAGGTGCCCGAGGGGCACAAGTACTGCCGCACCTGTGGCGAGATCAAGCCGCACAGCGAGTGGCAGCGGAACCGTAGCGCCTCGGACGGTCTGGCGACGCTCTGCAGGTCGTGCAAAGCGGTGAAAGGCCGAGCGCGCCACCTGAAGCGTCACTACGGCCTCACCGAAGCCGAGCGTGACGAGATGGTCGCCTCTCAGATGGGGCTCTGTGTGATCTGTCTGAAGGCTCCGGCCGTGCATGTGGATCATTGCCACAAGACGGGTAGGGTCCGAGGCGTACTGTGCTTCAACTGCAATTCGGCCATCGGCAAGTTGGGGGATGACCCCGACGCCGTCCGCCGGGCCGCCGCTTACTTGGAAGGAATCGCGTGGAAGCCAACACTCGTAGCACCGGGCGTCTACCGGCTGCCTTCCTGACGCCTGGGTCGTCGTCCTTCATGGACTTCCTGTCCGAGCACCAGCCGGAGATGCTGCCGGGCAACCGGCAACTGCCGCCCATGCAGGGTGTGATCGAGGCGCCGCACGGCACCACGATCGTGGCGGTGACCTTCCCCGGTGGTGTCGTGCTCGCCGGTGACCGTCGCGCCACGATGGGCAATGTCATCGCCCAGCGGGACATCGAGAAGGTGTTCCCGGCCGACGAGTACTCGGCCGTCGGGATCGCCGGTACCGCCGGCCTCGCTGTGGAGATGGTGAAGCTGTTCCAGTTGGAGCTGGAGCACTTCGAGAAGGTCGAGGGCGCGCAGCTGTCGCTGGAGGGCAAGGCGAACCGGTTGTCGACCATGATCCGGTCGAATCTCGGTATGGCGATGCAAGGGCTGGCCGTGGTGCCGCTGTTCGCGGGGTACGACGTGGATCGTGGCCGGGGGCGGATCTTCTCGTACGACGTCACGGGCGGTCGTTCCGAGGAGCACAACTTCGCCGCGACCGGTTCGGGCTCGGTCTTCGCGCGTGGGGCGATGAAGAAGTTCTTCCACGACGGTCTGAGCGAGGCCGAGGCCACGATGCTCGTGGTGCAGGCGTTGTACGACGCGGCCGACGACGACTCGGCGACCGGTGGTCCCGATGTCGCTCGCCGGATCTACCCGATCGTCACCGTGATCACCGAGGACGGTTTCCGTCGGCTCACCGACGAGGAGTCCTCCGAGATCGCCCGTTCGATTCTCGAGCGGCGGCTGGAGCAGCCTGACGGCCCGCGGGCCGCGCTGCTGTAGGCGTCGGCTGTCTTGTTCAGGTGATCGCAGTGACTTCCATAGAAAGGGACGGATAACCGGTGTCGACGCCGTTCTATGTTTCTCCCCAGCAGGCGATGGCCGACCGGGCGGAGTACGCCCGCAAGGGCATTGCCCGTGGTCGCAGCCTGGTCGTGCTGCAGTATGCCGATGGCATCGTGTTCGTCGGTGAGAATCCGTCCCGCGCGCTGCACAAGTTCAGCGAGATCTACGACCGGATCGGCTTCGCGGCCGCCGGTAAGTACAACGAGTACGAGAACCTGCGGATCGGTGGTGTGCGGTATGCCGATCTGCGGGGGTACACCTATGACCGTGACGACGTGACCGCGCGTGGTCTGGCCAACGTCTACGCGCAGACACTGGGCACGATCTTCTCCTCGGCCGGTGAGAAGCCGTACGAGGTGGAGCTGGTGGTGGCCGAGGTCGGTGAGACGCCGGACGGGGACCAGATCTATCGGTTGCCGCATGACGGTTCGATCGTGGACGAGCACGGTTCGGTCGCGGTGGGTGGCAATGCCGAGCAGATCAGCGGCTATCTGGATCAGCGTCATCAGGACGGCATGAGTCTTGCGGAGGCGCTCAAGCTGGCTGTGCAGGCGTTGTCGCGGGACACCAACGGCACGGAGCGGGAGATTCCCGCGGAGCGGCTGGAGGTGGCGGTGCTGGACCGTACGCGTCCGCAGCAGCGCAAGTTCAAGCGGATCGTCGGCCGTCAGCTGGACCGGTTGTTGGAGACCGGTGGGGCGACGACCGAGGCGGAGAGCTCCGAGGAGGAGTAGTCGCGCGTCGCATCCTGTCCTGTTCCTTCTGTGTGCCCCGGCCGGTGACTCGGCCGGGGCACAGGGCGTTCAGGGGGCGCCGGGTGGCGCTGTGGAGCCTCGTACGACCAGGTCGACGGGGATGTCTCCGGCGTCGGGGGTGCGGTCGTCCAGGACGGCCAGGAGGGCGCGCATGCCGCGTTCGCCGAAGAGTTCGGCGTCGAGTCGGACGGTGGTCAGTTCCGGGTCGAGGGCGGCGGCGAGGGCGATGTCGTCGACGCCGGTGACGGAGATGTCGTCGGGGATGCGCAGGCCTCGGCGGCGCAGGGCTTTGTAGACGCCTGCGGCGAGTTTGTCGTCGTCGCAGATGATGGCGGTGGGGTGGGGGCCGGGGGCGTCCAGGGCCGCTTCGGTGGCGGTGAGGGCGCCTTCGATGGACAGGGCGGTGGGCGCCGTCCGCAGCGAGGTGCCGGGGACGGTTCGCAGGCGGGTGGCGAGTTCGTGGGCGCGTACTTCGAAGGTCCAGGAGGGGATGTCGGCGGCGAGGTGGAGGAAGCGCCGGTGTCCGAGGGTGAGGAGGTGGTCGGCGATCTGGCGGGTGCCGTCGGCGATGTCGAGGTTGACGGTGGCGGCGCCGAGGTTGGCGGCGGGGTCGCTGTCGAGCATGACGAGGGGGAGTTGGTCGCCGCGGATGGCGGTGAGGGCGTCGGCGGCCATGGAGGAGGCGATGACGCCGTCGAGGGCGGCGGGGGCGGAGGCGAAGGGGTCTCTGGCGGGGCCGACGCCTTCGGGGGAGGGGTAGAGGACGACGCCGAAGCCGTGTTCGGCGGCGATGCGTGCGGCGCCGGTGTAGACGCCGGCGAAGAATTCGGTGGTGAGGGCGGGGACGACGAGGAGGACGGTGCGGGTGCGGCCCAGGCGCAGGTTGCGGGCGGCGAGGTTGGGTCGGTAGCCGAGGGCGTGTGCGGCTTCGCGTACGCGTTGTGCCTTGGCTTCGGAGACGCGTCCGCGCCATTTGTCGCCGAGGACCAGGGAGACGGCGGCCTGGGACACGCCTGCGACCTGGGCGACGTCTCGGCTGGTGGGGCGGGTGCTGCCTCGTGCCACCGTCTGCCTGCTCTTTCGTCTGGACTCGCCAACTGCGCACATGGTACGTATGACGGAAGGAGTTATACGTAAAACGTGAGAGGGGGCTACGGGACACATGGCTGCGGGATACCTGGAGATCCTCCGGGCGAGGCATGCGGCGCGCCTGCTGACGGGCACGTTGGTGGGGCGGTTGCCCAACGCGACCGCCGCCATCGCCCTGGTGCTGTTCGTGCGCGCGCAGGGTGGCTCGTACAGCCTGGCCGGTGTGCTGGCGGCGGTGTACGGCGTCGCGAACGCCGTCGGTCAGCCGGTGCTGGGCCGGCTCGTGGACCTGTACGGCCAGCCCCGGGTCCAGCTGCCCGCGGCCGTCCTGTCGGCGCTTGCCATGGCGGCCTTCGCCGGCTCGGGTATCGACCCGCTGCCCTTCGCGTACGCGGCCGTGGCCGCGGCCGGGCTCTTCACGCCGCCGCTGGAGGGCGGGCTGCGGGCGCTGTGGCCGAACGTGCTGCGCGGGGAGGGGCAGGTGCACCGGGCGTACGCGATGGACGCCGTGGCCCAGGAGGTCATGTTCACGGTCGGGCCGTTGCTGGTGACCCTGTGCACGGCGCTGTGGTCGGCGCAGGCCGCGCTGCTGGTGCTGAACGTCATCGGGGTGCTGGGGGCGCTGTCGGTGGTCGTGTCGCCGCCGTCGCGCGCGTGGCGCTCGGCGCCGCGGGAGGCGCACTGGCTGGGCGCGCTGCGCTCTCCGGGGCTGCTGGCGTTGCTGGGCGCGTTCCTGTTCGTCGGTATGGCGCTGGGTTCCATCACGGTGGCGTCGGTGCCGTACGCGGACGACCACGGCGGTGACGCGACGTACGGCTGGCTGATGGCCGGGATCGGGCTGGGCGCGCTCGTCGGCGGCAGTGTGTACGGCGCGCGGCAGTGGACCGGTGAGCCGGCGCGTCGACTCCAGGTGCTGGTGGCCCTTCTGGCGGTGTGTTATCTGCCGCTGATGCTGATGCCGGGTGAGTTCGCGATGGTGCTGCTGACCGTGGTGGCCGGGGTGTTCCTGGCGCCGGCCATCGCCTGTGCCTTCGTGCTGGTCGACCGGCACGCCCCGCGCGGGACCGTGACGGAGGCCTTCTCCTGGCTCGTGACGACGTTCACCGTCGGCGCGTCCGTCGGAACGGGCGTGGCGGGGCCGGTCGTAGAGGCCGGGGGAGCCCTGTGGGGGTTTGCCGTGCCGGGGGTCGCCGGGGGTGTGTCGTTGCTGGTTCTGCTGGCCACCGGGCGGGTCCTCGCAGCTCCTGGTGGGCGGGGGGTGGTTGCGGCTTCATCGGAAAATGATCCAAACCGTGCTGTCGAACCCCGTTTCAGCACAGGGGATCGGGCGTAATGTTCAGTCATGGACCGCCGCATTTTCGGGCTGGAGAACGAGTACGGCGTCACATGTACGTTCAGGGGACAGCGCCGCCTGTCTCCCGACGAGGTGGCGCGGTACCTCTTCCGCCGTGTCGTGTCATGGGGCCGCAGCAGCAATGTCTTTCTGCGAAACGGCGCCCGGCTTTATCTCGACGTGGGTTCACATCCGGAATACGCGACCCCCGAATGTGACAATGTGACCGAACTGGTCACCCACGACAAGGCCGGCGAGCGCATTCTCGAAGGACTCCTGGTGGACGCCGAACGACGCCTGCACGAGGAGGGAATCGCGGGCGACGTCTACCTCTTCAAGAACAACACCGACTCGGCGGGCAACTCGTACGGCTGCCACGAGAACTATCTCGTCGCACGCCACGGGGAGTTCTCCCGGCTCGCGGACATCCTCATTCCGTTCCTCGTCACTCGGCAGCTTCTGTGTGGTGCCGGCAAGGTGCTCCAGACGCCGCGTGGCGCGGTCTACTGCGTGAGTCAGCGGGCGGAGCACATCTGGGAGGGCGTCTCCTCGGCGACGACCCGTTCGAGGCCGATCATCAACACCCGCGACGAACCGCACGCGGACGCCGAGCGCTACCGTCGCCTCCACGTCATCGTGGGCGACTCGAACATGTCCGAGACGACGATGCTCCTCAAGGTCGGTGCCACGGACCTGGTGCTGCGCATGATCGAGGCGGGCACCGTGATGCGCGACCTCACCCTGGAGAACCCGATCCGGGCGATCCGCGAGGTCAGTCATGACATCACCGGTCGGCGCAAGGTGCGTCTGGCCAGCGGCCGGGAGGCCTCCGCGCTGGAGGTGCAGCGCGAGTACTACGAGAAGGCCGTGGACTTCGTCGAGCGCCGCGGGATCCGCACCGGGACGGTCGAGCAGGTCCTGGAGCTGTGGGGCCGCACGCTGGACGCGATCGAGGCGGAGGACCTCGACCGGATCGGCACCGAGATCGACTGGGTCATGAAGTACCAGCTCATCGAGCGGTACCGGGCCAAGCACAACATGACCATGTCCCACCCGCGGGTCGCGCAGATAGACCTCGCGTACCACGACATCCACCGTCGTCGTGGGCTCTACTACCTGTTGGAGAGGAAGGGCCAAGCCGCCCGTATCTGCAACGACTTGAAGATCTTCGAGGGCAAGTCCGTGCCCCCGCAGACCACTCGGGCCCGGCTGCGTGGCGACTTCATCCGCCGCGCGCAGGAACAGCGCCGGGACTTCACCGTCGACTGGGTCCATCTCAAGCTCAACGACCAGGCGCAGCGCACGGTGTTGTGCAAGGACCCGTTCCGTTCGGTCGACGATCGGGTGGAGAAGCTGATCGCCGGTATGTGAGGAAGGTGTTCCGGTTCCGTGCCGGAACGCCACACGGGCGCCGTACGTTATCCGTACGGCGCCCTTCTCACGCCGTAGAGTTGCGCGCACGCCATCCACAAGATCGACCGATTACGAGGCCCTCATCGTGCGCCGACGCTCCCTACTGATTGCCGTACCCGCTGGAATGGCCGCGCTCGCCGCGTGCAACGACGACGACGGGGCCGGCTCGGCGAAGAGCAGCGACAGCGCGTCGCCCTCCGCCTCGCAGACCTCCGCCGCGCCGGCACCGAAGATCGTGGACGGTCCGCTGCCGGCCATCACCGCGGGCAAGAAGTTCGGCGAGAAGCCCACGGTCGCCAAGGGCAGCGGCAAGCCGTCCGACCAGCTCGCGGTGAAGACGGTCAGTGCGGGCAACGGGGCGACGGCCGCGGAGGGCGACTTCCTCGTGGCCGACTACCTCGGTCAGATCTGGGACACCGGCAAGGTGTTCGACAACTCCTTCGACCGAGGTGCCGCGCTCGCCATCCAGCTCTCCCCGTCGAGCGTCATCGACGGCTGGCGGTACGGCCTCGTCGGCAAGAAGGTCGGCAGCCGTGTCCAGCTCGCCGTCCCGCCCACCTGGGGGTACGGCAAGGAGGGGTACGCGCAGGGCGGTATCAAGGGCACCGACACGCTGGTGTTCGTGGTGGACCTGAAGGGCCGCTACCCCGTCACCAGCTCGGCCAAGGGCAGCGAGGTCGCGCAGAACGACGCGGACCTGCCCAAGGTGGGGACGAACACCGACGGCAAGGCTCCCTCCATCGAGGTCCCCAAGAAGGACGCGCCCGCCAAGCTCGTCTCGAGCTACGTCATCGAGGGTGACGGCGAGGAGGTCGCCGCCGACAGCGGTCTGCTCGTGCAGTACAAGGGCGTGCTGTGGGACTCCGGCAAGGAGTTCGACTCGACGTATGCCAGGAAGACCCTGACGTCGTTCTCGCTGGACGGTGTCGTCAAGGGCTGGAAGCAGGGGCTGACCGGCAAGAAGGTCGGAAGCCGCGTCCTGATCGTGATCCCGCCCGCCCTGGGCTACGGCGACAACCCGCCGAGCGGCAGCGGTATCGAGAAGGACTCGACGCTGGTCTTCACCGTCGACATCCTGGCGAAGCTGTGACCCCTCGGGGGTGTAAGACTGTGTGCGTTGCCTTTCCGAAGACAAGCAGGAGCTAGAGACGTGAGCATCGAGAAGCCCGAGATCGACTTCCCCGGTGGCGAGCCCCCGGCGGACCTTGAGATCAAGGACATCTGGGAGGGCGACGGCGCCGAGGCGCAGGCGGGCCAGACCGTCACCGTCCACTACGTGGGCGTCGCCTTCAGCACCGGTGAGGAGTTCGACGCGAGCTGGAACCGCGGTACGCCGTTCCGCTTCCCGCTCGGTGGCGGCCGTGTCATCAAGGGCTGGGACCAGGGCGTGCAGGGCATGAAGGTCGGCGGCCGTCGTCAGCTGACGATCCCCGCGCACCTCGCCTACGGCGACCAGAGCCCGACCCCGGCCATCAAGCCCGGCGAGACGCTGATCTTCGTCGTCGACCTGCTCGACGTCTGATCCTTGTACCGGAGCCGGTTCCGAGGTCGTAGCGGTCGCAAGAGGTCGTAAGAGATCGACTTACGGTCTGATCTTCGTACGAGATCGGACCGGACCCGATCACCTGGGGTCCATGCCTGTCCGGGCATGGGCCCTCGGCTTTTGCCGCGCCACCGCGGGGCGGTACGGTCGTCGTCGTTAGCACCATAGGGAGGCGAAGGGCGTCGATGGCCATTGCCAAGGCCGAGCGGCTGATGAACCTGGCGTTGTGTCTGCTGGGGACGCGCAGGCCGCTGAGCAAGCGTGAGCTGCGTGAGTCCATCGAGGCCTACCTGGAAGCGAACTCGGACGACAGCTTCAACCGGATGTTCGAGCGCGACAAGGACGATCTGCGCGAACTCGGGCTCGTCATCGAGACCGTGGAGAACCTCGACGGCGAGGTCGGCTATCTCGCCCGCCGCGACAGCAACCGCCTGCCGCCCATCACCCTCGACGCCGAGGAGGCCGCGGCGCTCGGGCTCGCCGCCAAGGTGTGGCAGCAGGCCCGTCTCGCGGGCGCGGCCAGCGGCGCGTTGCAGAAGCTGCGCGCGGCCGGGCTGCCGGAGGACGTGGACCCCTACGAGGCCCATGGCGCGCTGGAGCCCCGGATCCCCGTGCACGAGGCCGCGTTCGAGCCGCTGATGCTCGCCTGCCGGGACCGCCGTCCGGTCGCCTTCGAGTACCGCAAGGCCACCGCCGCCCACCCCGAGACCCGCAACGTGGAGCCGTGGGCGCTGGAATGCTGGCGCGGCCACTGGTACCTGGCGGGCTGGGACCGCGACCGGGGCGCCGAGCGGGTCTTCCGGCTGTCCCGGATCACCGGCAAGGTGCGCTCGCGCGGCGCCCGCTTCACCGCCGAGGTGCCCGACGTCGTCACGGTGCGCGAGACGGTCGCGAGCTGGGCGGGGGAGACCGCGGACCGCAGCGCGCTGATCCGGCTGCGCGCGGACGCCGGCTACCCGTTGCGGTCCAGGGCCACCGCCGTGCGGGAACTGGGCGACGGCTGGGACGAGTTGGAGATCCCGTACGGTC
The DNA here is from genome assembly GCF_044386545.1 of Streptomyces sp. NPDC020489. Taxonomy (NCBI): domain Bacteria; kingdom Bacillati; phylum Actinomycetota; class Actinomycetes; order Kitasatosporales; family Streptomycetaceae; genus Streptomyces; species Streptomyces sp. NPDC020489. The sequence goes on from NZ_JBIRUZ010000009.1 coordinate 219,641, forward strand.
ATGGCCTGGACGCCTGGCTGGTGGAGTTCGGGCCCGACGTGGTGGTCCTGGGGCCCGCGGAGCTGCGGGCCGACGTGGTGGACCGGCTGCGTGCCGTGGCCAAGGGCTGAGGGGGAGCGGAAGAGAACTGTGGCAGGCAAACCGGTCAGGCCCGTCAACGCCATCGACCAGACCCGGCGGATGCTCTCCCTGGTGACCTATCTGAAGGAGCGGCCCGGCGCCCGGGTCGAGGACGTCGCCCGCGCCTTCGGGATCACCGAGGACGAGCTGGTCTCCGACCTCGACGTGCTGCCCATGTGCGGCACCAGCTTCCGGGGCGGCGACCTCCTCGACATCGACACCGACGGCGAGCGCATCTGGTGGCACAACCCGGCCGCCCTCGGCGAGGAGACGGCCGATCCGCTGCGGCTCGCCGCCGACGAGGCCACCGCGCTGCTCGTCGCCGCCCGGGCGGTCGCGACCCTGCCCGGGCTGCGCGAGAGCGACCGGCAGGCGCTGCTGCGGGCGACGGCCAAGGTGGAGGCCGCGGCCGGCGAGCAGGCGGGCGCCAGTTCCCGGCTGTCGGTGACCTTCGAGTCCGAGGGCGGGGTCTTCGCGGACGTCGACCGTGCGATCTCCGAGCGGCGCAGGCTGTGGATCCGCTACTACTCGCCCGCGCGCGACGAGGTCACCGAGCGCGAGATCGACCCGATCCGCCTGGTCAGCGTCGGCCACACCTATGTGGAGGCGTGGTGCCGGCGTTCCGAGGCGCGCCGCACCTTCCGGCTCGACCGGGTTGCCGAGATCAAGATCCTCGACGAGCCGTCCGCGCCGCCCGAGATCGAGCTGCGGGACCTCTCGGAGGCGCTGGTGCAGCCGGCCGCCGAGGACCCGGAGGTCGTGATCGAGGTGGGTCCCGGTGGACGCTGGGTCGCCGAGTACTACCCGCACGACAGTGCGGATGAGCTGGCGGACGGCGGGCTGCGTATCACCCTGCGCACCCCCGACCCGACGTCCCTGCGGCGCCTGGCGCTGCGGCTGGGCCGCGACGGGCGGATCGTCTCGCCGCGCGAGCTGGCCGACAGCGCCCGGGAGGCGGCCCGGGAGGCGCTGGCGGCGTACGACGGGGTCGAGGCGCAGGGGTGACACGGAGCCCGGCCGGGTTCCGCGTGAGCCGGCCGGGTGCACAGGCGCCGGGCCGGTGAGCCGGGAGGGTTCACAGGCGCCGTGAGCCGGCCGGGCTCAGCCGGGTTCCGTGTGAGCCCGGGTGGGTTCACACCGAACTCATACGAACGCGACGGGCAGTACGACAGGCAGGAGCAGGGGCTTTGAGCGAGTCGGCGACGTCTGGTGTGCAGGGGATGTCGGTGGAGGCCGCGTTCGCCGGGATGCGGAGCGTGTCGCCGATGGTGTTCCGGGCGGGCTGCCCCGACTGCCGGGGCCGGTTCGAGCTCGCGGCGAGCGCCCTGCGGCTGGCCATCGGGGCCACCAGCAAGACCACCTTCTACTCCTTCACCTGCCCGGACTGCGGTGTTCCGGTCCGCAAGCCGGCGGGGGAGCGGATCGTGGAGCTGCTGACCGGTGGCGGGGTCAGGACCCTGCGGCTGCACTCCACCCTCTAGGCTCGGCACCATGTTCTGGCCGATGTTCGCTATTGCCGTGGGTTTCCTGGGTCTCGCCGTGCTCGGCGTGCTCGCCGTGCGGGTGTTCCTGGAGGCGCAGCGCCTCGGTCGCCAGGTGGCGGACTCCGCGCAGCGCATCGGCAGGGCCGCCGATGACCTGGAGCGGGCCGCGGTGAGCACCGCCCGCTCCGTGGACGCGTTGTGAGTCCCGCTGTGCACCGCGTGTGAGTCCTTGCGCGGGAAGCGTTTTGGGTCACTTCGCCCTGTCACCCCGGGGTGCGGGCCAGGTACGCTGCTGGTCGCGGCCCGGAGAACGAGGCCCGGACCGCGGACCGGGAGTACGCACGGGGATTGCCTCACGTTTACCCCTGAGCGTTACGATCGCTGCCAGCACGATCGCTCGGACACCTGTCCGACCGGTCGGACAGCACCCACCCCAGCCGCCTCGGTGAGAAGGTAAAGACTTATGTTCGGAAGGCTCGGCGCCCCCGAGATCATTCTCATCCTCGTCGTCATCATCCTGCTGTTCGGCGCGAAGAAGCTTCCCGACATGGCGCGCTCGCTCGGCAAGTCCGCCCGCATCCTCAAGAGCGAGGCGAAGGCGATGAAGTCCGAGGGCCAGGACAACTCCACCGCCGCGTCGGCCCCGCCGCAGGACGACCAGCAGCCCCACCGCACCATCCAGGCCGCCCCCGGTGACGTGACCACCTCCCGCCCGGTCACCGAGCCGACGGACACGACCAAGCGCTGACGCAGGGCCGGTGACCTCCGGCCCGCCGCACGAGATGGGAACGTGGGTTGCTCAAGTCTGCCCGCAAAGAGGAGAAGGATCCCGAGGGGCGGATGCCCCTTGCGGATCACCTTCGTGAGCTCCGCAACCGGCTCGCGAAGGCGCTGCTGGCCGTCGTCGTCGTCACGATCGTCGCCGCCTTCTTCTACAACGACATCATCAACTTCCTGACGAAGCCGATCCTGGACTCGATCGGCTGCTCGCAGAGTTTCGCGGAACTCGCGCGGTCGGCGTCGCCCGACGAGGCCGCCGAGAAATGCGCCCGCATCACCATCAACGGTCTGCTCGCGCCCTTCAACCTGGCCCTCCAGGTCTCGTTGATGGCCGGTATCGTGATCGCCTCGCCGATCTGGCTGTACCAGCTGTGGGCGTTCGTCGCGCCGGGCCTGCACCGGCACGAGAAGAAGTACGCCTACGCCTTCGTCTTCACCGGTGCCCCGCTGTTCGTCGGCGGTGCCTACTTCGCGTACTCGGTGCTCCCGACCACCGCCAAGGTACTGATCGAGTTCACCCCGAACGGCAGCATCGACAACCAGCTCCCGCTCGACGACCTGCTCCAGCTCGTCACGCGCATGGTGATCGTCTTCGGCCTCTCCTTCGAGCTGCCCCTGCTGCTGATCTTCCTGAACCTCACCGGGATGATCACCGGCAAGCGGATGCTCGGCTGGTGGCGCGGGATGATCATGGGTATCACCGTGTTCGCCGCCGTCGCGACGCCCAGCACGGACCCGCTGAGCATGCTCGCGCTGGCCGGCCCCATCTGGGTGCTGTACTTCGCCGCCACGCTGTTCTCCCTGGTGAACGACAAGCGCCGGCGTCGTCGCGACGCCTTGGGCCCCGCCGACGACGAGGCCTCCGACCTGGATCTCACCCCCGAGGACATCGGCGAGGTCGAGACGGTCTCCGCGAGCCGGGCGCTGCCCGAGCAGGTGTCGACGGACCGGGTCAACGGTTATGACGACGTGACCTGAAGATCGGGAAGCGGCTCGTAGGGTCGGTGACGTGGCCAGCGAGATCACCCTCTTCGTCAACCCCACCGCGGGGCGCGGCCGGGGCGCCCACGCGGCGCAGCCGGCCGCTTCGGCTTTGCGGGCGGCCGGTTTCTCCGTACGCACGGTCCTCGGGGAGAACGCCGCGGACGCCCTCGCACGCGCGCGTGCCGCCGTCGCGGACGGCACCGGCGCCCTGATCGCCGTCGGCGGCGACGGCATGGCCAACCTCGCCCTCCAGGCCGTCGCCGGCACCCGCACCCCGCTCGGACTGGTCGCCGTCGGCACCGGCAACGACCTGGCCCGGGCCCTGGGTTTGCCGGTGCGCGACCCGGGCGCCGCGGGCCGCCGTATCGCCGACGCCCTCAAGAGCGGCGACCTGCGGGACATCGACCTCGGTCAGGTGCAGGGGCGCTGGTTCGGCACCGTCCTCGCCTCCGGCTTCGACTCCCGCGTGAACGACCGCGGCAACCGCATGCGGTGGCCCACCGGCCGCTTCAAGTACGACCTGGCGATGATCGCCGAGCTGGCCGCCTTCACGCCCTTCCCCTACCGGATCAGGCTCGACGACGGCGAGGTCCGGGAGGTCGAGGCGACCCTCGTCGCCGTCGGCAACGGCTCGTCGTACGGCGGTGGCATGCGGATCTGTCCCGGGGCGGACCTCACCGACGGGCTGTTCGACGTCACCGTGGTCGGGGACTGCGGCCGGGCCACGCTGCTGAAGGTCTTCCCGCGCGTCTACCGGGGCACCCACGTCGACCACGCCAAGGTCACCGTGCACCGGGCGGCGAAGGTCGAGATCAGCGCGCCGGGGATCACCGGGTACGCCGACGGGGAACCCCTCGGACCGCTGCCGCTGACCGCGCGGTGCGTACGGGGGGCGGTGCGGGTCGCGGGCCTGTGAGGTGCACGGATCCGGGTTTGGCAAGACGGGATCCGGATAATGATCGTCCTGTTGTCAGTGGTGCCGGGTACGCTCGAAAGCACGATGACAGAGGACCTCTCACCGGCCGAACGGTATGCCGCCGCGCGCAGGCGCGCCGCCGAGCAGGCCACCGCGCTCGCCGACTTCCGCGAGATGTACGACTTCGGCCTCGACCCCTTCCAGATCGAGGCCTGCCAGGCGCTCGAGTCGGGCAAGGGCGTGCTGGTGGCCGCTCCCACCGGCTCGGGCAAGACGATCGTGGGCGAGTTCGCCGTCCACCTCGCCCTGCAACAGGGCAAGAAGTGTTTCTACACGACGCCCATCAAGGCACTGTCGAACCAGAAGTACGCCGACCTGTCGCGCCGTTACGGCGCCGACAAGGTCGGCCTGCTCACCGGCGACAACAGTGTCAACTCCGAGGCGCCGGTGGTCGTGATGACCACCGAGGTGCTGCGGAACATGCTGTACGCGGGTTCGCAGACCCTGCTGGGCCTCGGATACGTGGTCATGGACGAGGTGCACTACCTCTCCGACCGCTTCCGGGGCGCCGTGTGGGAAGAGGTGATCATCCACCTGCCCGAGTCGGTCACCCTGGTCTCCCTCTCCGCGACCGTGTCCAACGCCGAGGAGTTCGGCGACTGGCTGGACACCGTCCGCGGGGACACCGACGTGATCGTCTCCGAGCACCGGCCGGTACCGCTGTTCCAGCACGTGCTCGCCGGGCGTCGGATGTACGACCTGTTCGAGGAGGGCGAGGGCCAGAAGAAGGCCGTCAACCCCGACCTCACGCGCCTGGCGCGGATGGAGGCGCAGCGCCCGTCCTACCAGGACCGCAGGCGCGGGCGGGCGATGCGGGAGGCCGACCGGGAGCGGGAGCGCCGGCAGCGGTCGCGGGTGTGGACCCCGGGGCGGCCCGAGGTCATCGAGCGGCTCGACGCCGAGGGGCTGCTGCCCGCCATCACCTTCATCTTCAGCCGCGCCGCCTGCGAGGCCGCCGTGCAGCAGTGCCTGTACGCCGGTCTGCGGCTCAACGACGACGAGGCGCGGGCGCGGGTCCGTGCCCTCGTCGAGGAGCGCACCGCCTCCATCCCCACCGAGGACCTTCACGTCCTCGGTTACTACGAGTGGCTGGAGGGCCTGGAGCGCGGTATCGCGGCCCACCACGCGGGCATGCTGCCGACGTTCAAGGAGGTCGTCGAGGAGCTGTTCGTCCGCGGCCTGGTGAAGGCCGTGTTCGCCACCGAGACGCTCGCCCTGGGCATCAACATGCCCGCGCGGTCGGTGGTGTTGGAGAAGCTCGTCAAGTGGAACGGCGAGCAGCACGCCGACATCACACCGGGCGAGTACACGCAGCTGACGGGGCGTGCCGGGCGGCGCGGCATCGACGTCGAGGGCCATGCCGTGGTGCTGTGGCAGCGCGGGATGAGTCCGGAGCACCTGGCCGGTCTCGCGGGCACGCGCACGTACCCGCTGCGGTCCAGCTTCAAGCCGTCGTACAACATGGCGGTCAACCTCGTCGAGCAGTTCGGGCGGCATCGCTCGCGTGAGCTGCTGGAGACGTCGTTCGCGCAGTTCCAGGCCGACAAGTCGGTCGTCGGGATCTCGCGGCAGGTGCAGCGCAACGAGGAGGGGCTGGAGGGCTACAAGGAGTCCATGACCTGCCACCTCGGCGACTTCGAGGAGTACGCGCGGCTGCGCCGGGAGCTGAAGGACCGGGAGACCGAGCTGGCCCGGCAGGGCGTCAGCCAGCGGCGGGCCGAGGCGGCCACCGCGCTGGAGAAGCTCAGGCCCGGCGATGTCATCCATGTGCCGGCGGGCAAGTACGCCGGTCTGGCGCTGGTCCTCGACCCGGGGCTGCCCGCCGGCCGGTCCAACGGCCACCGCGGTTTCGAGCACCACGACGGGCCGCGGCCGCTGGTGCTGACGGCCGAACGGCAGGTCAAGCGGCTCGCGTCGATGGACTTCCCGGTTCCCGTCGAGCCGCTGGAGCGGATGCGGATCCCGAAGTCCTTCAACCCGCGCTCGCCGCAGTCCCGCCGGGACCTCGCCTCCGCGCTGCGCACCAAGGCCGGGCACATTCCGCCGGAGCGGGCGCGGAAGAAGCGGGCGCAGGCGGCGGACGACCGGGAGATCGCACGGCTGCGGACGGCCCTGCGGGCCCACCCGTGCCACGGGTGCGACGAGCGCGAGGACCATGCGCGCTGGGCCGAGCGCTACCACCGGCTGCTGCGGGACACCTCGCAGCTGGAGCGGCGCATCGAGGGCCGGACCAACACCATCGCGCGGACCTTCGACCGGATCGTCGCGCTCCTGACCGAGCTGGACTATCTGCGCGGCAACGAGGTCACCGAGCACGGCAAGCGGCTGGCGCGGCTGTACGGCGAACTCGACCTGCTGGCCAGCGAATGCCTGCGGGCGGGTGTCTGGGAGGGGCTCGCTCCCGCCGAACTCGCCGCCTGCGTCTCCGCGCTGGTGTACGAGGCCCGGGTCGGCGACGACGCCATGGCGCCCAAGGTGCCGTCCGGCAAGGCGAAGGCCGCGCTCGGGGAGATGGTGCGGATCTGGGGGCGGCTGGACGCGCTGGAGGAGGACTTCCGGATCAACCAGACCGAGGGGGTCGGGCAGCGGGAGCCCGATCTCGGGTTCGCCTGGGCCGCGTACATGTGGGCCTCGGGGAAGGGGCTGGACGAGGTGCTGCGGGAGGCGGAGATGCCGGCGGGCGACTTCGTCCGGTGGTGCAAGCAGGTCATCGACGTGCTCGGGCAGATCTCGGCGGCCGCTCCGGTGTCCGGGAGTGACGGGGCCTCCGTGGCGAAGAACGCGCGGAAGGCCGTGGACCTGCTGCTGCGGGGGGTCGTGGCCTACTCGTCGGTGGGGTGACCTGCCGGGGCGCGGGGTGAGTGCGTGGTGGCTTGTCGCGCGGTGCCCCGCGCCCCGGGGGGGCGCTGACCTACTCGGCGTTCACGTAGGACCGCCAGCCTCCGTACGAGGTGATGTCCTGCGCGTCCACGAGAGCGGACGGTTCGCACAGGAAGCCGGGGACGCTGGTGCCGTCGGCCAGTTCGACGCTGCCGAGGGTCATCGGGCGGGGGAGGCTCGCGACGAGGCGGCCAAGGCCCTCCGCCGGGAGGTGCCAGATCTCCGTCTCGATCGGGGCGCCGCCCGCCCCCACGTGTTCGAGGCCCGGCTTCGGCGGGGCGGTCCGCAGGGCGTGCAGCCGGTACACCGGGGCCGTGGTCGTCGTACGGTCCAAGCGGGCTCCCAGCGCCAGGAGTTGCGGGTTCAGGGGCTGGCCCGTCAGATGGGCGCCGACCACCGCCAGCCGCGTCCGCGGCTGCAACAGGGCCGCGATCCTCGCCAGACGCTCGTCGGTGTGTGCCGGGCCGATCAGCATCACGCCGAACGGCAGGCCGTGCACCTCTCCCGCCGGGACGGCGACCGCCGCCTGGTCGAAGAGGTTGGTGGAGTTGGTGAAGCGGCCCAGGCGGGCGTTGGCGCCGAGCGGGTCGGCGGCGACCTCCGCGAGGGTGGGGTGACCCGGCGTGGTGGGCAGCACCAGGGCGTCCGCGTCGGCGAGTTCGGTCTCCGCGCGGGTGCGCAGGGCGGCCAGTCGATCCTGGTCGGCGTAGAGCTGGTGGGCCGGGAGGTCGCGGGCGCGGGTGATGATGCCGGCGACGGTGGGGTCCAGGGTGACCACACCCTCCGAGATCGCCTTGTCGACAAAACTCCCCACGGTCGTGTAGCGCTCGGCCACGAACGCGCCCTCGTAGAGCATCGCGGCCGCCTCGCTGAAGGGCGTGAGGTCGATCTCCCGCACCGCCGCGCCCGCCGCGACGAGCCGCTCGACGGCCGCCTCGTACGCCTCGGCCCAGCCCTCGTCCAGTTCGCCTAGCTGGTCGCGCGGCGGGACCGCGATCCGCCACGGGCCCGGCGGGCGGCGGGGAAGAGCCGGTGGTGTGCCGGTCGCCATGTGGGACAAGGCCTGCTCGGCCTCCGGCAGGGTGCGCGCGAAGACCGTCACACAGTCCAGGGAGGCGCAGGCCGGGACGACACCGGCGGTCGGGACCAGACCCCGGGTCGGCTTGAGACCGACGATGCCGTTGAAGGCGGCCGGCACCCGGCCGGAGCCCGCGGTGTCGGTGCCGAGGGCGAGGTCGACGATGCCGAGCGCCACCGCGACGGCCGAGCCGGAGCTGGAGCCGCCGCTGACCCGGGCGGGGTCGTGGGCGTTGCGGACGGCGCCGTGGGGTGAGCGCGTGCCGACCAGGCCGGTCGCGAACTGGTCCAGGTTCGTGGTGCCCAGCACGATCGCCCCCGCCGCGCGGAGACCGGCGACCGCCGGTGCGTCGGCCACCGGCGCGTAGGCGTACGCCGGACAGCCCGCGGTGGTCGGCAGCCCCGCGACGTCGATGTTCCCCTTGACGGCGAGCAGGCGGCCGGCGAGGGGGAGCCGCTCACCGGCGGCGACCCGCTCGTCCATGGTCCGTGCCTCGGCCTCGACCTCCGCCCGGGGGCGCAGGTCGATCCAGATCTCGGGGCGGTCCACGGCGTCGAGCCGGGCATGGGCGGCGCGGACACGCTGTACTGCGGACATCACTGACTCCTCGGGGCCGGGGCCAGGACGAGCAGTGCCGTCCCCGCCTCCACCTGGTCGCCGGGTCTGGCCAGGACCTGCGCCACCACGCCGGCGATCGGCGCGGGCACCCTGGACTCCATCTTCATCGCCTCCAGCGCGAGGAGCGGCTGGCCGGCCGCGACCTGGTCGCCGGGCGACACGTTCACCTGCCACACGGACGCGGCGAACTCGGCCTCGACGAGCCGTCCGCCCGGCGGGACCGTCACCTCGGCGGGGGAAGCGGCCGGGGCCGCGACCGCCTCGGCCCGCGCGAACTCGCCCGCCGCCTCCCACGCGTCCCGCTCCGCGGCGAACGCCACCTGCTGGCGTGCCTGGAACTCCGCTATGGACTCGGCGTGTTCGGCGAGGAAGGCCTGGTGCTCGGCGAGCGAGAAGGTGCCCTCCTCGATACGCGGCACGAACCGGCCGGACGTGATGTCGGCGCGCAGTTCCAGGAGTTCGTCCGCGCCCACCGGATACCACCGGACGCGGTCGAAGAAGCGCAGCAGCCAGGGCGAGCCCGGCTCGAACGCGCCGCGCTGCTGCCAGGGCGACCACACCTGGGTCGTACGGCCCACGAACTGGTAGCCGCCGGGGCCTTCCATGCCGTAGACGCACAGGTACGCCCCGCCGATGCCGACCGAGTTCTCGGCCGTCCAGGTGCGGGCCGGGTTGTACTTGGTGGTCACCAGGCGGTGCCGGGGGTCGAGGGGGGTGGCGACGGGGGCGCCCAGGTAGACGTCGCCGAGGCCCAGGACGAGGTACTCCGCGTCGAAGACCGTGCGGTAGACGTCGGTCACCGACTCCAGGCCGTTGACGCGGCGGATGAACTCGATGTTCCAGGGGCACCAGGGTGCGTCGTCCCGTACCCCGGCCATGTAGCGGGCGATGGCCTCGCGGGTCGCCGGGTCGTCCCAGGACAGGGGGAGGTGCACCGTGCGGGAGGGGACGACGAGCGCGTCGCTCGGGGGGAGGGAGGCGGTGATCTCCCGCACGGTGGCGAGGAGTTCGTGCTGCGGCAGCCGCGCCGGGTCCGTCCGGATCTGGAGGGAGCGGATGCCGGGGGTGAGGTCGGTGACGCCGTCCAGGCAGGCGTCGGCCACCGCTTCCCCCAGGGCGTGGACGCGCATGCGCAGGGCCAGGTCGAGTTGCATGGGCCCGAACTCGACCAGCAGGTTGTCGTCGCCGCTGCGGCGGTAGGTCACGTCGCCGTCGCGGGCGAGGATGCCGCCGTCCACGATCGCCGGGCGCGCCGAGCCGTCGGCCGTCACCGGGACGAAGCGCACCGTGTCGCCCGGTCGCAGCTGGCCCAGCTTCCAGCGCTCGGAGCTGAGCACGGTCGCCGGGCACACGAACCCGCCGAGCGAGGGACCGTCCGGGCCGAGCAGCACCGGCATGTCGCCGGTGTAGTCGACGGCGCCCACCGAGTACGGGGTGTCGTGGATGTTGGACGGGTGCAGGCCCGCCTCACCGCCGTCGGTGCGGGCCCAGCGGGGTGTGGGGCCGACCAGGCGGACCCCGGTGCGGGCCGAGTTGAAGTGGACCTTCCAGTCGGCGGCGTAGAAGTCCCGGATGTCGTCCTCGGTGAAGAACTCCGGTGCGGCGTGCGGGCCTTCCACGGCACCGAGGTGCCAGGTCCGGGTGAAGCGGGGCGGGTCGGCGACCGGCGTCCCCTCGGTCACGGTCCCGCCGTGCAGGACGTCCCCGGTCCGCAGGGCGCGCCCGCCGTGTCCGCCGAAGCGGCCCAGGGTGAAGGTGGCCGCACTGCCGAGGTAGGCGGGGACGTCGAGGCCACCGGCGAACAACACATAGGTGCGCAGGCCGAGTTCGGCAGGGGCCCCGATCTCCAGGACCGAGCCGGCGGGTACGGTCACCGGGCGCCACCGGCCGACCGCGACACCGTCCACGGTGACCGGCGCCGGGGCTCCGGTCACGCACACGGTGGTGGCGTGGCTGAACCTCAACGTCGGCCCCTGGAGGGTGCATTCGAGCCCCGGCGCGCCCTCGTCGTTGCCGAGTGCCCGGTTGCCGAGCCGGAAGGACAGGTCGTCCATCGGGCCGCTCGGGGGCACGCCGACCTGCCAGTACCCGGTGCGGCCCGGCCAGGCCTGCACGGTGGTGAGGGTGCCGCCGGAAGTGACCTCGATCCGCGGGGTGGGGTCGTGGACCTCGGCGAGGGTGGCCGTCGAGTGGGTCGCCCCGGTGAGGCGGGGGTCGGCGAGGGCGGCCCTGAGCAGGCCCAGGTTGGTCTCGATGCCGTCCACGCGGGTGCGGGTCAGCGCCTCGTCGAGCCGGCGGAGCGCGTGCGCGCGGTCCGGGCCGTGGGCGACGATCTTCGCGAGCATCGGGTCGTAGGCGGCGGTCACCTCGGTGCCGGTCTCCACCCAGCCGTCGACCCGCACCCCCGACGGGAACTCCACCCGCGTCAACAGACCAGCGCTGGGCCGGTGTTCGCGCGAGGGGTCCTCGGCGTAGAGGCGGGCCTCGACGGCGTGGCCGCGGGGCGGTCCCGGCTCGCGTACGACGTCCGGTTCACCGAGGGCCAGCCGGAGCATCCAGGCGACCAGGTCGACGCCGTAGATCTCCTCGGTGACGGGGTGCTCCACCTGGAGGCGGGTGTTGACCTCCAGGAAGTAGGCCTCCTCGCGGGCGGTGTCGTAGACGAACTCGACGGTTCCCGCGGACCGGTAGCGGACCGAGGCGCACAAGTCGCGTGCCCCGGCCGCGAGTCGGTGGCGCACGGCCGCGGGCAGACCCGGTGCCGGGGCCTCCTCCAGCACCTTCTGGTTGCGGCGCTGGAGCGAGCAGTCGCGGTCGCCGAGGGTGACGACCCCGCCCTCCCCGTCGCCGAAGACCTGCACCTCCACATGGCGGGCGTGCTCCACGAGCCGCTCCAGGAAGACGCCCGTGGAGGAGAAGGAGGCGGCGGCGACGCGCTGCACGCGCTCCCAGGCGTCGGCCAGTTCGGCGTCGGAGCGACAGGCCGACATGCCGATGCCGCCGCCACCGCCGGTGGCCTTGAGCATGACGGGGTAGCCGATCGCCCGGGCGGCCTCCAGCGCCTCCGCGACCGACCCCAGCAGTCCCGTCCCCGGCGCCGGGGGCACCCCTGCCGCCTCGGCCGCCGCACGTGCCGTGTGCTTGCTGCCGAACAGCTCCAGCTGCTCCGGCGTCGGGCCCACGAACACGATCCCGGCCGCCTCGCAGCGCCGAGCGAACCCCGCGTCCTCCGACAGGAAGCCGTACCCGGGGTGAACGGCCCCCGCCCCGGTGTCCTTGGCCGCCCTGAGCACCAGCTCGGCGTCCAGGTACGACTCCTTCGCGGGCGCGGGGCCCAGCCGCACGGCCTGGTCCGCGAGCCGCACATGGGGGGCCGAGCGGTCCGGGTCGGAGTACACCGCGACCGTGCGCAGGCCCAGTTCGCGGGCGGTGCGGATGATCCGTACCGCGATCTCGCCCCGGTTGGCGACGAGCAGCGTGTCGAAGGTCATGCGCCCGCCCCGGTGATCGTGATCTCCACCGCCGTCGGGTCGAAGCCGTTGCAGGGGTTGTTGATCTGGGGGCAGTTGGAGACGAGGACCAGCACATCGCGCTCGGCGCGCAGGGTCAGCCGCAGGCCGGGGGCCGAGATGCCGTCGACGATGCCGAGGGTGCCGTCCTTCTCCACGGGGACGTTCATGTACCAGTTGACGTTGGAGACCAGGTCGCGCTTGCCCAGGCCGTGACGGGCGCCCTCGGCCAGGAAGTTGTCCACGCACGCGTGCTGCGACCAGGTGTGGTGGCCGTACCGCAGGGTGTTGGACTCCTTGGAGCAGGCGCCGCCGACCGTGTCGTGGCGGCCCACCTCGTCGTCGAGCACGGTCATCAGCGGGGTGTGCTCGTTCGACATCAGCACGCTGCCGGTGGTCAGGAAGAGGTTGCCCCCCGCCTGGACGGTGTCGGGCGCGCTGTAGCGCACGGCGGTGTCGTGGGCGTCGTAGACGAGGAAGTCGACGGCCTGGTTGCCGTGCAGATCGGTGAGGGTGAGGGTGTGGCCGGCCGGGACGACGGCGGACCAGGCCCCGCGGGCGGGGACGACGGTCGTGCTCATGCGAGCCCCCTGGCGGCGAGGAGTTCGGCGGTGTTGAGGAAGGCGCGGCGGCCTTCCGGGGTGGCGTTCCACAGCGGGTCCTCGGGCCCGGTGGGCGCCGCGCGCCAGGCCAGCACCTCCAGCGGGGTGCTGACGTAGTCGGGGCGCGGGTCGACCGGGTGCGGCACGTTGGCGATCAGTACGGTGACGTCCTGCTCGGCGCGCAGGGTGACGGCGGCGCCGGGTCCGGCCGAGCCGGTGAAGTCCAGGGCGCCGTCCTCGTGGATCCGCACGCCCTGGAAGAAGGAGAGCGACGGCGGCAGGTCGCGCGGCTCCAGGCCGTTCTTCGCGGCCGCCAGCTTCAGCAGTTCCCGTCCGGCGGGGGAGCCGGACTGCGGGGCGCCGTCGCCGTACCGCTCGGTGTTGCGGGCCAGCGTGGAGGTGCCGCACAGGGCGTCATGGCGGCCGGAGGTGTCGGCCACCAGGGAGGCGAGGACGCGGCCCTGGTCGGACAGGAGCAGGACGCCCTCACCCAGATAGGCGTTCCACTGCACCTTCACCGTGTCGGCCACGTTCAGCCGCTCCCAGGGCCGGTCCGCCGCGTACAGCAGCAGATGGGCGCAGGCGTCGCCGCGCAGGTCGGTCAGGCGCAGGGCGGTGCCGCGGGCCAGCACCCGGTGCGTGTAGTTGCCGCCCGCCACCGTCTCCGCCCACACCAGCCGGCCGGCCTCGGCGGGCGGTTCGGGCCAGTCGGCCGCCGGGACGACGGGCATCGCCTCCACGCGGGCGCCCTCCTGGGCGCGGGCGTGATCGCGGGCTCCGTACGTGGTCTGTGTCGCCATCGCGGACCTCCGGCTCCGGTGCTGTTTCTGTCGTGCGACAGAAATTAGGAGCGGGGTGGGTCGTGGCGGTTGCCCGGGCATTGCGGGGTGGTTACCGGCCCCTCACCCGGGCCGACCGGTACTTCCCGAAGATCATCGGGCGGGTCGCTGTGCGAGGATCGGCGCATGGCAACGACGGGTGGGCGGCGGGTCGGCAGACCGCGCGCGGCACAGCGGCCGGACAGCGGGCTGGAGCCGCGCGCCGAACTGCTCGCGGCAGCCGCCGAGTTGTTCACCACCCGCGGCTACGCGGCCACCACCACCCGGGCCGTCGCCGAACGCGCGGGCATGCGCCAGGCCTCGATGTACCACTACGTCTCCGGCAAGGAGGAACTGCTCGCCCGGCTGCTGGAGTCCACGGTCACCCCGTCCCTCGGCTACGCCCGGGAACTCCTCGCCGACGGCACGGCCCCGGCCGAGGACCGGCTGTGGGAGCTGTGCCGTGCGGACGTGGAGCTGCTGTGCGGCGGGCCGCACAACCTCGGCGGCCTCTATCTGCTGCCCGAGGTGCGCGCCGAGCGCTTCGCCGGGTTCCATGCCGTGCGCGCCGAACTCAAGGACGCCTACCGGCAGTTGTTCGCCGCCACGGAGGCCGGGAGTGCGCTCGCGAAGAGCGAGCTGGAACTCCGTACCGACCTGGTCTTCGGGCTGATCGAAGGCGTCATCCTGGTCCACCGCTCCGAGCCCGACCGTCCGGTGTCGGTGTTTGCGGAAGCCACCGCGGACGCGGCCCTGCGGATCGCAGGGGTCTGACCAGGACCCTCGTTCACCCGTCACGGTGAGTGGTCCTCGCATGGGTGTACGTCGTGACGCACCGTGTGCGAACGAAGCCTCAGCGTGTAAATGGAGTTGAGAGTACTCCTGTCCCGGGGGCGATTTCAGGGGCTTGCTGAATATGACACAGCGATGATCCGGTCGGACTAAGCTCGCCCGCAGCGCACCGAGTTGAGATGTATTCGTGCGCTTGTTCCCTATGTATGCGCATCCAAACCGATTTGTTTTCCGAGGCCCTTACATGGTGAGTGTTCAATCCCCACCCGGACGCCGTGAACTCCCCTACGCGCGCGTGCTCCTGCTCCCGGCGATAGCGATGGCCGCGGCCACCGGAGCCGCAGCCGCCCTGGTGCCGGAGCCGGCCCGGACGGCCGTCGCCTGGTGCGGCGCCGTCGCCACGCTCCTGGTCCTCGCGACGGCTTCCGAAGTGGTGCGCCGCGGCCGGGCCCTGCGCCACCTGCGGGCCGAGCATGCCCGTAACACTGCGTATCTGGAACGCCGGGTCGCCTCCCACGAGGAGGAGATGCTCCGCCTCGCCAAGGAGATCGCGCCCGCCGCGATCTACCGGTTGCGATGCGGAAATTCCCCCGGGGAGGTGATTCGCGGACTGGGCGACATCGACCCCTCGTACCGCGAACTCCCCGAGTCGCAGGTGCGCCTGCTCAAGACGATGCTCGAGATCATCGATCACGAGGAAGCCCTCCGCGACTCCTCGCAGCGCTCCTTCGTCAGCATCGCCCGCCGCGTCCAGGCGATCGTGCACCAGCAGAACAAGGAACTCCGCGAGATGGAGGAGGACCACGGCCGCAACCCCGAGGTCTTCGACGACCTGCTGCGCATCGACCACGGCACCGCGCTGATCGGCCGCCTCGCCGACTCCATCTCCGTCCTCGGCGGCGGCCGCCCCGGCCGGCAGTGGCCCGACCCCGTCCCGCTGTACAGCGTGCTGCGCGGCGGCATGTCCCGCATCCTGGAGTACCGCCGCATCAAGCTGGACTCCATCGCGCACGTCAACATCCGCGGCATCTCCGTCGAGCCGGTCATCCACGCCGTCGCGGAGCTCCTGGACAACGCCACCCGCTACTCGCCACCGCAGACCAAGGTCCACGTCACCGCCAGCGAGGTGCAGACCGGCGTCGCCATCGAGATCGAGGACGCCGGCGTCAGCTTCAGCGAGGAGGCCCGCGCCAAGGCCGAGGGCATGCTGGAGCGCGCCAAGGCCGGCGTCGACCTCCAGGTCCTCGGCGACTCCCCGCGCCTGGGCCTGGCGGTCGTGGGCCGCCTGTGCACGCAGTTCAACATGCAGGTCTCGCTGCGCTCCTCGGCGTACGGCGGTGTCCGCGCCGTCCTCGTCGTGCCGCGCGAGATGATGACCAGCGATCCGGCCCCTGGACTCGCCCACGGCATCGGCGCCGCCGCCGTGCCCAAGACCGAAGGTGCGCTCGAAGGTCCCAAGCGCGCACCCAAGAAGCGCCGCCCCACCAGCCCCCGCATCCCGGCATCCGTGTCCATGGAGGACGACGTCCCCGAGGTGACCGAGTGGACGGCGAACGGGCTGCCGCAGCGCCGCAGTCGGGTCAAGACCCCGCTCAGCCAGCGGATCGCCGAGCAGGCGGCCATCGAGAAGGCCGAGCGGGAGGGCAGGCCGACCATCTGGTCGACCCCCGCCCCCGAACCCGAGCCGGAGAAGGACGAACCCGAACCCGGACTGTGGGTCGAGGCCTTCTGGAACGGGCTCAAGGGCGGCCCCGACCCGACCGCACCCACCCAGACGACCACCGAGCCGGTCCGCACCGAGGCCGACGACGAGAGGGACCACACGTGATCCAGCAGCGAGCCAACTTCGACTGGATGCTCAAGGATCTCGCCGACGGGGTACCGGGCATCGAGATGATCGTGGTGCTCTCCGCCGACGGCCTGCGCATCGCTCGCTACGGAGGCGACCCCGACGCCGCCGACCGCGTCGCCGCGGCCTGCGCGGGACTGCAGAGCCTCGCCCACGCCGTCGCCCAGGAGATCCCGGACAGCGACGGCCGGATGAAGATGGTCATCATCGAGATCAACGGCGGCTACTTCTACCTGATGGCCGCGGGCGCCAACGCCTATCTCGCCGTCCTGTCCGACGTGGTCGCCGAACCGGGACTGATGAGCAACCGGATGCGCGACCTCGTCGTCAGGATCGGCGCCCATCTGACCAGTCCGCCCAGGCGCAACGGGCAGACCGTATGACTCCTCCGCAACGCCGGCGGCGATTTCCCACGAAAGAAGAACCGCCCCCGAAACCCGTGGGCGAGGGCGATGGCAAGCGCCCCCCGGAACGGCTGTACGTGGTGGCCGGACCGGACGGCGAACGGGCCGACCTCGACCTGGTCGCGTTAATCGTGGCGCGCGCCGACGCGCCGCCCTCCGCCACGCCCGAGCAGACGGCGATCCTCCGGCTCAGCACGGCCCCGATCTCGGTCGCCGAGCTCTCCGCCTATCTGAGCCTGCCGTTCAGCGTGATGACCACCCTGCTCACCGAGATGCTGACGGCCGAGCTGGTGCAGGTGCGCGCCCCGATCGTCCGCCAGGCGCTCCCCGACCGTTCCCTTCTCGAAGCGGTGATGCATGGACTTCAAAGGCTCTGACACCATCCCCGGCCCACGCACGGAGGATCGACTCCCGCACACGGCCCAGGCCGCGGTGAAGATCGTGATCGTGGGCGGCTTCGGAGTCGGCAAGACGACCATGGTCGGCTCGGTCAGCGAGATCAGGCCGCTGACCACCGAGGAGACCATGACCCAGGCCGGGATCGGGGTCGACGACAACTACGGCTCCGAGACCAAGACCGCCACCACCGTGGCGATGGACTTCGGCCGCATCAGCATCACCGACCAGCTCGTGCTCTACCTGTTCGGCACCCCCGGCCAGGAACGCTTCTGGTTCCTGTGGAACGGCCTGTTCGAAGGAGCGCTCGGCGCGGTGGTGCTGGTGGACACCCGGCGCCTGGAGGTCAGCTTCGACGTCATAGGCCGACTGGAGGAGCGCGGCGTGCCCTTCGTCATCGCCGTCAACACCTTCCCCGACGGGCCCCGTTACCCCGTCGCCGACCTGCGCGCCGCGCTCGACCTGTCCGAGGACATCCCGATCGTGGAGTGCGACGCGCGCCGCCGCGCGTCCAGCCGGGACACCCTCATGACCCTGATGCGCTTCCTGCACTCGCTCGCGCTGACGGGCCAGCTCACCTGACCGGAGAGCCGTGCCCATCCCCCGAAACCGGATCCCCTTCGGAGCGACCCCAGTGACGCCTGAAACCCACTTCCCGACCGGAGCCGACCCCCTGGCCGGCCCACCCCCCGGCTGCCCCGCCCACGGCCGCGGACCCGGCGGGCTGCACCGGCTGTACGGCCCCGACGCGGAGGACCTCGAGAGCCTCTACGAGCAACTGCGCGAGGAACACGGCCCGGTGGCGCCGGTCCTGCTCCACGACGACGTGCCCATGTGGATCGTCCTCGGCCACGCCGAGAACCTCCATCTGGTGGGCACGCCCTCGCAGTTCTGCCGGGACAGCCGCATCTGGACCCCGCAGATCGAGGGCATGGTCAAGCCCGACCACCCGATGATGCCGCACATCGCCTGGGCGCCCATCTGCTCCTACGCTGAGGGCGACGAGCACCTGCGGCTGCGCGGGGCCGTCACCGGCGCCATGTCGACCATCGACTACCGGGCCATCCGCCGGCACATCAACCGCTACACCCAGCGCCTGGTCAACGAGTTCTGCGAGCGGGGCGAGGCCGACCTCATCGGCCAGTTCGCCGAGCACCTGCCGATGGCCATCATGTGCGAGATCTTCGGCATGCCCGAGGAGTACGACGACCGCCTCGTCCAGGCCACCCGCGACCTGCTCAAGGGCACCGAGACCGCCAACGCCAGCCAGGCGTACGTCATGGGCGTCCTCCAGGGGCTCGCCCGGCGCCGCCGCGAGGAGCCCGAGGAGGACTTCGCGAGCCACCTCGTCCTGCACCCGGCGAAACTCACCGACGACGAGGTCACCACCCACCTGTGGCTCGTCCTCATGGCGGCCTACGAGGCCACGGTCAACCTCATCGGCAACGTCCTGCGTGCCGTGCTCACCAACCCGGGCTTCCGGGCCCAGCTCAACGGCGGCCAGATGACCGTGCAGGAGGCGGTCGAGCAGTCGCTGTGGGACGAGCCGCCGTTCAGCACGGTCTTCGCCTACTACGCCAAGCAGGACACCGAGTTGGGCGGCCAGCGCATCCGCAGGGGCGACGGTCTGCTCTTCGGCATCGCGCCGGGCAACGTCGACCCCCGGGTCCGTCCCGACCTGAACGCCAACATGCAGGGCAACCGCTCCCACCTCGCCTTCGGCGGCGGCCCGCACGAGTGCCCCGGTCAGGACATCGCCCGTGGCATCGCCGACACCGGCGTCGACGCACTGCTGCTGCGGCTGCCGGACGTCCAACTGGACTGTGCCGAGGACGAGTTGGAGTGGCGGCAGTCGATCTCCTCGCGCCATCTCGTGGAGCTGCCCGTACGGTTCGAGCCCAAGCCGCAGCAGGACGTCATGCAGCAGCCGGGCCACGCCCCGGTCCCGCCGCCGCGGCCCGCCTGGCAGGTCGGCACGGACCGGCCGCAACAGCCGGCCCCGGCGGCCACCGCGACCCCGCCCACCGCGACCCCGCCCCAGCCCGCCGCGGTGCCGCCGGCCCCGACGCCGGAGCCGGTCCGCCCGATGGGCGCCTGGCGGCGCTTCCTGCGCTGGTGGCGCGGCTACTGACCGGGCCCGGGTGGCGTGGCTACCGGCCAGGTCAGGGTGGCGCCGCTACCGACCGGGCCGCCCCGTCGCCCAGTCGTCGTGGGACGACCAGGCTCCCAGCACTCGCGTGCTGCGGAATCGGTGCTCCACCCCCGTCACCGGATCGGTGAACTCCAGTGACCGCGCCAGCAGTTGGAGCGGTCGCCGGAAGTCCCCGGCCGGTACGGGCGGGGCGACCTCGGGGTAGAGGGGGTCGCCGAGGATGGGCAGCCCGAGCGCGTTCATGTGGACCCGCAGCTGATGCGTCTGGCCGGTGCCGGGCGTGAGCCGGTACAGGCCCAACTCCCCGCGCCGCTCGACCAGTTCCACATGGCTCACGGCGTTGGGCTCGCCCGCCACCTCGTGGGCGGTCAGCACCCCGCGCTCCTTGACGATCCGGCTTCGCACGGTCCGGGGCAGGGCGAGCGACGCATCGAACGGCGCCACAGCCTCGTACTCCTTGCGCACCCGCCGGTCCCGGAACAGCCTCTGGTACGCGCCGCGTTCGTCCGGCCGCACCGTGAACAGCAGCAGGCCCGCGGTCAGCCGGTCCAGCCGGTGCGCGGCGCCGAGTTCCGCGATGCCGAGCTCCCGGCGCAGCCGCGCCAGCGCGGTCTCGGTGACATGGCTGCCGCGTGGGGTGGTGGCCAGGAAGTGCGGCTTGTCGACGACGACGATGTGCTCGTCGCGGTGCACGACCTCCAGCGGGAACGGCACCGGCACCTCCGGGGCCGGCTCCCGGTGGAACCACACGTACAGGCCCGGCGCGTACGGGGCGTCGGCCGCCACGGGCTCGCCGTCCGCCCCCACCACCCGGCCGCGCGCGAACAGGTCGTCCACCACACCGGCGCCCGCCCCGCTGAGCCGCTCCACCAGGTGCTCCCGCACGGTCGCCCAGCCACCCTCGCCCGGCAGCCGCACCCGCACGGGGTCCACTCCGTCGCGCTGCGGCAGGGGGGAGGGCGGGGGCGGGGTGCGGCGTCTCATCGGGATCAAGGGTACGGCGGTCCCGGGCGCTGACAGGATGCGGACCATGCCGTACCTCATCGAGCCCGTACTGCCCGCCGGAACCCTCTCCCGCAGCCCGCAGCCGGACCTCCCCGCCGGTGACGGGCTGGTCCTGCGCCCATGGCGGACCGAGGACGCGCCCGCCGTCCACGCCGCCTTCCAGGACCCGCTGATCCAGCAGTGGCACGTCCGCCGGGCCGACTCCGTCGAGGAGGCCGCCGACTGGATCGAGCAGTGGCGCGGGGTCTGGCGGGGTGAGCGGGCCGCCCAGTGGGCCGTCGCCGACGTGGACACCGACCGGCT
The DNA here is from genome assembly GCF_044386545.1 of Streptomyces sp. NPDC020489. Lineage (NCBI taxonomy): Bacteria > Bacillati > Actinomycetota > Actinomycetes > Kitasatosporales > Streptomycetaceae > Streptomyces > Streptomyces sp. NPDC020489. Next base: position 240,391 of record NZ_JBIRUZ010000009.1, read on the forward strand.
GCTGGGGAGGGTGGGGCTGCGCGACATCCTGCTCGGCTCCGGGACGGCGGAGGTCGCCTACTGGACCGCACCCGAGGCACGCGGCCGGGGCATCGCCGTCCGCGCCACGGCCGCCCTCACCCGCTGGGCTCTCGACACGATCGGCTTCCACCGCCTGGAACTGCACCACTCCACCAGCAACGGTCCCTCCTGCCGCGTCGCGGCCAAGGCGGGATACGCCCTGGAGGGCACGAAACGCAGCGCCCTGCTGCACCCCGACGGCTGGCACGACATGCACCTCCACGCGCGCGTGCGGGGCGACTGAGTCTGGGGCGAGCCCTGCCTGTCCGAGGGCGGGCTGCCGAGTCAGGTCGCCTCACGCGCGCGTGCTGGGCGACTGAGCCCGCGCCGAGCCCTGCCTGTCCAAGGGCGGGCTGCCCGGTCCCGGCGCCCCACGCGCGCGCGGGGTGCCCGCGCTAGACCAGCACGGGCGCCGTCCGTTTCCGGCGCAGCCGCAGTCGGTAGGCCGCGCCGGTCAGCAGCGTCGCGGTCAGGAACAGCACCGTGAACCACTGGAACCACCAGTGCCCGCCCGCCGGGTCGTACACGGCCGCCCGGGGCCAGGCCAGGTTGACCGTCATGAACAGGCCGTACAGGAGGGCGAGGGCGTTGACCGGGACGCCCCAGCGGCCGAGCGAGAACAGAGGTGCGCCGGTCTCGTCGGTGCCCTCGGAGGTGAAGCGGCCGCGGAGGCGGGCGAGCAGCAGGGGGCCGGTGACCATCGCGTACGCCAGGTACAGCATCACGATGCAGGTCGTGCCGATGGCCAGGAACGCCTCCGGGGAGGCGAAGTTGAGCAGCAGCAGGGCGGCGGCGAGGGCGCCGACCACCAGCGCGGGGGCGGCGGGCATACCGGTGCGGGGGTGCACGCGCGCGAGGCGCCCGGAGAAGGGGAGCCGGCCGTCGCGGGCCATGGAGAACAGCATCCGGCAGGCTGCCGTCTGGATGGCGAGGGTCGCCACCGCGATGGCCACCACCACGTCGACCAGCAGGGCGCGGCCGACCCCGTCCCCCAGGCTGCTCGTCAGGACGTAACTGAGGCCTTCCAGGCCCAGCCGGCCATCGGTGAGGCTGGGCGCGGCGAGCAGGCCGCCCAGGATGATCAGTCCGCCGAGCAGGCCCGCCGCAGCGAGCGCGGTGAGGATGGTGCGGGGCGCGGTGCGCCGTGGGGAGCGGGTCTCCTCGCTCATCTCCCCGGCGCTGTCGAAGCCGATCATCACGTACGCCGCCGTGAACGACCCCACCAGCAGCGCCCCGAACAGGCCCGGCTCCAGGGCCGGACCGGTGTGGAAGGTGATGCCGGGGGTGCGCTTCGAGTGGGTCAGCAGCAGCACGATGATCAGGACAGCGCCGATGATCTCGGCGGTCACGCCGACCCGGTTGATCAGGGACATCACCCGGTTGTCGAGGACGTTCACGAGAGTCGTAAGCGTCAGCAGGAGGACGCCCAGGATCGCCGCGTTGGCCGCGCCGCTCGCCGAGGTGGGCGCCGGGTCGTCGCCGACCAGCTGGAACCCGGACCAGATCGCCGGCATGACCACCTGGAGGGCCAGCGCGGCCGCCGCGACCACCACGATCTGCCCGATGACCATGATCCAGCCCGCGAACCAGCCGAAGGTGGGGTTCGACAGTCGCGTGGACCACTGGTAGATCGCGCCCGAGAGGGGATAGCGGGCGGCCAGTTCCGCGAAGCAGGCCGCCACCAGCAACTGCCCGGCCAGCACCGCCGGCCAGGCCCAGAAGAAGACGGGGCCGCCGAACGCGTACCCGAAGGCGAAGAACTGGAAGACCGTCGTCAGGACGGAGATGAACGAGAACCCGGCCGCGAACGACGCGTACCTTCCCAGGCTGCGGTGGAGTTCCTGGCGGTAGCCGAACTCCGCGAGGGAGCGGTCGGCGGGGGAGTCCGGTGGATCGGGGCGTACCTCGGACGGGGTGGTGGTCGGCACGGCGGCACCTGCCTTCGACGCGTCATTCCTGTCAGGCGACAGAAATTAGGGAAGGCCTGTTTCGCTCGTATGACGCGACCATGTCCAAGGCGGGCCGAAGTCCTCACGCCGGCTGCGCCCCGCCATCGGTGAGGGGCACGCGGAACTCCGGTGCGGACCCGGGCCACAGACCGGGAGCGTTGTCGACTCCGGGTCAGACGCCACGAGTTGAGGGGGAGGGCCGGGGTCGGTGGCGGCGCCGCTGTCCGTCAGGGCCGGGATCGATGACGGCGCCGCTGTCCGTCCGGCCCGGGAGGGCGCTACGCGGAGGGCGCCTCGGTGCCCTCCTGCTCCGCCTCGATCCGTGCGTTCCACTCCCGCTTGGTGGCCTGCCAGCCGTCCTCGTTGTGGCCGAGCCGCCAGTACCCGGAGATCGACAGGTCCTCGCGCGGGATCGCGCGCTCGACGCGCAGCAGGTGCCGCAGCTGCTTCACGAAGTGCGCCTCGCCGTGCACGAACGCGTGCACCCGGCCGGCCGGGAACTCCAGCGCCCGTACGGCCTCGGTGAGCGCCTCGCCGACCCGGCGGTCGCCGCGGTGCAGCCAGACGACCTCGACGTCGGAGTCGATCTTCTGCTCCTCCTCGGGCCCGGAGACCTCGACGAAGGCGTACGCCGTGGCGCCGTCGGGGAGCACCTCCAGGGAGCGCGCGATCGCGGGCAGCGCGCTCTCGTCTCCGACCAGGAGATGCCAGTCGGCGGCCGGGTCGGGGAGGTAGGCGCCGCCGGGGCCCATGAAGTGGACGGTCTCACCCGGTTGGACCCGAGTCGCCCACGGGCCGGCGAGGCCCTCGTCGCCGTGGATCACGAAGTCCAGGGTCAGCTCGCGGTGTTCGGCGTCCCAGTGGCGGACGGTGTACGTCCGGGTCACCGGCCACTGCTCCCGCGGGAACTCCTCGCGGAGGCGCTCCAGGTCGAAGGGCTCCGGGTAGGTCGCGCCCTCCGCCGGGAAGAGCAGCTTCACATAGTGGTCGGAGCAGGTGTCCGGGGCGAAGTCGGCGAGACCGTCCCCGCCGAGGACCACGCGCTGCATGTGCGGAGTGAGCCGCTCGGTGCGGACGACCTGAGCGGAATGCGGCTTCCGCGGCTTGCGTCCGGGTCGTTCTGCCATGGCGGCCTCCCTGCGTCTTCGCTTAGGCTTACCTAAGCTAGCATCTCCCCCTGTGTGACACCCCTTGTGCGAGGGCAAGATTAAGCCAAGGCGGGGGGTGGGAGTTCCCTCGGAAAAACACCTCATTCGCTCGGCGGAGAAGCTGATTTACGGTGCCGTTCCCGGATCGGGCGGCTACCGGCTTCCCGATCCCCGGCCCTCGGCCTCCCCGCCCTCGGCTCCTCGCCCTCGGCCCCGCCGCCCCCGGCTCACGGCCCGCCCGCTCGCCGCCCGCCCCTCACTCTCACCGCGCCAGAGTCGTCAGCAGCCGCTGGAGCGAGCCGCCCAACCCCCAGCGCGCCGCCAGCCTCTCCACCGCCTCCGGATCGCGCGGGTCGCGCGGCAGTGCGGTGTCGACCGGCGGCAGCGGCACGTCGTCCGCGACCTTCACGACCTTGGGCGCCACCGCGAGGTAGGGCCGCGACTCGTCCAGCCGCTTGCGCTGCGAGGGGGTGAGCCTGGCCTTCGGGTCGTCGACGGCCGCCATGATCCCGGCCAGGTCGCCGAACTCCGCCAGCAGCTTGGCCGCCGTCTTCTCCCCGATGCCGGGCACTCCCGGCAGACCGTCGCTCGGGTCCCCGCGCAGCAGCGCCAGGTCCGCGTACCCGCGCCCGTCCACCCCGTACTTCTCACGCAGCCACGCCTCGTCGGTGAGCTGGAGCGTGCCCACGCCCTTGAGCGGGTACAGCACCCGCACCCCGCGCCCGTCGTCCACCAGCTGGTACAGGTCGCGGTCGCCGGTGACGATGTCCACCGGCCCCTTCGCCCGCGCCGTGAACGTGCCGATCACGTCGTCCGCCTCGTATCCCGCGACGCCCACGCGCGCGATGCCGAGCGCGTCGAGGACCTCCTCGATGACGGGGACCTGCGGGGAGAGCGTGTCCGGCACCTCCTCCTCGTCCGGTCCCGCCTCGTGCTCCTCGGCGACTCGGTGCGCCTTGTAGGAGGGGATGAGGTCGACCCGCCACTGGGGGCGCCAGTCGGCGTCCATGCAGGCCACCAGCTCGTCGGGGCGGTGGTCCTTGACCAGGCGGTCGATGAATTCCAGCAGCCCGCGCACGGCGTTCACCGGCGTGCCGTCCGGGGCCTTCACGGACTCCGGCACGCCGAAGTAGGCGCGGAAGTAGAGGGAGGCGGTGTCGAGGAGCATCAGTCGTCCGGTCACGCCTCGCATCATGCCGCACGGCACCGACAGTCACCCGCCGACAGACCCCCCGCCGACGGAGGGGCCGACGCCGGTGGCGATCCTGCGACGGCCCCACGCTGCCTCGCGCTGCCCTGTGCCGCCCCGTGCGACCCCTGTGAACTGGGACACGGGTGTGTTTGGGGTCGAGGCGCATGGGCAGGCGCGGCTGGTCGGAGCGACGCCGGTTGCATCTTCAACCATTCATGGCCTCTCGCCTCCCGTCCCTGCCCCCGAGACAAGAGGTACGTGTGTCAGCCAGGCTTGAGGCCGAACATCTCTACAAGGTGTTCGGCAGACGACCGAGTGAGGCAGTCGAGAGACTGCGCGGCGGAGCCGACCGGGAGGAGCTGCGCGCCGACGGCACCACCGCCGCGGTGGTCGACGCCTCCTTCACCGTGGAACCCGGCCAGATCTTCGTCGTCATGGGTCTGTCCGGCTCCGGCAAGTCCACACTGCTGCGGATGCTCAACGGGCTCCTGGAGCCGACCGCCGGACACGTCCGCTTCGAAGGCCAGGACCTGACCGCCCTCGGCGACCGCGCGCTGCGCGAGGTCCGGGCGAGGAAGATCAGCATGGTCTTCCAGCACTTCGCGCTCTTCCCGCACCGCAGCGTCCTGGAGAACGCCGCCTACGGCCTCGCCGTCCAGGGCGTCGCCAAGGCCGAGCGCCTCGCGCGGGCCACCGAGGCCCTGGAGCTGTGCGGCCTGAAGGGCTGGGAGAAGTCCTGGCCCGACGAGCTGTCCGGCGGTATGCAGCAGCGCGTGGGCCTGGCTCGCGCCCTCGCCACCGACGCCGACCTGCTGCTGATGGACGAGTCCTTCAGCGCCCTGGACCCGCTGATCCGCCGCGACATGCAGGACCAGCTCCTGGAGCTCCAGAAGAGCCTGAAGAAGACCATCGTCTTCATCACCCACGACCTCAACGAGGCCATGCGCCTGGGTGACCGCATCGCCGTCATGCGCGACGGCCGCATCGTCCAGATCGGCACCGAGGAGGACATCCTCGTGCGGCCCGCCGACGACTACGTGGCCTCCTTCACCCAGGACGTCGACCGCTCCCGGGTCCTGACCGCGGGTGCCGTCATGGACACCGACGTCCGCGGCGACGAGATCGGCTGCCGCTGCGAGACTGCGACCCCGGACACCCCGTTCACCGAGCTGTGCGCGATCAGCGCCCGGCTGACGCACCCCGTCGCCGTCGTCGACAAGACCGGCAAGCTCGTCGGACGCGTCACGGGACAGCGCCTCGTCGCGTTCCTCGGCGACGAGCAGTCCGACCCGGTGGTCTGCGACGCGCCCCGGGACAAGGGCGGCGACAAGGCGGTGGCCCATGCCTAGGATCCCGCTCGGCGACTGGGTCAACGACGCGGTCGACTGGCTGCTCGGCCACATGTCCTGGCTCTTCGACTTCCTCAAGACCGTCTTCACCGGCGCCTACGACGGCATCGACGCCGTCCTCCAGGCACCCGAACCCCTGCTCCTCGCGGGCATCTTCGCCGTGGTCGCCTTCTGGCTGCGCGGCACCACGGCCGGACTCCTCACCTTCGCGGGCTTCGCCTTCATCGACTCCCTCGACCTGTGGGACGACGCGATGGTGACCCTGTCCCTGGTCCTCGTCGCCACGATCATCGCCCTGGTGATCGCCGTGCCGCTCGGCATCTGGGCGGCCCGCTCCGACCGGGTCAGCGCACTGGTCCGGCCGGTCCTGGACTTCATGCAGACGCTGCCCGCGATGATCTACCTCATCCCGGCGATCCTCTTCTTCGGCACCGGCGCCTCCGCGGGCATGGTCGCCACCCTGATCTTCGCGCTCGCCCCCGGCGTGCGCATGACCGAGCTGGGCATCCGCCAGGTCGACAAGGAGCTGGTCGAGGCCGCCGAGGCGTTCGGCACCACCCCCCGCGACACCCTGCTCCGCGTCCAGCTGCCGCTGGCCCTGCCCACCGTCATGGCGGGCGTCAACCAGGTGATCATGCTCGGCCTGTCCATGGCCGCGATCGCCGGCATGGTCGGGACCGGCGGCCTCGGCGGCCGGGTCAACGAGGCCATCGGCCAGCTCGACGTCGGCCTCGGCTCCGAGGCGGGCGTCGCCATCGTGATCCTCGCGATCTACCTCGACCGGATGACGAGCGCCCTGGGCGCCCAGGTCTCCCCGCTGGGCCGGCGCGCCGCCGCCAAGGCCCGCGCCGCGCGGGGCCTGCGGATCTGGTCGTACCGCCCCCGTCCGCAGGTCGCCGTCATCGGTGTGGTGGTCCTCGCCCTCGTCGCGGGCGGCATGGGGATGTTCGGCGGCAAGAGCGAGAGCGCCGCGACCGCCGGCGAGGACGTCGGCCAGGGCAAGAAGGTCACCATCGGCTACATCCCCTGGGACGAGGGCGTCGCCTCCACCTTCCTGTGGAAGGAGGTCCTCGAGGAGCGCGGCTTCGAGGTCGAGGCCAGGCAGCTCGACGCCGGCCCCCTCTACACCTCCCTCGCCTCCGGCAACGTCGACTTCCAGACCGACGCCTGGCTGCCCACCACCCACGCCGAGTACTGGAAGAAGTACGGCGACCGCCTCGACGACCTGGGCTCCTGGTACGGCCCGACCTCGCTGGAGCTGAGCGTCCCGTCGTACATGAAGGGCGTCGACTCGCTGGCGGACCTCAAGGGCAGGGCCGCGGACTTCGGCGGGAAGATCACCGGCATCGAGTCCAGCGCGGGCATGATGGGCGTGTTGAAGAGCAAGGTGCTCAAGGAGTACGGCCTGGACAAGGAGTACAAGGTCGTCGACAGCTCCACGCCGGCGATGCTGGCCGAGCTGAAGCGGGCGTACGGCAAGAAGGAACCGATCGTCGTCACCCTCTGGTCGCCGCACTGGGCCTACAGCGACTACGACCTGAAGAAGCTCAAGGACCCCAAGGGCGCCTGGGGCAAGGGCGACGGCGTGCACACGGTGGCCCGCGAGGGCTTCGCCGACGACAACCCGGTCGTGGCGAAGTGGCTGAAGGACTTCCGGATGAGCGACCGGCAGCTCACCGGTCTCGAGGCCGAGATCAACAAGGCCGGCAAGGGCAGGCAGCAGGACGCGGTCCGCGCCTGGCTGAAGGCCAACCCGGGCGTGGTCGACAAGCTGGCCCCGGTCCAGGACACCGCCGCCCCCGCCGAGGCGAAGAACCCGATCGACGTGGCCTGGTTCCCCTGGGACGAGGACATCGCCGTCACCCACCTGTGGAAGAACGTCCTGGAGCGGCGCGGCTACCGGCTGAACCTGAAGCAGATGGACGTCGGCCCGGTCTACACCGGCCTCGCCTCCGGGGACCTCGACCTCAACTTCGACGCCTGGCTGCCGCACGCCCAGGCGAACTACTGGGACCAGAACAAGGACAGACTCGCCGACCTCGGCACCTGGTACGAACCGACCTCGCTGGAGATCGCCGTCCCCTCCTACGTCAAGGGCGTGACGTCCTACGCGGACCTCAAGGGCAAGGCCGACCTCTTCGACGGGAGGATCATCGGCATCGAACCGGGCACCGGCGAGATGAACCTCCTCAAGAAGAAGGTCCTGCCGGGCTACGGCCTGGACAAGGAGTACGAGGTCGTCGACGGCTCCACGCCCGCGATGCTGGCCGAGCTGAAGCGGGCGTACGCGAAGAAACAGCCCGTCGCCGTCGTCCTGTGGTCCCCGCACTGGGCGTACAGCCAGTACGACCTCACCAAGCTGAAGGACGACAGGAAGCTCTTCGGAGAGGGCAACACGATCCGGACCATCGCCCACGAGAAGTTCCCCGAGCAGTACCCCCGGCTCACCAAGTGGATCAAGAACTTCAGGATGAGCGAGGACGAGCTCGGCACCCTGGAGGCCGAGATCAACCGGCGCGGACAGGGCCACGAGGACGAGGCCGTCGCCGCCTGGCTGAAGGAGCACCCCGACATGGTGGAGCGGATGACCCCGCAGTAGCCGCCTCCACCGCAGCCGCCCGAGGGGCGGGCCCCGCACGCGACCTGACGGCGTGTGGCGAGGCCCGTCCCTCGGGTCGTGCCCGGGGCCCGGCCACCCGTACGCCGGCGCACGGAAAGGATCCGGACAACCACAGAGAGCCACGCCGCCCCCATAGCCTCATCCGGCGGTCGCGGTCAACTGGTTCGTCCTGACGGCGCAAACCCCCCACGCCCGGCGCGGAGAGCTGATCTACTGGCCGGAGTTGGCGAGACGACCCACGCGGCGGCTACGGCAATGTGACGGGTGCGTGAAACGGTTTGCCGAACATGCGTAGGGTGCAGACAACTCATCAGAGAATGCGCACGGAACCGACGAGCTAAGGAGGGAGCCGGAGCGATGGGCGACCACAAAGAGCAGCCCCTGCGGGTGGGCGCGGCCGTCAGGCGGCGACGCCGCGCGCTGGAGCTCACCCTCGCCGTCGTGGCCGAACGCAGCGGCCTGTCGGTGCCCTTCCTGAGCCAGATCGAGAACGAACGCGCGCGCCCCAGCCAGACCTCCCTGGAGAAGGTCGCCGACGCCCTGCGCACCACGGCCGTGGAACTCCTCGCCGCCGCCGACCCGGCGTGCAGCGTCGACGTCGTCCGCGCCGAGGACACCGGGCCGCCGTGCCTGCCCCGGGCGCGTTCCCTGGTGCGCGGCCACCATCAGATGCACGCCCAGGAGTTCACCGGCGACCATGACGCCGGCCGCGAATTCCAGTTCCGCAACGACCAGTTGATGTACGTCGCCGACGGCGCGGTGGAGATCGAGGCGGAGGGCCGGGCGTACCGGCTCGGCCGCGGCGACACGTTGTACCTCACCGGCGGGGTGCGGCACCGGTGGCGGGCCACGGTGCCCGAGACCCGGGTCATCGTCGTGGCGGTGGCCGAGCACATCGAGGCGGTCCGGGACCGGCCACGCGCGTGAGGGTCGTCTCCCTGGTCCCCTCCCTCACGGAGGCGGTGGCCCGTACCCTCCCCGGCGCGCTGGTCGGCGCCACGGACTGGTGCACGCACCCGGCGGACCTCGACGTCACGCGCGTCGGCGGCACCAAGAACCCGAAGATCGACCGCGTCCTCGCCCTCGCCCCCGATCTGGTGATCGCCAACGAGGAGGAGAACCGGCAGCCCGACCTCGACGCCCTGCGCGCGGCGGGCGTCGAGGTCCTGGTGACCGAGGTGCGGGAGGTCCCGCAGGCCTTCTCCGAACTGGCACGGGTGCTGCGGGCCTGCGGTGCGCGCGGGCGGCCGCGCTGGCTGGAGGAGGCGGAGTCGGTGTGGTCGGCGCTGCCGGAACCCTCGCGGCGCACCACCGCGGTCGTGCCCGTCTGGCGCCGCCCGTGGATGGTGCTGGGCCGGGACACCTTCGCGGGGGACGTCCTCGCCCGCCTCGGCGTGGACCACCGGTACGCGTCCCACGCCGAGCGCTACCCGCGCGTCCCGCTCGCGGAGGTGCGCGCGGCGGCGCCCGACGTGGTGGTCCTTCCCGACGAGCCCTACCGCTTCACCGCCGACGACGGGCCGGAGGCCTTCCCCGGCCTGCCCTGCGCCCTGGTCAGCGGCAGGCACCTCACCTGGTACGGCCCCTCCCTCATCGAGGCGCCCCGGCTGCTGACCGAGGCCCTGCGAGCAGCTCACCGCTGAGCAGGCCGCGCGCGGTGTGCAGGGCGGCGACCCCCCAGGCGGCGACCAGGACGAGGTACAGCGCCACGGCCAGCGCGTCGAAGGCGACCAGTCCCGTGTGCCGGGCCAGCCCCTCGGCCCCTGTGACACAGGTGCCGACCGGGAAGGTGAACGCCCACCAGGTCATCGAGAACCGCATGCCCGCCCGCCGGGCCCGCAGCACATGCGCGGTGGCGAGCGCGCACCACAGCAGCGCGAACCCCGTGACGGGCACCCCGTACAGCACGGCCAGGACGGCGAAGCCCCCGGCGTAGGGCGCGGCGACGACACCGGGCGCCACGTCCGCGAACGTGTTCACGGCGGTGGTGGACTGCCCGAGCGGGCCCAGCACCAGGAACAGGGTCGGGGTCAGGGCGAGCGGCAGCGGCCCGCCGGTGATCAGCCGGGCGAAGACCAGCGGCAGCATGAGCAGGGTCGCGAACAGACTGATCCCGAACATCGCCACACAGGCCAGCAGCAGGGTCTCCCGCGCCTGCCCGGCCGGCAGATGCGGCACCAGCAGCGGCCCGAGCGCGGCGGACACCATGGGCGCGACGAGCGGCAACAGCCACACGGGAGTCGCCTGCGCGGGTTCGAGGCGATGGCGTACGGCCATGAGGTACGGGACGGCGACGGCGGCCGCGAGCCCGACGGCCGTGCCGAGGGTGAAGAGCACGGCGTCGCCAGCGAGCGCGGCCCGGGTGCCGATCCAGTCGGCGCCGACGGTGAGGGCGCCGCCGCCGACGGCGAGCAGGGCCATGGACAGACAGCCGTAGAAGGGCGCCATGGCGGGGTCGAGGAGGTGGGCGCGGGCCTGGTCGCGATGGCGTGTCCAGTGCAGGGCGCGGGAGCCGAGCAGGATCAGGAGCAGAACGAGGGAGAACGCCCACACGCCGGGGAGGGCGGTACGCAGACCGGGGACGGAGAGCGGCAGTCCGGCTCCGGCGGAGGCGACGACGGCGGTGCCCATGACGGTGGCGTACCAGTTGGGTCCGAGGTGACGGACGGCTCCGGCGCGCGGGGGGCGTGCGGTGGCACGGGGGAGAACGGGCTGGGCTGCGGTGACCATGCCCCGACCCTCTCGCGCCGGTACGACCGCCACCAGGGACGATGTCTCTATGAGGGCATAAGCTGGGTTTATGAGCAGTGCGCAGGACGACTCACTTCCGCCGGTAGGCGGCTCGTTGGCCCACCGGGTGCCGGACCTGGGAGCGTTGGAACTCCTCCTGGCCGTGGCCCGGCTGGGCAGCCTCGGCGCGGCGGCCCGGGAGACGGGCATCACCCAGCCGGCGGCCAGCAGCCGGGTCCGCTCCATGGAACGCCAGCTGGGCGTCGCCCTGGTGGACCGCTCACCCCGGGGCTCCCGGCTCACGGACGCGGGCGCGCTGGTGACCGACTGGGCGCGGCGGATCGTGGAGGCGGCGGAGGCGTTCGACGCGGGGGCGCAGGCGCTGCGGGACCGCCGTGACTCGCGGCTGCGGGTGGCGGCGAGCATGACGATCGCGGAGTACCTGCTGCCGGGCTGGCTGCTGGCCCTGCGCGCCCAGCGCCCCGACACGGCCGTGTCCCTGCTCGCCGGCAACTCGACGGCGGTCGCCGAGCGTCTGCTGTCGGGCGAGGCGGACCTGGGGTTCGTGGAGGGGCTCACGGTCCCGACCGGCCTCGACTCGGTGGTGATCGCCCACGACCGCCTGATCGTCGTCACCGCCCCGGCCCACCCCTGGGCGCGCCGCCGGCGTCCCCTCGCCGCCGACGAGCTGGCCGCGACCCCGCTGATCCTGCGGGAGAAGGGCTCGGGGACCCGTCAGGTGCTCGACGCCGCCCTCGGGGGTCTGGCCCGCCCGCTGATCGAGCTGTCCTCGACGACCGCGGTCAAGGCGGCCGCGGTGAGCGGGGCCGGGCCGTCGGTCCTGAGCGAACTGGCGGTGGGGGAGGAGCTCGCCACGCGGCGGCTGGTCCGGGTGCCGGTGGAGGGGGTCTCGTTGGCGCGGGACCTGCGGGCGGTGTGGCCCACGGGGCACCGCCCGGTGGGACCGGCCCGGGAACTGCTGTCGCTGACCCGGGGGTAGGACCTCAGGAAGCGGCCGCGACCAGCGCCCGCACCACCCGCAGGTCCTCGCCCATCTCCGGATGCCACTGCACCCCCAGCACCCAGTCCGCCGAGGGCAGTTCCACAGCCTCCACGGTGCCGTCCGGCGCGTGCGCGGAGGCCAGCAGGCCGCTGCCCAGACGGTCCACGGCCTGGTGGTGGTAGGTCGGCACCGAGGTCTCCTCCGGGACGATCTCGGCGTACAGGGTCCCCGGGACCGGCTTCACCGGATGCCGGCCGAAGACGCCGACCACCTCCGCATGCCCCTCGATGTGCTGGACGAGGGTGCCGCCGACGGCGACGTTCAGCACCTGCATGCCCCGGCAGATGCCGAGCAGGGGGAGTCCGGCGGCGAGGGCGGCGTCGATGAGGGCCAGTTCCCACGCGTCCCGCGCGTGCGCGGGCGGGCCGGTGCGCGACGAGCGCTCGGCGCCGTAGCGGACGGGGTCGACGTCCGGGCCGCCCGCGATCACCAGCCCGTCCAGGCGTGCCACGGCGGCGGCCGCGTGCTCGGGCGCGTCCGGCGGCAGCATCGCGGCCAGTCCGCCCGCCCGCTGCACGAGCCGCGGGTACCCGGCCGGAAGCAGGGCCGCCTCCAGCTCCCACACGCCCCAGCGCGCCCCCGCCTCCAAGTAGGTGCTGATGCCGATCAGCGGCCTGCCCGCCATGCGCCCTCCCGGACCCGCAAAGGATTGTTCCCATACCTTTGCCGAGACAGGGCCGCGGAGGCAAGGCCCGTCCGCCGGGCGGCCCGCCCCTCACGCCAGGAACCCCCTGAGCAGGGCCGCCGTACCCGCGCAGTGCTCCCGCATCATCTCCCGCGCCCCGTCCGCGTCGCCGTCCAGGACCGCGTCCACCAGCGCGGTGTGCTGCCGCTGGGAGTGCTCCAGGTTGCGCACCAGCAGCGGGATGCAGTCCAGCAGGTCGTTCACGGTGGCCCGGACCGCCGCGTACTGCGCCGTCAGCGTCGGTGAGCCGCACAGCTCGGCCAGCGTCAGGTGCAGCAGGGTGTCCAGGCGCCGGTAGTCCGTCAGCGGGGCGTCCTGGGTGTGGTTCAGCGCCTCACGCAGCCGCGCGGCCTGCTCCCGCGTGAGTCCGTGCGCCGCGCACAGGCCGGCCGCCCCGACCTCCAGCACCTCGCGGAAGCGCAGCACGTCCTCGATGTCGACCTCGGCGATCCGCCGCCGCAGCTCGCTCTCGCCGCCCGCGTCCGTCCTGCGCAGCACGAACGTCCCGCCGTACCGCCCGCGCCGGGACTCCACGAGCCCTTGGTCCTGGAGCACCTTCAGCACCTCGCGCAGCGTGACCCGGCTGATCCCGAGCCGCTCCGCCAGCTCCCGTTCGGCGGGCAGCCGCTCGCCGCCCGGGACCAGGCCCAGCCGTACCACCTGGAGGATCTGCTCCAGCGCCTCCTCGAAGCCGTTGCCCGCCCGCACCGGCCGCAGCACCGGCGTCAACCGGTCCTCCGGTCCGTCGTCCGGATCCCGCGACATCCCGCCGTACCCCCTTCCCAAGCAATGGTTCTCCGCAATACCTTATGGCTTCCGGCCGGGCTGAAAAGACGCGCAGTAGCCGAAGGAGCTCTCCCGTGGCAGACCGCACACCCCCACTGAGCGTCGAGGAGCTCCACGCCCTCGTCGCCGGCGGTGAGATCGACACTGTCGTCCTGGCCTTCCCCGACATGCAAGGGCGGCTCCAGGGCAAGCGGTTCGCCGCCCGCTTCTTCCTCGACGAGGTCCTCCAGCACGGCACCGAGGGATGCAACTACCTGCTCGCCGTCGACACCGAGATGAACACCGTCGACGGCTACGCGATGTCGTCCTGGGACCGGGGCTACGGCGACTTCGCCATGCACCCCGACCTCACCACCCTGCGCCGCGTCCCCTGGAACGAGGGCACGGCCATGCTGGTGGCCGACCTCGCCTGGAACGACGGCTCGCCCGTGGTCGCCGCCCCCCGCCAGATCCTGCGGCGCCAGCTGGAGCGCCTCACCGAACTCGGCTACACCGCCAAGGTCGGCACCGAGCTGGAGTTCATCGTCTTCAAGGACACCTACGAGCAGGCCTGGGACGCGGGCTACCGGGGGCTCACCCCGGCGAACCAGTACAACATCGACTACTCCGTGCTCGGCACCGGCCGCATCGAGCCGCTGCTGCGCCGGATCCGCAACGACATGACGGCCGCCGGTCTCACCGTCGAGTCCGCCAAGGGGGAGTGCAACCCCGGCCAGCACGAGATCGTGTTCAAGTACGACGAGGCCCTGGTCACCTGCGACCAGCACGCCCTCTACAAGACCGGGGCCAAGGAGATCGCCGCCCAGGAGGGCGTCTCCCTCACCTTCATGGCCAAGTACAACGAGCGCGAGGGCAACTCCTGCCACATCCACCTCTCCCTCGCCGACGCCGACGGCACCAACGCGATGGCCGGCCCCGACGGGATGTCGGACGTGATGCGGCACTTCCTCGCCGGGCAGCTCGCCGCCCTCCGCGACTTCTCCCTCCTCTACGCCCCCAACATCAACTCCTACAAGCGGTTCCAGCCCGGCTCCTTCGCCCCGACCGCCGTCGCCTGGGGCCACGACAACCGCACCTGCGCCCTGCGGGTCGTCGGCCACGGCCCCTCCCTGCGCTTCGAGAACCGCCTGCCCGGCGGTGACGTCAACCCCTACCTCGCGGTGGCCGGGCTGGTGGCCGCCGGACTGTACGGCGTGGAGCACCAGCTGGAGTTGCCCGAGGCCTGCGCCGGCAACGCCTACGCCGGCGCGTACGAGCACGTCCCCACCACCCTGCGCGAGGCCGCCGAACTCTGGGAGAACAGCCCCGTCGCCCGGGCCGCCTTCGGCGAGGAGGTCGTCGCGCACTACGCCAACATGGCACGCGTCGAACTCAAGGCCTTCGACGCCGCGGTCACCGACTGGGAGCTGCGCCGCTCCTTCGAACGTCTGTGAAAGGTCCTTCGTTGTCGCACGAGCATGAGCTCCAGGTTCTGAACCCGGCCACCGAGGAGGTGGTCGCCACCGTCCCCGCCGCCACCGCGGCCGACGTGGACGCGGCCGTCGCCCGCGCCGCCACGGCGCAGCACGGGTGGGCCCAGGCGGCCCCCGCCGACCGGGCCCGGCTGCTGCGCCGGTTCGCCGACGTCGTCGACGGGCACGTCGAGGAACTGGCCCGGCTGGAGGTCCGCGAGGCCGGCCACCTCCTCGGCAACGCCCGCTGGGAGGCCGGCAACGTCCGCGACCTGCTGGAGTACGCCGCCGGAGGAGTGGAGCGCCTGAACGGCCGGCAGATCCCGGTGCCCGGCGGCCTCGACGTCACCCTCCTCGAACCGCTCGGCGTCGTCGGCGTCATCGCGCCCTGGAACTTCCCGATGCCCATCGCCGCCTGGGGCACCGCCCCCGCCCTCGCCGCCGGCAACGCGGTCCTCCTCAAACCCGCCGAGACGACCCCGCTGACCGCCCTGCGGCTCGCCGAACTCGCCCTGGAGGCAGGACTGCCGGAGGGCCTCTTCCAGGTGCTGCCCGGCCACGGGCCGGTCGCGGGCACCGCCCTCGTCGAGCACCCCGGCGTCGCGAAGATCGTCTTCACCGGGTCCACCCGCACCGGCCGCGAGGTCATGGAGCGCTGCGCCCGCCAGGTCAAGCCGGTCACCCTCGAACTCGGCGGCAAGAGCCCCAACATCGTCTTCGCCGACGCCGACCTCACCACCGCCCTCGACCCCTTCTCCTTCCTCGACAACTCCGGCCAGGACTGCTGCGCCCGCACCCGGATCCTCGTCCAGGAGTCCGTGTACGACGAGGCCCGCGACCTGCTCGCCGAGGCCCTGAACGCCGTCGTGGTCGGCGACCCGGCCGACGAGAAGACGCAGATGGGCCCGCTGATCTCCCGACAGCAGCTGGACCGCGTACGGGCGTTGGTGCCGGACAGCGCTCCCGCACTGCGCGGCGCCGCGCCCGACGGGCCCGGCTTCTGGTTCGCGCCGACCGTCCTCACCGGCGAGGCACCCGACTCGAAGGCCGCCCGCGAGGAGATCTTCGGCCCCGTGGCCGTCCTGCTGCCCTTCACCGACGAGACGGACGCGATCCGGCTCGCCAACGACACCCCCTACGGCCTCTCCGGCTCCCTGTGGACCCGCGACATCGGCCGCGCCCTGCGGGTCTCCCGCGCCGTCAAGGCGGGCAACCTGTCCGTCAACTCCCACTCCAGCGTTCGCTACTGGACCCCCTTCGGCGGCTACAAGCAGTCCGGCCTCGGCCGTGAGCTGGGCCCGGACGCCCTGACCGCCTTCACCGAGACCAAGAACGTCTTCATCAGCACGGAAGGCCCCGCCCAGTGACCTCTTCGACCGAACAGACCGTGTGCCGTCGCCTCGTCGGCCGTACGGCCGTCATCACCGGAGCCGGCAGCGGCATCGGCCTCGCCACCGCCCGCCGACTCGCCTCCGAGGGCGCCCACGTCGTCTGCGGCGACGTCGACGAGGCACGCGGCAAGCAGGCCGCCGAGGAGGTCGGCGGGATCTTCGTGAAGGTCGACGTCACCGACGCCGAGCAGGTCGAGGCGCTGTTCAGGACGGCGTACGACACCTACGGCAGCGTCGACATCGCCTTCAACAACGCGGGCATCTCACCGCCCGACGACGACTCCATCCTGGACACGGGCCTGGAGGCCTGGAAGCGCGTCCAGGAGGTCAACCTGACCTCCGTGTACCTGTGCTGCAAGGCAGCCATCCCTTACATGCGGCGCCAGGGCAAGGGCTCGATCATCAACACGGCGTCCTTCGTGGCCCGGATGGGCGCCGCCACCTCGCAGATCTCGTACACCGCGTCCAAGGGCGGCGTCCTCGCGATGTCCCGGGAACTGGGCGTGCAGTTCGCACGCGAGGGCATCCGCGTGAACGCCCTGTGCCCGGGGCCGGTCAACACCCCCCTGCTCCAGGAGCTGTTCGCCAAGGACCCCGAGCGCGCCGCCCGCCGGCTCGTCCACATCCCGCTCGGCCGCTTCGCCGAGGCCGAGGAGATCGCCGCCGCCGTCGCCTTCCTGGCCAGCGACGACTCCTCGTTCGTGAACGCCAGCGACTTCCTGGTCGACGGCGGGATCTCCGGGGCGTACGTCACGCCCCTGTAGGGCTGCGCCTACAGTGCCCGGATGAGCATGACGCCGCCGCCCGGCTGGTACCGCGACCCCGAGCGTCCGCACCTGGAACGCTGGTGGGACGGAACCGCATGGACCGAACACCGGCGCGAGCCCCTACCCCAGGGCCCGCCGCCGGTGCCGGTGACGCCGGCCGGCGCCGGCTCCCCGGGGCGCGCCAAGGTCATCGCCCTCACCGCGGCCGGGCTCGTCCTGGTCGCCGCGATCGTGACCGGCGCGACGGTCCTGCGCGACGACGACACCGCGGCGGGCGGCACGCTCCCGGCCGAGTCGATCACCCCCACCTTCGCGCCGACCAGCGAGCCGCCCGCACCGACGGACCCCGCCGGCGAACCCCCCGCCGACGACCCGACCGTGGTGGAGGACCAGCTCAACGGCATCACCGTGCCCCTGCTCGACGGCTGGGTCCGGCCGCAGTACATCAGCGACCACGACGTCCTGATGTCCACCGACGGCACCTACGACTGCCCCGGCGACCCGGGCCTGTGCCGACACGGGCTCGTCATCTCGCGCACGGTGACCGACAACGCCGAGACCTCCCCCGAGGCCCTGGCCAAGGCCGACATCGCCGACGCGGCCGACGACGCCTACGACCGCGACCTCGTCGGCAGGCGGCCCTTCGGCGGCATCGAGTCCCACGAGCTCGTGAAGTCCGGCCCGGTCGCGGTCGCGGGCCGCGCGGGCTACCTCGTCCGCTGGCGCGTCAGGACCGCCGAGGGGCCCGGCGGTTACGTCCAGTCCCTCGCCTTCCAGTCCAGCGTCGGCACCGAGTCCCCCGTCATCGTCCGCTACGTCTTCGACGCCGGCGCGGACGGACCCCCGCTCGCCGACATGGACCGGATCACCAAGGGCATCCGGTCCACCGGCGACACCGACGGCGGGGGCGTCGGCAGCAGCATCGGCCCGACCGACTGACCTGGCCCCGCCCGACGCGTCGACCTACAGGAAGGTCCGCCCCTCGCCGCGGTACGTGGGCACGGTCGCCGTCACCGCGTCCCCCTCGACCAGATGCAGCACCTCGAACCGCTCGCACAGCTCACCGGCCTTGGCGTGCCGGAACCACACCTTGTCGCCGATGAGCAGGTCGTCGGCGGGGGAGCCCAGCAGCGGGGTCTGCACCTCGCCGGGCCCCTCCTGGGGGTCGTACTTCAACCCCTCGGGCAGGTACGGAACGGGCAGCCGGTCCCGCCCAGGCGCGCCGGAGGCCGGGTAGCCGCCGCCGAGCACGGTGACGACACCGACCCCGGGCCGCCGTACGACGGGCTGCGCGAAGAGCGCGGCCGGACGCCCGCTGAACGACGTGTAGTTGTCGAACAGCCGCGGCACGTACAGCCCCGACCCGGCCCCGATCTCGGTGACGGCGTCCTCGGCGGCGGTGGTCTGCACGCTGCCCGTGCCGCCGCCGTTGACGAACTCCAGGTCCGGCACGACGGACCGCACCGCACGCACCACCGCGGCACGCCGCTCGGCGAGTTCCCTGCGCGCGGTGGCCTGCATCAGCCGCACGGCACGCGACCGGAACGGATGCCCGGCGACGGAGTCGCCCACCCCGGCGATATGACCCTCGTACGCCATGATGCCGACGACCTTGAACCCGGGCCGCCGGGCCACCGCGCGGGCGAGGTCGGCGACCTGGGCGGGGGAGTGCAGCGGGGAGCGCCGGGCACCGACCCGGACCCTGCCGCCGAGAAGCTTCAGCGCGGTGTCCAACTCCAGGCAGACACGCACCACTTCGCTGCCGCCGTCCCGGGAGCGGTCGATGAGGTCGAGCTGGGCGACGTCGTCGACCATCACGGCGACGGCGGCGGCGAGCTTGGGGTCGGAGGTCAGCTCGGCGTATCCGGCGCTGTCGGCGGACGGATAGGCGAGCAGGATGTCGTCGAAGCCGGAGCGGGCCAGCCACAGGGACTCGGCGAGGGTGAAGGACATCAGGCCCGCGAAACCGTCCCTGGCCAGCACCCGTTCGAGGAGCGCCCGGCACCGCACGGACTTGCTCGCCACGCGGATCGGCTTGCCGCCGGCCCGGCGGACGAGATCGTCCGCGTTGGCGTCGAAGGCCTCCAGATCCACGAGGGCGAGGGGAGCGTCGAGGTGGGCGGTGGCCCGGTCGTACCGGGCCCGGTCGGCGGCGCGCGCAGTCATGGACGCAGCCTGCCAGACAGGATTACCGCAGGGTAGGGGGACGTTCCGGGCTAAAGCCCCGGGCTCGTGGACTGGTTCCCGTACGGCCGCGGACAACCCGTAGAGTGACGCGCACGCACGTGAGGACGGCACGGCCCGTGACCGGGATGCCGTTCGACCCGTGTGGGTATGCGTGCCCTGGGCGGGCCTCTTCGCGCCGGGCACCACGACGGACCCGGGGACAAGGGAAACGGGGGGCGCATGAGCACGGAAGCGCGGCACGCCTCCATCCCCCCGCGCCCCACGACGCCTCCCCGCCCCACCGAACCACCGACCACGGGCACCGAGCCGACCGGCCCCGCCCGCACCCCGGCCGCCCCCGAGGACCACGCACCGGCCTCGACCCCGGGACGCCCCCCGGTGCCGCCGATGCCGACCACGCGACCGACGCCCGGTCCCACACCCGACGGCACGGACGCGGACGGCGACGGACAGCCGCGCGGCTCCCGGGTGCCGCCCGCGCGAGAGGGCTTCCCTGGACGGGCCGCCCCGGCCGGTGACATGGGGGGCTCCCTTCGACGCGGCGCCCCGACCGGTGACGCGGGAGGCGGCGCGCCCCGACGCGGCGGTCCGGTCGACCCGGCGCGTGACCCGGCAGGCTCGCCCCGCCCTGGCGGCCCCGCGGAAGCGGCGCGGGACGCCACCTCACGGAACCTGCCGCCCGGATTCCCGCGTCTGCGCGTCCCGCCCCCCGCGGACCCCGCGCCCGCCGACCCCGGCCCCCAGACCCCGCCGAGGGTCTCCGCACGCTTCCCGGACGCGGCGCCGAGCGCCCCCGAGGACGCGCGACGGGACCGCACGGCGCCCCGCCGCGACGGCTCAGCCCCGGGCACGAGCGCGGAGACCGCCTTCCGCCCGCGCCCGTACGCGCCCGAGCCGGACGCACCCCGGACCACCTCCACCCCGCAGAGCCGCCCCACGCCACCCCGCCCGTCCGGCGGGCCCACCACCCCGCCGGCTCGCCCCATGCCTCCCGCCACGCCACCTCGCCCGTCCTCCGCACCCGCCGACCGTTCCGCGACCCCGCAGGGTCGCCCCGCCCCGCCCCGGCCGTCCTCCGCGCCCGCCGGTTCCTTCGGCCGTGGCGCGCCTGCCGTCGGTGAGCCGTCGTCGCGGCAGCCCGACCCAGCCCTCTCCGGCCGTGGCGCGTCTGCCGTCGGTGGGCCGTCGTCGCGGCAGCCCGACCCAGCCCTCTCCGGCCGTGGCGCGTCTGCCGTCGGTGAGCCGTCCTCGCGGCAGCCCGACCCGGCCCTGTCCTGGAACGCTCCGCCGGCACCCCGTGACCCGCAGGGCGGCGGGCGGCCCGTCGTATCGTTCGGGGAGCCCGAGGGGTACGACGAGCGGGCCCGGCCGCGCGTGCTCGGTGGGCGGCGGCTGCGGGCGGCCGGTGTGGCCGCCTGTCTCGTGCTGGGACTCGGACTCATCGGCGGCGCGGTGACCGGCAGCTGGCTCGTCGGGGACTCCGCGGCGGCCGGCACGGACAGCACCTTCGCCGCGGCCGCGGGGATGTGGCACAGCGTCCCCGTGGACCGGCTCTTCCCGCCCACCCTGGAGGGCCAGGGCGCCGGACCCGGCGGTGCCGACCGCACCTGGACGCGGATCGCCGTCGCCCCGGACAGCGGCTGCGCGAACGCCTTCGACCCACTGCTGCGCAAGGCCCTCGCCCCGGTCGGCTGCCAGCGCCTGCTGCGCGCCACCTACACCGACGCCACCCAGAGCCATGTGACCACCGTCGGCCTCCTCTTCACCAAGGCGGACGCCGCCGGCATGACCGCGCTCGGTACCCGGTTCGACAAGGAGGGCCTCGGCCGCCGGGCTGACCTCATGCCCCGGCCGTACGCCGCCAAGGACACCGTCGCCGCCGACTTCGGCACCAAGCAGCGGGCCTCCTGGGCGATCTCCGTCCTCACCGACGCCCCCGTCGTCGTCTACGCCGTCTCCGGCTGGGCAGACGGCCGCGAGGTCGACGAGCCGCAGCCCGCCGAGGAGGTCATGCGGCCCGACGCCGACTCGGACATCGCCCAGGCCGGTCTCGGCCACGAGGCCCAGGGCCTCGCCGACCGGGTCGAACGCGGCCTGCGCAAGACCGTCAGCTCGGCCACGGAGCAGCCTTCGTGAACCCCATGACCCGCCGGACCGGCCTCCTCAGCGCCCTCCTCGCCGCCTGCCTGGCGCTCGTGCCGCCCACCGCGGCGCACGCCGACGGCATCCGCGCCCAGCAGTGGGCCCTCGACGCCATGCACACCCAGGAGGCCTGGCAGACCACCAGGGGCAAGGGCGTCACCGTCGCGGTCCTCGACACCGGGGTCGAGGAGGACCACCCCGACCTCGTCGGCAACGTCCTCGACGGCAAGGACATGGTCGGCTTCGGGGCCGGCCGCGGCGATCGGGCCTGGGCCCGGCACGGCACCGCGATGGCCGGCATCATCGCCGGTCACGGACATGGCGTCGGCAACGGCGACGGCGTCATGGGCATCGCCCCCGAGGCCAAGATCCTCCCCGTGCGCGTCATCCTGGAGGACGGCGACCCGGCCCGCGGCAAGGCCCGCAACACCCGCGGCAACGCCCTCGCCGAAGGCATCCGCTGGGCCGCCGACCACGGCGCCGACGTCATCAACCTCTCCCTGGGCGACGACTCCAAGTCCGCCCACCCCGAGCCCGCCGAGGACGAGGCCGTGCAGTACGCCCTGAAGAAGGGCTCCGTCGTCGTGGCCTCCGCGGGCAACGGCGGCGACAAGGGCGACCACATCTCCTACCCGGCCGCCTACCCCGGGGTCATCGCCGCGACCGCCGTCGACAAGTACGGCACCCGCGCCTCCTTCTCCACCCGCCGCTGGTACGCCACGGTCAGCGCCCCCGGCGACAAGGTCGTGATCGCCGACCCCGACCACAAGTACTACGAGGGCTGGGGCACCAGCGCCGCCGCCGCCTTCGTCTCCGGAGCCGTCGCCCTGGTCAAGGGGGCCCACCCGGGCCTGACCCCGGCCCAGATCAAGCAGCTCCTGGAGGACACGGCCCGCAACGCCCCGGTCGGCGGCCGCGACGACTCCCGCGGCTACGGCTTCGTCGACCCGGCCGCCGCGATCAAGGCCGCCGCCAGGCTGAAGCCGGAGGGCCTGCGCTCGGCGTCCTACGGCAAGAAATACTTCGGCCCCGGCCCCGACAGCGCGGAGGCGGACGACGACTCGGCCGGCTGGGCGGCCCCGGTGGCCGGCGGCGCGGGCGGTCTGCTGCTGATCGCGGCGGTCACGCTGTGGCGCGGCCGCCGAGAGCGGTACGAGGACTTCTAGGGCGTCACCGGGAGACGGCCGCGGAGGCCGAGGACGCCGCGCTCCCGTCCGTGAACACGGACACCGCCGCCCGCGCCGCCGCCTCCACGAGCGCGATCCCCCGCTCCTTCGTGGCGTTGCCGTTCGAGAGCACCACCACGAGACAGTCGGTGCCATTCGCGGTGGTCACGCGTCCGATGCTGTTGATGTCCCACAGCCCGGTCGTGGACCGCGGCAGCCAGCCGTTCTTCAGCGCCCACGCCGAGCCGTCCGCCGCGGCCGAGACGCCCCAGTGCTGGTCCGCGGCGATCCGCCCCATCAGCGTCCGGAGATACGTCCGGGACGCCTCGCTCAGCTCCGAGCCGTCCCCGAACACCTGCCGGAGCAGCGTGAGCTGGTCCGCGGCCGTGGTCCGGGTGAGCCCCCACAGCATCCCGTCGCCGCCCTCGGTGCCGGTGAGCCCCAGCCGCTCGTTCGCCGCGTCGAGACCCTCCGCCGCACCGATGAGCCGCCACAGCGCGGACGCGGAGGCGTTGTCGCTGCTCTCGATCATCGCGGAGGCGTACGACTTCTCGGCCGCCGTCAACTGCCGCCCATCGTCCTGCGCCTGGAGAAGCAGCGCCGCCAGGATGTCGACCTTGACGATGCTGGCCGTGTCGAAGACACCGTCCCCGTACGTGGCGCTCTGCCCGGAGTCCAGCTCGAGCACGGCCACCGACAGCTCGGCGGCGTCCGGTACGGTCACCGCCGCCATGGCGTCGGCCAGCAGCGCGTCGAGATCCGCCACCGGCTCCGCCGATGCCTCCGCCACGGGCTCCACCGTTGCCTCCCCACCCGCCGGCCCCACGGTCGGCGACGCGCTCGACGATACGGAGGCGGTGCCGGAGTGCGCCCGCGCCTGCACGTACACGGTCCCGCCGGCGGTGGCGCCGACGATCGCCACCGAGGCGAGGGCGGTGGACATCAGTGTGTGCCGGCGGGCGCGGGCGCGGTGGCCGCGACGGGCTCTGGAGGACTCCATGCCCGTGATGCTCGGGGGGCCGACTGTGCGGGCCGTTAGACGGACGTTAGAGGTGTGTCAGGGAAATCTGAGATTTCGGTGAGGGGCGTCACGCGCAGGTTTCCGGGGCCGCACAAGCCCAGCAGCAACACCCCTATAGGGTCGGTGACCGTGGCGAACAAGAACATTCCCGACCCCGGCTTCTCCGACGACGACGGCTCCGCCGACCCCCGGCTGAGCGCGGCGCTCGCCGCCTGGGCCGAGGACCGCACGGCCGTGGGACCGGTTCTGGAGGCCCTCAAGGGCGCCCGGCTGCTCGTCCCCGTGGTGGCGGTGCTCGGCGAGGTCGAGGAGGACGAGAACGGACTGCGCCGCGAGAAGACCAGCGACATGGCCGTCCCCACCCTCAAGGCCGGCCCCCGCACCGCCCTGCCCGCCTTCACCTCCACCGACTCCCTCGCCCGGTGGGACCCCGCCGCCCGCCCCGTGGCCGTACCCCTGCACCAGGCACTCCAGGCCGCCGCGCACGAGAAGGCGGACACCGTCGTGCTGGACCTGGCCGGACCGGTGCCGTTCGAGCTGACCGGTCCCGCGCTGCTCGCCCTCGCGGAGGGCCGTACGACCACGGACCCGCTGGCCGACCCCGCGGTCCTGGCGGCGGTACGTGCAGCCGTCGCCGCCGAGAGCGCGGTGGAGCGGGCGTACCTCGGACCGGGGGAGGGCGACGGCACCCTCGCCCTGGTCCTCTACCCGGGGACGCCGGAGGACGTGAGCGTCCACGCGGTCGCCCGGCGCCTGGCCGCCGAGGAGACACTGCGGGCCCGCCTGGTGCGCGGCCTCGACCTGGCACTGCTGCCGGCCGGGGCGACGCCTCCGGGCGAGCCCTTGTTCGTGCGGTGAGGTGCGGTGAGGTGCGGTGTCCGCGCGGCCGGTGAGGGCCGCGGGCACCCGCCTCGGGGCGCAGGTGCGGTGAGCGCCTAGCCGTAGACCGGGCCGGTGTACTTCTCGCCCGGGCCCTGGCCCGGCTCGTCCGGGACGAGCGACGCCTCGCGGAAGGCCAGCTGGAGGGACTTCAGACCGTCGCGCAGCGGGGCCGCGTGGAAGGAGCTGATCTCGGTCGCGCTGCCGTCCAGCAGGCCGGCCAGGGCGTGGATCAGCTTGCGGGCCTCGTCGAGGTCCTTGTACTTGTCGCCCTCCTCGGTCAGACCGAGCTTCACCGCGGCGGCGCTCATCAGGTTCACGGCGACCGTCACGATCACCTCGACGGCGGGGACCTCGGCGATGTCGCGGGTCATCTCGTCGAAGTCGGCGGGGGACTCAGGAGGGGTCTCACTCATGTCCCACACGATAGGCCCCGGTGCAGGCCGGTTAGCACCACCCCCGGGTTGCTGCTAACCTTGTGTAACGACCGGCTGGACACTCGCGTGCCCGGCCCACAAGTGGAGGCTCCGATCTCCCACCTGACCGTCCTCCGGGACGGCGGGTCACCCCGGTCAGGCGGCCACCATCGTTCCGTACGGACGATGGAGTCGCCCGAATGTGCGCCCCGCGATCATCGCGGCGGTGCTCCGGCAGTGCTTTGGAGCCCCGTCTTGTGATCGTCCGGGGCATTTTTTGTGCTTCGGCGCGGTTAGGTCTGTCTAGAAGAGACAAACGCGGCTGTCCGCCAGACCGCCGTGTGGTGCTAACCGAGGAGGATCCATCAGCGCCGAGCCCCGCATCAACGACCGGATTCGCGTTCCAGAGGTGCGACTTGTCGGTCCCAGTGGCGAGCAGGTGGGCATCGTCCCGCTGGCCAAGGCACTGGAGCTTGCGCAGGAGTACGACCTGGACCTGGTCGAGGTGGCGGCGACCGCCCGTCCGCCTGTGTGCAAGCTCATGGACTACGGGAAGTTCAAGTACGAGTCGGCCATGAAGGCCCGTGAGGCGCGCAAGAACCAGGCGCACACGGTCATCAAGGAGATGAAGCTCCGGCCGAAGATCGACCCGCACGACTATGACACCAAGAAGGGTCACGTCGTCCGGTTCCTCAAGCAGGGCGACAAGGTCAAGATCACGATCATGTTCCGTGGTCGCGAGCAGTCCCGGCCGGAACTCGGCTACCGACTGCTGCAGCGGCTCGCGGAGGACGTGGCCGACCTCGGGTTCGTGGAGTCGAACCCGAAGCAGGACGGCCGCAACATGATCATGGTCCTCGGTCCGCACAAGAAGAAGACCGAGGCGATGGCCGAGGCCCGTCAGGCGCAGGAGGCCCGCAAGGCCGAAGCGAAGGCGAACCCCGGCAAGTCGCAGAACGCCGCGGACCCCGACGCCGTCAACGCGGACGCCGAGGTCGACGAGGCTCCTGCCGAGGCTCCCGCCGAGGCGTGATCCCGGGGGACGCGAGTCCCACAGGATGTAACCGATACAAGAGCGACGCTCCACCGCGTGCCCGGTTTCGCGACCGGGCACCGGAGCGCCACCCAGAGGAGAGAACGGCGCTATGCCGAAGAACAAGTCGCACAGCGGTGCCAGCAAGCGCTTCAAGATCACCGGCTCCGGCAAGGTGCTCCGCGAGCGCGCCGGCAAGCGCCACCTGCTCGAGCACAAGTCGTCCCGCGTGACGCGTCGCCTGACCGGCAACGCCGAGATGGCCCCGGGCGACGCCGCGAAGATCAAGAAGCTTCTCGGCAAGTGACGTACGCGGCGCGTGATCGGTAGACGATCTCCCCGCGCCGTACGTCTGGACCGGGACCCCATCGATTCCGGGCCGTGTGAGTCCCACCACGGCCCCGCTACAAGGAGTTAAACAAGTGGCACGCGTCAAGCGGGCAGTCAACGCCCACAAGAAGCGCCGGGCGATCCTCGAGGCGGCCTCCGGCTACCGCGGTCAGCGTTCGCGCCTGTACCGCAAGGCCAAGGAGCAGGTCACCCACTCGCTGGTCTACAACTACAACGACCGCAAGAAGCGCAAGGGCGACTTCCGTCAGCTGTGGATCCAGCGCATCAACGCCGCTGCCCGCGCCAACGGCATCACGTACAACCGCTTCATCCAGGGTCTGAAGGCCGCGAACATCGAGGTCGACCGCAAGATCCTGGCCGAGCTGGCCGTGAACGACGCCACCGCGTTCGCCGCGCTGGTCGAGGCCGCGCAGAAGGCGCTGCCGGACGACGTCAACGCCCCCAAGGCGGCCTGACGCCGCGGATGGCCTAGAGCCGACGTGACTGTGCGGACCCGCGGGTTGTTGCCCGCGGGTCCGTTGCGTTGAACAGATGGTGAAAGTGAGTCCGATGAGTGCTGCCCCTGAGCTGATCTCCCCTCGTTCCCCCCGCGTCTCCGCCGCCCGGCGGCTCGCGCGGCGGAACTTCCGGGGGAAGGAGCGGCTGTTCCTGGCCGAGGGGCCGCAGGCCGTCCGGGAGGCGGCCGGGCACAAGGACACACTGGTCGAGCTGTTCGCCACGGTCGACGCCGCGGAGCGCTACGCCGACATCATCGGGTCCGTCCGCGGCACCGGGGCGCGGTTCCATCTCGCCTCCGAGGACGTCATCGCCGACATCTCCACCACCGTCACCCCGCAGGGGCTCGTCGGGATCTGCCGCTTCCTCGACACGCCCTTCGAGGAGATCCTCGCCGCCCGGCCCCAGCTGGTCGCGGTCCTCGCGAACGTGCGTGACCCCGGCAACGCCGGGACCGTCCTGCGGTGCGCCGACGCCGCCGGGGCCGAGGCCGTCGTCCTGACCGACGCGTCGGTCGACCTCTACAACCCCAAGGCCGTACGGGCCTCCGTGGGGTCGCTGTTCCATCTGCCGGTCGCCGTCGGGGTGCCCGTCGAGGACGCGGTCCAGGGGCTGAAGGACGCCGGGGTGCGGATCCTCGCCGCCGACGGGGCCGGGACGGACGACCTCGACGACGAACTCGACCAGGGGGCCATGGGCGGGCCCACCGCCTGGGTGTTCGGCAACGAGGCCTGGGGGCTCCCGGAGGAGACCCGCGCGCTCGCCGACGCCGTCGTGCGCGTTCCGATCCACGGGAAGGCCGAGAGCCTGAACCTGGCGACCGCCGCCGCCGTATGTCTCTACGCGTCGGCCCGTGCGCAGCGCGCCCCCGGAGGGTGCCGCTCCGTCACCCGCGGCTGAGCCCGGCCGCCGGATCGCCGCCGGGCCCACCCTTCGGGCGGACGGCGGGAAACCGGCGGCAGGGGCTAGTAGGGTGACCAGCTCGGGGGCCCCTCAGCCGTCGTGAGAGGTGGGGTACGGGGATGAGTGTCGGCACGAGCAGCGCACCGGGAGCACGGGACGCGCGGCAGGGGGCCGCGCCCGGTCCCGGCGATCCCGCGGGGCTCGGCATCGACCCCGACGTACTGCCCGACGGACTGGTCGTCGCCGACGAGCACGGCCGGGTCATCTGCTTCAACGCCGCCGCCGAACGCATCACCGCCCTCCCCGCCGCCGAAGCCCTCGGACAACGCCTCGACAAGGCCCTGCCGTTAGAGGACCTGGAGGGGCGCCGCTGGTGGCAGGTGACCGATCCCTACGGCGGTCTGGCCATCCGGCGCCGGCAGCCCGAGCGGAACCTGCTCCTGCCCGGCGGCCACGAGGTCCTCGTCTGCGCCCAGTACGTGCGCACCGAACCCACCGGGCCCGTGCACCGCGTCGTCGTCTCCCTCCGGGACACCGAGGCCCGCCGCCGCACCGAGCGCAGTCACGCCGAGCTGATCGCCACCGTCGCCCACGAGCTGCGCTCCCCGCTCACCTCCGTCAAGGGCTTCACCGCGACCCTGCTCGCCAAGTGGGAGCGGTTCACCGACGACCAGAAGCGGTTGATGCTGGAGACCGTCGACGCCGACGCCGACCGGGTCACCCGGCTCATCGCCGAGCTGCTGGACATCTCGCGCATCGACTCCGGACGCCTGGAGGTGCGGCGGCAGCCCGTCGACATCGGGGCAGCCGTGGGGCGGCACATCCAGGCGTACGTCGCCGCCGGGCAGACCGCCGACCGGTTCCTGCTCCGCATCGAGCAGCCGCTGCCCATGCTGTGGGCCGACCCCGACAAGATCGACCAGGTGCTCAGCAACCTCCTGGAAAATGCCGTGCGCCACGGCGAGGGAACGGTCACGATTGACATCACGCCCTCGGCGTCCCCCCGCGAGGGAGAGGACGTCGGCACGTCGGTCACGGTGAGCGACGAGGGGTCCGGCATCCCGGAGGAGTCCATGAACCGCGTCTTCACCCGCTTCTGGCGGGGCAGCAAGCGCGGCGGCACCGGCCTCGGGCTGTACATCGTCAAGGGCATCGTCGAGGCCCACGGCGGCACCATCACCGTCGGCCGCGCCCCCGAGGGCGGCGCCGAGTTCCGATTTACGTTGCCCGTGGCGGCGCCGGCGTATCTCGCCTAGCGGCCCACGGGCGCATGCGTACACCCTCACCCCGTTAGACTCGGCCTTTGGCACCTTTGTGTCCTGCACACGGCTTGAGCGCCGGTCACGGGGACCATCCGCCAGCCAATCGGAAGCACGGGAAGAGATGTCGGCACCGAACAAGTCGTACGACCCTGTAGAGGTCGAGGCCCTGAAACCGGAAGAGATCGAGCGCATGCGGGACGAGGCGCTCGCCGCCTTCGCCGCCGCGGACTCCCTCGACGCGCTCCAGGAGGCCAAGGTCGCCCACACCGGCGGCACCTCGCCGCTGGCCCTCGCCAACCGCGAGATCGGAGCCCTGCCCCCGCAGGCCAAGGCCGCCGCCGGAAAGCTCGTCGGACAGGCCCGCGGCGCCGTGAACAAGGCCCTCGCCGGCCGGCAGGCCGAGCTGGAGGCCGAGCGCGACGCGCGGGTGCTGGTCGAGGAGTCGGTGGACGTCACGCTGCCCTACGACCGCGTACCGGCCGGCGCCCGCCACCCGCTCACCACGCTCTCCGAGCGCATCGAGGACGTCTTCGTGGCCATGGGCTACGAGGTCGCCGAGGGCCCGCAGGTCGAGGCCGAGTGGTTCAACTTCGACGCGCTCAACATCGGCCCGGACCACCCGGCCCGCGGCGAGGCCGACACCTTCTTCGTGCAGGGCCCCGAGGGCGGCACCGAGTCCGGTGTCGTGCTGCGCACCCACACCTCGCCCGTGCAGATCCGCTCGCTGCTGAGCCGTGAGCTGCCGGTGTACGTGATCTGCCCCGGTGTCGTCTACCGCACCGACGAGCTGGACGCCACGCACACCCCGGTCTTCCGCCAGGTCGAGCTGCTGGCCGTCGACGAGGGCCTGACCATGGCCGACCTCAAGGGCACCATGGACCACATGGTCCAGGCCCTGTTCGGCGAGGGCATGAAGACCCGGCTGCGGCCGAACTTCTTCCCCTTCACCGAGCCGTCCGCCGAGATGGACATGGTGTGCTACGTCTGCCGCGGCAAGTCCGTCGGCAACCCCGACCGCCCCTGTCGCACCTGCTCCTCCGAGGGCTGGATCGAGCTCGGCGGCTGCGGCATGGTCAACCCCAAGGTGCTCACCGCCTGTGGCGTCGACCCGGAGAAGTACAGCGGCTTCGCCTTCGGGTTCGGCATCGAGCGGATGCTGATGTTCCGCCACAACGTCGAAGACATGCGAGACATGGTCGAGGGTGACGTCCGGTTCACCCGGCCGTTCGGGATGGAGATCTGATGCGGGTCCCGCTTTCTTGGCTGCGGGAGTACGTCGACCTGCCGGCGACCGAAACCGGCCGTGACGTCCAGGCCAAGCTCATTTCGGCCGGCCTCGAGGTCGAGACCGTCGAGCACCTCGGCGCCGACCTCAAGGGACCCCTGGTCGTCGGCCAGGTGCTGACCATCGAGGAGCTGGAGGGCTTCAAGAAGCCCATCCGCTTCTGCACCGTCGACGTCGGCCAGGCCAACGGTACCGGCGAGCCCCAGGAGATCGTCTGCGGCGCCCGGAACTTCGCCGTCGGCGACAAGGTCGTCGTGGTCCTGCCCGGCGCCACCCTGCCGGGCGGCTTCTCGATCTCCGCGCGCAAGACGTACGGCAAGACGTCCCACGGCATGATCTGCTCCGGCGACGAGCTGGGCATGGGCGACGACGGCAGCCACGGCATCATCGTGCTGCCGCCGGAGACCGAGGTCGGCAAGGACGCCATCGAGCTCCTTGAGCTGGTCGACGAGGTCCTGGACATCGCCGTCACCGCCAACCGCGGCGACTGCCTGTCCATCCGCGGCGTCGCCCGTGAGACCGCCATCGCCTACGGCCTGCCGCTGCGCGACCCGGCGCTCCTCGACGTCCCCGGCCCGAACGCCTACGGCTACCCGGTCCAGATCGCGGAGCCGCTCGGCTGCGACCGCTTCACCGCCCGCACGGTCAGCGGCCTCAGCCCCGAGGCGCGGTCCCCGCTCTGGCTGACGCGCCGGCTTCAGAAGGTCGGCATGCGCCCGATCTCGCTCGCCGTCGACGTCACCAACTACGTGATGATGGAGCTCGGCCAGCCGCTGCACGCCTACGACCGGAAGCTGGTCCAGGGCACCATCGGGGTGCGCCGGGCCGGTGCGGGCGAGGAGATCGTCACCCTTGACGGGGTGAAGCGGAAGCTGCACGCCGAGGACCTGGTCATCACCGACGACCGCGGTCCGATCGGCCTCGCCGGTGTCATGGGCGGCGCCAACACCGAGATCGCCGACCACGAGGAAGGCGAAGGCACGACCGACGTGGTCGTCGAGGCCGCGCACTTCGACGCGGTGTCGATCGCGCGTACCGCCCGCCGGCACAAGCTGTCCTCCGAGGCGTCCCGGCGCTTCGAGCGGGGCGTCGACCCGGCCGCCGCCGCCGCGGCCGCACAGCGGACCGTCGACCTGCTCGTGCTGCTCGCGGGCGGCACCGCCGACGCGGGTGTCACCGAGATCGCCACGCCATCCGCGCCGCACACCATCACCATGCCGGCGAACCACCCGGACAAGGTCGCGGGCGTGGACTACGGCCGTGAGACGGTCGTGCGCCGCCTCCAGGAGGTCGGCTGCGACGTGTACGGGCAGGACGAGCTGATCGTCACCGCCCCGTCCTGGCGTCCCGACCTCGCCGAGGTCAACGACCTGGCCGAAGAGGTCATCCGGCTGGAGGGCTACGAGAACCTGCCCTCCACGCTGCCCAAGCCCCCCTCGGGCCGCGGCCTGACCCACCGCCAGCGGCTGCACCGGCGTGTCGGCCGGGCGCTGGCCGGTGCCGGGTACGTCGAGGCGCCGACCTACCCCTTCCTCGGCGAGCAGGTCTTCGACCAGCTCCTGCTGGAGGCCGACGACCCGGCCCGCCGGGTCGTGAAACTGACCAACCCGCTCAACGACGAGGAGCCCGCGCTGCGCACGTCGCTGCTGCCGGGCCTCCTCGGCGCGCTGCGGCGCAACGACGGCCGCGGCTCGCACGACCTGGCGCTCTTCGAGACCGGCCTGGTCTTCGTCCCGCGCGAGGAGCAGCGGGTCGCCGTCTCGCTGCCCGTCGACCGGCGCCCCACGGACGAGGAGCTCGCCTCGCTGGACGCCGCGCTGCCCGAGCAGCCCCGGCACGCCGCTGTCGTGCTCGCCGGTGCGCGGGAGCAGGCCGGCTGGTGGGGCAAGGGCCGTCCGGCGGACTGGGCCGACGCGATCGAGGCGGCGCGGGTCGTCGCCCGTGAGGCCGGCGTCGAGCTGATCGTGCGCGGCGGACAGTACGGGCCGTGGCACCCGGGGCGGTGCGCCGAGCTCGTGGTGGTCGCCGAGGGCGGGGAGAAGGTCGTCGGCCATGCCGGTGAGCTGCACCCGCGCGTGCTGAAGGCCTTCGGCCTGCCCGCCCGCACCTGCGCGATGGAGCTGGACCTGGACGCGCTGGAGGCGGTCGGCGACGACACGCCGCAGGCACCGGGCATCTCCACGTTCCCGGTCGCCACGCAGGATGTGGCGCTGGTCGTGGACCGGTTCGTGCCGCACGTCGACGTGGAGGCCGCGCTGCGTGAGGGCGCGGGCGAACTCCTCGAGGCGATCCGGCTGTTCGACGTGTACGAGAACGCGGAGCAGCTGGGCGACGGCAAGAAGTCGCTCGCGTACGCGCTGCGGTTCCGGGCGGCGGACCGGACGCTGACGGTCGACGAGGCATCGGCTGCCAGGGACGCCGCGGTGGCCCTGGCGGGCGAGCGTACGGGAGCGGTCCTGCGCGGCTGATGTCGTGTGCCGGGTGCGGGTGAGCTGTGGCTGGTCGCGCAGTTCCCCGCGCCCCTGTGGGGGCGAGCCCCCACACCCCCATCCGTTACCTCACTCGTTTGAGTGAGAACTCCCAGTGATCTGGTCCTTCCGGGTCATGCTGTCGACAGAATCGGACCGGCCCTTCGGGGTCGGTCCTTCTGTGCTGTCTGGGCCTATTGGGGGCCATCGGCATGATCCGTATCAGGGGTCGGCTTCCCCGCAGGGTGCTCTCGCTGGGATTACCCACCGCGTGGGGGGCCGTGGCGGTCTCGTACAAGCTGACCTGTCCGCTCGCCCAGCAGACCGGCTTCGAGGCACGCCTCGCGACCAGTGCCGTGTTCCTCGCTGTCGGCGCCGGGCTGATCCTTCACGTCCGGCATGCGCTGCTGCGCGAACTCCGGCAGATCCGGCAGGTGGCCGGTGCCGCGCAGAGTGCCTTGCTGCGACCGCTCCCGCCGCGCGTCGAAGGGCTGGACATCGCTGCCGCCCAGCTCTCCGCGGACCGCGGTGCCTCTGTCGGCGGTGACCTGTACGAGGTGATCGCCACCGAGTACGGCGTACGGGTCGGCATGGGTGACGTCCGCGGGCACGGCCTCGCCGCTCTCGGTACCGTCGCCGCCGTCCTCGGCAGCTTCCGTGAGGCCGTCCATGACGAGCCCGAACTCGGCGGTGTGCTGCGCCGGTTGGAGCGCGCGCTGGGCAGGCATCTGCGCGAGC
Source organism: Streptomyces sp. NPDC020489 (assembly GCF_044386545.1). Taxonomy (NCBI): domain Bacteria; kingdom Bacillati; phylum Actinomycetota; class Actinomycetes; order Kitasatosporales; family Streptomycetaceae; genus Streptomyces; species Streptomyces sp. NPDC020489. The sequence goes on from NZ_JBIRUZ010000009.1 coordinate 273,928, forward strand.
GGGCCCGGGACGACGACCCGGTCGCCGAGGAGTTCGTCACCGTACTGCTCCTGGAGATCGGCCGGGACGGCGACGTCTGCGCACTGAACTGCGGCCACCCGTGGCCGTACCTGCTGAGCGGCGCCCGGGTCGACCCCCTGACCCGAGCGGACCCCTTCCCTCCGCTCGGACCGTTCCCCCTCCCGCCCGAACTGCCGCCCATGCACTGCGGCTTCCTGCTCCCCGGCGAAGCCCTGGTCCTCCACACAGACGGAGCCGAGGACGCGCGAGACTCTCATGGCCGGTTCTTTTCCCTGCCGACGGCTTTGGTGAAGGCCGCGGGCGAGCCTCCTCAGGCGGTTCTCGGTTCGGTTTTCGCAGGCCTGTTGCGCCACGCGGCCAGCGCCCCCGCGGATGACATCGCCCTACTGATACTGCGAAACGAACGTTGCCAGCAGCCTGCCCCAGGGGCGCGGCGCGATGACATCAGCGGCTCCGCCGCGCGGGCGCGACCAGCCGTGACGCACCCGCAGCCGACGACGCGCCTCGAACGCAACGGCGCTTAGTCGTACGGCCGAGCCAGCGCGGCGACGCCGTCCGCCCCGCCACGGAGTGTCGGGCAGGCAGCTGGGCGGACGGCGGATGCGGGCCGCCGCACTGTACGAGGGGGAGCCGGCGGCCCGGCCGGCCTCTTGCGAGGCATTTCAGTCAACCGGCTGGAAACTCTCCGCGACAGTGCGCGCACGCTGCGGATTCGAGCACTCCGTTCACACCCCGTGTGAAGCCACACCCACTACTCTGACTGGCACCGAGCCACCCGGGGGCATATATGCAGCCCAATACTCTGCTCGACGCGATCCTGGACGAGGCGGGGATCTCGCACGCGGGGCTGGCCGCACACGTGAACCAAGCCGGCCGTGCGCGCGGACTCGCGCTCCGGTACGAACACACCGCCGTGGCGCGGTGGTTGAAGGGGCAGCGGCCCCGCGGTCAAGTGCCCGACCTGATCTGCGAGGTGCTCGGCGCCCGGCTGCGCCGCACGGTCACCCTCGACGACATCGGGCTCGGCGTCCCCGGTGAACCCGCGACGCCGCACACCACCTCGCTCTCCGGTTTCGTCGAGCGGGCCACCGCCCTGTGGCGCTCCGACGAGCAGCAGCGGCCGCACGTCCTGGGCGCTCCCGCGGTCACCGGCACGCCCGCCGTCATGCCGGTGTGGGAGTGGGAGAACCCGCCCGAGGACGTGGACGTGTCGCGTGGTGGCCGGCACCGGGTCACCGCCGGTGATTTGGAGATGCTGCGGGCCGCCCGCACGCACTACGAGCAGATGTACCGCAAGACCGGCGGCGTGGCGACCCGTACCCGGATCGTCGGCTTCCTCAACGCCGAGGCCGCGCCGCTGCTGCGCGGCAGCTATACCGACGAGATCGGACGCCAACTGCACCGGGCGACCGGCGGGTTGGTGGCGGTCGCGGGGATCTGCGCGTACGACTCCGACGCGCACGGGCTCGCCCAGCGCTACTTCCACCAGGCGCTCAGGCTGGCGAAGGCCAGTGGCGACCGGGGACTTGGCGCGTATGTGATCGCGCTCCTGGTCAACCAGTCGCTGTTCATGCGCGAGCACCGGCAGGCCGTCGCCTTCGCGGAGGCCGCGCTGCGCGCCGCGGGCAAGCACATCACCCCGGCTCTCGCCTCCGACCTGTACGCGATGCAGGCGAAGGCGTACGCGCACCTCGGTGACGGCACGAGCGCGCTGTCCTGCATCCGGCGTGCCGAGCAGGCCGCAGAACGCATCCGGCGGGGATACGAACCCGACGAAACGGGCTATGTCCAGCCGGGACTGGTCAACGTCCAGGTGGCGGAGGCACTGCTCAGCCTCGGTGAACTGGTGGCGGCGCGCGAGCATGCCGCGCAGGCCGTCGACAACCCCGCCCACGACCGCGGCCGGGTGCACCGGCTCGCCATGCTCAGCACGATCGAGCTGCGCCAGGGCAACGCCGACAAAGCGGTGGCCACGGCGGTGCAGATGGCCGAACAGGCCCGCGGGATGGAGTCCCAGCGCCTGCGCGACAGACTCCGCGCGGTGCGCGAGCACCTGGTCCGCAACGGCTGCGCGGGCACGGCCGAGGCAGCCGAACTGATCGACGGGGCGCTGCGCGTACCGTTGTAAACCCCCCTCCACGCACTGCGCCGGGGCGCTGAGGGGTCTCTCGGCGTCTGCTGCCGAACTCTTCCTGCTGCGATATTGCCACTTACTCAGCGGAAGGTGGCAGAACCGTGCAGTGGACGAAACAGAACGAACAAACCGTGTATGAAAACCGCTGGTTCAGCGTCAATCTCGCGGATGTCGAGCTGCCGGACGGCCGGCATCTCGACCACTTCCTGATACGGCTGCGGCCCGTCGCCGTGGCCACGGTGGTGAACGAGGCCAACGAGGTCCTCCTCCTGTGGCGCCACCGCTTCATCACCGACAGCTGGGGGTGGGAACTGGCCGCGGGCGTCGTCGAGGACGGTGAGGACATCGCGTACGCGGCCGCCAGGGAACTGGAGGAGGAGACCGGCTGGCGACCGGGACCTCTGCGCCACCTCATGAGCGTGGAACCGTCCAACGGCCTCACCGACGCCCGGCACCACGTCTACTGGGCCGACGAGGGCGAGTACATCGGTCACCCCGTGGACGACTTCGAGTCGGACCGCCGGGAATGGGTCCCCCTCAAGCTCGTCCCCGACATGGTCGCCCGGGGTGAGGTCCCGGCCGCCAACATGGCGGCCGCGTTACTCCTGCTGCACCATCTTCGGCTCGGGCAGGACGCCTTGCCCTGACATCCCCCACCCGGTCCCGCGCCCGGGGCCTCGCCGGCGGACCACACCGGGGGCGCGGGGTCCGGCACGTACGGCCGCGGCCCGTCCTCGGGTGGCCGACCCCTCCGCGTCCGGTTCCCGCTCGCGGGGGGCGGCCACCCCGGCCTCGCAGCCGCGCGCACCGGACCCCCGCTCGCCCGCGCCCGGAAGGGTGCCGCCGCCTGTGCCCGGCCCCGCCCGACCCGCGCCGGGCCGGCGTCAGCGTCCGAGGGCCTGCCAGATCGCCACGACGAGCGCGCCCACGGCTGTCAGTGCCGCGACGGCGGGCAGCGGCCAACGGGAGTGCTCCAGTGCGACGATGCGTGCGCTCAGGTCATCCAGTTCCTTGTCCGTCTCCTCCGTGCGATGGCTGAGCAGAGCGAGCCCTCCCTCGACGCGCGCATACGCGACATCGAGTCGGCGGCGTAACTCTGCGAGTTCTCCATGGACCACGGGATGCTCCGGTTCGGCGGTCACGAGTCCGCTCCTTTCCGTAGTCATCACATCCCTTGCATGTGCATGAGGAGTCAACTCCCCTGGTGGGCGCGTGGGGAGAGTGTGCGATGGGCATATGCGTGCCCGACGCGCACACGGTGTGTGAATACGGCGGGCCCGGCGCTCCGAAGAGTGCCGGGCCCGTGTTCGTCGCACTGTGTCATCAACACCCTGGAACGGGCACTGTGCACCGCGGCGCGCGCTGTCAGCCGTAGGTGTAGAAGCCGGAACCGGTCTTGCGGCCCAGGCGACCGGCGTCCACCATGCGCAGGAGCAGCGGGGGAGCGGCGTACAGCGGTTCCTTGTACTCCTCGTACATCGAGTGGGCGATGGAGACGATGGTGTCCAGGCCGATCAGATCCGACAGCTTCAGCGGGCCCATCGGGTGGGCGCAGCCCATCTCCATGCCGTTGTCGATGTCCTCGCGGCCGGCGATGCCCGACTCGAACATGCGGATCGCGGAGAGCAGGTACGGCACCAGCAGCGCGTTGACCACGAAGCCGGAGCGGTCCTGGGCGCGGATCGCGTGCTTGCCGAGCAGCTTCTCGGCGAAGGCCTGGGCGCGGCTGATCGTGCCCTCGGAGGTGGTGAGCGCGGGGATCAGCTCGACGAGCTGCTGCACCGGGGCGGGGTTGAAGAAGTGGATGCCGATGACGTGGTCGGGGCGCGAGGTGGCGACCGCCAGCTTCACCAGCGGGATGGAGGAGGTGTTGGAGGCGAGGATCGCGTCCGGGCGGGTCACGACCTGGTCCAGGACCTGGAAGATCTCGGTCTTGACCTGCTCGTTCTCGACGACGGCCTCGATGACGAGGTCGCGGTCGGCGAACTCGCCGAGGTCGGTGGTGAAGGACAGGCGGGCCAGCGCCGCGTCCCGCTCCTCCTCGCTGATCTTGCCGCGCTCGGCGGCCTTCGCCAGGGAGTTGAGCAGCCGGGTCCGGCCGATCTCCAGGGCCTCGCCGGTGGTCTCGGCGACCTTCACGTCCAGGCCGGAGCGGGCGCACACCTCGGCGATGCCCGCTCCCATCTGGCCGCAGCCCACCACTCCGACGCGCTCGATGTCGGTCACATCGTCCCTTTCGCTGGTCTACGGACGTCGCAGGGTCCCGCGGTCACGGTGCCTGCTCCGTTCGTGCACGTTACTGGAAAGTATCGATGATCGATCGGTCGGGTCGGTGCCGCTCGACGGAGGCTCTGCCGCGAGGCGAGGGAAACCCCGGGGTTCGCACGGGTGTACGCGCGGGGCTGAGAGGTTCGGCACCTCTCGGAAACCCGCACGCCCGCCTCGGCGATCGCTCACCGGATGTCCGGGTGCCCCGTGGCAGTCTGAGCCGCGGACAGACGGCGCAGGGGAGGTACGCGTGAGGATGCATCCGAAGTCACGGCTGTCGCGGCGGGCGTTCACGGTGACCGCCTTCTCGGCGCTCATGGCGGCAGGCGGCGCGGTGGCCGCCGGGGCCCCGGCGGCGGGCGGTCCGGAGCCCCGCCGCGGGCGAGCCGCCCGGGAGATGCGGGGCGTGTGGATCGCGAGCGTGGCCAACCGGGACTGGCCGTCCCGGAGCGGGCTGAGCGCCGCCCAGCAGCGGGCCGAGCTGATCGCCCACCTCGACAAGGCGGTGGCGGACCGTCTCAACACGGTGATCCTCCAGGTCAGGCCGACCGCGGACGCGCTGTGGCCCTCGCCGTACGAGCCCTGGGCGCAGTACCTCACCGGCACCCAGGGCAAGTCCCCGGGCTGGGACCCGCTCGGCACGGCGGTACGCGAGGCGCACGCACGGGGCCTGGAACTGCACGCCTGGTTCAACCCGTACCGCGTCTCCAACCAGCCCGACCCGGCCAAGCTCGTCGCCTCGCACCCGGCGCGCCGGCACCCGGAGTGGGTGGTGGCCTACGGCGGGAAGCTCTACTACAACCCCGGACTGCCGGAGGTCCGCGCCTTCGTGCAGGACGCGATCCTGGACGCGGTGGAGAAGTACCCGGTGGACGCGGTCCACTTCGACGACTACTTCTACCCCTACCCGGTGGCCGGCCAGACCTTCGACGACGACGCGGCCTACGACGAACACGGCGGCGGCTTCTCCTCCCGGGCGGACTGGCGGCGGGACAACATCGACCTGCTGGTGCGCGAGACCGCGGACCGGATCAAGGAGACCCGGCCGGGCACCCGGTTCGGCATCAGCCCCTTCGGGGTGTGGCGCAACGCCGCCACCGACCCGCTCGGCTCCGCCACGCGCGCGGGGGTGCAGTCGTACGACGACAACTTCGCGGACACCCGCAAGTGGGTCCGGGAGGGCTGGATCGACTACCTGGTGCCGCAGCTCTACTGGAACATCGGCTTCGCGGCCGCCGACTACGCGAAGCTCGTGCCCTGGTGGGCCGAGGTGGCGCGGGGGAGCAGGACGAAGCTGTACCTGGGCGAGGCGCTGTACAAGGCCGGTGATCCGGCGCAGCCCGCTGCCTGGCAGGACCCCGCCGAACTGTCCCGGCACCTCACCCTCGCCAAGGAGCACCCGGAGGTGCGCGGGCACGTGTACTTCGCCGCCAGGGAAGTGACCGCGGACCGGATCGGCGCCATGGCGCGCGTGGTCGCCGACCACTACCAGCAGCCGGCGAAGCCCTCACGCTGACCTGGGCCCTGTCCGCCTAGGCCCGGTGCAGGTCGTCCCTGTGGCGGATCTCGGTGTCGGGGCCGGGTGAGCACACGCCCGTGTGCCCGTCCTCGAAGCGGACGCGGTACGGGGGGTTGCCCTCCTGGCCCATGACCTCGACGATCTCGCCGATCTTGTCGTGCTGTCCGACCACCCTGCCGTGCTGCACAAGCTGGTCGCCCACGGTTGCGCGCATCTGTCGGTCCTCCTCGCAGGTGCGGGAGCATCGGTCCGTTGCGTTGGGTTTCCGCGTCGGCTTTCCGTGTTGGGTTCAGCGTCGAGTCTACGGCGCGGGGGCCCGGTGGGAACCGGGCGCGTGCGTGCCGCTCAGCCGCGTGCCCGCTGGGTGACGGCGATACAGACGAGCACCGCCGCGGCCGTCAGCGGGGCGGCCGGCGTCAGGTGCTCACCCAGCAGCAGCACCGACCACACCAGTGTGAGCAGGGGCTGGGCCAACTGCAACTGGCTGGCCTTGGGGATGCCGATCGCCGCCATGCCCCGGTACCAGACGACCAGACCGAGGAACTGCGAGCCCGCCGCCACCCACAGCAGCCCGAGCACGCTGTGCGCGGTGAGGTGCGCGGGCTCGTACGACAGCGCCACCGCGGCGGCGGGCGCGGAGAGCGGCAGACACAGCACCAGCGCCCAGCCGATGACCTGCCAGCCCGGCATGACCCCGGCCAGCCGGCCGCCCTCGGTGTAGCCGGCCGCGCACACCAGCAGCGCGCCGAAGAGGTACAGGTCGGCCGAGGTCAGGGCGCCGCCGCTCTGCTGCACGGTGAAGGCGAGGACAGCGGCGGCTCCCGCGAGGGCGGCCGTCCAGAAGGTGCGGGAGGGGCGGGTGCCCATGCGCAGGGCGGAGAACAGCGCGGTGGTGAGCGGGAGCAGACCGACCACCACCGCCGCGTGCGAGGTGGTCGACGTCCGCAGCGCGAGGGTGGTCAGCAGCGGGAAGCCGACGACGACACCGCCCGCGACGACGACGAGCCCCGCCCAGTACCGCCGGGCGGGCACCGGGACGCGCAGCGCCAGCAGACAGCCCCCGGCGATCAGCGCGGCGAGGGCGCTGCGCACCGCGACCAGGGACCAGGGCCCGAAGCCCTCCAGACCCCAGGCGGTCGCGGGGAAGGTGAGGGAGAACGCGACGACGCCGAGACCGGCCAGCAGGGTGCCGGCGGCGCTGGTGGGCCTGCCGGCCGGGGCGGAATCACTGCCGGCCGCTATCGTGATCGGGGCAGTAGCGCTACTCTGTGCTCTCATGCAAGAGCGTAGCAGCGTGGATGGGCTGGCCGAACGGCTGCGGAGCGGACTCGACCGCTACTCTCCTGGTGGAAAGCTGCCGTCGAGCCGGGCCCTGGTCGAGCAGTACCGGGTGAGCCCGGTGACCGTCTCGCGGGCCCTGGCGCAGCTGGCCGCCGAAGGGCTCGTCGTCACCCGGCCCGGTGCCGGGGTGTTCCGCGCCCGGCCCCGGACCACCGCCGCCCCGGCCGGGGACACCTCCTGGCAGGAGGTGGCACTGAGCGCGGACGGCGCGGCCGACACCGTCCCGCGCTCGGTGGACGCCGGCGGTGTCCTGGTCTCGCTCACCGAGCCGCCGCCCGGCGTCATCGAGTTCACCGGCGGCTACCTGCACCCCTCCCTCCAGCCCGAACAGGCCCTCGCCGCGGCGCTCGCCCGCGCCGCGCGCCGGCCCGGCGCCTGGGGGCGGCCACCCATGGAGGGACTCGCGGAACTGCGCTCCTGGTTCGCGCGGGGCATCGGCGGCTCGGTCACGGCGGCGGAGGTGCTGATCGCGGCGGGCGGGCAGTCGGCGCTGACCATCGCGCTGCGGGCGCTGGCGCCGCCCGGGGCGCCGGTGCTCGTCGAGTCGCCCACCTACCCCGGGATGCTGGCCATCGCCCGGGCCGCGGGGCTGCGGCCGGTGCCGGTGCCGGTCGACCCGGACGGGGTCAGGCCGGAGCTGCTCGCCGACGCCTTCCGGGCCACCGGCGCCCGGGTGTTCGTGTGCCAGCCGCTCTTCCAGAACCCCACCGGTGCCGTGCTCGCCCCCGAACGCCGGGGCGAGGTGCTGCGCATCGCGCGGGAGGCCGGCGCGTTCGTCGTCGAGGACGACTTCGTACGACGGCTCGTGCACGCCGACGCGGGTGAGCTGCCGCCTCCCCTGGCCGCCGAGGACCCCGACGGGGTCGTGGTCCACGTCTGCTCGCTGACCAAGGCGACCTCGCCCAGCTTCCGGGTGTGCGCGCTCGCGGCCCGGGGGCCGGTGCTGGAGCGGCTGCGGGCCATCCAGGTCGTCGACACCTTCTTCGTGCCCCGCCCCTTGCAGGAGGCGGCGCTCGAACTCGTGGGCTCGGCCGCCTGGCCGCGTCATCTGCGGGCGATCTCCGCGGACCTGAAGACCCGCCGCGACACCATGACCACGGCTCTCGCCCTGGAGCTTCCCGAACTCGCCCTCCCGCACGTCCCGTCGGGCGGCTACCACCTGTGGCTGCGCCTGCCGGACGGCGCCGACGAGGCCGCCCTCACCGCCGCCGCCCTCCGCGCGGGCGTGGCCATCACCCCGGGCCGCCCCTACTTCAGCGCGGAACCACCGGCGGGACACGTCCGGTTGAGCTTCGCGGCGGTGGCCGGGACCGGCGAGATCGCGGAGGGGGTACGGCGGTTGCGGGCGGCGGGGGACGAGGTGCTGTAGGGGGAGCGGGGGTGCCACGGAGCGCCTCGGAAACCGTTGGCCCGCCCTGCCCCCGCCCTGCGAGGATCCCCGCATGAGCAACCTCGCCGACGGCTACGAGATCTCCGCCGACCCCGACCGCATCGACGCCGCCCGCGTCCACCACTGGCTCTCCACCGACGCGTACTGGGCGATCGGCCGGTCCCGGGACAAGCAGGACCGCGCGATCGCGGGGTCGCTCAACTTCGGGGTGTACGACACGGCTTCGGGGGAGCAGGTGGCGTATGCCCGGATCGTCACCGACCAGGCCACCTTCGCCTGGCTCTGCGACGTGTACGTCGACCCGTCCGTGCGCGGCAAGGGGATCGGGACCGCGCTCGTGGAAGCCGTCCGCGAACACCTCAGGCCGTACGGTCTGCGACGGATCCTGCTCGCCACCCACGACGCGCACGGCGTCTACGAGAAGGCGGGGTTCGCGCCGCTCGCGAACCCGGACCACTGGATGGCCCACCTCTACTAGGCCCCCTCGTTTCGGACGAGTTGTCCGGCAGATCCTGACCGCGCGGTAAGGTCTCGCCAACCCTGCGTAACTCCTGGGTAACCCCTCTTGACCTGCGCACTTTCTCCGCTCACCATCGCCGCATGGCACTCCGGGTCACATTCGTCGCCGCCGCGCGCAGCACTCCCGTCCTCGCGGAACGCTTCGAGGACGACCGGCCGCTGGACCAGGCCGGCTGGGACGAGGTGCAGCGCGCCGCGGGGGAGTTGCTGCCTCTGGCCGCCGCGGAGCTGCGCTACTGCTCGCCGACCCCGCGCAGCCGTGCGACCGGGGACGGCCTCGGCTACGCGCCGCTCGTGCAGCTGGCCCTGCGGGACTGCGACATGGGCCGCTGGCGCGGGCTGACCCTGGGCGAGGCGATGGCGCGCGAGCCGGAGGCGGTGGACGCCTGGCTCGCCGACCCGCGCGGTACCCCGCACGGCGGGGAGTCGCTGCTGGCCTTCATCGGCCGTGTCGGTGGCTGGCTCGACACCCGGCCGGTGGAGGACGGCGGCCGGATCGTCGCCGTCGCCGAGCCCTCGGTGGTGCGCGCCGCGCTGGTGTACGCGCTGAAGGCGCCGCCGTCGACCTACTGGAACATCGACGTCCGCCCCCTGTCGACGACCACCGTGACGGGCCGCGGGGGCCGCTGGAACCTGCGTTTCGACGGGGCGCCGACGCAGCCGTTGCGGGCGTAGCGGTCAGCTCGCGCGGGTGTAGTGCGTGGTGAGGACGAGGTCCTTGGCGGGGCCGCCCACCCGCCACACCGACCGCCACCGGTCCTCGTCCAGGACGGTGAACTCGCCGCGGTAGAGGTCCGCCGCACAGGGGTGGTCGGCGAGGTGGTGCCCGAGGCTCAGATCGAGGGTGTGGAAGAAGCGGCCGTCGGCGAAGCACACCTCGGCCTCGGCCGCCGAACTCCCCGGCAGGAAGCGCAGAGTGCGTTCGGCGGGGCGGGGGACGCCCTGCCAGACGAAGGTGCCGGACTCGTGATGCAGGAGCCCGCCGCCGTCCAGGGGGCGGAAAAGCGTCGTGCCGGAGAACTCCCCGGTCCCCCCGCTCGCCAGATCCCGCACCGCGCGCCCCACCCGCCAACTCCCGGCCAGATACGCCAGCACGTCGGTTACCGGCCAGAACTCACCCACGCGTTCCTCCCTTCCGACACTTTCGGTACCGCGCGACCCGTTGACGCTCGCCGACCCCCTCCCTATCTTGCCGTTCGAAGTGCTGATCAGTGTCTGATATATCGAACAACTCCCCATCGAGCCGCGGAGTATCCATGTCACGCACCCGCTGGAGATTCGGCCTCGCCGCCACCGCCTTCCTGGTGGCCGCCGGTCTTGTGCCGGCTCCCGCCCACGCCGAGGACGCCACCGACTACGCGATCACCGTCGATCCCACCGCCAAGGGCGCGAAGATCGACGACACGATGTACGGCGTCTTCTTCGAGGACATCAACCGGGCCGCCGACGGCGGTCTGTATGCCGAGCTCGTGCAGAACCGGTCCTTCGAGTACTCCACCGACGACAACGCCTCGTACACGCCCCTCACCTCCTGGAGCGTCGACGGCACCGGACGGGTCGTGAACGACGACGGCCGACTCAATGCGCGCAACCGCAACTACCTCTCCCTGGGCGTCGGTTCGGCCGTGACGAACGCCGGGTACAACACCGGTGTCCCGGTCGAGGAGGGCAAGACGTACGACTTCTCGGTGTGGGCCCGCGCCGAGGGCGGCACGACCCTCACGGTCTCCCTCCAGGACGCCGCCGGCTCCCTCGCCACCGCCCGCCGGGTGGCCGTCACCAAGAGCGGCTGGGCCAAGTACCGGGCCACCCTCACCGCGACCCGGACCAGCAGCGCGGGGCGGCTGACCGTGGCCTCCTCGGGCGCGACCGCCCTGGACATGGTGTCCCTCTTCCCCCGGGACACCTACAAGCACCAGGCGAACGGCCTGCGCAAGGACCTCGCGGAGAAGATCGCCGCCCTGCACCCGGGCTTCGTGCGCTTCCCCGGCGGCTGCCTGGTCAACACCGGCTCGATGGAGGACTACAGCGAGGCCTCCGGCTGGCAGCGCAAGCGCTCCTACCAGTGGAAGGACACCGTCGGCCCGGTCGAGGAGCGCGCCACCAACTCCAACTTCTGGGGCTACAACCAGAGTTACGGTCTCGGCTACTACGAGTACTTCCGCTTCTCCGAGGACATCGGCGCCATGCCGCTGCCCGTCGTCCCCGCCCTGGTCACCGGCTGCGGCCAGAACAAGGCCGTCGACGACGAGGCGCTGCTCGAACGGCACATCCAGGACACCCTCGACCTCATCGAGTTCGCCAACGGCCCGGCGACCTCGACATGGGGCAAGGTCCGCGCCCGGATGGGCCACCCCAAGCCCTTCCACCTCACCCACCTCGAGGTCGGCAACGAGGAGAACCTGCCGGAGGCGTTCTTCGCCCGGTTCACGCGGTTCCGCGCCGCCATCGAGGCGAAGTACCCGGACATCACCCTGATCTCCAACTCCGGCCCCGACGACGCCGGTTCGACCTTCGACACGGCCTGGAAGCTCAACCGGGACGCCCACGTCGACATGGTCGACGAGCACTACTACAACAGCACGCAGTGGTTCCTTCAGAACAACGACCGCTACGACTCCTACGACCGGCAGGGCCCGAAGGTCTTCCTCGGCGAGTACGCCTCCTGGGGCAACGCCTTCAAGAACGGCCTCGCCGAAGCGGCCTTCATGACCGGCCTGGAGCGCAACGCGGACGTCGTCAAACTCGCCTCCTACGCACCGCTGTTCGCCAACGAGGACTACGTCCAGTGGCAGCCGGACCTGGTCTGGTTCAACAACCACGCCTCCTGGAACTCCGCCAACTACGAGGTCCAGAAGCTGTTCATGACCAACGTCGGCGACCGCGTGGTGCCCTCCACGGCCACCGGGACCCCGTCGCTGACCGGCCCCATCAAGGGCGCCGTCGGCCTGTCGACCTGGGCGACCACGGCCGCCTACGACGACGTCCAGGTCACGGACGCGGACGGCGACTCCCTGCTGAGCGACGACTTCTCCGGTGACGCCTCGCGGTGGACGCACACCGGCGGCGGCAGCTGGAGCGTCCAGGACGGGCAGTACGTGCAGAGCGACGTGGCCGCCGAGAACACCATGGTGTCGGCGGGCGACCCGGACTGGCACGACTACGACCTGAAGGTGAAGGCCACCAAGAAGTCCGGCAAGGAAGGCTTCCTCGTCGCGTTCGGCGTCAAGGACACCGGCACCTACTACTGGTGGAACCTGGGCGGCTGGAACAACACCCAGTCCGCCGTCGAGCAGGCCGTGGACGGCGGCAAGTCCACGCTGATCTCCAAGCCCGGCACGATCGAGACGGGCCGCACCTACGACATCGAGGTGAAGGTGCGCGGCCGCCAGGTCACCCTCTACCTCGACGGCCAGGAGTGGGGCAGCTTCACCGACGACAAGCCCGCCGAGCCGTTCCGGCAGGTCGTCACCCGGGACAAGAAGACCGGCGACCTGATCGTCAAGGTCGTCAACGCCCAGTCCGTCCCGGCCCGCACCGCGATCGACCTCGGCGGCGCCAAGGTCGCCTCCAGGGCCCGCGTCACCACGCTGACGGCCGACCCCGACGCGGTGAACTCGCAGACCGAGACGCCGGTCGCCCCGGTCCGGTCCACGTTCGACGGGGTCGCGAGCGAGTTCTCGTACACCTTCCCGGCGAACTCGATCACGTTCCTGAGAATCCGGCAGAAGTAGTTTCTCGCCTGCGCGCCGGTGACGTGAGTGCACCGGCGCGCAGGGTGCCGGGCCGGGAGCGAGGGTCCATCTGCGGGCGCGCGCCCTCGGCCGGCCGACGGGCCCACCGGCGCTTCCGGTCGGAGGGCGACGGAGGGGACTGCCAAGATTGCATAAACGTGCATCGAAACGTATAGTCATGCCATCCAAGAGGAGGATTCCATGGCGGTACGTGCGGCAGTGGCCGGAGCGAGCGGATACGCGGGCGGCGAAGTCCTGCGGCTGCTCCTGGCGCACCCCGAGGTCGAGATCGGCGCCCTGACCGGCAACTCCAACGCCGGACAGAAGCTGGGCGCGCTCCAGCCGCACCTGCTGCCGCTGGCCGACCGCGTGCTCCAGGAGACCACGGCCGACGTCCTCGCCGGCCATGACGTCGTCTTCCTCGCCCTGCCCCACGGCCAGTCCGCCGCCGTCGCCGAACAGCTCGGCCCGGACGTCCTCGTCGTCGACATGGGCGCCGACTTCCGGCTGAAGGACGCCGCCGACTGGGAGACCTTCTACGGCTCCCCGCACGCCGGCACCTGGCCCTACGGCCTGCCCGAACTGCCGGGCGCCCGCGCCGCGCTGGAGGGGTCCAAGCGCATCGCGGTGCCCGGTTGCTACCCGACCGCCGTCTCCCTCGCGCTCTTCCCCGCGTACGCCGCCGGTATCGCCGAGCAGGAGGCCGTGATCGTCGCCGCCTCCGGCACCTCCGGCGCCGGCAAGGCAGCCAAGCCCCACCTGCTGGGCAGCGAGGTCATGGGCTCCATGACGCCGTACGGCGTCGGCGGCGGCCACCGGCACACGCCCGAGATGATCCAGAACCTCAGCGGGGTCGCGGGAGAGCGGATCTCGGTCTCCTTCACCCCGACCCTCGCGCCGATGCCCCGCGGCATCCTCGCGACCTGCTCCGCCAAGGCGAAGCCCGGTGTCACCGCCGAGTCCGTCCGCGCCGCCTACGACAAGGCCCTCGCCGACGAACCGTTCGTGCACCTCCTCCCCGAGGGGCAGTGGCCCGCCACGGCGTCCGTCCTCGGTTCCAACGCCGTTCAGATCCAGGTCGCCCACGACGAGGCCGCGGGCCGCATCATCGCCATCAGCGCCATCGACAACCTGACCAAGGGCACCGCGGGCGGTGCCGTACAGAGCATGAACATCGCCCTCGGGCTCGACGAGTCCACCGGGCTTTCCACGATCGGAGTCGCACCGTGAGCGTCACGGCAGCCAAGGGATTCCAGGCGGCGGGCATCGCCGCCGGGATCAAGGAGAACGGCAACCCGGACCTGGCCCTCGTGGTCAACACCGGTCCGCGCCGCGCCGCCGCCGGTGTCTTCACCTCCAACCGTGTGAAGGCCGCGCCGGTCCTGTGGTCCGAGCAGGTCCTCAAGAGCGGCGAGCTGACCGCCGTCGTCCTCAACTCCGGGGGCGCCAACGCCTGTACCGGACCCAAGGGCTTCCAGGACACGCACACGACCGCCGAGAAGGTCGCCGAGGTGCTGGAGATCGGCGCGGGCGAGGTCGCCGTCGCCTCCACCGGCCTCATCGGCGTCCTGCTCCCGATGGACAAGCTGCTGCCGGGAGTCGAGGCCGCGGCCGCCCAACTCTCCGAGCACGGCGGTGAGAAGGCCGCCATCGCCATCAAGACCACCGACACCGTCCACAAGACGTCCGTCGTCAGCAAGGACGGCTGGACCGTCGGCGGCATGGCCAAGGGCGCGGGCATGCTCGCCCCCGGCCTCGCCACCATGCTGGTCGTCCTCACCACGGACGCCGACCTCGACAGCGCGGCACTGGACCAGGCGCTCCGGGCCGCCACGCGCACCACCTTCGACCGCGTCGACTCCGACGGCTGCATGTCCACCAACGACACCGTGCTCCTGCTCGCCTCCGGCGCCTCCGACGTCACCCCGGCGCAGGCGGAGTTCGCGGAGGCCGTACGGCAGGTCTGCGACGACCTCGGCCAGCAGCTGATCCGGGACGCCGAGGGCGCCAGCAAGGACATCAAGGTCGAGGTGATCAACGCCGCGAGCGAGGACGACGCCGTCGAGGTGGGCCGCTCCATCGCCCGCAACAACCTCCTCAAGTGCGCGATCCACGGCGAGGACCCCAACTGGGGCCGCGTGCTCTCCGCGATCGGCACCACGAAGGCCGCCTTCGAGCCGGACCAGCTCAACGTCGCCATCAACGGCGTCTGGGTCTGCAAGAACGGCGGAGTCGGCGAGGACCGCGACAAGGTCGACATGCGCTACCGCGAGGTGCACATCGTCGCCGACCTCGCGGCCGGGTCCGAGACCGCCACGATCTGGACCAACGACCTGACCGCCGACTACGTCCACGAGAACAGCGCGTACTCGTCATGAGCACTACTCGCAAGCACACCGCACTGCCGAAGGCTCAGATCCTCATCGAGGCGCTGCCCTGGCTGGTCCGCCACAACGGCAAGACCGTCGTCATCAAGTTCGGCGGCAACGCCATGATCGACGAGGACCTGAAGGCGGCCTTCGCCCAGGACGTCGTCTTCCTGCACCACGCCGGCCTCAAGCCGGTCGTCGTGCACGGCGGCGGCCCGCAGATCAGCGCCGCCCTCGACAAGCACGGCATCGTCAGCGAGTTCAAGGCGGGCCTGCGCGTCACCACCGAGGACGCCATGGACGTCGTACGGATGGTGCTGGCCGGGCAGGTGCAGCGCGAGCTGGTCAACCTGCTCAACGAACACGGGCCGCTCGCCGTCGGGTTGACCGGCGAGGACGCCCACACCATCACCGCCACCAAGCACCAGCCCGAGATCGACGGCGAGTTGGTCGACATCGGGCGGGTGGGCGAGATCACCGCGATCGACACGGGCGCCATCGAGGCCCTGCTCGCCGACGGCCGGATCCCGGTCGTCTCGTCGATCGCCCGAAGCCAGGACGACGGGCATGTCTACAACGTCAATGCTGATACGGCGGCTGCGGCACTCGCTGCTGCTCTGGACGCCGAGACCCTCATGGTCCTCACGGACGTCGAGGGCCTCTACGAGGACTGGCCGCACAGCGACGAGGTGATCAGCCGCCTCACCGCTTCCCAACTGGAGAAGCTACTGCCGGAGTTGAGCTCCGGCATGGTCCCGAAGATGGAGGGCTGCCTGCACGCCGTGCGCAACGGCGTGCACACGGCCCGGGTCATCGACGGGCGGGTCCAGCACTCGATCCTGCTGGAGATCTTCACGGACGAAGGCATCGGCACGATGGTCGTGCCGGACGCGCACGAGGGGGATGCCGTATGACCGACAATCAGGAGCTCACCCAGCGGTGGCAGGGCTCGCTCATGAACAACTACGGCACCCCGCGCCTGCCTCTCGTCCGCGGTGAGGGCATCAAGGTCTGGGACAGCGAGGGCACGGAGTACCACGACTGGGTCGGCGGCATCGCCACCAACGCGCTCGGCCACGCCCACCCGGCGATCGTCGACGCCGTGAGCCGGCAGATCGCCTCCCTCGGCCACATCTCCAACTTCTTCATGGCCGAGCCCACCGTCGCCCTCGCCGAACGGCTGCTCCAGCTCTTCGGCCGGGACGGCAAGGTCTTCTTCTGCAACTCCGGCGCCGAGGCCAACGAGGCCGCGTTCAAGATCGGCCGGCTCACCGGGCGCGGCCACATGGTCGCCACCTCGGGCGGCTTCCACGGCCGGACCATGGGCGCCCTCGCCCTCACCGGCCAGCCCGCCAAGCGGGAGCCGTTCCTGCCGCTGCCGGGCGAGGTCACGCACGTGCCGTACGGCGACGCGCAGGCACTGGCCGCCGCGGTCACCGAGGAGACCGCCCTCGTCGTCATCGAGCCCATCCAGGGCGAGAACGGCGTGGTCGTGCCGCCCGCCGGCTACCTCAAGGCGGCCCGGGCGATCACCGCCGCCACCGGCACCCTCCTCGTCCTCGACGAGGTGCAGACCGGCATCGGCCGGACCGGCCACTGGTTCGAGTACCAGGCCCACGAAGGCGTCCTGCCGGACGTCGTCACCCTCGCCAAGCAGCTCGGCGGCGGGCTGCCGCTGGGCGCGACCGTGGCCTTCGGCCGGGCGGCCGAGCTGCTCCAGCCCGGTCACCACGGCACGACCTTCGGCGGCAACCCCGTCGCGTGCGCGGCCGGACTCGCCGTGCTCGACACCATCGCGGCCGAGGGACTCCTGGAGAACGTCAAGCGGCAGAGCGCCGCGCTGCGGGACGGGATCGAGGCCCTGGGGCACCCGCTGATCGCCCATGTCCGGGGCAGCGGCCTGCTCCTGGGTATCGTGCTCACCGAGCCGCTCGCGCCCCAGGCGCAGCTGGCGGCTCAGGACGCCGGTTTCCTGGTGAACGCGCCCGCCCCCGATGTCGTACGGCTGATGCCGCCGCTGAACCTCGGCGACGACGAGGTGGCGGCGCTGCTCCAGGCGCTGCCCGGCGTTCTTGACGTGGCCCACGGGGACGGATGATCCGGAGAAATGAGACGTCGATGAGCCAGGCGCAGGAGCATGAGCAGAACGGGGCCGGCGGGCCTGCGGTGCCGCAGACCCGCACCGCGCGGCACCGCCGGATCGTGGACATCCTCAACCGGCAACCGGTGCGGTCGCAGAGCCAGTTGGCGAAGCTGCTGTCCGACGACGGGCTGAGCGTCACCCAGGCGACGCTCTCCCGGGACCTCGACGAGCTCAACGCGGTGAAGATCCGCAACACCGACGGCGACCTGATCTACGCGGTGCCCAGTGAGGGGGGCTTCCGGACCCCCCGGGCGCCGCTCGGGGAGTCGGCGAAGGAGGAGCGGATGCGGCGGCTCTCCCAGGAGCTGCTGATCTCCGCGGAGGCGTCCGCGAACCTGGTCGTGCTGAGGACACCGCCGGGCGCGGCCCAGTTCCTGGCGTCGGCGATCGACCAGGCCGAACTGCACGACATCCTGGGCACGATCGCGGGGGACGACACGCTGATGCTGATCAGCCGTGACCCCACGGGGGGTCAGGCTCTCGCCGAGCACCTGCTGCGGCTGGCACAGAACGGCCACTGAACGGGACGCTGGCGGTAGGCGGTAGGCGGTAGGCGGTAGGCGGTAGGCGGCAGGCGGTAGGCGGCAGGCGGCAGGCCGTCGGGCCGCCGGGTGGTGTGGGGCAGGCGGCCGGGCGCGCGCCGTCCGTGGCTCGTCGCGCCGTTCCCGGCGCCCCGAGGCGGGGGCGCTCACCCGAGTCGGGACGCCAGGCCCTCTGTGCACCGCACCTCGTCGCCGGCCGTGATCAGCAGGGCCTCCACGTCCGGGAGCGACTCCAGCCAGCGCAGGCCGTCCCGTGAGCCCATCGCGAACGCCGCCGTCGCCCAGCAGTCCGCCCAGGTCACGCTGGGCGCGACGACGGTGACGGCGACCAGGTCGGTCACCGCCGAGCGGCCGGTGCGCGGGTCGACGATGTGGGCGCCCCGCTCGGCCGTACCGGAGGTCGCCACGGACAGCTCGGTCGTACCCGCCGCGGACACCACCGCCGCCAGTCCGCCCGGCCGCAGGGGATCGGCGACCCCCACCCGCCAGGGCCGCTGCGGCTCCGGCGCCCCCAGCAACTGCACGTCGCCGCCGCCGTTGAGGCTGACCCCCGTCGCCCCGGCCGCCGTGAGGGAACGGGCCGCGCGTTCCACCGCCCAGCCCTTGACGACACCCGTCGGGTCCAGTCGGCCCTCGTAGCGCGTGCTGAACCAGCCGTCGCTCAGTTCCTCGGCCCTGGCCCCCAGCTCCAGGACCTCGGCGACCTCCGGATCGCAGTCGGTGACCGTCAGCTCGCCGCGCGCCAGCCGGGAGATCTGGCTGTCGTCGCGGTAGGTGCTGAAGACGGCGTCGACGCGGTGCAGACCGGCCACGGCCCGCTCCAGGGCAGCTCGCACGGCTTCGGGATCCCCGCCGCGGACGTCGAAGGAGAAGACGGTCCCCATGACCTCCTCCGTGTGACGCACCGCGGCGGGAGCCTTCGAGGGTCCGGTCACCGTGTCAGCCACCGGCCTGGTCCAGCGCGGACTGCAGCGACTGCTTGTATCCGGCGCTGGTGTACGTCGCCCCCGAGACCGCGTCGATGTCCGCGCTGCCCGCCGCCACCGCCGCCTGGTTGAGCTTGGGCACGGCGTTGCCGGAGATCTGGTCGCTCTGCCCGCCCTTGGGCTGCTGGACCGCCTCCGCCTTGGTGATCTTGCCGCCGCTGACGGTGACACGGACCTGGACCGGGCCGTACTGCGTCTGGGCGACCGAGCCGGTGACGGTCTTGGGGGCGGCTGCCTCGGCACCGCCCGGGCTCTGGGAGGGGGCAGGCGTGGACGAGCCCGACGCGCCCGAGGAGGCCGCCGCGTTCGCCTTGTCGATGGCCGACTGGAGCGACTTCTTGTAGCCGGCGCTGGTGTAGGTCGCCCCGGACACCGCGTCGATCTGCGCGCTCTGTTTCGCCAGCACGGCCGCGTTGAGCTTCGGCACCGCGTTGCCGGTGATCTGGTCGCTCTGGCCGCCCTTGGGGGCCTGCACCGCCTCGGCCTTGGTGATCTTGTTGTTGCTGAAGGTGATACGGACCTGGACGGCTCCGTACTGGGTCTGCGCGGCGTCCCCGGTGGCCGTGCCGGTGGCGCCCTGGGCACCGCCCTGCGCGGACTCCTGGGCCGCCGCGGTCGCCTGCGGGGCCGCGCCGCCCGCCGCGGAGGCGGAGGCCGGGTCGCTCGCCGGCTTCAGCGCCAGCAGCAGCACGATCCCGGAGACGGTGGCGGCGCCGGCCAGGACGACACGCCGTACGGGGTGACTCTTCCTCATCGCTAGAACAGCTCCTGAAGTCCCGTCGCTCACATCTCGAACGACTCGTGATGGATGCGGCGGGCGGGCACACCCGCACCGCGCAGTGCTTCGTAGACGCCCTGTGCGAAGCCGGGCGGCCCGCACATGAAGACGTCGTGGTCCTCGATGTCCGGCAGCTTCTGCCGCAGCCGCTCCGCCGAGATGTCGGGCCGCTCGCCGTCCGGACTGTTCACCGCGTACATCAGCCGCGCGCCCCGCTCGTCGGCGATGGCGGCCAGCTCGTCCCAGAGCGCCAGGTCCTGGGTGCTGTTGGCCCGGTAGAGCAGGGTGATGTCACCGGCCGCCCCGGGCAGCGTCTCGAACAGGGCCCGCATCGGCGTGATACCGACCCCGCCCGCCACCAGCAGCACCTTGCCGCGGCTGCGCCGCTGGGCGGTCAGCGCGCCGTAAGGGCCCTCGGCCCACACCTTGGTGCCGGGCGTCAGCTCGCGCAGCCGGGAGGTGTGGTCGCCGATCGCCTTGACCGTGATGCGCAGCATGTCCGGGCGCGGCGCCGCCGACAGGGAGTACGGGTGCGAGCTGAACCGCATGCCCGGCGCCTTGAACCGCCAGCGGAAGAACTGTCCCGCCTCCGCGCCCATCCGGTGCAGCTTCCTGCCGCCGATGAGCACCGACACGATGCCCGGGGTCTCCTCGATGACCGCCTCGACGTACATCCGGTGGCGCAGGTTGAGGCGGATCGGGGTCAGCACCCGGTACCAGAGCACCAGCGCGGTGACCACGCCGTACAACCCGTACCAGAAGGTCTTCGCGGCCGGTTCGACGGCGAACTCGTTGCCGGTGGTGATCTGGTGCCAGAACGTCAGGTACACCACGGCGTAGGTGAGCAGGTGCACGTGGTACCAGGTGTCGTACGGCAGCCGGCGGCGCACCCCGCCGATCGACAGCAGCGCGACGACCAGCAGCAGCCCGGTGCCGATGGCCGCCTTGCCCATGTCCGGCAGGGTGGTGATCAGGTCGATGAACTGCTGCACCACGTCGCCGAGCGTCCTGCCCGCCTGGAGCGCGTATCCCCAGGTGATGAGGAAGACGTGCGCGATGACCAGGCTCACCGTGTAGCGGCCGCTCATCGCGTGCCAGCGGGCGACCCGGTCCGAGCCGACCCGTCGCTCCAGCGCGGGCACCCGGGCCATCTGGAGCACCACGAGCGCCATCAGGTAGCCGGCCAGCAGACCGGTGATGCGGCCCGCGGCGACGATCCGGGCGGTGTTGTCCGCGAGGGACGGTGTGTTGTCCCACCACAGCCACAGCACCGCGGCCGCGCCCGCCCACAGGGCGATCACCAGCGGGACGGCCGGGGAGCGGCGCGGGCGGATGCGGCGCATCGTCTGGCGGCGGGCGGCGCGGCCGCCGGCGAGCGTGGTGGTCACGGTTCCTCCGGGAGCGGGGCAAGGGGGTTGGCGTGGTCCCCTGGCCCTGAGGTACGTGCCGCGACGCCCGGGTGTTCAGTCTCCGTTCGAGTTCGAGGCGGACTGGAGTGACTCGGGGTAACCCTCAGTACCGCGTGATCGCCGTACGCCCGCTCGTGGTGCCGATCGCGATGTGCGGCTCGGCGTCGGGCTCGGCCCAGTCGAGGATCCGCCGCATCGCGCCCGCGGACACCGACACGCATCCCGCGGTCGCCCCGGCGCCGTTGACATGGAGGAAGATCCCGGCACCCCGACCACGCACCGGCCGGCTGTAGTTGAAGCCGATGACCAGGGCGTACGCGTACTGCTTCGGGTACGTGACCAGATGCTCGGCCTCCGCGGCCCGGCAGTCCGCCGCGCGCGGCTCGCTCCAGCGGTTGTAGGAGCGGGAGTCGTTGTCCTGGCACCACCAGGAGTGCGCGCGCACGGGGCGGTACGGGTAGGAGGTCCCGTCCGGCGCGGCCTTGATGCCGAAGGCGAACGGCAGGTGGTAGAGCCCCGTCGGGGTGGTGTTCGTGCCCTGCTCGCGTGCGGCGCCCTCGACGAGCCCGCCCGCGCCGAACCGGGCCCTGACCGACCCGGCCTTCACCCACCGCCCCTCACGCCGGTCCCACCAGGTGACGGTCCCGGTGGTCGAGCCGCTCCGCGCGGCGACCGCGGTGATCAGCTGGGTGCCGCCGCCGGTGTCGGCCATCCGGGCGGGCAGCGGCGGCCCGCCGCCGGACGCGCCGGTGAGCACGAGCAGGGACGCGGTCACGACAGCCGTGGCGACGGTGGGGGAGCCCATGGCTCAGACCGTAGAGGGAGGCAGCGGCAACGGCAGCCCGGGTAGGCCGTCCAGGCTCGTGGCGATGTGCTCCTTCTTGGCGAAGTAGGCACTGAGCGACGCGTCGTCCTCGCGGGCGAAGCGCCTGGCGTGCAGGTCGCGGTCCTCGTCGTACGTCATGAAGGGCACCGCGTAGCCGCAGGAGTCGCGGACCGTCTGCGCGGTCACGAGGATGATCGCGCGCAGTCCGTGCAGGCTCGGGTCGATGTCGGGGAAGTGGCCGAGCAGTTCCCCGAAGCGGGGGTCGTCGCGCAGCACGGCCTCGCCGCGCCCGTGCACCCGGACGATGTTGGGCGGCCCCTGGAACGCGCACCACATGAGGGTGATCCGGCCGTTCTCCCGCAGGTGAGCGACGGTCTCCGCGGTGGATCCGGCGAAGTCCAGGTAGGCCACGGTGAGTTCGTCGAGGACCGCGAAGGAGCCCTTGAGGCCCTTGGGGGAGAGGTTGACCGTGCCGTCGCCGGAGAGAGGGGCGGTCGCGGTGAAGAAGAGGGGCTGCGCCTCGATGAAGTCGCGCAGCCGGCCGTCTATGCGTGCGTAGGTCTTTCCCATGTCTAACGATTATGGGAGCGACTCTTTTGCCTGTCTAAGGAATTGCCGCATTGGCCTCGGAGGCATCCGCGTCGGAGCCATTCGCGTCGGCGGCATTCGCCCCGGAGGCATCCGCCTCAAGGACACCTGCCGCGGAAGCGCCCGTCTCGGGGCCGGCCGGGGTCTGGCCCGGACATGCCGTGGCCGCCCCGGCCGGCGCTGAACTCGGGGCGGCCACAGCACCTGTCACGTCACTTGGTGACCGTGCAGGTGGCGAGAGCGTCCAGACCCTGGGGCTTGGCGGCGGTGCGGCCGATGGAGATGGCGATGCGGTCGATGGTCGACTTCCGCTTGTCCGCCAGCGGGCCGAGGATGGCGTTCTGGACGAAGTTGGGGCCGCCCTGTCCGACGGTGTCGACGAGTCGCTTGTTGGCCTCGGCGATCTGGGTCTGGAGGAGGGTGAGGTTGCGGGTGACCTCGGCCTGTGCGGTGGCGGGGATCGCGGGGAGCTTGGAGGCCACGTCCGGGCACGAGATGGTGCCGACACCGGCGTTCCCGGCGTTGTTCCCGGCCCCCTGACCGTTGCCCTGCTGGCCGGCCCCGTTGTTCGCCCCCTGGCCGTTGCCCTGCTGGCCGGCGCCGGTGTTCGCGCCGGCTCCCGCGCCGTTCCCGGCCGCGCCGCCCGCGTTCAGGGAGCACGGTGCGAGGGCGTCCAGGCCCTGGGGCTTGGCGGCGGTGCGGCCGATGGCGGTGGCGATGCGGTTGACGGTGGCCACCCGCTTGTCCTTGAGCGGGCCGAGGATGGCGTTCTGGACGAAGTTGGGGCCGCCCTGTCCGACGGTGTCGACGAGTCGCTTGTTGGCCTCGGCGATCTGGGTCTGGAGGAGGGTGAGGTTGCGGGTGACCTCGGCCTGTGCGGTGGCGGGGATCGCGGGGAGCTTGGAGGCCACGTCCGGGCACGAGATGGTGCCGGGGGAGGCCAGGGTCCGGGCGTCGGTGGCACCGCCGCTCTTGGAGCTCTCCCCGGCGAGGGCGGAACCGGCGATCACCGCACCGGTCAGCACGAGGGCGGTGGCACCGCCGATCAACGCGACGCGGCGCTTGTTGTACTTCGGAAGAGCCCTGGACATGCGGATGCCTCACAAGGGTCGGGGTGTCGTCGTTTACAAACGCGGCGCCTGCGTTCGGGGAGAGGTACGGGTAAGCGGTTTCACTTGTTCAAAGGATCTTCAGATCCATGCCGGAGGATCCTGAATTGACGAATCATGCAGTGCACTGCATACTCATGCAGGTACTCAGGTGGGTACTCATGCGTGACAGTGAACGCGGCATGATCCGGCGCAGACGCACCCCGACCCCTCTAGGAGCAACGCAAGTGAGCAGCAACAGCGGTGACGTTCGGCTCTGGGGCGCCCGTTTCGCCGACGGCCCGGCCGAGGCCCTGGCGAAACTGTCCGCGTCCGTGCACTTCGACTGGCGCCTCGCGCCCTACGACATCGCCGGTTCGCGGGCCCACGCGCGCGTGCTGCACAAGGCGGGCCTGCTCACCGACGACGAGCTGACGCGGATGACCGCGGGCCTGGACCAGCTCGCCGCGGACGTCGCCGACGGCTCCTTCGTGGGCACCATCGCCGACGAGGACGTCCACACCGCCCTGGAGCGCGGCCTGCTGGAGCGTCTCGGCCCGGACCTCGGCGGCAAGCTGCGCGCCGGCCGGTCCCGCAACGACCAGGTCGCGACCCTGTTCCGGATGTACCTGCGGGACCACGCCCGGATCATCGGCAGTCTGATCGCCGAGCTCCAGGACGCGCTGATCGGCCTCGCGGAGGCGCACCCGGACGTGGCGATGCCCGGCCGCACCCACCTCCAGCACGCCCAGCCGGTGCTCTTCGCCCACCATGTCCTCGCGCACGCCCAGGCCCTGTCCCGGGACGCGGAGCGGCTGCGCCAGTGGGACGAGCGCACGGCCGTATCGCCGTACGGCTCGGGAGCCCTGGCCGGGAGCAGTCTCGGCCTGGACCCGGAGGCGGTGGCGAAGGACCTCGGCTTCGAGCGCGGCAGCGTCGGCAACTCCATCGACGGCACGGCCTCCCGTGACTTCGTCGCGGAGTTCGCCTTCATCACGGCGATGATCGGGGTGAACCTGTCCCGGATCGCCGAGGAGGTCATCATCTGGAACACGAAGGAGTTCTCCTTCGTGACCCTGCACGACGCGTTCTCCACGGGCTCGTCGATCATGCCGCAGAAGAAGAACCCGGACATCGCGGAACTGGCCCGCGGCAAGAGCGGCCGGCTGATCGGCAACCTGACGGGTCTGATGGCGACCCTGAAGGCCCTCCCGCTCGCCTACAACCGCGACCTCCAGGAGGACAAGGAGCCCGTCTTCGACTCCTGCGACCAGCTCGAGGTCCTGCTCCCCGCCTTCACCGGCATGATGGCCACCCTCACCGTCAACCGCGAGCGCATGGAGGAACTGGCCCCGGCCGGCTTCTCCCTCGCCACCGACATCGCCGAGTGGCTGGTCAAGCAGGGGGTGCCCTTCCGCGTGGCCCACGAGGTGGCCGGCGAGTGCGTCAAGGTCGCGGAGGCCGAGGGCAAGGAACTGGGCGACCTGACGGACGAGCAGTTCGCGAAGATCTCGCCGCATCTGACGCCCGAGGTCCGCTCGGTCCTGAACGTGCCGGGCGCGCTGGCCTCCCGCGACGGCCGCGGCGGCACGGCCCCGAGCGCGGTGGCGGTGCAGCTGGCGGAGGTCAAGGCGGACGTGGCCGCACAGCACGAGTGGGCAGCGGAGAAGCGCTCTTAAGGGCCTCGGGGGACCGCACGTCAGACCCCGGTGGACCCGCCCCGCCCAGGAGCCGCGACCACCCGAGCTCCTGGGCGTGCGGCTCCCTCGCCGCAGGTCGTCGCGCGTTACGTTGGGTCCCAGACCGTCACCGGACCCGACCGAACGGAGCCCGCGATGCCCTTCGCCCGCCTGGCAACGGCGACCACCCCCACCTGCCACATCGGACTCGGCCTCGCAGCCGTCGGGCGCCCCGGCTACATCAACCTCGGCCGGGACGAGGACCTCGGGGAGAACCGCACCGTCGACGCCCTGCGCGCCCGCACCCATGAACTCCTCGACGCCGCCTACGCCCAGGGCGTCCGCTACATCGACGTGGCCCGCTCCTACGGCCGCTCCGAGGAGTTCCTCGCCGACTGGCTCGGAGCCCGCCCCGAGATCGACGACATCGTCGTGGGCAGCAAATGGGGCTACACCTACACCGCCGACTGGACCACCGACGCCGAGCGGCACGAGGTCAAGGACCACAGCCTCGCGACGTACGAGCGTCAGCGCGCCGAGAGCGCCGGGCTGCTCGGTGAGCGCCTGGACCTGTACCAGATCCACTCGGTGACCCCGGACAGCCCGGCCCTCACCGACAAGGAGCTGCACGCCAGGCTGGCGGAGGCGGCCGCCGCGGGCGTGAGCATCGGGTTCTCCACCAGCGGCCCCGCCCAGGCCGACGCCGTCCGGGCCGCCCTCGCCGTCACGGTCGACGGGGAGCCCCTCTTCCGTACCGTGCAGTCGACGTACAACATCCTGGAGACCTCGGCCGCCCCCGCCCTGGCCGAGGCCCACGACGCCGGACTCACGGTCATCGTCAAGGAGGGCATGGCCAACGGCAGGCTCGCGGACCCGTACGCGCCGGACGCCCTGAAGGCGGTCGCCGCGGAGACGGGCCTCGGCTGCGACGCGGTCGCCCTCGCCGTGATCCTGCGACAGCCCTGGGCCGGCGTCGTCCTCTCCGGTGCCGCCACCGCCGGCCAGCTCGCCTCCAACCTGCACGCCGCGGTCGTGGACCTGGACGAGGACCAGCTGGCCCGCCTCGCCGGGCTCGTGGAGGAGCCGCAGGCGTACTGGGCGCGGCGCGGGCAGTTGCCCTGGCACTGACAGCAAACGCCGCTCGACGGCCATGCGTGAGACGTCCATGCCCATGATGAGACGAGACTGTCTCACATGGGCTACCCTTGTCTCATGGCTGTCGATCGTGACCATGTGCTGCGCAGTGCCGCGGCCCTGCTGACCCGCAAATCCACCGCGACCATGGACGAGGTCGCGAAGGCCGCCGGGCTCAGCCGCGCCACCCTGCACCGGCACTTCGCCGGGCGGGACGCCCTCGTGCGGGCGCTGGAGGCGCTCGGCATCGCGGAGTGCGAGGCCGCCCTGGACGCGGCCCGCCCCGCCGAGGGGCCCGCGAGCGACGCCGTGCGGCGGCTGGTGCGTGAGATCGAACCCGCCGCCGGGCTGCTCGCCTTCCTCTACAGCGAGAACCAGCTGTTCGAGGGCGGGGAGCAGAACGCGGGCTGGACCCGGATCGACCAGCGCATCTCCGCGCTGTTCCGGCGCGGACAGGACAGCGGTGAGTTCCGTATCGACCTCAGCCCCGTCTGGCTCACCGAGGCGGTGTACGGCCTGCTGGCCTCCGGCGCCTGGGCGGTGTCGGAGGGCCGGGTCGCCCGCAAGGACTTCACCTTCATGATCACCGAGCTGCTGCTCGGCGGCGCACTACGGAGAGAGGAATCATGACCAGCACCCTGCGGCCGGCGTCGACGACCGAGGCGGTGACCAAGCGCCCGGGCCGTTGGCTCGCGCTGTCCGTCCTCGTCCTCGCCGTGCTGCTGGTGGCCGTCGACGCGACCGTCCTCGGTCTCGCGACCCCTTACATCAGCGAGGACCTGAAGCCCTCGGGCACGCAGCTGCTGTGGATAGGCGACGTCTACTCGTTCGTCATCGCCGGTCTGCTCGTCTCGATGGGCAGCCTCGGCGACCGTGTGGGCCGCAAGCGGATCCTGCTCGTCGGCGCCACGGCGTTCGGCGCGATCTCGGTCCTCAACGCCTACGCCACGTCACCCGAGTTGATGATCCTCGCCCGTGCCCTGCTGGGCGTGGCGGGCGCGACCCTGATGCCGGCGACCCTGGCCCTGATCCGCAACCTCTTCCACGACCCGCGCGAACGCAGCCTCGCCGTCGGCATCTGGGGTGCGACCGCCTCCGCCGGCACGGCGATCGGCCCGATCGCGGGCGGCTTCCTGCTCGAACACTTCTGGTGGGGCTCGGTCTTCCTGATCAACCTGCCCGTGATGGCGGTCCTGGTCGTCGTCGGCGTCAAGATGCTGCCGGAGTCGAAGAACCCGAACCCCGGCCCGTGGGACATGCTCAGCGTCACCCTGTCCCTGGTCGGCATGATCGCCCTGGTCTACGCCGTCAAGGAGACCGCCAGCCACGGCGCCACGGGCGGGAGCCTGGGCGTCGGCCTGGTGGGCGCGGCAGCCCTGTTCTGGTTCGTCCGCCGTCAACTGACCCTGCCGACACCGCTGCTGGACATGCGGCTGTTCCGCAACCGCGGTTTCAGCGCGGCCGTCCTGGCCGACCTGCTGACCATCCTGGGCCTGTCGGGGCTGGTGTTCTTCCTCTCCCAGTACCTGCAACTGGTCCAGGGCAGGCGCCCGTTGGAGGCCGGCCTGGCCGAACTGCCCGCGGCGATCGGCGCGGTGGCGGCGGGCCTGCTCGCCGGCCGCGCGGCCCGCCGCTACTCGGTCCGCTCGGTGGTCGCGGGCGGACTGGCGGCGGTCGGCCTCGCCCTGGCCTCGCTGACGGTGATCGACCAGTCGACGGGCTACCCGCTGCTGGGCGCGGCCCTGCTGGTCGTCGGCATCGGCGCGGGCTTCTCGTTCACGGTGACGGCGGACGTGATCCTCTCCAGCGTCCCGAAGGAACAGGCGGGCTCGGCGTCGGCGGTCTCGGAGACGGCCTACGAACTGGGCGCGGCCCTCGGGATCGCCGTACTGGGCTCCGTCGTGACGGGCGTGTACCGCGACTTCACCGGCCCGGCGGGCACACCGGACGGGGCGCACGAGTCGCTGGGCGGCGCGGTGGAGGCGGCGGCCGGGATGCCGGCGCAGCAGTCGGCCGCACTCCTGGACTCGGCGCGGCAGGCCTTCGTGGACGGTCTGTCACGGGCGACGGGCCTGGGGGCGGCGGTCCTGCTGGCAGCGGCGGTGGCGGCCTGGTTCATGCTGAAGGAACAGCGCCTGGAGAACGCCGCGTAGGGGACGCACCTCAGGGGCGCGGGGGACTGCGCGACCAGCCCCCGCAGCCCCGCGGCCGAAGTGCTACGCGGCCTCTTTCGCCTTGGTCGCGTACATGTCCACGTACTCCTGACCGGACAGCCGCATGACCTCGGTCATCACGGAGTCCGTCACCGCCCGCAGCACATAGCGGTCCCGGTCCATCCCCTCGTACCGGGAGAACTCCATCGCCTCCCCGAAACGGACGGTGACGCGGCCGGGCCGCGGGAAGCCCGCACCGCCCGGCTGCACCTTGTCCGTGCCGATGATGGCGAACGGCACGACGGGCGCCCCGGTCATCAGGGCGAGCCGGGCGATCCCGGTGCGCCCGCGGTAGAGCCGGCCGTCGGGGGAGCGGGTGCCCTCGGGGTAGATGCTGAAGACCTTGCCCTCCTCCAGCACCCGGCGGCCGGTCATCAGCGCCGCGACCCCGCCGCGCCCGCCGTCCCGGTCGACCGGGATCATGCCGCAGCCGGTGAAGAACCAGGCCATCAGCCGGCCCTTGAGGCCCTTGCCGGTGACGTACTCGTCCTTGCCGATGAAGAACACCTGACGGTCGCAGAAGAGCGGCATGATCATCGAGTCGATGAACGTGAGGTGGTTGCCGGCGAGGATCACCGGGCCGTCTCCCGGGATGTGCTCCGCGCCCTCCACCCGTGGGCGGAACATCAGGCGCATGATCGGTCCGAGCACTGCCTTGATGAGCGCGAAGCGGGACAACGGACCCTCCGGTGCCAAGTGAATCGGTATATGTCTGTGCAGGTGAGGACGATACTCGCGGTGACCGGGGTCGTGCACATCGGGTGCGGCGCGTTCATCGAGGTCTTACACGGTGTTGACGCTGGTTCACCTGCGGGGGCGTGCGCCGCGCGGTCCGTAACCTGACGGCCATGGTGTGACGGAACTCGCCTCCGCCTCTGACAGGCCGTCACCTCCGCCCTCACGGGTGACATCCAGCGTCACCCGCGTCTCCCTCCGGGGTGACATCCGGCGTCACCCGCGAATCCCTCCGGGTGACATCCAGCGTCACCCGCGTGTTCCCCCGAAGGTCTCCCGTCAGTCATGTACACGCACCTACGATCGGGCCGCACCGAAGAGCCGACGCAGGGAGGGCCTCATGGGAACGCAGGACTCGGACGAGCAGGCGGGCGGGACCGGGCGGCGGGCGCTCCTGGGCGCCGCGGTGCTCGGCGCGAGCGGGGCCGTGCTCGGCCTGCCGGGTACCGCGAGAGCGGGCGAGACGCGCCATGGTGGAGGCGTGAAGAGCCTGCCCGTGCCGACGATCATCGGTCACCGGGGCGCCAGCGGCTACCGTCCGGAGCACACCCTCGGTTCGTACCAGCTCGCCCTCGACCTCGGCGCCCATGTCGTCGAGGCCGGCGACCTGGTGCCCACCCGGGACGGTCACCTCGTCTGCCGCCACGAACCGGAGATCGGCGGCACGACGGACGTCGCGGACCACAAGGAGTTCGCCGACCGCAAGGCCACCAAGGTGCTCGACGGGGTCCCCGTCACCGGCTGGTTCACCGAGGACTTCACCCTCGCCGAGCTGAAGACGCTGCGCGCGATCGAGCGCATCCCGGCCAACCGCCCCCACAACACCCTCTACAACGGGCGCTGGGAGATCCCCACCTTCGAAGAGGTCCTGAAGTGGCAGGACGAGCAGACCCGCAAGCGCGGCCGCCAGGTGTGGATCTACCCCGAGACCAAGCACCCCACGTACTTCCGCAAGCTGGGCCTCGGCCTGGAGGAGCGGGTCGCGAAGCTGCTGCGCAAGTACGGCAAGGACAGGCGGAACTCGCCGGTCATCCTCCAGTCCTTCGAGCCGACCAGCATCCAGCGCCTCAACACGCTGGTCGACAACCCGCTGGTGGTCCTGCTCTCTGCCGCGAACAGCCGCCCCTGGGACTTCGTCGAGACGGGCGACCCGCGCACGGTCGCCGACCTGATCACGCCCAAGGGCCTCAGGGAGATCGCCGGCTACGCCCAGGGCATCGGCCCGACCCTCGACCTGGTCATCCCGAAGGACGCGAACGGCAACCTCACCACGCCGACCACGCTCGTCGCCGACGCGCACAAGGTGGGGCTGATCCTGCACCCGTACACCATGCGCAACGAGAACCCCTTCCTGCCGGCGAACTTCCGCAAGGGCACCGACGCCGACGCCTACGGCGACGTCTTCGGCGCCTACCGGGCGTACTTCGCCACCGGCATCGACGGCGTCTTCACCGACAACCCGGACACCGGCCTGCTGGCCCGCGAGGACTTCGTCAACGGCTGAGCGGCCGCCCCCGGTTGGGGTGACATGTGGCCGTCCGGGCAACCCCCGCCCGGGCGGCCGCGTCGTCAGGCACATGTCGCACGACCTGCTCACCTCCCTGCGTCCCCTGCTCACCGCCGAGGCCTCGGCCGAGGCACATGCCACCGGTACGGAACCGGGCGATCTGGAGCAGGCGGTCTGGCTCCGCCTCCTGGAACGCCTCGACGCCGACGGACCGCCCACGGACCCGCAGGGCTGGCTGCGCCGCGCGGTCCGCTCCGAGTCCCGCCGCACCCGCCGTACGACGCGGATCGAACGGCCGTATGAGGCCGACCCCGCGGACGACGCGGACCGCACCCCCGAACACCTCGCCCTCGCCGCGGCCCGCGGCCGGGCCCTGCGGGACGCCGTACGCCGACTGCCGGGCCGCTGCCCGAGGCTCATGGAGGCGCTGCTCTCCCCGATGGACCTCACGTACCGGGAAATCGCGGGGGAGTTGGGTATCTCACAGGGCAGTCTCGGCCCGGAACGTTCCAGATGCCTGGGTTGTCTCCGACGTTTGCTCACACCGGAGGTTGCGGCCCGGGGAGGGCGGGGATAGGAGTGAGGGACGACAGGCGATCAGGTGAGCGGGAGGCGTGCGCACATGGGCATGAGCGTGACCATCTCGGTGGCGACCGAGCAGGACGCGGAGCAGATCTTCAGGCTTCAGTACCTGTGCTTCCAGAGCGAGGCGGCGTTGTACGGCAACTACCGCATCGATCCGCTCGTCCAGACACTGGACTCGGTCCGTGAGGAGGTCGCCGCGGACTGCGTCTTCGTGGCGCGGCTCGGCGAGGAAGTGGTCGGCTCGGTGCGCGGCCGCACCACCGAGGACGGCTCCGCCGCCATCGGCAAGCTCTGCGTCCACCCCCGCCTCCAGGGCCACGGCATCGGCGCCCGCCTCCTCCGGGCGGCGGAATCCGCCCTGACGGAGCAGCGCGGCGCCACCAGGTTCCGCCTGGAGGCCGGCCACCGCAGTGAGGGCAACCTCCGCCTGTACCGCAAGGTCGGCTACGAGGCGGTCGGCACGTCGAAGGGCGCGGACGGCGTCCCGATGATCATCCTGGAGAAGCCCGCGGGGACGTACGCCGCTACGGCGTAGCGGGAGCCGTCCGGGCCTTGCGCAACCAGAAGATCGCCGACAGCGGCAGCAGTACGGGGATGAAGACGTACCCCATGCCGAAGTCGGACCAGACGGTCGCGTCGGGGAACGCCGACGGCTCCACCAGCGTCCAGGTCCCCACCGTCAGCACACCCACCAGCTCGGCGGCGCAGCACACCAGCGCCGCCTTGCGGGCGGTCTCCCCGCCGCGCACCAGGGTGTAGGTGATGAAGCCGTAGACCAGGCCGGCGAGGGCGGACAGGGAGTAGGCGAGCGGCGCCCGGTCGAACTCGGTCGCGATCTGGTAGGCCGAGCGCGACACCGCGCCGACGACCATCACGCCGTACAGCCACACCAGCAGGGTGCCCGGCCCGCTGACCAGCCGGTTCCTCGTCGACTCGCCCTCCGTCACGGGCACCTCAGCCTCCCCAGATGTCATAGAGCCGCACCTCCAGCACGGCCAGCACCACACCGCCGGCCGCGACCGTCACCGAGCCCCACTTGGACCGCTCGGTCAGCGACATCAGCCCCGCCGCCGGGACGCACGCGAACGCGCCCAGCAGATACGCCACGAAGATCGTCGTCCCCTGCTCGGGCTTCTCGCCCCGCGCCAGCTGCACGATCCCCACCACCAGCTGCACGAGCGCCAGCAGCGACACCACGCCCATCCCGATGAAGTGCCAGTCCTTCGTGGGCTCGTCACGGTAGGCCGCCCAGCCGCACCACGCGGCGAGCACGAGCGCGGCGACGCCGGTCGCGAGCGTCAGGGCATCAAGCATGTCGGCGAGCTTATTACGCAGGACGGGACCCCCGGCGCGCGGGCCTGACCACCGGACGCGCTCGCCCGCCCCGCTCGGACCCGCAGTCCCGGCCCCACCGGCGGAAACCGGTCGCGGAACCGGTTCGGCCCCCTCCAGCAACGCTCCAGCGACCCTCCAGCGGCGGCGGGTACGGGGGGCGACCGGACGAGCCCGCCCGCCCCCGTAGGGTCGGGACCATGACGATCCACGCGCAAGCCCTGCTCTTCGACAACGACGGCACCCTCGTCTCCTCCCTCGCCTCGGTGGACCGCTGCTGGCGGCAGTGGGCCGGGGAGTACGGGATCACGGCCGAGGAGTTCGGGCGGGTCGAGCTGCACGGTCGTACCGCCGCCGAGATAGCCGCCGACCTGCTGCCCGCCGAGGTCGTGCCCGAGGCGGTCGCGCGGATCGAGACGCTGGAGGTGGAGGACGTGCCCAACGGCGGTGTCCAGCTGCTTCCCGGCACCACGGACTTCCTCGGCTCCCTCCCCGCCGACCGCTGGGCCGTCGTCACCTCCGCCACCCGGCGGCTCGCCGAGGCCCGCCTCGACGCGGTCGGCATCCTGCCCAAGACCCTCGTCGCCGCCGAGGACGTGACGCGCGGCAAGCCCGACCCCGAGCCCTACCTCCTCGCCGCCCGCGCGCTCGGCGTGGACCCGGCCCGTTGCGTGGTCTTCGAGGACGCCCCCGCCGGTCTCAGGGCCGGTCGCGCCGCCGGCATGACCACCGTGGCGTTGACCACAACCCACCGGGCCCACGAGCTCGACGCCGACCTGGTGGTCGAGAACCTCTCGGCCTTGTCCGCCCTGGTCACGGACGCCGGAGTGGAGATCTCCGTCCGCCCCTGAACCCTGTCCGCCGGTGTCCAGCATGCGGACAACACCGGTTGGTAAGGACCATACGTCTGCTTTACTGATTCCATGACCACGACGAGCTGCCGCACCCTTGCGACCGAGGCGACCCTGACGCCCGGTGCTCGTTGTATGTGTCGAATGTGCGCCTTCTAGAGGGCCCCCGCACCACCTGAGGCTCGCGCCCCGAAGCGAGCAGCCGTGGCATGTCCGTACCAGCTCCGTTCGTACGTGACCGTGCTGCCCCGCGCACACCCGTTCCTCTCGTACCAGGGCACACCCACGCCCGCGTACGGATCTCGACAGTGATGGAATCCCAGTGATCACCACATCGGGCCTGACCAAGGTCTACCGCTCACGCGGCCGAGAGGTCACCGCCCTCGACGGCGTCGACCTCCACGTCCGCGAAGGCGAGGTCTACGGCGTCATCGGGCAGTCCGGCGCCGGCAAGTCCTCGCTGATCCGCTGCGTCAACCTGCTGGAACGCCCCACCGCCGGCACGGTCACCGTCGCCGGGCAGGACCTCACCGCCCTCGCCGGGCGCGGTCCCCGGGCCGGCCGGGAACTCCGCCAGGCCCGCAGCCGTATCGGCATGGTCTTCCAGCACTTCAACCTGTTGTCCTCCCGGACCGTCCAGGACAACGTCGAACTGCCCCTGGAGATCCTCGGGAAGTCCGGCAAGGAGCGCTCGCGCAAGGCCCTGGAGCTCCTCGACCTGGTCGGGCTCGCCGACAAGGCCAAGGCGTACCCCGCCCAGCTCTCCGGCGGTCAGAAGCAGCGAGTCGGCATCGCCCGCGCCCTCGCGGGCGACCCCAAGGTGCTGCTCTCCGACGAGGCCACCAGCGCCCTCGACCCGGAGACCACCCGCTCGATCCTCCAGCTGCTGCGCGACCTGAACCGGCAGCTCGGGCTCACCGTCCTGCTCATCACCCACGAGATGGACGTCGTGAAGTCGATCTGCGACTCCGCCGCCCTCATGGAGAACGGCCGCATCGTCGAGTCCGGGACGGTGAGCGAGCTGCTCGCCACTCCCGGCTCCGAACTCGCCGCCGCGCTCTTCCCGCTCGGCGGCGAGGCCACCGGCGACGACCGTACCGTCGTCGACGTCACCTTCCACGGGGAGGCCGCGACCCAGCCGGTCATCTCCCAGCTGTCGCGCACGTACAACATCGACATATCGATCCTCGGCGCCGCCATCGACACCGTCGGCGGCCTCCAGGTCGGCCGGATGCGCATCGAACTGCCCGGCCGCTACGAGGACAACGTGGTACCGGTCGGCTTCCTGCGCGAACAGGGCCTCCAGATCGATGTCGTCGGCGAAGACCTGCTGGTGAAGGAAGGTGCCAAGTGACCTGGTCCGAGATGCAGCCCCTGCTGGAGCAGGCGTGTTGGGACACCCTCTACATGGTCGGCTGGTCCACGGTCATCGCCGTCGTCGGCGGCCTCCCGCTCGGCGTCCTGCTGGTCCTGACCGACCGGGGCGGGCTCCTCCAGAACGTCCTCGCGAACAGGGTCATCGGGCAGGTCGTGAACGTCGCCCGCTCGATGCCGTTCATCATCCTGATGGTCGCGCTGATGGGCTTCACCCGCTCCCTCACCGGGACGACCATCGGCCGCGAGGCCGCGATCGTGCCGCTCGCCATCGGTGCCATCCCGTTCTTCGCGCGCCTGGTCGAGACGGCGGTCCGCGAAGTGGACGGCGGGCTCGTGGAGGCCGTGCAGTCGATGGGCGGCAACACCTGGACGATCGTCCGCAAGGTGCTCGTCCCCGAGTCCCTGCCCTCCCTGATCGCCAGCACCACCACCACGATCGTCGCCCTCATCGGCTACTCCGCCATGGCCGGCACCGTCGGCGCGGGCGGACTCGGCGACATCGCCATCCGCTACGGCTACCAGCGCTTCGAGACCGAGCTGATGTGGATCACCGTGGCGATCCTCGCCGTCGTGATCTCGCTCATCCAGTTCGCCGGCGACTACGCGGCCCGCTCCCTGTACAGCCGGGGCGGACGCGGGGGCGCCGAGCCGAAATTGCGGCTGCTGAAGGCGGCCACAGCGGACACCAAGACCGTCTGACCCACCCCCGAAAAAACTCCCCGTGCACCCGTTCACGGGGCCGCTGTACCCAAAAGGAAAGGCACTTTTCGTGCGTAACACCGCAAAGCTCACCACCGCCGTCCTCGCCGCCGGAGCCCTCACCCTCGGCCTCACCGCCTGCGGCTCGGAGGACTCCGGCAGCGCCGCCGCCGACACCAGCGGGCCGCTGGTCGTCGCCGCGAGCCCCGTCCCGCACGCCGAGATCCTCACCTACGTCAAGGACCACCTGGCGAAGAAGGCCGGACTCGACCTGGAGGTCAAGGAGTTCACGGACTACGTCACGCCGAACACGGCGACCGAGGACGGCTCGGTGTTCGCCAACTACTTCCAGAACCAGCCGTACCTCGACGACTTCAACAAGAAGAACGGCACCCACATCGTGCCCGTCGTGACGGTCCACCTGGAGCCGCTCGGCCTCTACTCGCACAAGGTGAAGAGCGCCGACGCGCTCAAGAGCGGTGCCACCATCGCCGTCCCCAACGACAGCGTCAACGAGGCCCGCGCCCTCAAGCTGCTCGACGCCAACGGGATCATCACGCTCAAGGACGGCGTGGGCAACGACGCGACCCCCGCCGACATCACCAAGAACCCCAAGAAGCTCCAGTTCAAGGAGTTGGAGGCGGCCCAGACCCCGCGCTCCCTGGACGACGTCGACGCCGCGGTCATCAACGGCAACTACGCCATCGAGGCCGACCTGAAGCCCGCCGACGACGCGCTCGTACTGGAGTCCGCCAAGGACAACCCGTACGGCAACTTCCTCGCGGTCAAGGACGGGAACGAGGACGACCCGCGGGTGAAGAAGCTCGCGAAGCTCCTCACCTCCGCCGAGGTCAAGAAGTTCATCGAGGACAAGTACGCCGGCTCCGTCATCGCCTCGTTCTGACCCGTATCGCCACGCACAGGGTCCACTCGCTCACCCCGGGTGGGCCCTGTAGTGCAGTTGAGTGCTTTCATGCTGCATGCTGGGCAGTTCAGCACGACGTGAAGGTTTCCGAAGGTTACGGAGCGGCGCATGGCAAGCACCTTCCCCAACATCTCCATCAGCACGGAGCGGTTGGTGCTGCGCCCCCTCGACGAGGACGACCTCCCCGCGCTGACCGAGATGATGAACGACGAGCAGATCGTGGCCTGGACGGACGTCCCGCACCCCTTCACCCGGGACGCCGCCCGCAGTTGGATCAGCGCCCACGCGTCCGCCGAACGCGAGACCGGCCGCGGACTCGACCTCGCCGTCACCGAGTTCCTCACCCAGCGCCTGGTGGGCGTCGTCCAACTCACCAGGACCGACTGGCACATCCGCTCCACCGAGCTGTCGTACATCATCGCCCCCTGGGCCCGCGGCGAGGGCTACGCCTCCGAGGCCGCGCTCGCCACCGCCCAATGGCTGTTCACCGACCAGAAGTTCGAGCGCGTGGAACTGCGCACGGCGGCCGACAACACCGCCTCCCAGCAGGTCGCCCAGAAGATCGGCTGCATCAGCGAGGGCGTCCTGCGCAACGCCTGCATAGCGCGGGTCCGCACCGACGACGGCACCTGGGTCGACGTCCGCACCGACTTCATCGTCTGGAGCCTGCTGCCCGAGGACGTGGAGAGCGCGGGGGAGCAGCTGAGCGACTCCGACGGCTTCACGTCCTACGGCGACTGGAACTGAACCGGAGCGCCCACGACGCCGCTGCCGTGTTCGCGGGGTCGACCAGGTACGCTCACGAAGCCCGCCCCTGACGACCTGCGCGAACCCTCTGGAGACTGACGAAGATGGCCGACCGGGTCACGGTGATCGGCTGGGACGGCTCGCCGCTGACCGACGCGGCACGCGCCGCGCTCGGCGCCGCCACGCTGGTGGCGGGCGCCGCCCACCACCTGGCACTGCCCGAGGTGCCCCCCGCCGCCGAACGCGTCCGCCTCGGCAGCGTCTCGCTGGCCGCCCGCCGGATCGCGGGCCACCGCGGCACCGCGGTCGTCCTCGCCGACGGCGATCCCGGGTTCTTCGGCGTCGTACGGACCCTGCGCGCCCCCGACTTCGGCCTGGAGGTCGAGGTCGTCCCCGCCGTCTCCTCGGTCGCCGCCGCCTTCGCCCGCGCCGGCATGCCCTGGGACGACGCCCAGGTGGTCGTCGCCCACCGGCGCACCCTGCGCCGCGCGGTCAACGTGTGCCGCGCCCACACCAAGGTCGCCGTCCTCACCTCACCCGGCGCGGGCCCCGCCGAACTCGGTCTGCTCCTCGAAGGCGTCCACCGCACCTTCGTCATCTGCGAGGAACTCGGCACCGAACGCGAACAGGTCACGATCCTCACCTCCGACAAGGCCGCCGACCACACCTGGCGCGACCCGAACGTCGTCATCGTCATCGGCGGTCCGGTCGGCCCCACCGGCGACGGCGGCTGGATCACCGGCCGCGAACCGGCGGCCGGACCCCGCGGCTGGACCCTGCCCGCCGAGGCCTACGACGGTCCGCTGGGCGAGGGCGAGTCCGACCTGCTCCGCGCGGCCCAACTCGCCCGTCTCGGGCCCCGCGTCGGGGACCTGGTGTGGGACATCGGCTGCGGCGGCGGAGCCTTCGCCGTCGAGGCCGCCCGGGCGGGTGCCGCCGTCCTCGCCGTCGACCGGGACCTCATCGCCTGCGGCCGCACCGACGCCGCCGCCCGCCGGCTCGGCGTCCAGCTCCAGATCGTGCGCGGCACCGCCCCGCACGTCCTGGAGAACCTCCCCGAGCCGGACGTCGTCCGCGTCGGCGGCGGGGGAGCCGCCGTCGTCTCCGCGGTCGCCGACCGCCGCCCGCAGCGCATCGTCGCCCACGCCATGACCCGCGACGAGGCCGAACTCGTCGGCCGGGACCTGACCGAGCACGGCTACCGCGTGGAGTGCGCCCTCATCCAGTCCGTCGAACTCGACACGCGGGCCTGGACGGAGACGGAGCGGAGCGTCGCGTTCCTGCTCAGCGGGGTCCTCCCGGACCGCACGAGCTGACCTCGTCCACCGTCCCGGTGATCCTGTTGTCGTACCGCGCGCGGTAGGCTGGCCGACTGTTGTACCGCTTGTACCGCTCCGGGTGGTCCGGCCATTCGTTCGTCAATGTCCGGAAAACCCGCCCGTTTTGGGGTGGGTGTGGTACGGCAGAGCCGGGGGCCGCGCAACGTGGCGCAGTCCACAGCGTGCTGTCGCGGATCAACCTGTCGCGACGGGGGAACGGCCGGGACAATGCCAGTTAATGGCTTTGTCGTCTTTCTCGGCGGGCCGTTCGTGCCGCTGGGCACGCACGCTCGTTCTTCACTGCGGGGCGGTCGGTGCGCCGTTCCCGGTGAGCTGGTCGTAGAAGCACTAACCGATGGGCGAGGGGTACGCATGACCGACACCGGCCAGGTCCCGGGCGAGGGACTGCCGGAGAACGCAGGCATGGTGGAGCAGCCGGGCGTTCCCGCGCACGGTGCGTACACCTACCTCTCCGAGACCACCGCCGAGGACGA
This sequence comes from Streptomyces sp. NPDC020489, assembly GCF_044386545.1. Lineage (NCBI taxonomy): Bacteria > Bacillati > Actinomycetota > Actinomycetes > Kitasatosporales > Streptomycetaceae > Streptomyces > Streptomyces sp. NPDC020489. The sequence goes on from NZ_JBIRUZ010000009.1 coordinate 313,180, forward strand.
AGACCTGTTGCTGCTGCCGGGCGCCCAGGGCGCGTGGGGCAACGAGGTCGCCCCGCCGGCGCCCGAGCCGGTCGTGGAGACCGTGCACGAACCGGGACCGCACGAGACGGCCGGCCGCGACAGCGGCGCGCACGACCTCAGTGCCGTACGCACGCCCGGACCGGCGCCGACGCTGCCGATCCCGCCCATCACCCCGCGCCGGCCCCTGCACCTCGGTCCGCCCATCCCCGACGCCTCCGCCAGCCCCGTCCGCTCTCTCGCCGACCGCGGCCCCGCGGGGGCACCGGCCCGCCAGCCGGTTCCGTCCACCGCCGAGTACCTCGACGTCCAGCAGCCCCTGCGCGAGATGGCCCCGCAGGGTGCCGCCCCCTGGGGCGCCCCGGCCCAGGCGGGCACCATGGCCCCGCCTGCCGAAACGGTTGTCCCGCTGCCGGACCAGGGCTCCGAGCCGACGGGCGCGGCCCAGGCCGCCATTGACCGCCTCGCGCCCCAGGAGGCCAGGCACGCCGAGCAGACGGCGGGTGCGGACGGTCACGCGTCGCTGCCCGAGGAGGGCGCCGGGTCCGATGCGGCCGTCGATGACATGGCGCAGACCGGTGACTCCACCGCGAGCGCGGAAGACCCGCAGGCGGCCACCCCGGTCGCGGCGGAGACCGGGGACACCCCTGTCGCCGCGCACCTGCCCGACACCGAGCCGCTCGTGGCGGAGGCTGCCGCGGGGGTTCCGGAGGGTGCCGAGCCCGCGCCGGAGGCCCACGAGGGCGAGGCCGTCGTACTGGCCCCGGAAGGCGGGGAGTTCCCCGGGACCGGAGTGCCGGGCGAGGCGGAGCCGATCGACATCGCCGGCCAGGCGGCAGGGCCCGAGGCGGTCGAGGCGGTCGGTGACGCCGGCCAGGACGCCATGGGTACGGCCGTTCCGGAGGCCGGGCAGATGCCGGGCGCCGAGGGTGACGTGGCGCCGGGTGCTGTGAACGGTGTCGAGCACGTCCAGATGCCGGGGGCCATGCCGGGCGCCGAGGCTGTTCAGACGCCGGGTGCCGTCCCGGGTGCCGTGGACGGTGTCGAGGACCTCCCGTCGCCGGACGCCCTGCCCGGTGCCGAGGCCGCCCAGGTGCCGGTCGCGGTGGACCCCGCGGTTGCCGCTGCGGCGCCTGGTGCCCTGGATCCTGCCGCTGGGGTGCCTGGTGCAGTGGACGGTGTCGAGGCCGCGCCGATGCCGGCCGTCGCCGATCCCTCCGTCGCCCCCGCCGCGCCCGGTGCCGTGGACCCCGCCGCCGCCGAACTGCCCGTCTCCGTCGAGGCCCCTGACACCGCTCAGGCCCCCGACGCCCTGGCGGTGCCGGATGGCGCCGAGGTCCCCGTCACCATGCACGCGACCGACGCACCTCAGCCCCCGAACGCCGTACCGGTGCCCGGCGAGCAGCCCCTGCCCCCGAACGCCGTACAGGTACCCGGCGCCGAGCACCCCTCGCCCGCCGAGCCTCTCCCCACCCCTGAGGCGTACGTCGCTGCCGAAGAGCCCGAGGCCGCCGAGCCCCACCCCACCCCGGCACCGGAGACCCCCGCGACCGAAGTCGCCGAGCCCCAGCCCGTACCCGTACCGGCGCCGGAGTCCCTCGACCCGCAGTCCGCCCCGCAGGCGGTACCCCTGGTCGCCGCGCCGGAGACGGCCGTAACGGACACCGCACCGACCCCCCAGGCCGCCGGTCCCGACCCCGCGCCGACTCAGCAGACGGCCCCTCCCGTGGCCCCCGTGGCCCTCACGGTCCTCGCGGCCGAGCCCGCGCAGGCCCCCGAAGCCGTAGCCGAGCCCGCTCCCGAAGCCGTACCCGAGCCTGCTCCCGCCCCTGAGGCCGCCGCCCCCGCCCCCGACCCCGTTCCCGCCCCCGAAGCCGTCCAGCCGCCCCCGGGCGCGTCCGAAGTCACCATCCCCGCCCCGGAGATCCTCGAAGTGCCGTCCCCCGAGTCCACCGACGCGGAGCAGCCGCCGCAGCCCGCGGACGGCGTGGCCGCCGTGGCGCAGCCGGAGTCGCCCGCCGCCGTCGCGGAGCAGGTCGAACCGCAGGGCGGCGTTCCCGCGGACGCCGAGGCGCAGGCCGAGCCGTCGGCGCTCATCGACGCGGCCGCCGGTCCCGCGCCCATGACCGCCGTCCCCCCGGCCGCCCAGGCCCCCGTTCCCGCCCCCTCGCTCCTCGCCCAACCGGCGGGCCCCCAGGTCCTGTTCGTGGACCAGGACCAGGCCCAGGGCCAGGACCACGGCCTGTCGGTCGCGGAGGTCCCGCAGCCGGTGGGGCAGTTCGTCCCGGTCGAGGGCTCGGTCCCGACGACCCCGCACCTCGCGCCGACCCCGCCGCAGGCGCTGGTCCTCCCGGCCGAGGAGCAGCCCGGCGTCCCCGCGCCGCGTGACGGTGACCCCGAACTCGTCCAGCACGCCGACGACCTGGACACCCGGGACGCCGATCAGGAAGAGAGCACGGCCGCCGTGGAAGAAGCACGCCCCTCCAACGGTCCGGCCGCGCCCGCCTATGACGACGCCGAGCGCGAGGCCGTCCTCAAGGTCATGCGCGAGCGCCGCGACATCCGCAACGGCTTCCGCAGCGACCCCATCCCGCACGAGGTGCTGCTCCGGGTCCTGGAGGCCGCCCACACCGCGCCCTCCGTCGGCCACTCGCAGCCCTGGGACTTCGTCGTCATCCGCTCCGCCGAGACGCGCGCCGCGATGCAGGACCTCGCCCAGCGTCAGCGCGAGGCGTACGCCAGGTCGCTGCCCAAGGGCCGGGCCAAGCAGTTCAAGGAACTGAAGATCGAGGCCATCCTCGAGACCCCGGTGAACATCGTCGTCACCGCCGACCCCACCCGCGGCGGCCGCCACACCCTCGGCCGGCACACCCAGCCGCAGATGGCGCCGTACTCCGCCGCGCTCGCCGTGGAGAACCTCTGGCTCGCCGCCCGCGCCGAGGGCCTCGGCGTCGGCTGGGTCAGCTTCTTCGACGAGCGCGAGATGGTCCGCGCGCTCGGCCTGCCCGAGCACCTCGAAGTCATCGCCTACCTGTGCGTCGGGTACGTCGACGAGTTCCCGGACGAGCCCGAGCTGATGCAGGCGGGCTGGTCCAAGCGCCGCCCGCTGTCGTGGGTCGTGCACGAGGAGACGTACGGCCGCCGCGCCCTGCCCGGTGAGGAGCCGCACGACCTGCTCGCGGAGACCGTCTCCCAGATCCGCCCGCTGGACGCCAAGGCGCTCGGCGAGGCCTGGGAACGGCAGAAGCGGATGACCAAGCCGGCCGGCGCGCTCGGCATGCTGGAGATCATCTCCGCCCAGCTCTCGGGGCTGTCCCGGCAGTGCCCGCCGCCCATCCCGGAGCCCGCAGCCGTCGCGATCTTCGCCGGTGACCACGGCGTCCACGCCCAGGGCGTCACCCCCTGGCCGCAGGAGGTGACGGCCCAGATGGTCGCCAACTTCCTCGGCGGCGGCGCGGTCTGCAACGCCTTCGCCGGCCAGGTGGGCGCCGAGGTGTGCGTGGTGGACGTCGGCGTCGCCGCGGACCTCCCCGCCACCCCCGGCCTGCTGCCCCGCAAGGTCCGCGCGGGCACCTCCGACATGACCACCGGCCCCGCGATGACCCGCGAGGAGGCCAAGCAGGCCATCGAGGTCGGCATCGAGACCGCCCGCGACCTGGTGGCGGCCGGCAACAAGGCCCTGCTGACGGGCGAGATGGGCATCGCCAACACGACGGCGTCCGCCGCGCTCATCTCCGTCTTCACGGACACCGACCCCGCCGAGGTCACCGGCCGCGGCACCGGCATCAACGACGAGACCCTCGCCCGCAAGACCGAGGTCGTCCGCCGTGCCCTCGAGGTCCACCAGCCGGACCCGGCCGACCCCATCGGCGTGCTCGCCGCGATCGGCGGCTTCGAGCACGCCGCCATGGTCGGCCTCCTGCTGGGCGGCGCCTCGCTGCGCACCCCGGTGATCCTCGACGGCGTCAGCGCCGGCGCCGCCGCCCTGGTCGCCCGTGCCATCGCGCCCGAGGTCCTCGCGGCCTGCATCGCCGGTCACCGCAGCGCCGAGCCCGGTCATGTGGCCGCCCTGAACAAGCTCGGCCTGCGCCCCCTGGTCGACCTCGACCTCCGCCTCGGCGAGGGCACCGGCGCCCTGCTCGCCCTGCCGCTGGTGCAGAGCACCGCACGGGCGATGCACGAGGTCGCGACGTTCGACTCGGCGGGCGTCACCGAGAAGTAGACGGCCGGCACGGGGGTGGGGAGGGCGTCCGTCGCGCCTGCCCCACCCCCGCCGTACGCTGAATCCGCAGCTTAAGATCCGCACGTCAGGGCAGCTCCAGAGCCGTAGCGCCCATCGCATCGCCTGTCCGAGGAGCCGCACCCTCATGGCCCAGAACCCCGCCTACCCCGTAGGCCTCCGCCTCACCGGCCGCAAGGTCGTCGTCCTCGGCGGCGGCCAGGTCGCCCAGCGCCGCCTCCCGGCACTGATCGCCGCGGGCGCGGACATCCTCCTCGTGTCCCCCGAGGCGACCCCCTCGGTCGAGGCGATGGCGGACGCGGGGGAGATCACCTGGGAGAGGCGGCCGTACGCCGAGGGCGACCTCGCCGACGCCTGGTACGCCCTCATCGCCACCAGCGACACCGACGCGAACCACGCGGCCTCCGCGGAGGCCGAGGCGCACCGCGTCTGGTGCGTCCGCTCCGACGACGCCGACCAGGCGACCGCCTGGACCCCGGCCACCGGCCACAGCGAGGGCGTCACGGTCGCCGTCCTCACCACGGACGCCAAGGGCCGCGACCCCCGCCACACCGCCGCCATCCGCGACGCGGTCGTCGAGGGCCTGCGCGACGGCACCCTGGTCGCGCCCCACCATCGCACCCGCACCGCGGGCGTCGCCCTCGTCGGCGGGGGCCCCGGTGACCCGGACCTCATCACGGTCCGCGGCCGCCGCCTGCTCGCCGAGGCCGATGTCGTCATCGCGGACCGTCTCGGCCCGCGCGACCTGCTCGCCGAGCTCCCGCCGCACGTCGAGGTGATCGACGCGGCGAAGATCCCGTACGGCCGTTTCATGGCCCAGGAGGCCATCAACAACGCGCTCATCGAGCACGCCAAGCAGGGCAAGTCGGTCGTACGCCTCAAGGGCGGCGACCCCTATGTCTTCGGCCGGGGCATGGAGGAACTGCACGCCCTCGCCGAGGCCGGCATCCCGTGCACCGTGGTCCCGGGCATCTCCAGTTCGATCTCGGTCCCGGGCGCGGCCGGCATCCCGGTCACCCACCGCGGTGTCGCCCACGAGTTCACGGTGGTCAGCGGCCATGTCGCCCCCGACGACGAGCGGTCCCTCGTCGACTGGGCGTCCCTCGCGAAGCTGACCGGCACCCTGGTCGTCCTCATGGGCGTCGACAAGATCGGCAAGATCGCCGAGACCCTCGTGGCGCACGGCAAGTCCCCGGACACCCCGGTCGCGCTCGTCCAGGAGGGCACCACGGCCGCCCAGCGCCGCGTGGACGCCACCCTGGCCACGGTCGCCGAGACGGTCGTCGCCGAGGAGGTCAAGCCGCCGGCCGTCATCGTCATCGGCGAGGTCGTGAACGCGGGCACCAGGAGCGGGGAGTAACCCCGGGTAACCCAAGTCGTCCCCAGCCGTTGGCACCGCACCGAGAGCAAGGCAGTATCACCCTGTGGCCGATCTCATCACCGTCGAGGATCCCGACGACCCGCGCCTGCGCGACTACACAGGCCTGACCGACGTCGAACTGCGCCGCAGACGAGAACCCGCCGAGGGCCTGTTCATCGCGGAGGGGGAGAAGGTCATCCGGCGGGCCAAGGAGGCCGGCTACGAGATGCGGTCGATGCTGCTGTCGGCGAAGTGGGTCGACGTCATGCGCGACGTCATCGACGAACTCCCGGCTCCGGTCTACGCCGTCAGCCCGGACCTCGCCGAGCGGGTGACGGGCTACCACGTCCACCGCGGCGCGCTCGCCTCCATGCAGCGCAAACCGCTCCCCACCGCCACCGACCTCCTCCAGACCACGCGCCGGGTGGTCGTCATGGAGTCGGTCAACGACCACACCAACATCGGCGCGATCTTCCGCTCGGCGGCGGCCCTCGGCATGGACGCGGTCCTGCTCTCCCCGGACTGCGCCGACCCGCTGTACCGCCGCAGCGTCAAGGTCTCCATGGGCGCGGTCTTCTCCGTCCCCTACGCCCGCCTCGACACCTGGCCCAAGAGCCTGGACTCGGTCCGCGAGGCCGGCTTCACCCTCCTCGCCCTCACCCCGGACGAGAAGGCCAGGACCCTCGACGAGGCCGCCCCGCACAAGATGGACCGGGTCGCACTGATGCTCGGCGCGGAGGGCGACGGCCTCTCCACCCAGGCCCTGGTCGCCGCCGACGAATGGGTCCGCATCCCGATGGCCCACGGTGTCGACTCCCTCAACGTGGGTGCGGCCGCCGCCGTCGCCTTCTACGCGGTCGCCACGGGTCGCCCCGAGCTCTAGCTCACGCCCCGATCCTCAGGGCGTGGAGTTCTCCGACAGCGTCCTGCCGACGCTCGGAGACCTCAGCGGGCCGAGTCGAACGTCGCCTCGAACCGCTGCTTCATCAGCGGCCCGTCGTCCGCGGGCGTCACACGGACCTGCTCATGCCGTACGACCTCACGATCGTCGTCGAGCCCCCGGGCCGGCCCCTGACACCCCTGGGCCGCGGCGATACCGAGCGCCACCAGCAGCGTCACCACCACGAACACGAACAGCCGCTGCCGCAGCAGCCGCGGATTGGCGGGCCGACGCCCCGTCCCCGTGGTCCGCGGCCCTGGCCGGCCGGCCCCGCTGCGCGGCGCGGGACGGTTCCCGGAACGCGTGGAGTTGCGCGAGGCGGGCGTGGGCCGCGCCCCGTTCCGGGAGGCCCCGGTGCCGCCCCGGGAAGCGGTCCCGCCGCGCGACGACTGCGAGGGCCCGCGCGGAGCGGAACCCCGGGGCGGGGGAGTGCGCTGGGTGGGCCCCGGCGCCTGGCCCTGCGGACGCCGCTGCGCACGCTGCTGCTCCGGATAGCTCTCGGCGAGCCGCCCACTGGGCCGGTCACCGTCACCCGCACGCGGCGCGGGCGGCCGTACGTCCGCGATCCCCTGCGCCTCGCGCGCGGCGATCTCCTTGAGCCGCAACGACAGTTGGAGCGTGCTGGGCCGCTCCTCGGGGTCCTTGGCGAGACAGGCGCGCACCAGCGGAGCCAGCGCGTCCGGCACCCCGTTGAGCTGCGCCTCCTCGTGCACCACGCGGTACAGCATCACCTCGGAACTGCCGTGCCCGAAGGGGGAGTCGCCCGTGGAGGCGTACGCCAGGGTCGCCCCCAGCGAGAACACGTCCGTGGCCGGGGTGACGGCGGCGCCGCGCACCTGCTCGGGCGCGAGGAAGCCGGGCGAGCCGACGGCCGTCCCCACATGGGTGAGGGTGGAGGCGCCGGTCGCCCAGGCGATGCCGAAGTCGATGATCCGCGGCCCCTTGGGGGACAGCAGGATGTTGGACGGCTTGAGATCCCGGTGCACGACCCCCGCCTCGTGCACCGCGACGAGCCCCTCCGACAGGGCGGCCCCGATGGCGGCGACCTCGGCCGCGCCCAGGCAACCCTCGTCGGCGACCTTGTCGTGCAGGGAGGGCCCGGGCACGTACTGCGTGGCGAACCACGGCCGCTCGGCGTCCAGGTCGGCCGCGACCAGCCGCGCCGTACAACCGCCCCTGATCCGCCGGGCCGCCGAGACCTCACGCGCGAACCGCGAACGGAACTCCTGGTCCTCCGCCAGATCGGGCCGGATCACCTTGAGCGCGACCCGCTGCCCCTTCTTGTCGGAGCCCAGGTAGACGACGCCCATCCCGCCCGCGCCGAGCCGTCTGTGAAGCCTGAACGAGCCGACGACGCGCGGGTCCTCGCGCCTCAGGCGCATCATCGCCATGTTCATCCCCGCTGCCCGGTCCGTCTGACGAGCCACAGCTTACGTTTCCACGGCCGCCCGCGCGCAGAGGCCGCGCCCTCTCGTCCCGACGGATTGTCAGTGCCGGGTGGGAGAATTGAGGGGTGGTCAGGGAGCGTGCGAGCAGGGCGGCTTCGTCGCAGCTGTGATCCCAACCACCCGTCACAGAAGGGGGATTGAACCCGTGAAGGGTGATCGCGTGGAGATAGTCGTGGACGCAGGTGACACGACGCGCACGTACGAGGTGGTGGCGAGCAGGGCGGGCCGCCGAGTGGAGACGGCGGTACGCCGAGGTGTCGTGGAAGTGAGCGAAGTCACCCGGAGCGGCACGGTGGTCCGTACGGCCCGCTTCATGGCCAACCGGGTCCTGGCGCTGGTCGAGCAGCCGGTGCCGCGCGAGGACGCCTCGGAGAAAGCGGGACAGTCCGGGCAGCCCCTCCGGGAAGACCCCAAGAGCTAGGCCCTCGTCTCCACCCAGGGGAGTAGGCCGCAGGTCACGGCTCATCCTCCGGGAGGCCCGCCAATCGGTACGAGGGCATGACGTCCGGCAGACCCCGGGCGCCTAGATTTGAGGTCAAGCGGCGGGTGCAGCACTCGTCCCCCGAGGTCAGACACCCGCCGCTGTCAACGACAACGGAACGGTCAGGAGAGGGACCATGGCCCACACGGCACCGCGGACGCTGATCCGCACCCAGGAGCGCAAGCCCCGCCGTCAGGGCCGCCGCCACCCCTTGGTGGCGACCATCATGGCCCTCCCCCTGGCGGCCCTGCTCCTCCTCGTCTTCGACGGCTGGGAGACAGTGGCCACACAAGCGTCGTCCGTGGGCGTGATGCTGGGGCGCTGAGCGGCGACCCCAGGCCCGGAAGAGCGGTCCGGGCGGGGACATCCACCCATGAAACCCCGTGGGGACGGGGGTGCGGCGGACGGCACAGATGCCGGCGCAGCTGGGGAGCTGCGCCGGCATTGCTGTGCCCACACCCGCGCGAAGCCCCCACTCCGAGGGCTTGCCGTCCGGACCCCTCACCCACCCGGAGGCGGCGCTGCCTCTCGAGGCCGGTCCCGCTCTTCCAGCCCGTCCGGCGTTTGAGGACGAGGGCTTGCAGTCCGGTGCCCCCACCCACCCGGAGGGACTCCGCCTCCCGATGCCGGTCCCGCTCTTCCAGCCCGTCCGGCGTTTGAGGACGAGGCCCTTTCGGGGCCGACGGGGGTCTGGGGGCGGAGCCCCCGGGGCCGGGGTCGAAGGGGCGGCGCCCCTGGAGGACGGGACGGGTAGGGGCGGCGGGGGCGAAATCACCCCGAGCCCAGCCACAACACCGAGCACCTGACAGCCGAGTCTCCCCGTACCCTCACGACCAGACAGCGCACCACCCCCCAGGGAGCCCCGTGACCACCACCCCCTTGCTCGCCGAGCTCACCGCCCGAGTCAAGGCCAGGGCCCACCCCCACCCCCACCCCACCCCCTGCCCCTGCGGAGCAACACGCGTTCTCGCCGACCGCCCCGACGCCACCGTCGTCCGCCACGCCGACACCGTCGCCAAGGCCCACGCCCCGGACACACCCCCCACCGAGCTGGCCGCCCGCCTCACCACGGCGACCACCCTCCCCGACGTCCTCCTCGCCCCCCTCACCCCGACGCCGGTCACCCTGCACGGCCGCCTGGTCACCTTCTGGCCCTACGGCACCCCCGTGGACCCGGACGCCCCGGACACGGCCCCCTGGGAGGAAGCCGCGACCCTCCTCGCCCACCTCCACCGCACCCCCACCCCACCCGGCACACCCCTCATGCGCGGCCCCGCCAAGGCGGCCCAGTCCATCGCCCGCCTCCGCACCACACCCGCCGCCCCCGAACCCCTCGTACGCCCCGTCCTCGACGCCTGGTCCGCCCTCCCCGCCTGGGCCCGCGCCGAGGCCCCCATGCCGGACGCCACCACCCTCTGCCACGGCGACCTGCACCTCGGCCAGCTGGTCCGCCACCCCGCCCCGGACGGCCCCTGGCGCCTGATCGACGTGGACGACCTGGGACGCGGCGTACCCGCCTGGGACCTCGCCCGCCCCGCCGCCTGGTACGCCTGCGGCCTCCTCCACCCCGACGAGTGGACCCGCTTCCTCGACGCCTACCGCGCGGCAGGCGGCCCGGCCGTCCCCGCGGACGGCGACCCCTGGCCCGCCCTGGACGTCCCGGCCCGCGCCCTCACCGTCCAGACCGCCGCCCGCGCCCTCACCAAGGCCGTCCTGGCAGGTCGCCCCCTGGACGAGGTCGAGCAGCTGCTCGTCGACGCCTGCGCCCGAATGGGTTCGGCCCCGCCCGAGTTGACCCGGACCAACGCGAAGTAGGGTGCAACCGACCGGAGCCGGACAGAGTCTGTCCTGGCGTAACGCGAAGCAGGACCAACCGGCGAGGAGTTGAGCCGACGATGCAGTGTCCGAAGTGTCACGCGCCCATGCACACGTACAACCGCAACGGTGTCCAGATCGAGCAGTGCAGCGGCTGCCGAGGGATCTTCCTCGACTACGGCGAGCTGGAGGCGCTGACCCGTCTGGAGTCCCAGTGGACCCAGCCCGCCCCGCCGCCCCCGGCCGCCCCGCAGGCCTACCCGGCGGCGCCCGCGGCCCCCATGGCCCCCGCCTGGGGCGCCCCGCAGCACGGCGGTCACGGCGGCCACTACGGCCACAAGCGGCACAAGAGCTTCGGCCACATGCTGTTCTCCAGCTGACAGCCGGCAGACACGAAGAAGCCCCCGGCCGCAGGGCCGGGGGCTTCGGTGTGTGGACGATACTGGGATTGAACCAGTGACCTCTTCCGTGTCAGGGAAGCGCTCTCCCGCTGAGCTAATCGTCCAGGTCAGCCACCCCGTGAGAGGGGCTGCGTGCGCGATACTGGGATTGAACCAGTGACCTCTTCCGTGTCAGGGAAGCGCTCTCCCGCTGAGCTAATCGCGCGGGTCGGATCATCGAGGATCCAGTGGACGATACTGGGATTGAACCAGTGACCTCTTCCGTGTCAGGGAAGCGCTCTCCCGCTGAGCTAATCGTCCTTGGAGGTGGAGACGGGATTTGAACCCGTGTAGACGGCTTTGCAGGCCGTTGCCTCGCCTCTCGGCCACTCCACCAGGAGTGCGGGGTCCGGGAAGATCCCCTTGCTCTTTCGAGCGAACGACGAGGTTCGAACTCGCGACCTCAACCTTGGCAAGGTTGCGCTCTACCAACTGAGCTACGTTCGCCTGTCTTTCCGATCCGCTTGCGCGTCCCGGCGACGTGTTGAACTCTAGCGGATTCCCGGGCCAGTACAAAAACGCGTTTGTGCAGCGTGCTGCGCCGCACGAACGCCGGCACCTGGTCAGGGGCCCCGGAGGGACATGACCAGGTCACCTGTCGGACACCCGCCCTAGACTCGACGCGTGCCCGACCTGCCTCCCCTCGCCCGTTTCGGCGAGCGCCTCGCCACCGGCCTCCTCGATGTCACCAGCGACCCCGCCGCTCTGGACTCCAGCGGTTTCTGGGCGGTCTGCGCCGACTTCGAGGGCCGTCTGACCTGCGCCCGCTTCCGTGACGTACGACACGCGCCGGTGCCCGCGCCGGTGCCGGGGGGATGGCACGGCCCGGCGGCCGGCGACTGGACCTCCTCCCTCGACCGCGCCGGATACACGGCCGGCGTCCGCCGCATCCGGGAGCACATCGCGGCCGGCGAGGTCTACCAGGCCAACCTCTGCCGCGTCCTGACCGCGCCCGTCCCGCCCGACGCCGACGTGGACGCGCTGACCGCCCTGCTGGCCCGCGGCAACCCGGCACCGTACGCAGGAACGATCCGGCTGCCGGAGCACGGTGTGGAGATAGCCACCGCCTCCCCCGAGCTGTTCCTGCGGCGCGACGGCCGGATCGTCGAGTCCGGGCCGATCAAGGGCACCGGGCGCACCGAGGCGGACCTCCTGGAGAAGGACTACGCCGAGAACGTCATGATCGTGGACCTGGTCCGCAACGACATCGGCCGCGTGTGCGCCACCGGCAGCGTCGGCGTCCCCGACCTGTGCGCCGTGGAGAAGCACCCGGGCCTCGTCCACCTCGTCTCCACGGTCCGCGGCGAGCTGCGCGACGGCGCGGGCTGGCCCGAGCTGCTCGACGCGGCCTTCCCGCCCGGCTCCGTCACCGGCGCCCCCAAGTCCAGCGCCCTGCGGATCATCGACGCCCTGGAGACCGCGCCCCGCGGCCCGTACTGCGGCGGCATCGGCTGGGTCGACGCCGATCGCGGGACCGGTGAGCTGGCCGTCGGCATCCGCACCTTCTGGATCGACCGCGCCGACGGCGTGCTGCGGTTCGGCACCGGCGCCGGCATCACCTGGGGTTCGGACCCGGAGGGGGAGTGGCGGGAGACCGAGCTGAAGGCGGCCCGGCTGCTCGCGGTAGCGTCGGGGACGTACGAGGTGAGTGGGGGACCCTGACGTACCGTGCCGGTCCGGGGCTTCCGGTCCGGCCGCGGTCGGGACCCGGTAGAGACATGCGAGGTAGGACCAGTGAAGGTTTGGCTCGACGGCGGGCTCCAGGACATCGAGTCCGCCCGTGTCTCCGTCCTCGACCACGGGCTGACCGTGGGCGACGGCATCTTCGAGACGGTGAAGGCGGTGCACGGCGAACCCTTCGCGCTCACCCGGCACCTCGACCGGCTGACCCGCTCCGCCCGCGGCCTCGGACTGCCCGACCCCGACCTCGACGAGGCCCGCCGCGGCTGTGCGGCCGTCCTCGACGCGAACCCGATGGCGCTCGGCCGGCTCCGCATCACCTACACCGGCGGTCGCGGCCCCCTCGGCTCCGACCGCGGCGAGCACGGTCCGACCCTCGTCATCGCCCTCGGCGAGACCACCCGCCGCCCCGACACCACGGCCGTGATCACCGTCCCCTGGACGCGCAACGAGCGCGGCGCCCTCGCGGGCCTGAAGACCACCTCGTACGCCGAGAACGTCGTGGCGCTCGCCCGGGCCCGTGAGCACGGCGCGTCCGAGGCGCTGTTCGCCAACACGGTCGGACAGCTCTGCGAGGGCACCGGGTCGAACGTCTTCGTCGTCCTGGACGGCGAGCTCCACACCCCGCCGGTCGCCTCCGGGTGCCTGGCGGGCATCACGCGCGCGTTGGTCGTCGAATGGACCGGCGCCAAGGAGACCGACCTGCCGCTGGACGTGCTGGAGCGGGCCGACGAGGTCTTCCTGACCTCCACACTGCGGGACGTGCAGGCGGTGCACCGCGTCGACGACCGCGAACTGCCGGGCGCCCCCGGCCCGGTGACGGCGAAGGCCATGCGGATCTTCGACGAGCGGGCCGGGAACGACCTCGATCCGTGAGATCCGTGCGGCGCCGCCGGAAAACGGGCTGACGCACGCGCGCGTGGCGGGTAGAACACCCTTGATGACCACGACCCTGCGGCCGACCGAGCCGCTCCAGCACCACGCCGACGGCACGCGTTCACGCCACTACCAGGTGTGCGTGAACAGCCGCCCGGTCGGCGCGGTCCACCTCGGCACGTCGCCCGCCTTCGGCGACTCGGTGGCCCGCGTCCACGACCTGCGCATCGAGGAACCCGACCGCAGGCGCGGCCGGGGCACGGTGGCCGCGCTCGCCGCCGAGGAGGTCGCGCGGAGCTGGAGCTGCCGGCTGATCGAGATCACCGTGCCCGCGGACGCCGAGGCGGGCCTGCGGCTCGTCCGGGCCCTCGGCTACGTCCTACGCAACCGCGGCATGGTGAAGCGACTGGGCGAGACCCCGCCCGAACTCCCCGCCGGCAGCCGGGCCCGCCCCATGACGCAGGACGAGTTCGACACCTGGCTGGCGCACGAGTCGGAGGAATACACCCGTACGTGGATCGAGCGAGGCGTCCCCGAGGCCGAGGCACGCGCCAAGTCGCAGCGCGACCACGAGACGCTCCTCGGCGACGGGCTGGCCACCGAGGACGTGTGGTTCAGCGTCCTGGAGCACGAGGGCACGCGCGTGGGCACCCTCTGGCTCGCCCTGCGCGACGGCAAGCCCTTCATCTTCGACGTGGAGATCGAGGACGCCCACCGCGGCCGGGGGCACGGCCGCACCCTCATGCTCGTGGCGGAGGCCCAGGCCCACGCCGTCGGCGGACGTACCCTGGGCCTCAACGTGTTCGCGGGCAACACCCCGGCCGAGCGGCTGTACGAGTCACTCGGCTACGAGACGACGCAGTACGCCTTCCACAAACCCCTGTTGTAGCTGTGACGGCTCAGACGCCCGGCGCTTCCAGCAGCCGGTCCACGATCTCCTCGATGCGTTCGCGCAGGCCTTCCTGGCTCTTGCCGCCGTCGAGGCGCTCACCGTCGACGACATAGGTCGGCGTGCCGGTCACGCCGATCGCCTTGCCCTCGGCCTGGTCGGCGTCGACGATCAGGATGTGCCGGCCGTCGATCAGCGCCGTGTCGAACTCCTCGGCGTCCAGCCCCAGTTCACCGGCGACCTCGACGAGGAGGGGCTCGCCCGCGCGGTCCAGCTCCTCGACCCGGTCCAGGACCGCCTCGACGTACTCCCAGCCCTTGCCCTGCTCCGCGGCCTCCTCGGCGGCCTGCGCGGCGGCGAAGGCGTGCTTGTGCTTGTCCAGCGGGAAGTGCCGCAGCCGCAGCTCCAGCCGGTCGCCGTAGCGGGCCCGCAGAGCCCGGACGTCGTCCAGCGCGGTCCGGCAGTCCGGGCACTGGAGCTCGCACCAGACGTCGAGCACGGGGACGACGGGGTGCGCGGGGGAGGAGTCGTTCATGGCCCCAGTCTCCCAGCCGGGCGCCGGACGACCCAATCGACCCCGTGCCCTCGTCGACCCCGCCCGCACCCCGTACCGGCACCTCGGGAGGAGCCGACCCGGAGATGTCCCTGATGTCGGGCCGGAGCATGGCCCCGCGGGGCGGGGGCGGTGCAGGATGGAAGGGACGTACCGCCCGAGCGAGCCCTGCCTGGAGGACCGGATGATTGCCGAGACCGTCTGTTCCGCCGTCGCCGCGGCAGGCCTGGGCATCGCCGCGGTCACCGCGTACCGCAAGCGCTTCCTGACCGCCGCCCGCCTCGCCGCGTACTCCCTGGTGCCGCTGGGGCTGGTGATGACCGGAGTCGTCGACTGGCTGGCGGACACCGCGTTCAGCCCGACGGCCTGGGCCGGCTTCGGTGTGCTCGGCGCCTCCTGGCTGCTCCTCGTGGGCGTCCGCGCGGTGGAACGGCGGCGCGGCGGCACCCGCAAGGAGCGCAGGGCGGCCCGGTCCGCCCAGGCGGCGGCGGTGGCCCCGGCGGCCTCGGCGCCCTCCCTGGGCGAGCCCTCGCGCCCGGCGGCCCGCCCCGCGGCGGCACCGCGCACCGGCGCCGCGGACGACTTCAGCGACATCGAGGCGATCCTGAAGAAGCACGGCATATGACGGACGCGGGCGCACTGAAACGACACAGTCGGTCAGCAGTCGCACCGAGGTGGTCCACCACCTGATCCGCCCGTCACGGGATCCGGCGAACTACCCCTTCGTCCGGGCGTGTTGGTCATCCGGGGGGTGCGGACTGCGTCATCATCGCCCGCGAGATGCTGGACACGACACAGAGCGACGCCGCGCCACCTCAGGACGAGCCGCGCGGGTGCCTTTTCGCCCTTTCCCAGCCACCGCTGATGATCTTCCTTGCGGTGATCGGGTGTCTGCTGCTCATGGCTGCGCTGCACGATCTGCTGCTGCTCTGAGCCGTTCCCGCGGTGCCCGGCGTCACCCGCCGGGTACCGCGTCATCATCGGGCCGGGCCGTCAGCCGGCCGCTTCCTTGCGGCGCGCCCGGTAGGCGGCCACATGCAGCCGGTTCCCGCAGGTGCGGCTGTCGCAGTAGCGTCGCGAGCGGTTGCGGGAGAGGTCGACGAAGGCGCGCCGGCAGTCGGGGGCCTCGCAGCGCCGCAGCCGCTCCTGCTCCCCGGCGACCACGAAGAAGGCCAGTGCCATCCCGCAGTCCGCCGCGAGATGGTCGGCGACGGAGGCACCGGGCGCGAAGTAGTGCACATGCCAGTCGTAGCCGTCGTGGTCGGTGAGCCGGGGCGTGGTGCCGGCCGCGGCCACCAGCTCGTTGATCAGGACGGCGGCGGCCCTGGCGTCCGGCGCCGAGAAGATCGCCGCGAACCGTCCGCGGATCTTGCGCACCGCCGAGAGGTCGAACTCGGACAGCACGCCGACGTCGCTGATCTCGTGCCGGTCCACGAACTCGGCGAGAGTTGCCACGTCCGTCAGCGCGTCCGGGGTCGTGGCGTCCTCCGGGGCGGTGTTCACCAGATCCACCACGGCGTCGAGGGCACACCGCATGTCGTGGGTGATCAGCACGTTTCGCTCCCTGGCCTGGGGGTCGGGCGGGCGCCCGCCGATGCTGGCCGATGGTAATGGCTCCACGGGCGCCCGTACCGGCCGCGGCCCTCGCGAATCGGCCGGAACCGGGTACGCCCACCGGCGTGGGGGCCCGGGGGCGCCCGCGGGGGGGCGCGGGGGGGGGCGGGGTGGGGGGGGGGGTTGGGGGCGGCGGCGCCCCCCCCCGGCCCGGCCCCGGCGGG
>NZ_JBIRUZ010000009.1:329707-391270 GCF_044386545.1 Streptomyces sp. NPDC020489
GTGTGGCCGGCCCCGGGGGGGCCCCGCGCGGCCGGGGCCCCGGGGCGGGGCGCGCCCCCGGGCCCCCCCCCCGGGCCCCCCCCCCGCCCCCCCCCGCGCCCCCACGCCGGTGGGCGTACCTGTATGCGGTTGTGTTGGCCCGAGCCGTCACCCCGAGTCGACGGCGCCGGGCGGCTTGGTGGGGCCTCGCGCCCTAGCTCTCCGCCAGGATGTGCGAGAGCTCCTGATCGAGGTCGAAGTGGCGGTGCTCCGTGCCGGGAGGCACGGCCGCGTCGGTTCGCTTCAGGAAGGACTCCAGGGCCCGGGCCGGGGCCTCGAGCAGTGCTTCGCCCTCCGGGGAGCTCAGGGCGATGCACACGACGCCCTGACCGTGGCTGCGCGACGGCCAGACTCGGACGTCGCCGGTGCCGGTGGGCCGATGGAGGCCCTCCGCGAGCAGGTCGCGGGCGAACACCCACTCGACGGTCTCCTCGGCTCCGGTGTGGAAGGTGGCGTGCACGGCGTAGGGGTCGGCCGTGTCGTACCGCAGGCCTGCGGGGACAGGCAGGGAGGACTCGCTCGACACAACGAGGCGCAGGTGCAGCTCGCAGCTGACCGTGGTGTTCATAAGCGCCAGGGCCTTTCGCTCAGTGTGCGCTCGGGGATTCGCACGTCGGCGAAATCGACATGCCACCTACGGTGCCGTTGTAAACCCCTCTGAGTGTTTTGCGTGCCTTTACGTAACTCTTCCGGCCGAGACCCCGTTCGAGAGGTACGACCATTCCGGTGACTGGTTTCCCTCGGGTAAAGTTGGGCCGTATGAATACGGGGAGTGACGAGCGGGCCGAGGTGGCCGTGGCATCGAACGAGACGGGGACCGACGGGGCCGGGAGCGAGCAGGGGCTCGGCTCGAAGGCGCCGGAGTTCATCAAGGCGCGCCGGGTGCTGCACCTGAGCTGGCAGGTCGGCATCTTCGTCATCGGGCTCGCGGTGGTGGTCCTGGGCATCATCATGCTTCCGCTGCCGGGACCCGGCTGGGTCGTGATCTTCGGCGGCATGGCGATCTGGGCGACCGAGTTCGTCTGGGCCCAGCTGGTGCTGCGCTGGACCAAGCGCAAGGTGACCGAGGCGGCCCAGCGGGCGCTGGATCCGAAGGTGCGCCGGCGCAACATCATCCTGACCTCGCTGGGTCTGGTGATCGTGGCCGCGCTCGTCGCGGTGTACGTGTACAAGTTCGGCTTCGAGATGCCGTGGCGCGTCAAGGACCAGTGACGTGCCGTTGCGGGGGTGCTCAGGCACCCCCTGACATGGGGTAATGTTCTTCCTGCGTCCGGGCGATTAGCTCAGTGGGAGAGCGCTTCGTTCACACCGAAGAGGTCACTGGTTCGAACCCAGTATCGCCCACCCGGAACGTCGGCCCGTCTGCGAGAGCGCAGACGGGCCGACGTCGTTCCCGGCCCTCGCGTCCGCCGGCGTCCCGGTCTCGTACCTCCGGCGTTCCCGGCGTTCCCGGCCCTCGCGTCCGCCGGTGTTCCCGGCCTCGCACCTCCGGCGAGTTTCGGCCGGACAACATCCGAGCCGGACTGGCCGGTTCGCGTTCGGCCCGCCGAATCACCGCTTCTCACCTGCGACTTCACCCGGTCGCCGCGACCTCTCGTCGTCGACGCGCCGTCAACTCGCCCGGCGGTGCCGCAAGAAAATCCTGTCCGAATCATTGACGCACCCCGAGGCCCCTCGTAGCTTGTGCCAGCAAGCGCTTACTTGAAACGATTCATGCAGGCGGCAAGGACGCTGCGGGGAGGCGGCCCAGACATGGGAACCAGCAGGAATGTTGAGAGGCGAACGATCCTGAAGGTGGCCGGGGCCTCGGCCGCCACGCTCGGGCTGGGTGCGACCACCGCGTGCGGCGGCGACAGCGGTTCCGGGGACGGGACGGTGACACTCCGTTACGCGTGGTGGGGTGGAGAGCCGCGCACCATCGCGATGAAGAAGGCGATCGCGGTCTTCGAGAAGAAGCACCCGAAGATCAAGATAAAGCCCGAATTCACCGATTACGCCGCGTTCTGGGAGAAGTTCCAGACCCAGGCCTCGGGCGGAAATCCGCCGGACGTTTTCCAGAATGCGGTCGGGTTCCTGCGCAAGTACGACAAGCGCGGAGTTCTGCTGGACCTCAAGGCGCAGGCGGACTCCGGGAATCTGAGCCTGGAGAACTTCCGCAACGGCGTTCTGGCGAACGGTCAGGTCGACGGCAAGCAGCTCGGCATCCCGGTCGGCGCCAACACCATGGCGCTCGTCATCGACGTGAAGGCCTTCAAGAAGGCGGGCGTCGAGGCGAAGATGGGCTGGACCTGGGACGAGTACTTCGACGCGCTCCAGACGATCCAGGACAAGCTGAAGATCGCCGGTGACACCGGCTATCACACCATCATGTACCTGTACGACCTGTACCTCCGTCAGAACGGCAAGGCGTTCTTCACCGACTCCGATCTCGGTTTCACCGAGGACGATCTGACGCAGTGGTGGACGGACGGGTACAAGCGCGTGAAGTCCGGGCTGGTCGCCGACCCGAAGAAGATCGAGCAGGTCCAGCCCAAGTCGGGTCTGTCGGCCGGGCTCGCCGCGTCCGAGTTCACCTGGGACAACTTCTCCATCCGCTACGAGGGCGAGGGCGAGTCGGACTACGGGCTCGCGCCGATCCCCACCACCGACGGCAAGCAGACCGGCCAGTACCTCGGTTCGCTGATGCTCAGCGCCTTCTCCGGCACCAAGCACCCCAAGGAGGTCGCCCAGTTCATCAGCTTCATGGTCCACGACCCCGAGGTCGGCAAGATCATGGGCTATGACCGCGGCATCCTCGCCACCACCGAGCAGTACGACGCCTTCGTGCCCACCGACGCCAACAACAAGGGCGTCAAGGCGTACGAGGAGGAGGTCGCCAAGGCCGGCGTGCTCGGGAAGATCACCCCGCACCCGTCGGGCGCCGACGTCATCGAGGCGGCGTTCCTGCGGATCGGGGGCGAGGTCTCCCAGGGCAAGACCAAGCCGGCCGACGCCGCCAAGGCGCTGTTCAGCGAGGCCAAGGCCGCGTTCGCGGGCTGAGGGGACGTACCACCATGACGCTCGTCAAGGAAGCGCCCGCGCGCCCGGTGAAGAAGCGGTCCGCCGCTCCTGCCGCCGGGCGGCACGGACGGCGCCGCGAGAACATCGCCGGCTATCTCTTCATGTCGCCGTGGATCGCCGGGTTCCTGGTGCTCACGGCGGGGCCGATGATCGCGTCGCTGTACTACGCGTTCACCCGGTACAACCTGTTCACGCCGCCCGAGTGGGTGGGGCTGGACAACTTCACGACGATGTTCCAGGACCCGCGCTGGCAGAAGTCGGTGGAGGTCACGCTCAAGTACGTCGTCGTGGCCACCCCGCTGAAGCTGCTGCTCGCGCTCGGTGTCGCGCTGTTGCTCGCGCAGAAGCGGAGCGGGGAGGGGCTGTACCGGGCCGCGTTCTACATGCCCTCGCTCATCGGTGCCAGCGTCTCCGTCGGCTTCGTGTGGCGGGCGCTGTTCTCGGACGACGCGATCGTGGACCGTGGGCAGAAGCTCTTCGGTGCGGACGTGGGCGGCTGGATCGGCAACCCGGACTACGTCCTGTACTCCCTGGTGGCGCTGAGCATCTGGCAGTTCGGCGCGCCGATGGTCATCTTCCTGGCCGGCCTCAAGCAGGTCCCGCGGGAGCTGTACGAGGCCGCGGAGATGGACGGGGCGGGTCCCCTCAGGCGGTTCTGGAACATCACGCTGCCGATGATCTCCCCGGTGCTGTTCTTCAACGTGCTGCTGGAGTCGATCCACGCGTTCCAGGTGTTCGGCTCCGCGTACGTCGTCTCCAACACCCAGTGCGGGCCCGCCGACGCCACCCTCGTCTACACCTGTTACCTCTACCAGAAGGGCTTCAAGGAGGCCCAGATGGGCTTCGCCTCCGCGATGGCCTGGACGCTGGTGGTCGCGGTGGCGCTGGTCACGGCGGTCCTGTTCTGGTCGCAGAAGAAGTGGGTGCACTACGAGGAGGCCGCCAAGTGACCAGTGCCACCAGCAGTCCGGCCGTCCACGCGCCGAGCGAGCGGCGGCGCTTCGGGTCGATCGCCTGGCACGTGGGGGCGCTCGCCGTCCTCGCGGTCGTCCTCTACCCCGTGATCTGGGTGCTCGGTGCCTCCTTCAAGCCGAGCAAGGACATCATCGCCAGCATCGACCTGCTGCCCACCAAGCCGGTCTGGGAGAACTTCTCCGGACTCGCCGACGGTATCTCCGGCATCTCCATCGGCACCTTCTTCACGAACTCCCTGCTGTACGCGGGCCTCGCCGTGGCCGGGGTCGTGCTGTCCAGCTCGCTGACCGCGTACGCCTTCGCCAAGATCAGGTTCGCCGGGCGGAACCTGATGTTCACGCTGATGATCGGCACGCTGCTGCTGCCGTACCACGTGCTGCTCATCCCGCAGTACGTGATGTTCCGCAAGCTGGAGCTCACCGACACCCTGGTGCCGCTGGTCGCGGGCAAGTTCCTGGCCACGGAGGCGTTCTTCGTCTTCCTCATGGTGCAGTTCATGCGCGGACTGCCCAAGGAGCTGGACGAGGCCGCCAAGCTCGACGGCTGCGGGCACCTGCGGACCTACTGGTCCATCGTGCTGCCGCTGACCCGTCCCGCGCTCATCACCAGCGCCATCTTCACCTTCATCAACGCCTGGAACGACTTCATGGGGCCGTTGATCTACCTCAACACCCCGGACAAGTACACCGTCTCGCTCGGTCTGATGATGTTCCGCGACCAGGAGGGCATCTCCAACTACGGCAGCATGATCGCGATGTCGTTGGTGGCACTGGTTCCGGTCATCGCCTTCTTCATGGCCTTCCAGCGGTATCTCATCGACGGCATGGCGACGTCCGGACTGAAGTGAGGCGGTTCCCATGGCACAGGCGCGTGTGAAGGCCCGCAGGCCGTCCTTCCTCGGGGGCGAGCGGTTCGCGGTGTTCGCCGAGTGTCTGCTCACCGGGGTGTGGATCGCCGTGGCCTCGCTCGGGATCGTCACCTACCCCGCGGCCTTCGCCGCCGGCGCCCGGCACCTTCGCCGGCGCATCGGCCACGAGGGCGGCGGCCTCGGGGAGTTCGTCGAGGACTTCCGTACGGCCGTGCGCCGAGGGTGGGTCGTCGGGCTCGCCGGCTGGGCGGTGGCCGCCGCGGTGTGGGTGGACGTCCTGGCCGCGCGGGCCGGGGTCCCCGGCGGGCCGTTCGTCGGGGCCGTGGGCCTCTTCGCGCTGATCGTGCTGGTGGTGGCCCTGCTGCGGGCGGCGGCCGTCTGGGCGCCGGGCGCATCCTGGCGGGCGCTGCTCGCGGGCGCCGGGCGGCGGACCGTGCTCGACCCCGCCGGGTCCTTTCTCCTCGTCGGCGGGCTGGGCGTCGTGGCCCTGTCCGCCCTCGTCGTCGCGCCGCTGGCGGTTCCCGTCCTCGGTGCCGTCGCGGCGGCGGCCGTCGCCGTGGAGGAGCGCTACCGGCACCGCTGACCGGCGGTGGTTCCCGGCCCAGGTCGGCGCCCCGAGCGTCGCACCTCTCCCTGTCATGCCCCTGACCAGCTGTTCGCATCCCGCACGGAAGGAACGAGCATGTCTCCCATCCCCCGCAGGTCCCTCCTCAAGGCGGCCGCCGTCGCCGGTGCCGCCGCGCAGTTCAGCTGGGCGCTAGGGACCAGGGACGCGCAGGCCGCGCCGAGAGCCGCCGAGGCCGACGACAGTCCCGTGACCCTGGACTGGCTGGAGGACGGCGGGCTGGGTGCCGCACCCGGCTCCACGCTCGGCGTGCCCTGGCCGAAGGGCGTCCACCAGCAGGACCAGACCTTCGCGATCACGGACGCCGACGGCAAGGCCGTGCCCGTGCAGTCCTGGCCGATCGCCTACTGGCCGGACGGCTCCCTCAAGTGGACCGCCCACGCGGTCAGTTCGGGCAACGGCAAGCTCACCCTCGCCGCCGGTGAGGCCGCCGTACCGGAGAAGAAGGTCACCGTCGACAAGAGCGGTGGCACCGTCACCGTCTCCACCGGTGTCATCACCGCGAAGATCGGCAAGTCCGGTGCCACGCTCATCAAGTCGGTCACCCGCGGCTCCACCGAGATCGCCAAGAACGGCAAGCTCGTCCTGATCCGCCAGCCCGAGATCGAGGACGAGGACCAGGGCGCGGTGAAGACCGAGCGCTTCGACGGAGCCATCTCCGGCGTCACCGTCGAGCAGGACGGCCCGGTCCGCGCGGTCGTGCGCATCGACGGCAAGCACCGCAAGGGCAACCGCAGTTGGCTGCCCTTCTCCATCCGGCTGTACTTCTACGCGGGCGCCGACTCCTTCCGCATGGTGCACACCATCACCTTCGACGGCACCCAGGAGCCCGGTAAGGCGAGCGGCGACTTCATCCGCGGCATCGGGGTCCGCTTCACCGTCCCGATGCGTGACGCGTCCTACGACCGCCACATCCGCATCGGCGGCGAGGGCACCGGCCTGCTCCGCGAGGCGGTCAAGGGCATCACCGGACTGCGCCGCGACCCGGGCGCCGCCGTGCAGGCCGCCCAGTACGAGGGGAAGAAGCTGCCCGACCCCGCCACCTGGGACCAGCGGGTCACCACCCGGCTCCAGTACATCCCCGAGTGGGGCGACTACACCCTCTCCCAGCTCTCCGCCGACGGCTTCACCCTGCGCAAGCGCACCAAGAAGGGCCATGGCTGGATCGGCGCCGGCGGCGGCAGGCGCGCGTCCGGCTTCGGTTACGTCGGTGGCGTCAGCGGCGGACTCTCCTTCGGCCTCAGGGACTTCTGGGAGAAGTTCCCCGCCCAGCTCGACATCCGCGACGCCCACACCGACGAGGCCGAGGTCACCCTCTGGCTCTGGTCGCCCGAGGCGCAACCCATGGACCTGCGCTTCTACCACGACGGCATGGGCCAGGACACCTTCGCCGAGCAGCTCGAAGGCCTCAACATCACCTACGAGGACTACGAGCCCGAGTTCGGCACCCCGTACGGCATCGCGCGCACGTCGGAGCTGTTGTTCTGGGCCAACGAGACGACCCCGGCCCCGGCGAAGCTCGCCGAACAGGTCGAGGCCGTACGGGTGCTGCCGCAGCTCGCCGCGCCGCCCAGGCAGCTCATCAAGGCGAAGGTCTTCGGACCGGGCCTGTACTCCGAGCCCGACCGCTCCACCCCGGCCAAGGCGAAGATCGAGGACCACCTCGACTTCCTCTTCACCTACTACAAGGACCAGGTGGAGCAGCGCCGTTGGTACGGCTTCTGGGACTACGGCGACATCATGCACACCTATGACACCGTCAGGCACCAGTGGCGGTACGACATCGGCGGCTACGCCTGGGACAACTCCGAGCTCTCGCCGGACCTCTGGCTCTGGTTCGCGTACCTGCGCTCCGGCCGCGCGGACATCTTCCGCTTCGCCGAGGCCATGACCCGGCACACCGGCGAGGTCGACGTCTACCACCTCGGCAAGTGGGCCGGACTCGGCACCCGGCACGGCGTGCAGCACTACGCAGACAGCGCCAAGCAGCAGCGCATCGCCAACACCACGTACCGCCGCTACTACTACTTCCTCACCGCGGACGAGCGGGTCGGCGACCTCATGCACGCCAACGTCGACTCCGACGAGACCTTCCTCGCCCTGGACCCGCTGCGCAAGATCCGCACCGAGCCGTACACCCCCGACCGCCACGCGCTGTCGATCGGCTTCGGCACGGACTGGAGCGGGCTGGTCTCGGCGTGGCTGACGGAGTGGGAGCGCAAGGGCCCGAAGTGGGAGAAGGCCAAGGCGCGCGTGCTGTCGACCATGGAGACGATCGCCGCGCAGCCCAACGGCTTCGTCCAGGGGACCGCTCTGTACGACCTCGACACGGGCAGGTTCGCCGTCGCCACGACACCGGTGGTCGGCGTCTCGCACCTCTCCGCGGTCTTCGGTCTCAACGAGCTGTGCGCCGAGCTCATCGACCTCGTCGACATGCCGAAGTTCAACGAGGCGTACTTCGACTACTGCCGCTACTTCAACGCCACCAAGGCCGAGCAGGCGGCGCGCTACGGCTCCAACTTCGGGTCACTGCTGCTGTTCCAGGGCCACTCGCGGCTCGACGCGTACGCGGCCGTGCAGACCGGGGACGAGAAGCTGGCCAAGCGGGCGTGGGAGAAGTTCTACAACTCCGACGGCTACAAGGAGTCCGCGCCCTGGAAGACGGAGGAGCTGAGCGGGCCGATGACCCTGGTCCCGGGGAGGGAGGCGGCCTGGGTGGCGACCAACGACACCGCGTTGTACGGCCTCGCCGCCATCGAGAACCTGGCCCTGCTGGGCGACAAGATGCCGTCGTAGGGCGGGAAGTCGGGGGAACTGCGGACCGTTGTGGCTGGTCGCGCAGTTCCCCCCGCCCCTGTGGGTTCAGCTCATCTTGCCCAGGACGTTCCGCATCCTGCGCACGTCCCTGATCCGCTGTTCGTACGTCGCCCCCAGAGCGAGCAGGAGCAGGCCGGCGAGGGCGGGGAGGACCCAGCGGGGGAGTGCGTCGGTCACCTGGACCAGGTACGGGGCGAGTTCGTGCAGGGCGTCCAGGACCAGGACCGAGCCGCCGAGGACGAGCGGTGCCTGGAGGCTGTACCCGGCGCCCAGGAGGGTGAGCGAGAGCGCGGCCAGGCCCAGCAGGAGCGGGCGGGTCCAGTGCGGGTCGCTCCAGGCCGCGGCGAGGCTCGGCAGGAGCGTCGCGGCGAGGCCGGGGCCGTACGCCGTCCAGGACGAGGTCCGCGGCTCGCGCCGCAGCCGCAGGAAGCCGATGACCAGCGCCGGGACGGTCACCGGGACCGTGTAGGCCTCGGGGATCGTCACCTCCCAGGCTGCCAGGCGGACCCAGGTGGCCAGCACGAACAGCACGGCGGACGCGGACGCCACGGTGCGGCGGTCCGGGCGGAGCGCGGTGCCCGCGGTGATCACCCCGCACAGGGCCAGCACCAGCGCGAGCGTCGGCAGGTCGGTCGCGGCGAGCCCGATGGCGAGCAACCCGGCCGCGGCTCCGGCCACTTCGAGGGGAACCCGCTCGTTCACACGCGGCGCGATCAGGGCCGCGGCCACCGGGACCACCAGCACCAGCAGGGCGGTGTGCTGCGGCGGCCAGCCCGCGGCGGCACCCGTCGCGCAGGCCAGTGCGGTGGCGTACGACAGGGCCGCCGGGGCCGTGACCCGGGTGAACCGCCAGGAGACGGCCGCGAAGAACGCCGTCAGGGCGAACAGCGCGGTCAGGGTCGCCGTCCGGGAGGCCAGGGAGGTGAAGGCGAGGTCGGCGGAGGTGACCAGGGCGAGGATCGTCACGGTGGGCTGACCGTACGGGGACGCGAGGGCGACCGCCGTCAAGGCACCCAGGACCAACAGGCCCGTGATGTAGGGGAGTTCGAGCACCGCCGGCAGTGTCAGCACCGCGGCCCAGGCGAGCGCCGTCGCGCCGGACAGGGCCAGCGGGCGCCCGGCGGTGTCCTTGACCAGCAGGGCGAGGACGGCCGCGACGGCCACCAGGGCCAGCGGCGCCGCCGCCATGTCCGGCGGCCAGGGCGCGTCCACCGTCACCGCGGCTCGGGCGTCCGACGGCGCCCCGGACCATGCCTGCCAGGTCCAGGCGACCGGCCCCAGCAGCGTGATCGCCACGACGGGCAGCGCCCACAGCACCGCGAGCCCCTGGACGGCGGCGGAGGCCCGCAGCAGCCCGCCGCGCACTGCCTCCGGCAACCACCCGATCCGTACGGCCGCCAAGAGGCCGATGCCGAGGGCGAGATGGACCGGGACCTTCCAGGCGGCCGGTACCGCCGGGTGGGCCGTGCCGCCCAGCGCGATCACCATGAGCAGGCCGGAGGCCAGGGCGAGACCGGTGGCGTGGGCCGTGCCGAGGCCGCCCCGCCAGGACGCGGCCAGGGCGATCGCCGCGGCGAGGAGGACGAGCGCCGCCGCACGGGCGGCGGCGCTCGGACCGGAGGCCGTCCAGGACAGCCAGCCGGCCGCCGACGAGCCCAGCGCGCCCAGGCCGTACGCGCCGACAGCGGCGAGGACGCGGACCGGACCGAGGGTCACCCGCAGGGCCACGGCGGCGTCGAACCCGGCCGTCACCAGCACGGCGGCCGTGAGCCCGTGGACGTCCGCGGAGGAGGCGACCGCCCAGCACAGCAGCGGGAGTTGGGCGGCGGCCAGTGCCGCGGGGAAGGGCAGCCGCAGCTCGGACGCCCGCGGCAGCGTGCCGTACGCCGTCCAGAGCCCCGCCAGCAGAGCCGACGCGACCGCCGTGTATCCCGCGCCACCCGTCGAGGGGAACCCCGCCTGGTGCAGCGCGTACGCGTCGAGCACCGTAAGGGCCAGCCCCAGGCCGGCCACCGACTCGGCCGTCGACCGCAGCCCGCGCCGCACCAGGAACAGCGGCGCGGCGAGCGCGGCCACGGTGACCGCGCCGAGCACCAGACCGCGGCCGGCGATCCCCAGGTGACCCCAGCTGACCAGCGTGAACACCATCGCGGCGATGGTCAGCAGGACACCGCCGAGCAGCAGGAGAAGGTTCTGCACGCCGGGCGCGCTGGTCTCCGGCCGGGGCCCGGTCGCGGGGGCCGGCGCGGTCGGCCGGGGGTGCAGCGCGGCCACCAGCCAGGCCCGGCGGGCCAGCAACTGGGCGCGGCGGCGGTCGAGTTGCCAGAGCTCGGCATCGAGGAGCCGCAGCTCCTCCGACGGGGGCGGGATGTGCGTCATGCCATGGAGTGTGGTCCGGGTCACGTCGTAGGGCATGAGTGCGCGTACTCAGAACGTACTCATCTCCCCACGGGCACACTCTGTGCATGGACTGGACCCACTACCGCTTCCGCACCCAGTGGACCCTGGGCGCGTCGCCCTCGGCCGTCTACGGCGCCCTGGCGCAGGCCGAGGACTACCCCCGCTGGTGGCCCCAGGTCCGCGAGGTCAACCGCCTGGACGACACCACCGGTGTCATCAGGATCCGGGCCACCCTGCCCTACGACCTCACCTTCACCGCGCGCGAGGCGATCCGCGACCCGGCGGCCGGGGTGCTGGAGATCGCCATGACCGGCGACCTGGAGGGGTGGGCGCGCTGGACGATCACGGCCCACGGGACCGGCTGCCTCGCGGACTACGAGCAGGTCGTCGACGTGAACAAGCCGCTGCTGCGACGGCTCGCGGTGCCGGGGCGGCCGGTGTTCCGGGCCAACCACCGGCTCATGATGCGGGCCGGACGGCGAGGGCTGGCCGCCTACTTGGAAGCGGTTTGAAGGAACGGCGCGGAGACCTGTATTGTTCAGTGCGTTCCCGGGCGATTAGCTCAGTGGGAGAGCGCTTCGTTCACACCGAAGAGGTCACTGGTTCGAACCCAGTATCGCCCACCGGGAGAAAGCCGGTCCGCGTCACGCGGACCGGCTTTTTTGTGTTCGAGCCCCGCTCACGCGGACCGGCTTCTTCGTGTTCCGGCCCGCTCACGCGGCCGCGGCCGGCAGCTCCGGGCGCAGCGGCCACGCCGGGTCCACCGCCTCCGGGGTGCCACTGCGCGCGAACCATGCCTGCAACCCACGCGCCTGCGCCGCGTGCCACACCGCCTGGAGCGTGTGCAGCTCACCCGGGCTCAGCCGCTCCAGCCGCGCCGCGAAACGACGCCCCACGGCCCGTACGACGTCCAGCGCGGCCAACGCGTCCGCGCCCGCGTCATGCGCGCCGTCCAGCGCGACCTCGTAGTGCGCGCACAGGTCCGTCAGCGTGCGCCGACCCTTGCGGTAGCGGTCCAGATGCTTGTCCAGGACCCTCGGGTCCAGCACCAGCAGGGGTGCGGACTCGAACCAGCGGTCCAGGGACGAGGCGCGATGGCGGCGCAACTCCCGGTCCAGGATGGTCAGGTCGAACGGCGCGTTCATGACCACCAGCGGGCGGCCCGCGGCGGCCTGCTCGGCCAGATGCTCCGCTATCTCGTACATCACCGGCGCGGGCCAGCGGCCGTTGCGCTGGAGATGATCCTCCGTCAGCCCGTGCACCGCCGTCGCCGCCTCCGGCACCGGCACCCCCGGGTTCACCAGCCACCGGCTCACCCGCGGCCGGGTCCCGGGGGCGTCCTGGACGACGACTGCGGCCGACACGATCCGGTCGGTCTCGACGTCGACACCCGTGGTCTCCGTGTCGAAGGCGGCCAGGGGCCCTTCGTACCAGCACGTCATAGCTCCACAACCCCTCGTTCACCCACGGCAGCTGACGCACCGTCTTCTGCCTGTTTGGTGATACCCGGGCTGTTTGCGCCGTACGCCGGAAGGACACAACAGGAATACGGGTCCTCGCAGTTCAGCGACCCGCGGTGCGAACTCACCGAAAGCGGAAGGCTGTTGGTCATGGCGATAGCGCAGCCCGAGCGGGGCGGGCTGCTGCCCGAACGCACGAGCACCCTTCGCGGCACACTCGCCACCACCGCCTGCATGGAGACCTTGCAGGTGGGCTATCTGCACGCCGTCGCGGCGGCGGCCGGCTGCTCGCTGTCGCAGCCCTTCCCGGACAACGGCATCGACTGGCACGTCAGCCACGGCTCACCCGGGCACACGGTCGACGACGAGGTCACCATCAAGGTGCAGCTCAAATGCACCTACCAGGTCCCGCCGAACCCGCCGGGCCGGTTCTTCTCCTTCACGCTCGACAACGACCACCTGCGCAAGCTCGCCCGCACCCCGGTCTCGGTGCACAAGATCCTCGTGGTCATGCTCGTGCCGAGATCCCAGGACGACTGGCTGCGCGCCAGCCACGACCGGCTCGACCTCAGGCACTGCTGCTACTGGGTCAACCTGGCCGGCCACCCGATCACCGGCCGGACCCGGACCACCGTGCGGGTACCGACCTCGCGCATCTTCGACGACCGGGCGCTGTGCGAGATCATGACGCGGGTCGGTACGGGAGGCAGACCATGACCCACCGGCCCCTGGACGAGGTGCTGCGGCCCGGGCGCCCCCACCCCGTGGAACCGGCCGCCGCCTGGGACCGCACCCCCGAGCCCGGCGAGGTCGACCCCGCGGTCCTCGGCGCCCTGCTGCACCGGCACGGCTGGCAGCGCCGCGGCGGCGCCCCCGGACGCTACGGCCGCTGGACACCGCCCGGCTCCGGCAACGGTGGCACCAGCCTGCTCGTGCCCGAGAGCCGTGCCTTCCCCGACAGCGACGACCTGCTCGGCGAGGCGCTCACCGCCCTCGCCCGCAGCGGCACCCCCTGGGCCCGCGAGGTGCTGGTCGGCCTCGCCGTCCCCAGCGACGAGATCCGCTGGTGGCGGGACGCGCCGACCGGCCCCGGCGGGAGCGCGCCCTGGGCGGTGGAGGAGCAGCTGCGTGCCGCCGCCCGCCAGATGCTCCTCGCCGGCGCGCTCGCCACCCGCGCGCGTGCCGGGTACCACGGAGCCCGGCACCGCCGTGCCGCCGCCGCCCTGATCGACAGCGTGCTCGTCGGCGCGGCCGTCGGCGGCGGCCTGACCGCCTTCGTGCCCGTCGGCACCGGCCGCCCCCTCGCCGTACGTCTCCACCAGGCGCTGTACGCCGCCCGCGAGGCCATCGACTACCAGCGGGCCACCGGCGGCATGGACGCCTTCGACGGTGCCGTCGAGGCAGGCGTCAGCCGGGAGCTCACCGAGGCGCTGATCGCCCTCGTACGCGGCACGGAGGGCGCGCGCGTCGCCGTGGAGTGGGCGCCCGCCGCCGGGGTGCCCGCCGACTGCGCGGCCGGGGTCGAGGCGGTGGAGTTCTCGCCGGGCGACCTGCCCGTGCTGCGCGAGGCGGGGGCCCGCTATCTGCGCGAGGAGCCGTCCGTGCCGGTGCGGATCACCGGGGCCGTGGTGCGGATGCGCAGGGCGGGGCCGCGCGGGGACGGCAGCGTACGGCTGCGGGTGATCGCCGGCGCCGAGGTGCCGCACGTCCGGCTCACCCTGGACGAGGAGGCGTACCGCATCGCCGGCCACGCACACCTCGTCGGACTGCCGGTGCGCGTGCACGGGCGACTGGAGAGCCGGGGCGGCTTCCGCAGGCTCACCGGCGCGTCCGGCGTCGCACCCGTCCAGGTCGACGAGGCCGAGCGGGACCGGCTGATGAAGTCCCTCCAGGAGAACCTGGACTTCTTCGAGGAGGCGTGCGGGGAGGGGCCCGGCGGGGAGTGCGGAGGCCCGGGGTGAGGACCCCGGCGGGGTCTGAGGGGGCCTGTGGGGAGGGTTGCGGCGGGAGGTGCGAAGGCCCGCGGTGAGGACCCTGACGGAGTCTGAGGAGGCATGCGGGGAGGGGCCCGGCGGGGAGTGCGGAGGCCCGGGGTGAGGGGCCCGGCGGGGATCTGAGGGGGTCTGCGGCGGATCCCGGCCGGGAGTGCGGAGGCTCGCGGTGAGGACCCCCGGCGGGGTCTGAGAAGCCCTCTGGGGACGGCCTGGGCGGGGAAGCGCGGAGGCCGTGGAGAGGGCTCGGGTCGGACCGATTTCGCGGAGGTGGGGCCCGGGTCGGTACGATCGCCTCTTGCGCGCGCTCACGGTACGGCGCCCGCATCCACCTTCAGTCAGGAGAGACCGGTGTCAGACGTCCGTGTGATCATCCAACGCGATTCCGAGCGGGAAGAGCGCACGGTGACGACGGGCACCACGGCCGCCGAGCTCTTCGCCGGCGAGCGCTCGATCATCGCCGCGCGCGTGGCGGGCGAGCTGAAGGACCTGGCGTACGTCGTCGCCGAGGGCGACGAGATCGAGGGTGTCGAGATCTCCTCGAAGGACGGCCTCGACATCCTGCGGCACTCCACCGCGCACGTCATGGCCCAGGCGGTCCAGGAGCTCTTCCCCGAGGCCAAGCTGGGCATCGGCCCGCCGGTCAAGGACGGCTTCTACTACGACTTCGACGTCGAGAAGCCGTTCACGCCCGAGGACCTCAAGGCCATCGAGAAGAAGATGCAGGAGATCCAGAAGCGGGGGCAGCGGTTCTCCCGCCGTGTGGTCACCGACGAGGCCGCCCGTGAGGAGCTGGCCTCGGAGCCGTACAAGCTCGAACTGATCGGCCTCAAGGGCTCGGCCTCCTCCGACGACGGCGCGGACGTCGAGGTCGGCGCCGGCGAGCTGACGATCTACGACAACCTCGACGCCAAGACCGGCGACCTGTGCTGGAAGGACCTCTGCCGCGGTCCGCACCTGCCCACCACCCGGAACATCCCGGCGTTCAAGCTGATGCGCAACGCGGCCGCCTACTGGCGCGGCAGCGAGAAGAACCCGATGCTCCAGCGCATCTACGGCACCGCCTGGCCGACCAAGGACGAGCTGAAGGCGCACCTCGACTTCCTCGCCGAGGCCGAGAAGCGCGACCACCGCAAGCTGGGCTCCGAGCTCGACCTGTTCTCCATCCCCGAGCAGATCGGCTCCGGCCTCGCGGTCTTCCACCCCAAGGGCGGCATCATCCGCCGCGTGATGGAGGACTACTCGCGCCGCCGTCACGAGGAGGAGGGCTACGAGTTCGTCTACACCCCGCACGCGACGAAGGGGAAGCTCTTCGAGCAGTCCGGACACCTGGACTGGTACGCCGACGGCATGTACCCGCCCATGCAGCTCGACGAGGGCGTGGACTACTACCTCAAGCCCATGAACTGCCCGATGCACAACCTGATCTTCGACGCGCGCGGCCGCTCCTACCGCGAACTGCCGCTGCGCCTGTTCGAGTTCGGGACCGTGTACCGGTATGAGAAGTCCGGCGTCGTGCACGGCCTCACCCGCGCGCGCGGCTTCACGCAGGACGACGCGCACATCTACTGCACCCGTGAGCAGATGTCGGAGGAGCTCGACAAGACGCTCACCTTCGTCCTCGGCCTGCTGCGGGACTACGGTCTGACCGACTTCTACCTGGAGCTGTCCACCAAGGACCCGGAGAAGTTCGTCGGCACCGACGAGGTCTGGGAGGAGGCGACCGAGACGCTCCGCCAGGTCGCCGAGAAGCAGGGCCTTCCGCTGGTCCCGGACCCGGGCGGCGCCGCCTTCTACGGCCCGAAGATCTCCGTCCAGACCAAGGACGCCATCGGCCGCACCTGGCAGATGTCGACGATCCAGCTCGACTTCAACCTGCCGGAGCGCTTCGACCTGGAGTACACCGGTCCCGACGGCTCCAAGCAGCGCCCGGTCATGATCCACCGCGCATTGTTCGGTTCCATCGAGCGGTTCTTCGCGGTCCTCCTGGAGCACTACGCGGGTGCCTTCCCGGCGTGGCTGGCCCCGGTCCAGGCGCTCGGCATCCCGATCGGTGACGCGCACGTCGAGTACCTGGAGAAGTTCGCGGCGGCGGCCAAGAAGCAGGGCCTGCGCGTCGAGGTCGACTCCTCGTCCGACCGCATGCAGAAGAAGATCCGCAACGCCCAGAAGCAGAAGGTGCCCTTCATGGTCATCGCGGGCGACGAGGACATGGCCGCGGGCTCGGTCTCCTTCCGCTACCGCGACGGTTCGCAGGAGAACGGCATCCCGTTCGACGAGGCCCTCGCGAAGATCGCCAAGGTCGTCGAGGAGCGGACGCAGGTCTGATCCCGTACTGCGCCCAGGCCCCCGGGAGGTTCAGCCTTCCGGGGGCCTGTCGTCGTCCTCCCGCGCGAACACCTGCAACAGCCACGAGGCGAAGGTCCCGGTCACCGCGCCGAGCAGGGCCAGCCCGACGGCCATGATCCCGACGGCGATCAGCCGTCCGACCGGGGTGACGGGCGCGACATCGCCGTAGCCGACGGTGGCGAGGGTCGCGCAGGTCCACCACACGGAGTCCCCGAAGGTCCGCACGGTCGCGTCCGGCGCCCCCTGCTCCTGCTGGTAGACCGCGAGCGCGCCGGCGAAGCCGAGCAGGACGGTCGACAGACCGGCGTAGAGCATCACGCGCGCGTGCAGCGCGAGCCGCGGCCGCCCGTGCCGGCGCTGCACGGCCTCGTACACCCTGACCATCCGCAGCGGCCGCAACAGGGGGAGCACCAGCACCAGGGTGTCCAGCCAGTGGGTGCGCACGAAGCGCAGCCGCTGTCCGTCCAGCCGCCAGCGCACCGCGTAGTCGACCGCGAACAGCGCCCACGCGGCCAGCGTCACCGCCAGGCACACGCCCTGCCAGAACCCGGGCAGATCCCGGGCCAGGACGCTGATCGCGTACGCGGCGAGGAACGCCAGGGACGCCACGGCGAGGGGGAGCTCGGTGCGCCGTTCCCAGCGGGCCCTGGGGCTGTCGTCGTCCACCGATCCAGCTTGACCCCGGGGGGTCGCGCCGCAACCCCGGCGACACGCCGCGAATGGGCGACGCCATATGCTGCATGGCATGACGAGTGAGCCGGAGCAGCAGTGGGGAGTGGGGACCCAGGACGCGTTCCAGCGTCTGTGGACGCCCCACCGGATGGCCTACATCCAGGGCGAGAACAAGCCGACCGGCCCAGGCGCCGACGACGGATGCCCCTTCTGCTCGATCCCGGCCAAGTCCGACGAGGACGGTCTGGTCGTCCGGCGCGGCGAGCAGGTGTACGCGGTGCTCAATCTGTACCCGTACAACGGCGGACACCTGATGGTGGTCCCCTACCGCCATGTCGCCGACTACACCGACCTCACCGAGCCGGAGACCGTCGAGCTCGCCGCCCTGACCAAGCAGGCGATGACCGCGCTGCGCACGGCGTCCGGTGCCCACGGCTTCAACATCGGCATGAACCAGGGCTCGGTGGCGGGCGCCGGCATCGCCGCCCATCTGCACCAGCACATCGTCCCGCGCTGGGGCGGCGACACGAACTTCATGCCGGTCGTCGGTCACACGCGGGTGCTGCCGCAACTGCTGGCCGACACCCGCAAGATGCTGGCGGAGGCCTGGCCCGCGTAGGCAGGCGCGCCCCCGTTCAGGTGAGGGGGCCGGGGCGCGCCCCGGCCCCCACACGGTTCACGCGTCGTACAGGTCGGCCTTCCTCGGCGCGGGGTCCTGCACCGCGGTGCTCAGGAACGCCGACCGGGAGCCGAACTTCTCCGTGTCCACGCCGTTCTCCGCCAGGACCCGGATCGCCGCCGCGTGCACGACCCGCAGCACCGGTGCCGCGGCGCGCATCGCGTCGTCGGCCATGAAGCGGTGCCGCCACGGCTTGTCCGCCCACACGTGCCGCAGGCCGAACGGCTCGGGCAGGACTATCCCCCCGCCGAGCCAGTTCAGCAGGGGCGGGTACCAGGAGATCGGGGCGCGCACGGCGATCCGGACCACCTCGTCGCTGTCCACCAGCGGGAGCTTGACCTTGCGGGTCTCCCACGGCTTGAACGACTTGGCGACCTCCTTCGTGGGCGCCTCCGGCTTGTTCATGAACAGCGGGTTCACCGGGCCGAGGGCGTGGCCGGTGACCTCGATGCGCAGCGTCTGGTGCAGCACGGTCACGGTGACCAGCATCGTGAGGACCAGCTGGCCGTCCCACAGGACCCACTGCACGCCCAGGTAGTGGCGGTCGCCGCTGCCGAACTGCTGCTTGTTGCAGATGTCCTGTATCGCGTGCGACTTGATCTGGTACGCCTCGACGTCCGTGCCCTCCGGCCGGGACACCGCCTTGGCGCCCTCGGCGACCGGCGTGACGATCCAGTGCCGTACCGAGGCCTTGGGGAAGCCTCCGGTGTTGATGGTGTTCCGCTCCAGCATCCGCAGCTGGTCGTGGATGGAGCGGATGACGTCCCAGCTGCGGAAGGGGTGGATCTCCCGGTCGGGGTTGGCCGGCACCAGGTCCTCGGCCAGCTGCCAGCTGCCCCACCGCGTGCCCATGCCGAGTATGCCCTTGGGGCCCGCGTAGAAGACCGAGTTGGACTGCTGCTCGGCGCTCAGCTTGGCCAGGGACTGGCGCAGTTGCTCGGCGGCGGTCTCGCCCGGGCTGCTGGGGACCGCCTCGGGGACCTTGGCGCCGACGCTGCTGCCGGCCAGCAGGCTGTCCCAGCGGCCGCGCAGGTCACGCGCGGTGCGCTCGCAGATCTGCTTGGCCCAGAACCAGCCGACCACCGGGGCGATGACCGCTCCGCGCGCGTACCAGGCCCAGAATCCCGTGAAGGGCGTACGGAGCAGGAAGATCACGGCGAGGGCGCCCATGGCGACGAGCAGGGCGGTGGCGAACGCGCCCGCCTGTTTGTTCTCGCCCTTGGCGATGGTCCTGCGGATCTGGAAGACCAGGAGCCAGACGATCAGTCCGGGCAGGGCCAGCAGACCGCAGACCACCATGACCACGCTCAGCAGCCGGTCACGG
This sequence comes from Streptomyces sp. NPDC020489, assembly GCF_044386545.1. Lineage (NCBI taxonomy): Bacteria > Bacillati > Actinomycetota > Actinomycetes > Kitasatosporales > Streptomycetaceae > Streptomyces > Streptomyces sp. NPDC020489. Next base: position 348,967 of record NZ_JBIRUZ010000009.1, read on the forward strand.
TCCTTGCGGATGTTGTTGGCGGCCAGACAGTGGTCGACGACCACCTGCGGCTCGGTGCCGAAGGACTGGATCAGGGGCTTGCGGCCGGGCCCGATCATGCGGTCGACCACGGCCCGCGAGAAGGCCTCGCCGAGCCGGGGCTCGAACAGCTTCATCTTGCCGGGCCTGACGACCGTCTCGTGCCACTCGCTGTTGGCCTTGAGGATGTCCTCGACCCTGTTGTCCCGATAGGCCGCCGAGGCCAGCGCGAACGTCGCCGTCTGACTCTCGTCGCCCGTGCGCGGCACCTGCGGACCGAAGATGTCCGCGTAACCGCTGTCAACGGTCATTCCCGCCCCCGATCGCCGCCACTGTCGCTCCTGCGGCCTTCCCGACTTCCTTGCCCCGCACACCTGTTGATCAGGCCGTCCCGCGATCCGGGCCCGACGTGATCACTGTTCTCAGGGTATCCGCCACCACTGACATCCGTCGTCGGACGGCCGAAGGCGCCTGCTTACAGGCTCGTTCGCCCCCGGGGAGCGGTCGGCCGGCGCCGGGAGGTCGACCGTGCTCGGCCCTCTCGGGCCCGCGCGTTCGACGTCCCGGCACCGGCGCGCTTCCGCGCCGCACTCGCGCCGCCGACCTGCGGGGGAGCGTCCCGCACACGCCACTTGACGTGCTGTCGCGCCAATTCCTAGGAGGCGCGCGCCTGTTCACGGATCCTTTCGGCGATCTGCGCCGGCATCGGTTCGTGCCGGGCGTAGGAACGGTGGAAGCGTGCCGTGCCGTGCGACAGGGAGCGCAGGTCGACGGCGTACCGACCGATCTCGATCTCCGGCACCTCGGCCCGGACGAGGGTGCGGTTGCCGCTGATCTGCTCGGTGCCGAGCACCCGGCCGCGCCGCCCCGACAGGTCGCTCATCACGGCGCCCACGTAGTCGTCGCCGACCAGGACGCTCACCTCGGCCACCGGCTCCAGCAGATGGATCCTCGCGTCGGCCGCCGCCTCCCGCAGCGCCAGCGCGCCGGCCGTCTGGAACGCGGCGTCGGAGGAGTCCACCGAGTGCGCCTTGCCGTCGAGGAGCGTGATCCGTACGTCGATGAGCGCGTAACCGGCCGCGACCCCCTTGGCGGCCTGGGCCCGTACACCCTTCTCCACCGACGGGATGAACTGCCGGGGGACCGCGCCGCCGACGACCTTGTCCACGAACTCGATGCCCGAGCCACCCGGCAACGGCTCCACCTCGATCTCGCAGATGGCGTACTGCCCGTGCCCGCCGGACTGCTTCACGTGCCGCCCGCGCCCGGCCGCCTTCTCGGCGAACGTCTCCCTGAGGGGCACCTTGTGCGGGATGACGTCGACCTGGACGCCGTAGCGGCTGCGCAGGCGCTCCAGCGCCACGTCGGCGTGTGCCTCGCCCAGGCACCACAGGACGACCTGGTGGGTGTCCTGGTTCTGTTCCAGCCGCATGGTCGGGTCCTCGGCGACCAGCCGGGCGAGGCCCTGCGAGAGCTTGTCCTCGTCCGCCTTGCTGTGCGCCTGGATGGCGAGCGGCAGCAGCGGGTCGGGCATCTCCCAAGGCTCCATCAGGAGCGGGTCGTCCTTGGCCGAGAGGGTGTCGCCGGTCTCCGCCCGGCTCAGCCTGGCCACGCACACCAGGTCGCCGGCGATGGCGTACGGCACCGGCCGCTGCTGCTTGCCGAAGGGGGTGGACAGCGCCCCGACCCGCTCGTCGACGTCGTGGTCCTCGTGCCCGCGGTCGGACAGACCGTGCCCGGAGACGTGGACCGTCTCGTCGGGGCGCAGGGTGCCGGAGAAGATGCGGACGAGGGAGACCCGGCCCACGTACGGGTCGGAGGACGTCTTCACGACCTCCGCGACCAGCGGGCCGTCGGTGTCGCAGGCCTTGATCTCGCGCGGCTTGCCGTCGATGGTGGTGACACCCGGTGTGGGGTGTTCGAACGGGGTCGGGAAGCCCCGCGTGATCAGCTCCAGCAGTTCCACGGTGCCGAGGCCCTGTGAGGCGCCCTCGGCCGCGGGGGCGGCGGCCAGGACCGGGTGGAACACCCCGCGAGCCACGGCCCGCTCCAGATCCTCGATCAGCGTCGTGACGTCGACCTGTTCGCCGCCGAGGTAGCGGTCCATGAGGGTCTCGTCCTCGCTCTCGGAGATGATCCCCTCGATCAGCCGGTTGCGGGCCTGCTCGATCTCCGGCAGCTGGTCCTCGCCGGGCTCGGACTCCTTGCGCTCGCCGGAGGAGTAGTCGAACAGCTTCTGCGACAGCAGTCCCGTCAGACCGGTCACGGGCGCGTGCCCGTCCGGACCCTGCGGGCCGCGCAGCGGCAGGTACAGCGGGAGCACGGCATCGGGGTCGTCCGCGCCGAACGCCTCCGCGCAGATCCGGGTCATCTCCTCGAAGTCCGCCCGCGCGGCCTCCAGATGCGTGATCACGATCGCGCGCGGCATGCCGACCGCCGCGCACTCCTCCCACACCATGCGGGTCGAGCCGTCCACGCCGTCGGAGGCCGAGACGACGAAGAGGGCCGCGTCCGCGGCGCGCAGACCGGCCCTGAGTTCGCCGACGAAATCGGCGTATCCGGGGGTGTCGAGAAGATTGATCTTGATGCCGTCCCACTCGACCGGCACCAGGGAGAGCTGCACCGAGCGGTTCTGCCGGTGCTCGATCTCGTCGTAGTCGGAGACGGTGCCGCCGTCCTCCACGCGGCCCGCCCGGTTCACCGCCCCCGCGGTGAGCGCGAGGGCCTCCACCAACGTCGTCTTGCCCGATCCGGAGTGGCCGACCAGCACCACATTCCGTACGGACGCGGGATGGTCGGCCGCCGTTGCCCTGCCGGCGGCTCCGGGATGTGCGTTCGCCTTGTCGCCCATGGCCTTGCCTCCCGTGCACGGTGAGGTCACTGTGGGCGCGGGCAGGCGGGGCCGCGTGCGAGGGCGGCTCCGGTGACGCCCGCGGTTCTTCGAGCTTTCCACTCCCGTCACGGTGCGTCCATACGACGGACGCGATCGCGCCGTTACCCGTATGCCACGGGCCCGTGACATGGGGCGCGAGTGCCCGGCGTTCGCACACGCGCGCGCGTGGCTACGATGGGCCAGCCGGTGGCCAGCAGGGGCCGCGCGGCCACACCGACCCTCGGGAAGGCCATGCTGAACAAGTACGCGCGTGCATTCTTCACGCGTGTCCTCACCCCGTTCGCCTCATTTCTGATCAGAAGGGGCGTCAGCCCCGACACGGTCACGCTCCTCGGTACCGCCGGAGTGGTCGCGGGCGCGTTGGTCTTCTACCCCATGGGCGAGTTCTTCTGGGGCACGGTCGTGATCACGCTGTTCGTCTTCTCCGACCTGGTCGACGGCAACATGGCCCGCCAGCTCGGGCGCTCCAGCCGCTGGGGCGCCTTCCTGGACTCCACGCTCGACCGGGTCGCCGACAGCGCGGTCTTCGGCGGCTTCATCCTCTGGTACGCCGGTGGCGGCGACGACCTGGTCCTGTGCGCCGTCTCGATCTTCTGCCTGGCGAGCGGCCAGGTGGTGTCGTACACCAAGGCCCGGGGCGAGTCGATCGGTCTGCCGGTCGCCGTCAACGGGCTCGTCGAGCGGGCCGAGCGCCTGGTGATCTCCCTGGTCGCCGCCGGACTCGCGGGCCTGCACGCGTTCGGCGTGCCGGGCATCCAGTATCTGCTGCCGATCGCTCTGTGGATCGTCGCCGTGGGCAGCCTGGTCACGCTCATCCAGCGCGTCGTCACGGTCCGCCGGGAGTCCGCGGAGGCGGAGGCGGCGGCCGCGCAGGAGAGGACGACGTGACGGCTCAGGAGCGGCTCACCGACGCCCTGTACGGCCTGGGCTGGGGAGCGGTGAAGAAGCTCCCCGAGCCGGTCGCGGTGCGTCTCGGGCGGACCATCGCGGACCTCGCCTGGAAGCAGCGCGGCAAGGGCGTGCTGCGCCTGGAGAGCAACTACGCGCGCGTGGTGCCCGACGCGAGCCCCGAGCGCCTCGCCGAGCTGTCCCGCGCGGGCATGCGCTCGTACCTGCGCTACTGGATGGAGTCCTTCCGGCTGCCCGCCTGGAGCAAGGAGCGCATCAGGGGGAGCTTCGCCGGCAAGGACCTGCACCATCTGACCGACGGCCTCGCCGCCGGCAAGGGCGTCATCCTGGCGCTGCCGCACATGGCCAACTGGGACCTCGCCGGCGCCTGGGTCACCACCGCGCTGGAGACGCCGTTCACCACGGTCGCCGAGCGCCTCAAGCCGGAGACCCTGTACGACCGGTTCGTCGCCTACCGCGAGGGGCTCGGCATGGAGGTCCTGCCGCACAGCGGCGGCTCCGCCTTCGGCACCCTGGCCCGGCGGCTGCGCGACGGCGGCCTGGTCTGTCTGGTCGCCGAGCGCGATCTGTCGTCCTCCGGTGTCGAGGTCCAGTTCTTCGGCGAGGCCACCCGCATCCCCGCGGGCCCGGCGCTGCTCGCCCAGCAGACCGGCGCACTGCTGCTGCCGGTGACGCTCTGGTACGACGACTCGCCCGTCATGCAGGGCAGGGTGCATCCCCCGGTCGAGGTACCCGAGACAGGTACCCGCGCCGAGAAGACGTCTGTCATGGCACAGGCGCTGGCCGATGCCTTCGCCACGGGGATCGCCGACCATCCGGAGGACTGGCACATGCTCCAGCGGTTGTGGCTCAAGGATCTCGACCCCGGCAAGGGGCCCTCGTGAGGATCGGCATCGTCTGCCCGTACTCCTGGGACGTGCCGGGCGGCGTCCAGTTCCACATCCGCGACCTCGCCGAGTACTTCATCCGCCTCGGCCACGACGTCTCCGTGCTGGCCCCGGCCGACGACGACACCCCGCTGCCGCCGTACGTCGTCTCGGCGGGCCGCGCGGTGCCGGTGCCGTACAACGGCTCGGTGGCCCGGCTGAACTTCGGTTTCCTCAGCGCCGCGCGTGTGCGCCGCTGGCTGCACGACGGCGAGTTCGACGTCGTCCACATCCACGAGCCGTCCTCGCCCTCCCTCGGCCTGCTGGCCTGCTGGGCGGCGCAGGGGCCCCTGGTGGCGACCTTCCACACCTCGAACCCGCGCTCCAAGGCGATGATCGCCGCGTACTCGATCCTCCAGGCCGCCCTGGAGAAGATCAGCGCGCGGATCGCGGTGAGCGAGTACGCCCGGCGCACGCTGGTGGAACACCTCGGCGGCGACGCGGTCGTCATCCCCAACGGTGTCGACGTCGACTTCTTCGCCAGGGCCGAGCCCAGGCCCGAGTGGCAGGGCGACACCCTCGGCTTCGTCGGCCGCATCGACGAGCCCCGCAAGGGCCTGCCGGTCCTGATGAAGGCCCTGCCGAAGATCCTCGCCGAGCGTCCGCAGACCCGGCTCCTGGTGGCCGGGCGCGGCGACGAGAAGGAGGCGGTGGAGAGCCTGCCCGCGGAACTGCGCCCGCGCGTGGAGTTCCTCGGCATGGTCAGCGACGAGGACAAGGCGCGCTTCCTGCGCAGCGTCGACGTGTACGTCGCCCCCAACACCGGCGGCGAGAGCTTCGGCATCATCCTGGTCGAGGCCATGTCGGCGGGCGCCCCGGTCCTCGCCTCGGACCTCGACGCCTTCACCCAGGTGCTCGACCAGGGCGCGGCGGGCGAACTGTTCGCCAACGAGGACGCCGACGCGCTGGCCGACGCGGCGCTGCGGCTGCTGGGCGACCCGGAGCGGCGCGCGGAACTGCGGGAGCGCGGAAGCGCGCACGTACGCCGCTTCGACTGGTCGACGGTCGGCGCGGACATCCTGTCGGTCTACGAGACGGTGACCGCGGGAGCGGCGGCGGTGGCCGCGGCCGACGACGACCGGACACCGGGAACGGGACTGCGCGCGCGGTTGGGACTGGCGCGGGACTGAGGGCGGGGCGGGCGGTTCCCCGGTGGCCGAGGCCGTGAAGAGCCGCCGGAGCACGGTGTGGGGACGCCTTCGTCGCAGTCCGCCGGGCGGTTCTCCGGTGGCCGAGGCCGTGAAGAGGCGCCGGAGCGCGGTGTGGGGACGCCTTCGTCGCAGTCCGCCGGGCGGTTCTCCGGTGGCCGAGGCCGTGAGGAGCCGCCGGAGCACGGTGTGGGGACGCCCTCGCCGCAGCCGGTCCCGTGGGGCACGCCCACGCCCCGTACGCCCCACGGCCGCCCCGGTCGCGCCGCTCGGTACCCTTTGCGACCGTGACCTCAACCCTCATCTGGATCCTCGTCGCCCTGATCGCGATCGGCCTCTACTTGAGCTGGACCGCAGGGCGACTGGACCGGCTGCACGCCCGCATCGACGCCTCCCGCGCCGCGCTGGACGCACAGCTGCTGCGCCGGGCCTCGGTGACCCAGGAGCTGGCGACCTCGGGCGTCCTGGACCCGGCCGCGTCGATCGTGCTCTACGAGGCGGCGCACGCCGCGCGGCAGGCCGAGGAGGAGCAGCGGGAGGTCGCCGAGAGCGAGCTGAGCCAGGCTCTGCGCGCCGTCTTCGCGGAGATGCCGCAGGTGGAGGCGGTGCGGGAGGCGCCCGGGGGAGAGGCGGCCGTCCGCGAGCTGACCGAGGCGGTGCGCCGCGTGCCGATGGCCCGGCGCTTCCACAACGACTCCGTACGGGCCGCCCGCGCCCTGCGCCGGCACCGCAAGGTCCGCTGGTTCCGACTGGCCGGACACGCCCCGTTCCCGCTCGCCTTCGAAATGGACGACGAGCCTCCGGTGGCCCTGGTGGACCGCGCCGGGTGACCGCCCCACTCGAAAAACGATCCACCGCCTCCCCATTGGCCCTTGCTGTGGACTGCTCTCGTCACGTTCCCTCGGTGCTGTAGAAATCCGCTTTTCACATCAGTGAGGTCAACCCGTGTCCATCACCGAGAACCAGGCTCCCGAGACCGGCACCGCGCGCGTGAAGCGCGGCATGGCCGAGCAGCTCAAGGGCGGCGTCATCATGGACGTCGTCACCCCGGAGCAGGCGAAGATCGCCGAGGACGCGGGCGCCGTCGCCGTCATGGCCCTGGAGCGGGTCCCGGCCGACATCCGCAAGGACGGCGGCGTGGCCCGGATGTCCGACCCGGACATGATCGAGGGCATCATCGAGGCCGTGTCCATCCCGGTCATGGCGAAGTCCCGGATCGGCCACTTCGTCGAGGCCCAGGTGCTCCAGTCCCTCGGCGTCGACTACATCGACGAGTCCGAGGTCCTCACCCCGGCCGACGAGGTCAACCACTCCGACAAGTGGTCCTTCACGACCCCCTTCGTCTGCGGCGCCACCAACCTGGGCGAGGCCCTGCGCCGCATCGCCGAGGGCGCGGCCATGATCCGCTCCAAGGGCGAGGCCGGCACCGGCAACGTCGTCGAGGCCGTCCGCCACCTGCGCCAGATCAAGAACGAGATCGCCCGCCTGCGCGGCTACGACAACCACGAGCTGTACGCCGCCGCCAAGGAGCTGCGCGCCCCGTACGAGCTCGTCAAGGAGGTCGCCGAGCTCGGCAAGCTCCCGGTCGTGCTGTTCTCCGCCGGTGGTGTGGCCACCCCGGCCGACGCCGCGCTGATGCGCCAGCTCGGCGCCGAGGGCGTCTTCGTCGGCTCCGGCATCTTCAAGTCCGGCGACCCGGCCAAGCGCGCCGCCGCCATCGTGAAGGCCACCACCTTCTACGACGACCCGAAGATCATCGCCGACGCCTCCCGCAACCTCGGCGAGGCCATGGTCGGCATCAACTGCGACACCCTCCCCGAGGCCGAGCGTTACGCGAACCGGGGCTGGTGATGACCGATCCCGTGGTCGGAGTGCTCGCACTCCAGGGTGACGTACGGGAGCACCTCATCGCCCTGGCCGCGGCCGACGTCGTGGCCAGGCCGGTGCGGCGCCCCGAGGAGCTCGCCGAGGTCGACGGTCTGGTCATCCCCGGCGGCGAGTCGACGACCATCTCCAAGCTGGCCGTCCTCTTCGGCGTGATGGAGCCCCTCCGCGCGCGCGTGCGGGCCGGCATGCCCGTCTACGGCACCTGCGCGGGCATGATCATGCTGGCCGACAAAATCCTCGACCCCCGCTCGGGCCAGGAGACGATCGGCGGCATCGACATGATCGTGCGCCGCAACGCCTTCGGCCGGCAGAACGAGTCCTTCGAAGCGCGCGTCGACGTCCGCGGCGTCGACGGCGACGCCGTGGAGGGCGTGTTCATCCGCGCGCCCTGGGTGGAGTCCGTCGGTGCCCAGGCCGAGGTGCTCGCCGAGCACGACGGCCACATCGTCGCGGTCCGCCAGGGCAACGCGCTCGCCACGTCGTTCCACCCGGAGCTGACCGGCGACCACCGTGTGCACGCGCTCTTCGTCGACATGGTGCGCGCGAACCGGTCGGCGCAGTCCTTGTAGGATCTCTTGGGTTCGTTGTTCGGATGGGTTACGCGAAGGAGACAGGCAGATGTCCGGCCACTCTAAATGGGCTACGACGAAGCACAAGAAGGCCGTGATCGACGCCAAGCGCGGCAAGCTCTTCGCGAAGCTCATCAAGAACATCGAGGTCGCGGCCCGTACCGGCGGCGCCGACCCCGACGGCAACCCCACGCTCTTCGACGCCATCCAGAAGGCCAAGAAGAGCTCGGTGCCGAACAAGAACATCGACTCCGCGGTGAAGCGCGGCGCCGGCCTGGAGGCCGGTGGCGCCGACTACGAGACGATCATGTACGAGGGCTACGGTCCGAACGGTGTCGCGGTGCTCATCGAGTGCCTCACCGACAACCGCAACCGCGCCGCCTCCGACGTCCGTGTCGCCATGACCCGCAACGGCGGCTCGATGGCCGACCCGGGCTCGGTGTCGTACCTGTTCAACCGCAAGGGCGTCGTGATCGTCCCCAAGGGCGAGCTGACCGAGGACGACGTGCTCGGCGCGGTCCTGGACGCGGGCGCCGAGGAGGTCAACGACCTCGGCGAGACCTTCGAGGTCATCAGCGAGGCCACCGACCTGGTCGCGGTCCGCACCGCCCTCCAGGAGGCCGGTATCGACTACGACTCGGCCGACGCCAACTTCGTCCCGACCATGCAGGTCGAGCTGGACGAGGAGGGCGCCAAGAAGATCTTCAAGCTGATCGACGCGCTCGAGGACAGCGACGACGTCCAGAACGTCTTCGCCAACTTCGACGTCAGCGACGAGGTCATGGAGAAGGTCGACGCCTGAGCCGACGCTCCGGATGCGAACGGGCCGACGGGACACACCCCGTCGGCCCGTCGCATTGTCGGTGGCAGCCGATAGCCTGCACAAACAGGTGACCGAAAGGAGGGGGCCGGTGCGCGTACTCGGGGTGGACCCCGGACTCACGCGGTGCGGTGTGGGTGTCGTCGAAGGGGTCGCGGGACGACCGCTGACGATGCTCGGCGTGGGCGTCGTACGCACGCCCAGTGACGCCGAGTTGGGGCTCCGGCTCGTCGCCGTCGAGCAGGGCATCGAGCAGTGGCTCGACGAGCACCGTCCCGAATTCGTCGCCGTGGAGCGGGTGTTCAGCCAGCACAACGTCCGTACGGTCATGGGCACCGCCCAGGCCAGTGCCGTCGCCATGCTGTGCGCCGCGCGTCGCGGCATCCCGGTCGCCCTGCACACCCCCAGTGAGGTCAAGGCGGCCGTCACCGGCAGCGGCCGCGCCGACAAGGCCCAGGTCGGTGCCATGGTCACCCGGCTCCTGCGGCTCGACGCGCCGCCCAAGCCCGCCGACGCCGCCGACGCCCTCGCCCTCGCCATCTGCCACATCTGGCGCGCCCCCGCGCAGAACCGGCTCCAGCAGGCGGTCGCCCTGCACGCAGCCAACGCATCGAAAGGCCGTACGGCATGATCGCCTTCGTGAGCGGCACCGTCGCCGCACTCGCCCCCGACGCCGCCGTCGTGGAGGTCGGCGGGGTCGGCATGGCCGTGCAGTGCACGCCGAACACGCTGTCCACGCTCCGCCTCGGCCAGCCCGCCAAGCTCGCCACCTCCCTCGTCGTACGCGAGGACTCGCTGACCCTGTACGGGTTCGTGGACGACGACGAACGCCAGGTCTTCGAACTGCTCCAGACCGCGAGCGGCGTCGGACCCCGGCTGGCCCAGGCGATGCTCGCCGTGCACACCCCGGACGCCCTGCGCAGGGCGGTGGCCACGGCCGACGAGAAGGCCCTGATCGCCGTCCCCGGCATCGGCAAGAAGGGTGCGCAGAAGCTGCTGCTCGAACTGAAGGACCGCCTCGGCGAGCCGATCGGCGCCCCCGCCATCGGCGCCCCGGTCACCCAGGGCTGGCGCGACCAGCTGCACGCGGCGCTGATCGGTCTCGGCTACGCGACCCGCGAGGCCGACGAGGCCGTGTCCGCCGTAGCACCCCAGGCCGAGGCCGCCGGCGGCACGCCGCAGGTCGGTCAGCTGCTGAAGGCCGCCCTGCAGACCCTGAACCGCGCCCGCTAGGAGGGAACGTCAGTGAACTGGGACGACACCACCGACGAGACCGCCCCCGAGCGGTTGGTGGGCTCTGTCGCCGACCGTGAGGACCAGGCCGTCGAGGCCGCGCTGCGCCCCAAGGACCTGGACGAGTTCATCGGCCAGGAGAAGGTCCGCGAACAGCTCGACCTCGTCCTGCGCGCCGCACGCGCGCGCGGCGCCACCGCGGACCACGTGCTGCTCTCCGGCGCCCCCGGCCTCGGCAAGACGACCCTCTCCATGATCATCGCGGCCGAGATGGGCGCCCCCATCCGCATCACCTCGGGCCCCGCCATCCAGCACGCCGGCGACCTCGCCGCGATCCTGTCCTCCCTCCAGGAGGGCGAGGTTTTCTTCCTCGACGAGATCCACCGCATGTCCCGGCCCGCCGAAGAGATGCTCTACATGGCGATGGAGGACTTCCGCGTCGACGTCATCGTCGGCAAGGGCCCGGGCGCCACCGCCATCCCCCTCGAACTGCCCCCGTTCACCCTGGTCGGCGCCACCACACGCGCGGGCCTGCTGCCGCCCCCGCTGCGCGACCGCTTCGGTTTCACCGCGCACATGGAGTTCTACGAGCCGGCGGAACTGGAGCGGGTCATCCACCGCTCCGCGCACCTGCTCGACGTGGAGATCGACGGCGCGGGCGCCGCCGAGATCGCCGGCCGCTCCCGCGGCACGCCCCGCATCGCCAACCGGCTGCTGCGCCGGGTGCGGGACTACGCGCAGGTCAAGGCGGACGGGCTCATCACCCGTGACATCGCCGCCGCCGCGCTGAAGGTCTACGAGGTCGACGCCCGCGGCCTCGACCGCCTCGACCGCGGCGTCCTGGAGGCCCTGCTCAAGCTGTTCGGCGGCGGCCCGGTCGGCCTGTCCACGCTCGCGGTCGCGGTGGGGGAGGAGCGCGAGACCGTCGAGGAGGTGGCCGAACCCTTCCTCGTCCGCGAGGGCCTGCTCGCCCGGACCCCCCGCGGCCGGGTCGCCACTCCCGCCGCATGGGCCCATCTCGGCCTCACCCCACCCCGCTCGGCGGCCACCGGAAACGGACAACAGGACCTGTTCGGGACGTGATGGCTTTGTGACGCCGCGGGATTGGCCGGGCCAGGAACCCGGGTGCCATGCTGAGCGTTGTTCCCTGCGCGCGGACTCGCTTAGACTCCGCCGATGCCGCCTTAGCCGGCGGCGTACACACCCCCAACCATCAGGCCGCTCAAGCCCGCGGTCGCGTGAAGGAAGTACCGACCCGTGAGTCTCGTGACCCTCCTCCCGTTCATCGTGCTCATCGGGGCCATGTTCCTGATGACCCGGTCGGCGAAGAAGAAGCAGCAGCAGGCAGCCGACATGCGGAACCAGATGCAGCCCGGCAGTGGCATCCGCACCATCGGGGGGATGTACGCCACCGTCAAGGAGGTCAACGACGACACGGTTCTCGTCGACGCCGGCCCGGGCGTCGAGCTCCTCTTCGCCAAGAACGCCATCGGTGCCGTCCTGACCGACGACGAGTACAACCGCATCGTCCACGGCGTCGAGCACGACCTGAAGACCGACGTCGTCCCCGACGACGCCTCCTCCCTTGCCGATCTGGATGAGACCGACGAGTCCGCCGACGAAGTTGCCGCCTCCGACGACAAGGCCGTCGACCTCGGCAAGAAGGACGAGCCCGTTGACGGGGCCCGGAAGCCCGACGAGGCCGCCGAGGCGAAGACGGACGACGTGCCGAAGAAGACCGACGGCGACTCCGACGCGAAGTAGCCGTACCCGGGGCGCGCGGGCCATGCCCGCGCGCCCTCGGACGTACGCAGCTCGCACGGGATCGACACCATGTCATGGCCGCCCGCCCGCAGACCCGGCGCGCAGCGGCCCGAGAGGGAGTACGAGAAGGTGGCAGCACCCAAGAGGGGCCGGAGCGCGAGCGCCCAGAGCAAGCCAGGGCGCTCGCTGGCCCTGATCCTGATCGCCATCGTGGCGCTCACCGGAGGCATGTTCGCCTCCGGTCACACCACGCCGCGCCTCGGCATCGACCTCGCCGGCGGTACCAGCATCACGCTGAAGGCGAAGGCCGACCAAGGCTCCGCGATCAACAAGGCCAACATGGACACCGCGGTCGACATCATGAACCGCCGTGTCAATGGCCTGGGCGTCTCCGAGGCGGAGGTGCAGACCCAGGGCGACAGCAACATCATCGTGAACATCCCCAAGGGCACCAACTCCAAGGAAGCCCGGGACCAGGTCGGCACCACCGCGAAGCTGTACTTCCGTCCGGTGCTCGCCCAGGAGGCCACCGGCGCCGCCGCGAGCCCCTCGCCGAGCGCGTCGAAGAGCGGTTCCGCCAGCTCCTCGCCGAGCCCCTCCACGAGCGAGTCGGCCACCAGCGGTGAGAAGGCGACCTCCTCGACCTCCCCGTCGGCCTCCGCCACCACGCAGGGCCGCGCCGCCTCCGACGCGCTGAAGGCCGACCCCACCCCGTCGTCCTCCGCGTCCGCCTCGCCCTCCGCGAGCCCCTCCGCCTCCGCGAGCAGCGGCGCGGGCACCTCCGCCGACGCCAAGCTCCAGGCGCAGTACGCCGCCCTCGACTGCTCCAAGAAGGCGGTCCGCACCAAGGCCGGCGAGGGTGTCAAGCCCGAGGACCCGACCGTGGGCTGCGGTGAGATCGAAGGCGTCTGGTACAAGTACCTGCTCGGCCCGGCCGCCGTGGCCGGCACCGAGGTCGACGAGGCCAAGGCCGTCTACGACACCCAGGGTGCCGCCGGCTGGCAGGTCACCATGGACTTCAACAAGAGCGGTGCGAAGAAGTTCGCCGACATCACCGGCAAGCTGGCCCAGAACACCCTGCCGCAGAACGAGTTCGGCATCGTGCTCGACGGCGAGGTCGTCTCCAGCCCGACCGTGAGCCAGTCCATCACCGGCGGCCAGGCCCAGATCTCCGGCAGCTTCACGCAGGAGGAGGCCCAGAGCCTCGCCAACATGCTGTCGTACGGCGCGCTCCCGCTCTCCTTCAAGGAGGAGACCGTCACCACGGTGACCGCCGCGCTCGGCACCGACCAGCTGCACGCCGGTCTGCTCGCCGGCGCGATCGGCCTCGGGCTGGTCGTGCTCTACCTGGTGTTCTACTACCGCGGCCTGTCGCTCGTCGCGATCGCCTCGCTGCTCGTCTCCGGCATCCTCACCTACGTGCTCATGGCGCTGCTCGGCCCGGCCATCGGCTTCGCGTTGAACCTGCCGGCCGTGTGCGGTGCCATCGTCGCCATCGGTATCACCGCGGACTCGTTCATCGTGTACTTCGAGCGCATCCGCGACGAGATCCGAGAGGGTCGCTCCCTGCGCCCCGCCGTCGAGCGGGCCTGGCCGCGCGCCCGGCGCACCATCATGGTCTCCGACTTCGTGTCGTTCCTCGCCGCCGCCGTGCTGTTCATCGTGACCGTCGGCAAGGTCCAGGGCTTCGCGTTCACCCTCGGTCTGACCACCGTCCTCGACGTCGTCGTGGTCTTCTTCTTCACCAAGCCGCTGATGACGCTGCTGGCCCGCCGCACGTTCTTCGCGAGCGGCAACAAATGGTCCGGCCTCGACCCGAAGAGCCTGGGTGCCAAGCCGCCGCTGCGCCGCACCCGCCGTCCCGTCGCCCCCGTTGAGACGAAGGAGGCGTGAGCATGTCGAAACTCGGCAACCTCGGCGCCCGACTGCACCGTGGCGAGATCAGTTACGACTTCGTCGGTCACCGCAAGCTCTGGTACGGCATCTCCATCCTGATCACCATCACGGCCATCGTCGGCCTGGCGGTGCGCGGCCTGAACATGGGCATCGACTTCCAGGGCGGTGCCGTCTTCACCACCAAGGAGACCAGCGTCTCGGTCTCCCAGGCCCAGGAGTACGCGGAGAAGGCCTCCGGCCACGACGCGGTCGTGCAGAAGCTCGGTAACGGCACGCTGCGCATCCAGATCGCCGGTATGGACACCACCCAGTCCGACCAGATCAAGGACAAGCTCGCCGAGGACTTCAAGGTCGACCCCGAGAAGATCGGGGCCGACCTCGTCGGCCCCAGCTGGGGTGACCAGATCGCCAACAAGGCCTGGCAGGGCCTGGCGATCTTCATGGTCCTGGTGGTGATCTATCTGGCGATCGCCTTCGAGTGGCGCATGGCCATCGCCGCCCTCGTCGCCCTGATCCACGACATCACCATCACCGTCGGCATCTACGCCCTCGTCGGCTTCGAGGTCACGCCGGGCACGGTGATCGGTCTGCTGACCATCCTCGGTTACTCGCTCTACGACACGGTGGTCGTCTTCGACTCCCTCAAGGAGCAGACGAAGGACATCACCAAGCAGACCCGCTGGACCTACAGCGACGTCGCCAACCGTTCGATCAACGGCACCCTGGTCCGCTCCATCAACACCACGGTGGTCGCGCTGCTGCCGGTGGCGGGCCTGCTGTTCATCGGTGGCGGCTTCCTCGGCGCGGGCACGCTCAACGACATCTCGCTGTCGCTGTTCGTCGGCCTCGCCGCCGGTGCGTACTCCTCGATCTTCATCGCCACGCCGCTCGTCGCCGACCTCAAGGAACTCGAGCCGCAGATGAAGTCCCTCAGGAAGCGGGTCCTGGCCAAGCGTGCCCAGGCCTCCGCCGAGGAGGAGCTCGCCGAGACCCGGGGCGACGCCCCGCACGGCGACGAGCCCGAGGACGCCCACGCGGTCGTCGGCCCGCGCACCCAGCCCGCGTCCCGCAACCGCGGCCGCGGCCGCCCTTCGGGGAAGCGCCGATGACCGACATCAAGGAGCTGCTGCTCAGCCGCATCCGCGATGTGGCCGACTACCCGGAGCCGGGCGTGATGTTCAAGGACATCACCCCGCTCCTGGCGGACCCGGCGGCGTTCACCGCGCTCACCGACGCGCTCGCGGAGATCGCCGAGCGCACCGGCGCCACCAAGGTCGTCGGCCTGGAGGCCCGCGGCTTCATCCTCGGCGCCCCGGTCGCCGTCCGCGCGGGCCTCGGCTTCATCCCCGTACGCAAGGCGGGCAAGCTCCCCGGAGCGACCCTCGCCCAGGCGTACGACCTGGAGTACGGCTCGGCCGAGATCGAGGTGCACGCGGAGGACCTGTCGGCCGAGGACCGCGTCCTGATCATCGACGACGTCCTGGCGACCGGCGGCACCGCCGAGGCCGCGATCCAGCTGATCCGCAGGGCGGGCGCCCAGGTCGCGGGCCTCGCGGTCCTGATGGAACTGGGCTTCCTGGCGGGCCGCGCCCGCCTGGAACCGGCGCTGGAGGGCGCTCCGCTGGACGCGCTGCTGGTGGTCTGAGACCTCGGGTGTCACAGAAACGGCCGTCCCGGTTCCTCCGGGGCGGCCGTTCTCGTGTCCCGAGAAAGGCGCGTGCGACTGCGCGACAGACCAGGTACGCCGGCGCTCCTCGGGGACCCCCCGCGCGAACGCCCCTGGAATGCCGGTGCCCGACCCGCGCGTTTCGCCGGTAGACGGTCCTCACACCGCCTGAGGGCGATCCTGAGCCGCAGGATCGCTACCATGGGGTTTCCGGAGCCTGATCGGGGGACCCGGTTCGCGCACGAGGAGTCCTCTTGCCAGACGAGGCCCAGCCACTGACCGCCGCCAAGCCCGAGTCCGCCTCGGGACCCGCGGCCACGCCCGCGCAGAACGCGCCGGACGCGCAGCACGCGAACAGCGCGAACAACGCGAAGAGCACCGCGCAGGGCTCGGTCGAACACGCGCACGCCCAGTCCGCGCCCGCCGACGACCCGGCCGAGCAGCCGCGCCCCAAGCCGGCCCCGCCCGAGCGCTCCGCGCCCGCGTCCACACCCGCCGTGGTCCGCCCACCCGCCGGTCAGCCCGCCCGCTCCGGGTCCTCCAACCGCGTCCGCGCCCGCCTGGCCCGTCTCGGCGTCCAGCGCTCCAACCCGTACAACCCGGTGCTGGAGCCGCTGCTGCGGATAGTGCGCAGCAACGACCCGAAGATCGAGACCGCGACCCTCCGCAAGATCGAGACGGCCTACCAGGTCGCCGAGCGCTGGCACCGCGGCCAGAAGCGCAAGAGCGGCGATCCGTACATCACGCACCCGCTGGCCGTCACCACGATCCTCGCCGAGCTGGGCATGGACCCGGCCACGCTCATGGCGGGCCTGCTGCACGACACGGTCGAGGACACCGAGTACGGCCTGGACCAGCTCCGCCGGGACTTCGGCGACTCGGTCGCCCTGCTCGTCGACGGCGTCACCAAGCTGGACAAGGTCAAGTTCGGCGAGGCCGCGCAGGCGGAGACCGTGCGCAAGATGGTCGTGGCCATGGCCAAGGACCCCCGTGTCCTGGTCATCAAGCTCGCCGACCGCCTGCACAACATGCGCACCATGCGCTACCTCAAGCGCGAGAAGCAGGAGAAGAAGGCGCGCGAGACCCTGGAGATCTACGCGCCGCTCGCCCACCGCCTGGGCATGAACACCATCAAGTGGGAGCTGGAGGACCTCGCCTTCGCGATCCTCTACCCCAAGATGTACGACGAGATCGTCCGCCTGGTGGCCGAGCGCGCCCCCAAGCGTGACGAGTACCTCGCCATAGTGACCGACGAGGTGCAGCAGGACCTGCGCGCGGCCCGTATCAAGGCGACCGTCACCGGCCGCCCCAAGCACTACTACAGCGTCTACCAGAAGATGATCGTCCGCGGCCGTGACTTCGCGGAGATCTACGACCTGGTGGGCATCCGCGTCCTCGTCGACACCGTGCGCGACTGCTACGCCGCCCTCGGCACCGTGCACGCGCGATGGAACCCGGTCCCCGGCCGGTTCAAGGACTACATCGCGATGCCCAAGTTCAACATGTACCAGTCGCTGCACACGACGGTCATCGGCCCCAACGGCAAGCCGGTCGAACTCCAGATCCGCACCTTCGACATGCACCGCCGCGCCGAGTACGGCATCGCCGCGCACTGGAAGTACAAGCAGGAGGCCGTCGCCGGCGCCTCCAAGGTGCGCTCGGACGCGCCGCGGACCACCGGCAAGGACGACCACCTCAACGACATGGCGTGGCTGCGCCAGCTCCTGGACTGGCAGAAGGAGACCGAGGACCCGGGCGAGTTCCTGGAGTCCCTGCGCTTCGACCTCTCGCGCAACGAGGTCTTCGTCTTCACCCCCAAGGGCGACGTGATAGCGCTGCCGGCCGGTTCCACCCCGGTGGACTTCTCGTACGCGGTGCACACCGAGGTGGGACACCGCACCATAGGAGCCCGGGTCAACGGCCGTCTCGTACCGCTGGAGTCGACCCTGGACAACGGCGACCTCGTCGAGGTCTTCACGTCCAAGGCGGCCGGGGCCGGACCGTCCCGGGACTGGCTGAACTTCGTCAAGTCCCCGCGCGCCCGCAACAAGATCCGCGCCTGGTTCTCCAAGGAGCGCCGCGACGAGGCGATCGAGCAGGGCAAGGACGCCATCGTCCGTGCCATGCGCAAGCAGAACCTGCCGATCCAGCGCATCCTGACCGGCGACTCCCTCGTCACGCTCGCGCACGAGATGCGGTACTCCGACATCTCCGCGCTGTACGCGGCGATCGGCGAGGGCCATGTCTCCGCGCAGAACATCGTGCAGAAACTCGTCTCCGCGCTCGGCGGCGAGGAGGCGGCCACCGAGGAGATCGACGAGTCGGTCCCGCCGACCCGCGGCCGTGGCCGCAAGCGCCGCACCAACGCCGACCCCGGCGTCGTCGTCAAGGGCGTCGACGACGTGTGGGTCAAGCTCGCCCGCTGCTGCACGCCGGTCCCCGGCGACCCGATCATGGGCTTCGTCACCCGGGGCAGCGGAGTGTCCGTCCACCGCAACGACTGCGTGAACGTGGACTCGCTGTCCCGCGAGCCCGAGCGGATCCTCGACGTCGAGTGGGCGCCCACCCAGTCCTCGGTGTTCCTGGTCGCCATACAGGTCGAGGCGCTGGACCGCTCCCGGCTCCTGTCGGACGTCACCCGCGTCCTGTCGGACCAGCACGTCAACATCCTCTCCGCGGCCGTCCAGACCTCCCGCGACCGCGTCGCCACCTCCCGCTTCACCTTCGAGATGGGCGACCCCAAGCACCTCGGGCACGTCCTGAAGGCGGTCCGGGGCGTGGAGGGCGTCTACGACGTGTACCGCGTGACGTCGGCGCGCAGCAGGTCGTAGGGCATACGACGAGAGGGGCCCCGTACGCGATGTACGGGGCCCCTCTCGTCGTGCGAGACGGTCGGCGTACTGTCAGCCGCCGAACTCCTCCAGACCCTTCAGCGCCTGGTCCAGCAGCGCCTGGCGGCCCTCCAGCTCACGCTCGAGCTTGTCGGCGCGGGCGTTGTTGCCCTGGGCGCGGGCCTGCTCGATCTGGCCCTTGAGCTTGTCCACGGCGGCCTGGAGCTGACCGGTCAGACCCTCGGCACGCGCGCGTGCCTCCGGGTTGGTGCGGCGCCACTCGGTCTCCTCGGCCTCCTGGATGGCCCGCTCGACGGCGTGCATCCGGCCCTCGACCTTGGGACGCGCATCGCGCGGGACGTGGCCGATGGCCTCCCAGCGCTCATTGATCTGCCGGAACGCGGCCCGCGCCGCCTTCAGGTCGGTGACCGGGAGGATCTTCTCGGCCTCCTCGGCCAGTTCCTCCTTGAGCTTCAGGTTCTCCGACTGCTCGGCGTCGCGCTCGGCGAAGACCGAGCTGCGCGCGGCGAAGAAGACGTCCTGGGCGCCGCGGAAGCGGTTCCACAGGTCGTCCTCGTGCTCGCGCTGGGCACGGCCCGCGGCCTTCCACTCCGCCATCAGCTCGCGGTACCGCGCGGCCGTGGGGCCCCAGTCGGTGGACGCGGAGAGCGCCTCGGCCTCGGAGACCAGTCGCTCCTTGGTCCGGCGGGCCTCCTCCCGCTGCGCGTCCAGCGACGCGAAGTGCGCCTTGCGGCGCTTGGAGAACGCCGAGCGGGCGTGCGAGAAGCGGTGCCACAGCTCGTCGTCGGACTTGCGGTCCAGCCGCGGCAGGCCCTTCCAGGTGTCCACCAGCGCCCGCAAGCGCTCACCGGCCGCCCGCCACTGGTCGGACTGGGCCAGCTCCTCGGCCTCGACGACCAGCGCCTCCTTGGCGTGCCGGGCCTCGTCGGACTGCTTCGCGCGCTGCTGCTTGCGCTCCTCGCGGCGCTTCTCGACGGTCTCCACGAGCTTGTCGAGGCGCACCTTGAGGGCGTCGAGGTCGCCGACCGCGTGGTGCGCGTCGACCTGCTCGCGGATGTGGTCGATGGCGGCCTGCGCGTCCTTGGCCGACAGATCGGTGGTCTTCACCCGCTTCTCGAGGAGGCCGATCTCGACCACCAGGCCCTCGTACTTGCGCTCGAAGTAGGCCAGCGCCTCCTCAGGGGAGCCGGCCTGCCAGGAGCCGACGACCTGCTCGCCGTCGGCCGTACGCACGTACACGGTCCCCGTCTCGTCGACGCGGCCCCACGGGTCGCTGCTCACAGCGCCTCCTCCACATGATGCCGGCGAGGGGCTGGTGCTCCCCCGGGCATCGTCCACAGTTTCGTCACGGCCAACATAGGCGACCGGCGGGTTGCCTGTCCGCATCCCGCGCGACCGAAATTATGCAGTTGGCGGTCAGGATTTGGTGACGGTCGCCTTGTTGATCACGACCGTCGCGTTGGGCGCCCCGTCACCCGCTCCGGTGCTCTCACCCGCGGCGGCGATCTTCTTCAGGACCGTCATGCCGGCATCGGAAACGGTGCCGAACGGGGTGTAGCTCGGCGGCAGCTGACTGTCCTGGTACACGAGGAAGAACTGGCTGCCGCCGGTGTGCTTCTGGCCGGTGTTGGCCATGGCGACCGTGCCCGCCGGATAGATGTTCTTCTTCAGGCTTTTGTCCTTCAGGTTCTCGTCCGGGATCGTGTAGCCGGGACCCCCGCTGCCGCTGCCCGTCGGGTCGCCGCACTGCAGGACGTAGATGCCGTTGGTGGTGAGCCGGTGGCACTTGGTGTGGTCG
Organism: Streptomyces sp. NPDC020489; assembly: GCF_044386545.1. NCBI lineage: Bacteria > Bacillati > Actinomycetota > Actinomycetes > Kitasatosporales > Streptomycetaceae > Streptomyces > Streptomyces sp. NPDC020489. The sequence goes on from NZ_JBIRUZ010000009.1 coordinate 369,346, forward strand.
AAGTAGCCCTTGGACGCGAGGAAGTCGAAGGAGTTGACGGTGTGCGGGGCCGCCTTCGTCTTCAGCGCGACGTCTATGTCACCGCACGTCGTCGCCAGCTTCATCGTGTACGTCGCCGACTTGTCGATCGTCAGGGCCGGCTCCTTCTTCCAGGTCGCCGTCCTGGGCTTGCCCTCGGCCGGCTTCTTGCACGGGTCCGCGACCGCGCTGGGCGTCGTGGAGTCCTTGGCCTCGGCCGCCGCGTTCGACGTGTCGTCGTCGCCCTTGAGGACGTCCGTCGTGTACAGCGCCAGGCTGCCCACCAGGATCACGCCGAGCACCGACGCGATCACGGAGTTGCGCATGCGGGCCTTGCGTCGCGCGGCCGTGCGTCGCTGCTGCTGCCGCAGAAACTTCTCCCGGGCGAGCTGCCGCTTCCGCTGTTCCTGGGTGACCACCGGGTTCTCTCCTCATGCGTCTCGTACGCCTGCTGGGACGCGTGCGTCTAGTGAGCCGACCGCCTGCGTGTGCCCCGTACCGTATATGGGTTCGCTGAGGAAACGGCAGCGCCGGTAGGCTCTGACCACAGGCGCAGCCCTTTTCAAGCCCGCCCTTATCGACACAACGAAGGACGATCGTGCTCATTGCCGGGTTCCCCGCCGGGGCCTGGGGGACGAACTGTTATCTCGTCGCCCCCGCCGCCGGTGAGGAGTGCGTGATCATCGACCCGGGCCATCAGGCCGCCCAGGGAGTCGAAGAGGCACTGAAGAAGCATCGGCTCAAGCCCGTCGCCGTCGTCCTCACCCATGGCCACATCGACCATGTGGCCTCGGTCGTCCCGGTGTGCGGCGCGCACGACGTGCCCGCGTGGATCCACCCCGAGGACCGGTTCATGATGAGCGACCCGGAGAAGGCGCTCGGCCGTTCCCTCGGGATGCCGCTCATGGGCGAGCTGACCGTGGGGGAGCCGGACGACGTCAAGGAACTGACCGACGGCGTGAAGCTGGAGCTGGCGGGACTGGAGCTGTCCGTCGCGCACGCGCCGGGCCATACCAGGGGGTCGGTGACCTTCGGCCTGCCCGAGGCGGCGGACATCCCGCCGATCCTGTTCTCGGGCGACCTGCTGTTCGCCGGCTCCATCGGACGCACCGATTTCCCCGGTGGCTCCATGGACGACATGCTCGAGTCCCTGGCCCGCGTGGTCCTCCCGCTCGACGACTCGACCGTGGTGCTGCCCGGCCACAACGAGCACACGACCATCGGCCGTGAGCGCGCCACCAACCCGTATCTGCGGCAGGTGGCCGCCGACGGCCCGGGAGCGCATGCCGAGGCTCCCCGACGAGGAATGTGACGAGACTTTCCGTGAGCACCTTCAAGGCCCCCAAGGGCACGTACGACCTCATCCCGCCGGACAGCGCGAAGTTCCTGGCGGTCCGCGAGGCCATCGCGGCCCCGCTGCGCAACTCCGGCTACGGCTACATCGAGACGCCCGGCTTCGAGAGCGTGGAGCTCTTCGCGCGCGGTGTGGGTGAATCCACCGACATCGTCACCAAGGAGATGTACGCCTTCGAGACCAAGGGCGGCGACCGGCTCGCCCTGCGGCCCGAGGGAACGGCGTCCGTGCTGCGCGCGGCGCTGGAGGCCAACCTGCACAAGGCGGGCAACCTCCCCGTCAAGCTCTGGTACTCCGGCTCCTACTACCGCTACGAGCGCCCGCAGAAGGGCCGCTACCGCCACTTCTCGCAGGTCGGCGCCGAGGCGATCGGTGCCGAGGACCCGGCGCTGGACGCCGAGCTGATCATCCTGGCCGACCAGGCGTACCGCTCGCTGGGCCTCAGGGATTTCCGCATCCTCCTCAACAGCCTGGGCGACAAGGAGTGCCGTCCGGTGTACCGGGAGGCGCTCCAGACCTTCCTGCGCGGGCTGGACCTCGACGAGGAGACGCTGCGCCGCGCGGAGATCAACCCGCTGCGCGTGCTCGACGACAAGCGTCCGGACATCCAGAAGCAGTTGGGCGACGCCCCGCTGCTGCGTGACTACCTGTGCGACGCCTGCAAGGCGTACCACGAGGAGGTCCGTGAGCTGATCACCGCGGCGGGCGTGGCCTTCGAGGACGACCCCAAGCTGGTGCGCGGCCTGGACTACTACACCCGTACGACCTTCGAGTTCGTCCACGAAGGCCTGGGCTCCCAGTCCGCGGTGGGCGGCGGCGGTCGCTACGACGGCCTGTCCGAGATGATCGGCGGCCCCGCACTGCCGTCCGTCGGCTGGGCCCTCGGCGTCGACCGCACGGTCCTCGCCCTGGAGGCGGAGGGCGTGGAGCTCGAACTCCCCTCCACGACCAGCGTGTTCGCGGTCCCGCTCGGCGAGGAGGCCCGCCGGGTGCTGTTCGCCAAGGTGGGCGAGCTGCGCAAGCAGGGCATCGCGGCGGACTTCTCCTACGGCGCCAAGGGCCTCAAGGGCGCCATGAAGAACGCCAACCGCAGCGGCGCCCGCTACACGGTCGTCGCCGGTGAGCGCGACCTCGCCGAGGGCGTGGTCCAGCTCAAGGACATGGAGTCCGGCGAGCAGACGGCGATCGGCGTCAACGAGATCGTGGCCGAGCTGGAGTCCCGCCTCGGCTAGTGCCGCGGCCGTGGCCCCACCCGGGAAGGCGCCGGACACCGCACCTGGTGTCCGGCGCCTTCGCCGTTGCCTCAGGTGCCCGTCGCCCGGCCATATGGTGAACCGTCAACCCGGTGGGCGTCGATTCGTCCTGCCAGGGGATTCCGACAGGCGAGCGGCACGCGCGTGTGCCCGTCTCGAGGGCCGGACCCAGGGCTCCGATTGCCCCGGAGGGTCTCCACGCACTGCGCCAAGCAGGGCGAACGCCCCGCCCATGCCGATGCCCTCGACGGCGTGCGTGGCCCCGTACGGCCCCCGCGGGTGTCGGCCGGAACCGTTCGCCCGGGGGCGACCGAGCGGCCTTCCTTATGTCCACCGAACGGTGGACAGGGCCCCGTGTGCGGCACAATGGCCCCTGCCCGAAGAAGGTCCAACTCTCAAGCAGACGGAATCGGCGTGATGAGCAAGACCACAGTCAAAGACGTCTCCACCGAGCCCGAGCCTTCGTCGGCGGGCCCGGACGGCGCACCGCGCGCGGCGGGCGGCAGCCGTGCCCTCGCCCTGCTGCTGGTGATCACCGGCGCGGCCGGCCTGCTCGCCGCGTGGGTCATCACGATCGACAAGTTCAAGCTGCTCGAGGCCAAGGTCGCCGGCACGTCCTACACCCCCGGCTGCAGCCTCAACCCCGTGGTCTCCTGCGGCAGCGTCATGGAGTCCAAGCAGGCCGCCGCCTTCGGCTTCCCCAACCCGATGCTCGGCCTCGTCGCCTACGGCATCGTCGTCTGCGTCGGCATGAGCCTGCTCGCCCGGGCCCGCTTCCCGCGCTGGTACTGGCTGACCTTCAACGCCGGCACCCTCTTCGGCGTCTCGTTCTGCGCCTGGCTGATGTTCCAGTCCCTGTACCGGATCAACGCGCTGTGCCTGTGGTGCTCCCTGGCCTGGGTCGCCACGATCATCATGTTCTGGTACGTGACCTCGTTCAACGTGCGCAACGGCTTCCTGCCCGCCCCGCGTTGGCTGAAGAGCTTCTTCGGCGAGTTCACCTGGGTGCTGCCCGTTCTGCACATCGGCATCATCGGCATGCTGGTCCTGACCCGCTGGTGGGACTTCTGGACCAGCTGACCGGACCGCTCCGGCGCCCGGCGGGATTGTCAGTGCGGTGAACTAGGGTTTTGAGCGTGGAGCCCGATCTGTTCACCGCAGCCGCAGAAGAACGCCAGGAGAAGGACCCCGCCGGGAGTCCCCTGGCGGTCCGCATGCGCCCGCGCACCCTCGACGAGGTGGTGGGCCAGCAGCACCTGCTCAAGCCCGGCTCGCCCCTGCGCCGCCTGGTCGGCGAGGGCGCGGGCGGCCCGGCGGGACCGTCCTCGGTGATTCTGTGGGGCCCGCCCGGCACCGGCAAGACGACCCTGGCCTACGTGGTCTCCAAGGCCACCAACAAGCGGTTCGTCGAGCTGTCGGCGATCACCGCGGGCGTCAAGGAGGTCCGCGCGGTCATCGACGGCGCCCGCCGCGCCACCGGCGGCTACGGCAAGGAGACCGTCCTCTTCCTCGACGAGATCCACCGCTTCAGCAAGGCCCAGCAGGACTCCCTGCTCCCGGCCGTCGAGAACCGCTGGGTCACGCTGATCGCGGCGACCACCGAGAACCCGTACTTCTCGATCATCTCCCCGCTGCTCTCCCGCTCCCTGCTGCTGACCCTCGAACCCCTCACCGACGACGACGTCAGGGGGCTGCTGAGGCGGGCCCTGACCGACGAGCGAGGGCTGAAGGACGCCGTCGCCCTCAGCGAGGACGCCGAGGACCACCTCCTGCGGATCGCCGGCGGTGACGCCCGCCGCGCCCTGACCGCCCTGGAGGCCGGCGCCGGGGCCGCGCTGGACAAGGGCGAGGCGGAACTCTCCCTCACCACGCTGGAGGAGACGGTCGACCGCGCGGCCGTGAAGTACGACCGCGACGGCGACCAGCACTACGACGTCGCCAGCGCCCTCATCAAGTCCATCCGCGGCTCGGACGTCGACGCCGCCCTGCACTACCTGGCCCGCATGATCGAGGCCGGCGAGGACCCCCGGTTCATCGCCCGGCGCCTGATGATCTCCGCCAGCGAGGACATCGGGCTCGCCGACCCGAACGCCCTGCCCATCGCCGTCGCCGCGGCCCAGGCCGTCGCCATGATCGGCTTCCCCGAGGCCGCGCTGACGCTGAGCCACGCCACCATCGCCCTCGCCCTGGCCCCCAAGTCCAACTCCGCGACCACGGCGATCGGCGCCGCCATGGAGGACGTCCGCAAGGGCCTGGCCGGACCGGTGCCCCCGCACCTGCGCGACGGGCACTACAAGGGCGCCGCCAAGCTCGGCCACGCCCAGGGATACGTCTACCCGCACGACCTGCCCGAGGGCATCGCCGAGCAGCAGTACGCCCCGGACGCGATCAAGGACCGCGAGTACTACGAGCCGTCCCGGCACGGCGCCGAGGCCCGGTACGCGGACGCGGTGGAGTGGACCAGGAAGCACCTCGGTCGCAAGCGGTCCTGAGCGCCCTGTAGAATCCCTCGAAGTGCTGTGTCCCGTGCAGTCAGAACGGGACGGTCAGCCGGAGCTCCGGTCCTCGGACCGGCTCCAGGAGCGTCGCGCACCGATCGAATGGTGTCGCGGGCAGCCCACCACCATCCGTCGTACGACGGAACCGGTCGGTGGGCCACTCGCGTGCTGCACGTTGTGCCCAGACCAGGGAGCGGCTGCCCGACGGGTCCCCAGCAGACCCGGAGGGTTTCCCCGGCTGCGGATGCGACCTCCCTCGACTCTGACAAGCCGAACACCGAGAAATGAGAGATCGTGGCGAACCAGTCCCGCCCCAAGGTCAAGAAGTCGCGTGCCCTCGGCATCGCGCTGACCCCGAAGGCCGTCAAGTACTTCGAGGCCCGTCCCTACCCCCCGGGTGAGCACGGCCGTGGCCGCAAGCAGAACTCGGACTACAAGGTCCGTCTGCTCGAGAAGCAGCGTCTGCGCGCGCAGTACGACGTCTCCGAGCGTCAGCTCGTCCGCGCCTACGAGCGCGCCTCCAAGGTCCAGGGCAAGACCGGTGAGGCCCTGATCATCGAGCTCGAGCGCCGTCTCGACGCGCTGGTCCTGCGTTCGGGCATCGCCCGCACGATCTACCAGGCCCGTCAGATGGTCGTCCACGGCCACATCGAGGTCAACGGCCAGAAGGTCGACAAGCCGTCCTTCCGCGTCCGTCCCGACGACGTCGTGATGGTCCGCGAGCGCAGCCGTGAGAAGACCCTCTTCTCCATCGCCCGCGAGGGTGGCTTCGCCCCCGACGGCGAGACCCCGCGCTACCTCCAGGTGAACCTCCGCGCCCTGGCCTTCCGCCTGGACCGCGAGCCGAACCGCAAGGAGATCCCGGTGATCTGCGACGAGCAGCTCGTCGTCGAGTACTACGCCCGCTGATCACCAGCCGGACGTAGCACACGCACCACCTCAGCCCGCCGTCTCCCCGCCCTTCCGGGTGGGCGAGGCGGCGGGTTCGTGCAGGGCCACCGCACCCTGGGCGTGCCGGGCCGGTCCGCGCGGCGCGGGCAGCGCCTCCACCGGCCGCCCCAGCACCCGGGCCACCGCGGCCTCCCGGCCGAGCCGTCCGCCCTCCCGCACGCACTCCTCGTACCGCTGGTCGCCCAGCCGCTCCCGGGCCGTCGCCTCGCACCGTTCGTGCGGGGCGTTGTAGTAGGCGGAGCCGAACAGCGGCAGACCGACCGAGGGCCACATCGCGGCCGCCGCGCCCTGGAGGACCGCCGCCTCCGCCGGGTCGCCCTGCACCGCCGTGACCAGGGCCAGCAGCTCGATCGTCAGGACCGTGCCGAGCAGGTCGTGGAAGGAGTGGGCGGCGCCGAGGCAGTCGGTCAGCAGGGCGCGGGCCGCCGCAGGGTCGCCCTCGCTCCAGGCCGCGTAGGCCAGCACGTACAGCGCGTACGACCTGGCCCAGCGCTCGCCGTGGTCCTCGCAGACCTGCCGGACGTCCTCGCAGAGGCTGACCGCCTCCGGCAGATCGCCCTGGAAGGCCCGGGCCATCGCCAGTTCCACCTGGCCCATCAGCACGTTGCTGTTGAGCTCGCCGATCTCCCGGTAGCGCCCCAGCGACGAGCGCAGCAGCGTCTCCGCACGGGCCATGTCGTCCGTGACCAGGGCCAGACACCCGGTGCGGTGCTCGGCGTAGGCCACCGCCATGGGGTTCGCCGACCGCTCCGCCTCCTGACGGCACTCCTGGAGCGCGGCGAGCGCGGGCACCGTGTCGCCCTGGAGGATCGCCACGTAACCCAGCACCCACAGGGCCTTCAACCGCGACAGCTCGTTGTCGGACTCCAGTCGCACGGCCTGCTCCAGCCAGTGCCGGCCCTCCGACAGCCGTCCGCAACCGGCCCAGTAGAACCAGAGGGACCCGGCGAGGTACTGGCCCAGGTGCGTTTCGTCCGGGTCGGACAGACAGTGGTCCAGGGCGGAGCGCAGATTGGGCAGTTCCGCCTCGACGCGCGCGGCGACCTCGGCCTGGCGCGGCGAGAACCAGTCCAGCTCGCACCAGGTGGCCAGGCCCAGGTACCAGTCACGGTGCCGTCGTCGCAGCCGGGCCGCGTCGCCGCTCGCCTCCAGCCAGTCGGCGCCGTAGGCCCGGACCGTGTCCAGCATCCGGTAGCGCACCCCCGTCACGGACTCCTCCCGCGCGACCACGGACTGCGCGAGCAGTTCCGTCAGCACGTCGAGGACGTCCTGCTCGGCCAGCCCGTCGCCGCTGCAGACGTACTCCGCGGCCTCCAGGTCGAAGGGCCCGGCGAACACCGACAGACGCGACCACAGCAGCCGCTCCTCGGACGTGCACAGCTCATGGCTCCAGCCGATCGCCGTACGCAGCGTGCGATGCCGGGGCAAGGTGTCCCGCCCGCCGCCGGCCAGCAGCCGGAACCGGTCGTCGAGCCGCTCCAGCAGCTGCCCGGGGGACAGGGCCCGCAGTCGCCCGGCGGCCAGTTCGACCGCGAGCGGGATGCCGTCCAGGCGCCGGCACAGTTCCGGCACGGCGGGATCGACGGCGGCGACCACCTCCGACCCGGCCGCCTCCGACCCGGCCGCCTCCGACCCGGCCGCCTCCGACCCTGAAGCCCGCGACCCGGCCGCCCGCGACAGGAAGAGCTCCACGGCCTCGTCCTGCGCCAGCGGGCCGAGCGTGAACACCCGCTCGCCCGCCACGGACAGCGGTCTGCGGCCCACCGCGAGCACCCGGAGGCCGGGCGCCTTCCGCAGCAGGTCGGCGACCAGTTCCGCGCACGCCTCCACGAGATGCTCGAACCCGTCCAGCAGCAGCAGGAGTTGACGCCCGGGCCCGCGCTCGGCGAGATGGGCGAGCAGGATCTCGCGCGGCGGCCGTGTGGTGTGGTCGGTGAGCCCCAGCGTCTCCAGGACCGCGAAGTCCACGAGCTCCGGATCGCGCACCGCGGCCAGTTCGACCCGCCAGGTGCCCTCGCGCGCCGCCGCCCGGGCCGCCAGCCGGGACTTGCCGATGCCGCCGGCCCCGGTCACGGTCACCAGCCGCGCGTTCTCCAGGAGCCGGGACAGTTCCGCGAGTTCGGCCGAGCGCCCCACGAACGCGTCCAGTTCGAGGGGCAGATTGCCGTCGCAGAGCCGATGGTCACGCATGGGACACGGAGCGTACTGAACCGTGTTCACTCCGTACAATCGCTTCGCGCAACCCGGCCCGCGCGACGGCGGCAATCCGGTACGGAGCCGCACCCGCGGCGCGATAGGCTCGGCCTACTGGGTTTTCATGGTTCCAAAGATGTCAGACACGTATACGGGAGCGGGTGCGCAGTGTCCGGTGGCGAGGTGGCCGGGATCCTGGTGGCCGTCTTCTGGGCGATCCTGGTGTCCTTCCTCGCCGTAGCGCTGGCGAGGCTGGCCCAGACGCTCAGGGCGACCACCAAACTCGTGGCGGACGTGACCGACCAGGCCGTACCGCTCCTGGCGGACGCCTCCTCGGCGGTCCGCTCCGCGCAGACCCAGATCGACCGGGTCGACGCGATCGCCTCGGACGTCCAGGAGGTCACCTCCAACGCCTCCGCGCTGTCCACCACCGTCGCCTCCACCTTCGGCGGTCCCCTCGTCAAGGTCGCGGCCTTCGGGTACGGCGTGCGCCGGGCGATCAGCGGCCGCAAGGACGACGTGCCCGCCAAGGCACCCCGGCGTACCGTGATCGTGGGCCGTACCGTCCCGGCGTCACGACGGAGCAAGCGGAAGAAGGACTGAGACCAAGCGATGTTCCGCCGTACGTTCTGGTTCAGCACGGGCGTCGCCGCCGGTGTGTGGGCCACCACCAAGGTCAACCGCAAGCTGAGGCAGCTGACCCCCGAGAGCCTCGCCGCCACCGCGGCGAACAAGGCCATCGAGGCCGGTCACCGCATCAAGGACCGCGCGGTGGGCTTCGCGCTCGACGTCCGCGACAACATGGCCCAGCGGGAGGAGGAACTCGGCGACGCGCTCGGGCTGAACGCCCCCGTCGACCCCGAACTCCCCGCGGCCCGGCGGCACGCCGCCATCGAGAACCGCAACCACCCGAAGTACGTCGAGGGATCGACGTACCAGACGTACTCGCACAACCGGAATGAGGACCACTGATGGAGTCGGCCGAGATTCGCCGCCGCTGGCTGAGCTTCTACGAGGAGCGCGGTCACACCGTCGTCCCTTCGGCGTCGCTCATCGCGGACGACCCGACTCTGCTCCTGGTCCCCGCCGGCATGGTGCCCTTCAAGCCGTACTTCCTCGGTGAGGTCAAGCCGCCGTGGGCGCGCGCCACCAGTGTGCAGAAGTGCGTGCGCACCCCCGACATCGAAGAGGTCGGCAAGACCACCCGGCACGGCACCTTCTTCCAGATGTGCGGCAACTTCTCCTTCGGCGACTACTTCAAGGAAGGCGCCATCAAGTACGCCTGGGAGCTGCTCACCACGCCCCAGGACAAGGGTGGTTACGGCCTGGAGCCGGAGAAGCTCTGGATCACCGTCTACCAGGACGACGACGAGGCCGAGCGCATCTGGCACGAGGTCGTCGGGGTGCCGAAGGAGCGCATCCAGCGCCTCGGCATGAAGGACAACTACTGGTCCATGGGCGTCCCCGGACCCTGCGGCCCCTGTTCCGAGATCAACTACGACCGCGGCCCCGACTTCGGCGTCGAGGGCGGCCCCGCCGTCAACGACGAGCGGTACGTGGAGATCTGGAACCTCGTCTTCATGCAGTACGAGCGCGGCGAGGGCATCGGCAAGGACAACTTCGAGATCCTCGGCGAGCTCCCCAGCAAGAACATCGACACCGGCCTCGGACTCGAGCGCCTGGCGATGATCCTGCAAGGCGTGCAGAACATGTACGAGATCGACACCTCCATGGCCGTCATCAAGAAGGCCACCGAGCTGACCGGTGTCGCGTACGGCGACGCCCACGACTCGGACGTCTCCCTGCGCGTGGTCACCGACCACATGCGCACGTCCGTGATGCTCATCGGCGACGGTGTCACCCCCGGCAACGAGGGCCGCGGTTACGTCCTGCGCCGCATCATGCGCCGCGCCATCCGCAACATGCGCCTCCTCGGCGCCACCGGTCCGGTCGTCAAGGACCTGATCGACACCGTGATCGCCATGATGGGCCAGCAGTACCCCGAGCTGGTCACCGACCGCGAGCGCATCGAGAAGGTCGCCGTCGCCGAGGAGAACGCCTTCCTCAAGGCCCTCAAGGGCGGCACGAACATCCTCGACACCGCCGTCGCCGAGACCAAGCAGGCCGGTGGCACCGTCCTGTCCGGCGACAAGGCGTTCCTGCTCCACGACACCTGGGGCTTCCCGATCGACCTCACCCTGGAGATGGCCGCCGAGCAGGGGCTGTCCGTGGACGAGGACGGCTTCCGCCGCCTGATGAAGGAGCAGCGGGACCGCGCCAAGGCCGACGCCCAGGCCAAGAAGACCGGCCACGCCGGTGCCGGTGCCTACCGCGAGATCGCGGACAAGGTCGGCGAGACCGACTTCATCGGCTACTCGGACACCGAGGGCGAGTCCACGATCGTGGGCATCCTCGTCGACGGCGCCTCCTCCCCGGCCGCCACCGAGGGCGACGAGGTCGAGATCGTCCTCGACCGGACCCCGTTCTACGCCGAGGGCGGCGGCCAGATCGGCGACACCGGAAAGATCAAGGTCGACTCCGGTGCCGTCATCGAGGTGCGCGACTGCCAGAAGCCGGTCCCGGGCGTCTACGTCCACAAGGGCGTCGTGCAGTTCGGCGAGGTCACCGTCGGTGCCAAGGCGCACGCCTCGATCGACGCCCGCCGTCGCACCGCCATCGCCCGCGCCCACTCGGCCACCCACCTGACCCACCAGGCCCTGCGCGACGCGCTCGGCCCGACGGCCGCCCAGGCCGGTTCCGAGAACCAGCCCGGCCGCTTCCGCTTCGACTTCGGTTCCCCGTCCGCCGTTCCCACGGCCGTGATGACCGACGTCGAGCAGAAGATCAACGAGGTGCTCGCCCGCGACCTCGACGTCCGCGCCGACGTCATGGGCATCGACGAGGCCAAGAAGCAGGGCGCCATCGCCGAGTTCGGCGAGAAGTACGGCGAGCGGGTCCGCGTGGTCACCATCGGCGACTTCTCCAAGGAGCTGTGCGGCGGCACGCACGTCCACAACACCGCGCAGCTCGGCCTGGTCAAGCTGCTGGGTGAGTCGTCGATCGGCTCCGGGGTCCGCCGTATCGAGGCGCTCGTCGGTGTCGACGCCTACAACTTCCTCGCCCGTGAGCACACGGTCGTCGCCCAGCTCCAGGAGCTGATCAAGGGCCGCCCGGAGGAGCTCCCGGAGAAGGTCTCCGCCATGCTCGGCAAGCTGAAGGACGCCGAGAAGGAGATCGAGAAGTTCCGCGCGGAGAAGGTGCTCCAGGCCGCCGCCGGTCTCGCCGAGTCCGCCAAGGACATCCGCGGGATCGCGGTCGTCACCGGGCAGGTCCCGGACGGCACCACCGCCGACGACCTGCGCAAGCTGGTCCTCGACGTACGCGGCCGCATCCAGGGCGGCCGGGCCGTCGTCGTGGCCCTCTTCACGGTCAACAACGGCAAGCCGCTGACCGTCATCGCCACCAACGAGGCCGCCCGTGAGCGCGGTCTCAAGGCCGGTGACCTGGTCCGCACCGCCGCCAAGACCCTCGGCGGCGGCGGTGGCGGCAAGCCGGACGTCGCCCAGGGCGGTGGCCAGAACGCGGCCGCGATCGGCGAGGCCGTGAACGCCGTGGAGCGCGCGGTCGGGGAGACGGCCAAGTAATGCGCAGAGGACGCCGGCTCGCGATCGACGTCGGGGACGCCCGGATCGGGGTTGCCTCGTGCGACCCCGACGGGATCCTCGCCACCCCGGTGGAGACGGTCCCGGGCCGGGACCTCCCGGCCGCCCACCGGCGGCTGAAGCAGATCGTCGAGGAGTACGAGCCGATCGAGGTCGTGGTCGGTCTCCCGCGCTCCCTCAAGGGGGGCGAGGGACCGGCGGCGGTCAAGGTCAGAGGCTTCGCCCAGGAACTGGCGAAGGGCATCGCCCCCGTCCCGGTCCGCCTGCTGGACGAGCGGATGACCACGGTCACCGCGAGCCAGGGACTGCGCGCCTCCGGCGTGAAGTCCAAGAAGGGCCGCTCCGTCATCGACCAGGCAGCCGCTGTGATCATCCTCCAGCAGGCGCTCGAATCCGAACGGGTGTCAGGTAAAGCACCCGGCGAGAGCGTCGAAGTGGTCATCTGATCGCGATACGGTAACGTTCCGCGCGACTGCGGCGCTGTTCGAACAGGTGCCGCACAGAGAGAGGCGGTCCGGATGCCGAGCCACAAGCCGCGCGACCGCCGCCTCGCGGCTCTAGGGGATCGATGACTGAGTATGGCCGGGGCCAGGAAGGTTCCGAACCGTGGCATCCGCAGGACCCGTACTACGGGGACGGCGGATGGGAAGGGCAGCAGGCCCCTATGGGTCAGCAAGCTGCCTACGGCGGCCAGCCGCAGCACTATCCGCACGAGCCGCAGCAGTCCGAGTACGGCGACTGGGACACCGGCCGACAGGCCGACCAGGGCCAGGCACAGCAGCAGTACCAGCAGCAGTACGACCCCCAGCAGAGCTACGACCAGCAGCAGTACGTCCCCCAGCAGCACCAGCAGTACGACGGCCAGAACCAGTACGACAGCAACGGCTGGGGCGCGGGGACGCCCACGCAGGTCCCGTACACCGACCCCTCGGACCCCTACGGTCAGCAGGCCGCCGTGTACGCCACGGGGGAGCAGCCCGACTACTACGGCACCCCTGACGCGTACCCGCCGCCGGAGCCGCCGAGCCGCCGGCGCACCGAGCCGGAACCGCAGCAGACGGACTGGGACCCCGGCCCCGACCAGGGGGAACACGCCTTCTTCGCGGGCGGCGGGGGCGCGGACGAGGACGCGGACGACACCGGCGACCCCGGGGCCCCGGGCGGCCGGGGCGACCGCAGGGGGCGCGGCGGCAAGAAGCCGAAGAAGCGGCGCAGTGGCTGCGCCTGTCTGGTGGTCCTGCTGGTGTTCGGCGGCGGGATCGGCGGCGTCGGCTACTTCGGCTACCAGTTCTACCAGGATCGTTTCGCCCCCGCGCCGGACTACGCGGGCGACGGCACCGGCGAGCGCGTGGTCATCAGCATCCCGAAGGGCGCCAACGGGACGGAGATGGGCCGGCGTCTGGAACTGGCGGGCGTGGTCAAGAGTGTCGACGCGTTCGTGGCCGCGTTCACGCAGAACAAGAAGGCGGGCCAGATCCAGGCGGGCACCTATCTGCTGAACAAGCAGATGTCGGCCGAGAGCGCCGTCGAGCTGATGCTCGATCCGAAGAGCCAGAACAACGTGCTCGTCAAGCCGGGCGAGCGCAACCTGTCCGTCTACAAGGCCATCGACAAGAAGCTCGACCTCTCCTCCGGCACCACCAAGAAGGTCGCCGAGGCGAAGTACAAGAGCCTCGGTCTGCCCGACTGGGCGGACAGCAACGACGACATCAAGGACCCGCTGGAGGGCTTCCTCTACCCGGGGACCTACGGCGCCGCCAAGGGCATGAAGCCCGAGACGGTCCTGAAGGAGATGGTCGGCCGAGCCGCGAGCAAGTACGCCTCGCTCGACCTGGAGGCCAAGGCCGAGGCGCTCAAGCTGGACAACCCGCTCCAGCTCGTCACGGTCGCGAGCCTCGTCCAGGCCGAGGGCAAGACCGCCGAGGACTACCGCAAGATGGCGGAGGTGGTCTACAACCGCCTCGACCCCGCCAACCCGGAGACCTACGGCGCCCTGCAGTTCGACTCGACGTACAACTACCTGAAGAACGAGAGCAACATCGACGTCACCGAGTCGGAGGTCAAGGAGAACCAGGACCCGTACAACACGTACAAGCACAAGGGTCTGCCGCCGGGTCCCATCGACAACCCGGGTGACGAGGCGATGGAGTCGGTGCTGAACCCGACCCACGACGGCTGGTACTACTTCGTGGCGACCGACGGTGTGAACACGACCGAGTTCGCCAAGACGCTGGCCGAGTTCAACAAGCTCAAGGACAAGTTCAATGAGAGCAGGGGCAACTGACGCCCGCCGGGCAGCCGTGCTCGGTTCCCCCATCGCCCACTCCCTCTCCCCGGTGCTGCACCGCGCCGCGTACGAAGAACTGGGGCTCACCGGCTGGTCGTACGACCGGTTCGAGGTCGACGAGGCCGCCCTGCCCGCCTTCCTCGCCGGGCTCGGACCGGAGTGGGCGGGGCTGTCGCTGACCATGCCGCTGAAGCGGGCGGTCATCCCGCTGCTCGACGAGATCACCGAGACGGCCCGCTCCGTCGAGGCGGTCAACACCGTCGTCCTCACCGAGGACGGCCGCCGCGTCGGCGACAACACCGACATCCCCGGGATGGTCGCCGCCCTGCGGGAGCACGGCATCGAGCAGGTGGACTCCGCCGCGATCCTCGGCGCCGGCGCCACCGCGTCGTCCGCGCTGGCCGCGCTGGCCCGCGTCTGCACCGGCGAGATCGTCGTCCACGTCCGCAGCGAGGCCCGGGCCGCCGAGATGCGGCAGTGGGGCGAGCGCCTCGACGTCGAGGTGCGCACGGCGGACTGGGCGGACGCGGCGGACGCGCTGCACCGGCCCCTGGTGATCGCCACCACCCCGGCCGGTACGACGGACGCCCTGGCCGCGGCCGTGCCCGAACGGCCCGCCACCCTCTTCGACGTGCTCTACGAACCGTGGCCCACCGAACTCGCGGCCCGCTGGTCCATGTTCGGCGGAGCCGTCGTCAGCGGACTCGACCTGCTGGTGCACCAGGCGGTCCTCCAGGTGGAGCAGATGACGGGGGCGCCCCGGGCCCCGCTGGCGGCCATGCGAAAAGCGGGCGAGCGCGCGCTGGCCGCCCGCTAGGATCCTCCAGGTTCCGCAGGGGGCGGAACGGGAGGGGGTTTCGACGTGTCCGCAGGCGTGCAGCTGGCATCCGGCAAGAGCGAGATATTC
The DNA here is from genome assembly GCF_044386545.1 of Streptomyces sp. NPDC020489. Taxonomy (NCBI): domain Bacteria; kingdom Bacillati; phylum Actinomycetota; class Actinomycetes; order Kitasatosporales; family Streptomycetaceae; genus Streptomyces; species Streptomyces sp. NPDC020489. The sequence goes on from NZ_JBIRUZ010000009.1 coordinate 384,469, forward strand.
GAGGCAGTACTGAGGTTCATGCCCGACTGGGTGCAGATCACGGTGCTCGCCCTGGTCGTGCTCGCGGTGCTCGTCTCCTGGGCGCTGAAGCTCAAGCGCAAGATCGACTACCGGCGTGCCGTGCGCAACGGGCAGCCGATCCACGCGGCGGCACAGTACGGACAGGGGAGCGGCGCCGACTACCTCGGGGCCTGGGCGCCCCAGCAGGCGCCGGCCCAGCCGCAGCAGAGCGGCGCCGACTTCCTCGGGGCCTACGCGCCGCCGAACCAGCAGGGCAACGGCTCCGCCTGAGCCGCCATGGCCGCCACGCGTCCGCCTGATGGACCAGCGGCGGGCGCAGTGGGCCGGACATGGGAGGATCGAAGGTGGCGGGCCGGGGCCGCGCACCCGGTCGCGCCGATGCCGTACGCGAGGACGCGCGTACGCAGGGCAGTACGAGGGCGCGAGCACTGAGGAGCACCGTTGAGCAGGTTGCGCTGGCTGACCGCGGGGGAGTCCCACGGCCCCGCACTCGTGGCGACGCTGGAGGGCCTTCCGGCCGGCGTGCCGATCACCACGGAGATGGTGGCGGACCACCTGGCCCGGCGCCGGCTCGGCTACGGGCGCGGTGCCCGGATGAAGTTCGAGCAGGACCAGGTCACCTTCCTCGGCGGCGTCCGGCACGGTCTCACGCTGGGCTCCCCGGTCGCGATCATGGTGGGCAACACCGAGTGGCCGAAGTGGGAGCAGGTCATGGCGGCCGACCCCATCGACCCGGACGTCCTCGCCGGTCTCGCCCGCAACGCGCCCCTGACCCGTCCGCGCCCCGGTCACGCCGACCTCGCGGGCATGCAGAAGTACGGCTTCGACGAGGCGCGTCCGATCCTGGAGCGCGCCTCCGCGCGGGAGACCGCCGCCCGGGTGGCGCTCGGCGCCGTCGCCCGGTCGTACCTCAAGGAGACGGCCGGTATCGAGATCGTCAGCCATGTCGTGGAGCTGTGCTCGGTGAAGGCCCCGGCCGGGGTGTACCCGACGCCGGCCGACGTGGAGAAGCTGGACGCCGACCCGCTGCGCTGCCTGGACGCCGACGCCTCGAAGGCGATGGTGGCCGAGGTCGACCAGGCCCACAAGGACGGTGACACCCTCGGCGGCGTGGTCGAGATCCTGGCCTACGGCGTCCCCGTGGGCCTCGGCTCCCACGTCCACTGGGACCGCAAGCTGGACGCCCGGCTCGCCGGCGCGCTCATGGGCATCCAGGCGATCAAGGGCGTCGAACTCGGCGACGGGTTCGACCTCGCGCGGGTGCCGGGCTCCAAGGCGCACGACGAGATCGTCAGCACGCCCGAGGGCATCCGCCGGGTCTCCGGCCGCTCCGGCGGCACCGAGGGTGGTCTGTCCACCGGCGAGCTGCTGCGGGTCCGTGCCGCGATGAAGCCGATCGCGACCGTGCCGCGCGCCCTGCAGACCGTGGACGTCGCCACCGGTGAGGCGGCGCAGGCTCACCACCAGCGCTCCGACGTCTCCGCGGTGCCGGCCGCCGGCATCGTCGCCGAGGCCATGGTCGCCCTGGTCCTCGCGGACGCGGTGGCGGAGAAGTTCGGCGGCGACTCGGTGCCCGAGACCCGCCGGAACGTCCGCTCGTACCTCGAGAACCTGGCCATCCGATGAGCCCCGTGGTCGTCCTCGTCGGCCCGATGGGCGTGGGCAAGTCCACCGTCGGACAGCTGCTCGCCGAGCGCCTCGGGGTCGGTTACCGGGACACCGACGACGACATCGTCGCCGAGCAGGGCCGGGCCATCGCCGACATCTTCGTCGACGAGGGCGAGGCGGCCTTCCGCGCGATCGAGAAGCGGGCGGTGCTGCGGGCGCTGGCCGAGCACGGAGGCGTCCTCGCCCTCGGCGGCGGCGCGATCCTCGACGAGGGTACGCGCGCGGCGCTCACCGGAGTCGACGTCGTCTACCTCTCGATGGACGTCGAGGAGGCGGTCAAGCGCACCGGCCTCAACGCCGCCCGCCCCCTGCTCGCGGTCAACCCGCGCAAACAGTGGCGCGAGTTGATGGAGGCCCGCCGTCACCTGTACGAGCAGGTCGCCACGGCGGTCGTCGCCACCGACGGCCGTACCCCCGAAGAAGTCACCGAAGCGGCCCTGGACGCACTGGAGTTGAAGCAGGCATGAGTGAGGCAGTGACGCGGATCCAGGTCGGCGGCACCGCGGGCAGCGAGCCGTACGAGGTCCTGGTGGGTCGTCAACTCCTGGGTGAGCTCGGCGGGTTGGTCGGCGCCAAGGCCAAGCGGGTCGCCGTGATCCACCCCGAGGCGCTCGCCGAGACCGGTGAGGCGCTGCGTGCCGACCTCGCCGAGCAGGGCTTCGAGGCGATCGCCATCCAGGTGCCCAACGCCGAGGAGGCGAAGACCGCCGAGGTCGCCGCCTACTGCTGGAAGGCCCTCGGGCAGTCGAACTTCACCCGTTCCGACGTCGTCGTCGGCGTCGGCGGCGGCGCCACCACCGACCTGGCCGGTTTCGTCGCCGCGACCTGGCTGCGCGGGGTGCGCTGGGTCGCCGTTCCGACGACCTTGCTCGCCATGGTCGACGCGGCCGTCGGCGGAAAGACCGGCATCAACACCGCCGAGGGCAAGAACCTCGTCGGAGCCTTCCACCCGCCGGCCGGTGTGCTGTGCGACCTGGCCGCGCTGGAGTCGCTGCCGGTCCACGACTACGTCTCCGGTCTCGCCGAGATCATCAAGGCCGGTTTCATCGCCGACCCGGTGATCCTGGACCTCATCGAGTCCGACCCGCAGGCCGCGCGCACCCCGGCGGGGCCGCACACCTCCGAGCTCATCGAGCGGGCCATCCGGGTCAAGGCCGAGGTCGTCTCCGCGGACCTGAAGGAGTCCGGTCTGCGCGAGATCCTCAACTACGGTCACACGCTCGCCCACGCCATCGAGAAGAACGAGCGGTACCAGTGGCGGCACGGCGCCGCGGTCGCCGTGGGCATGCACTTCGCCGCCGAACTCGGCCGTGTCGCAGGCCGGTTGGACGACGCGACGGCCGACCGCCACCGTACGGTCCTGGAGTCCGTCGGGCTGCCCCTGCACTACCGCTACGACCAGTGGCCCAAGCTGCTGGAGACCATGAGGGTCGACAAGAAGTCCCGCGGTGACCTGCTGCGCTTCATCGTCCTCGACGGGCTGGCCAAGCCCACCGTCCTGGAGGGCCCGGACCCGGCGGTGCTGCTCGCCGCGTACGGAGAAGTGGGCGAGTAGTCGGCCGAGGAGTTGTTCGTCCGATGTGCCGTGCGGGCACGGGCACTTAGGACCGCCCCCGGCCGTTCACCATACGGCGGCCGGGGACGGTACCGTTCGGTAGGCAGCGGGGTTCGTCTCCGCTGCCGGCGCCAATTGCCTGCGGCGAGTGAGCCGAGCCAGTAGAACGAGACGGAGTGGCACCGGATGCAGCACGCAGTGGGTTCTCCGCTGCCGCCGCCCCATCAGCCGGGGCACGGACCGGCCGTCGGCTGGTCGCCGGCCGCACAGCACCCGGGAGCGCACCAGGGGTCCGCCCCGGTGCCCCCGCCGCCCCCGGCACCGGGCTTCTCGCCGCCGCCCCCGACCCCGCCGACCTCCCCGGCCCCGGACACCACCGGCCATGTGCCGCTGCCCCCCGGTGTCCCGGTCGGCGCCCCCGCGACCCCACCCGCCCCGGCCGGGGCCGACCCCGCCGGCACCACCCTCGCGGTCCTGCTCATCGGCCCGGCCGGCGCCGGCAAGACGAGCGTCGCCAAGTACTGGGCGGACCACCGCCGGGTGCCCACCGCCCACATCAGCCTCGACGACGTACGCGAATGGGTCCGCTCGGGCTTCGCCGACCCGCAGTCCGGCTGGAACGACCACTCCGAGGCCCAGTACCGCCTGGCCCGCCGCACCTGCGGCTTCGCCGCCCGCAACTTCCTCGCCAACGGCATCTCCTGCATCCTCGACGACGCGGTCTTCCCCGACCGTCCGGTGGTGGGTCTGGGCGGCTGGAAGCGCCATGTCGGACCGGGCCTGCTGCCCGTCGTCCTGCTGCCGGGCCTGGAGATCGTCCTGGAGCGCAACGCCGAACGCTCGGGCAACCGCCGCCTCACGGACGAGGAGGTCGCGCGGATCCACGGCCGGATGGCGGGCTGGTACGGCTCGGGCCTGCCGATCATCGACAACTCCCAGCTGGACGTACCGCAGACGGCCCAGGTCCTGGACGACGTCCTGGCACGCTCGATCGCGAGTCCCCCGAGCTGGTGACTGGACCCGCTTGAGGGGCGCGGGGAACTGCGCGCCCGGCCCCCACCGGCCCGCACCACCCCCATTGGCACCCTCTCAACCGGCATAAAACAGACACCGCTCCTACGCTCGAGACATGTCAGAGGTCCATGCGGCCCGCCGCACCAGACTGAGGGAACGCTGCAACGCGGTCGGCACGACCTCCGCGCTGATCTCCCGCCCCGCCAACGTCCGCTACCTCGCGGGCGCCGCCCCCCAGGGCTCCGTCCTGCTGCTCGGCACGACCGAGGACGTCCTGCTCTGTGCCGATCCGCCCGACGACCGTGCCGGTGAGGGCCGGCCCGACGAGGCGCTGCGCCTGATGACCCTGCCCGGGTCCGGCGGTGACGCCGCCGTCGCGGCCGCCGACCTCGCGGTGATCCAGGGCGTGGACTCGCTCGCCGTGGAGGAGCACCACCTCACCGTGGCCCGGCACCGGGCCCTGCGTTCGGTCGCCCCGAGGATCCGCCTCGCGGACCTCGGCGGAGCCGTCGAGCAGCTCAGGATCGTCAAGGACGAGGAGGAGATCTCCTGCCTGCGCATCGGCGCCGAGATCGCCGACCAGGCCCTGGGGGAGCTGCTGGAGTCCATCCTCGTCGGCCGCACCGAACGCCACCTCGCTCTCGAACTGGAACGGCGCCTGGTGGACCACGGCGCCGACGGTCCCGCCTTCCCCACCTCCGTCGCCACCGGCCCCAACTCCGGCCGGCGGGCGCACCGTCCCACCGACCGCCGGGTGGAGGAGGGCGACTTCCTCTCCGTGTGCCTGGGGGCGACGTATCGCGGCTACCGCTGTGAGATCGGCCGTACGTTCGTGATCGGGACCTCACCGGCCGACTGGCAGATCGAGCTGTACGACCTGGTCTTCGCCGCCCAGCGCGCCGGGCGGGAGGCCCTCGCACCAGGGGCCGCGTACCGTGACGTGGACCAAGCCGCACGTCAGGTGCTGGCCTCCGCGGGCCACGCGGAGGGCCTTGTGGCGCTGACCGGACACGGCGTGGGACTCGAAATCGACGAGGACCCGCAGCTGGCCCCCGCGGCCATGGGTAAACTGGACGCTTGCGTGCCGGTCACCGTAGAACCGGGGGTCCACCTCCCGGGTCGGGGCGGCGTCCGGATCGATGACACGCTCGTCGTACGCCCCGAGGCGGACGGCGGACCCGAGCTACTCACCATCACGACCAAGGAGCTGCTCGCGCTGTAGGAGTGCGTGCGCCGGGGTCGTCCACGTCAGTCCAGGAGATTCCGCAACCGTGGCTTCCACGAACGACCTCAAGAACGGCCTGGTGCTCAAGCTCGAAGGCGGCCAGCTCTGGTCCGTCGTCGAGTTCCAGCACGTCAAGCCCGGCAAGGGCCCCGCTTTCGTGCGCACCAAGCTCAAGAACGTGCTGTCCGGCAAGGTCGTCGACAAGACCTTCAACGCCGGCGTCAAGGTCGAGACGGCCACGATTGACAAGCGCGACATGCAGTTCTCCTACATGGACGGCGAGTACTTCGTCTTCATGGACATGGAGACCTACGACCAGCTCATGGTCGACCGCAAGGCCGTCGGCGACGCCGCCAACTTCCTGATCGAGGGCTTCACCGCCACCGTCGCGCAGCACGAGGGCGAGGTGCTCTTCGTCGAGCTGCCGGCCGCCGTCGAGCTGACCATCCAGGAGACCGAGCCGGGTGTCCAGGGCGACCGCTCCACGGGTGGCACCAAGCCCGCCACCCTGGAGACCGGCCACCAGATCCAGGTGCCGCTCTTCATCACCACCGGTGAGAAGATCAAGGTCGACACGCGTACGAGCGACTACCTCGGCCGGGTGAACAGCTAACCGTGGCTGCCCGCAACACGGCCCGCAAGCGCGCCTTCCAGATCCTCTTCGAGGGCGACCAGCGCGGCGTCGACGTCCAGACGGTCCTCGCGGACTGGATCCGGCTCTCCCGGGGAGACACCCGGCAGCCGCCGGTGAGCGAGTACACGATGCAGCTGGTCGAGGGCTACGCGGAGCACGCGCGGCGCATCGACGAGCTGATCGCGCAGTACTCCGTCGGCTGGACGCTGGACCGGATGCCGGTCGTGGACCGCAACCTGCTGCGTCTCGGCGCCTACGAGCTGATCTGGGTCGACGCGACCCCGGACGCCGTCGTGCTGGACGAGATCGTGCAGCTGGCGAAGGAGTTCTCCACGGACGAGTCGCCGGCGTTCGTGAACGGCCTGCTGGGCCGTTTCAAGGACCTGAAGCCGTCCCTGCGCCGCGACGAGGCGTAAGGGCCGCCAGGCCACCAGAGGTACGACACATGCCAGAGGGCCCGCAGCGTGACTGCTGCGGGCCCTCTGGCATGTCCGGTGCCCCCTGGTGCCCCTGTGGCCCACGGGAGCCGCAGAAAGCCGCCGGGGGGGGGGGGGGGGGGGGGGGGCGCCCCCCCCGGCGGGCCCGGGGGGGGGGGGGGGGGGCGGCGACAAAGCGGTTGTGGGGGGGGGGGGTGCCCACAGTTGTTGGAGCCGGGGGGGGGGAGAAAACGCGGCGCTCCCCCACC
>NZ_JBIRUZ010000010.1:0-80349 GCF_044386545.1 Streptomyces sp. NPDC020489
CCGTACAACTGGTGCGAGCCGTCGAAGATCGGTGACGGGGCGGCCAACGAGCCCGGCGCGGGGCCGTGCACCCGCGACGACTTCAAGTGCTGGTATCACCAGTCGGTGAGCTGGAAGACGGACTGCTCGTACTCGTGCGGCAACGAGTTCTTCCGGTTCACCTCGCCGGACTACGACGCCGAGCAGGCGGACGGCACCGCCTATCCGCCCAACTGCTCGCGGTCGGGGCTGCCTTCAGGGGCGATGATCGTCGATGATCTGCCGGCGGGGACACCGTCCGTGCGGCCCGGCTGCGGCAACAGTGACTGGTCCAACCAGGGCACCTTCTCCCTCGACTTCGGCGACGGAGAGGCAGGACTGGCCCCCGACGGCCAGACGATCATCGGCACATGGCCCGCGAAAGTGGACCTGCACCAACTCGGCGCCGGCTTCGGCGGCCACTTCTACTTCGGCCACGACCGCTCACAGGGCGCCAAGGGCGAACGACTGAAGATGACCGGCAGTTGGACCCTCAACCAGGCGGTCAACGGCCCGGCCAAAATCTGGGTGCACCTGCCCGACCACGGGGCACAGGCCAAGTACGCCACGTACAAGATCTCTACGGCCAAGGGCGTCAAGACCCGGGTCGTGAACCAGAACGGTAGCTCCAACCGCTGGGTGTCCATCGGCGCGTTCATGTTCGACGCCAAGCCGAAGGTCACGCTGTCGACCATCACCCAGGACGGCACCGGGGACAAGGACATCGCCTACGACGCCGTGGCGGTGCAGCCGATCAGCGGCCGGTTCGTGGAGCGGACCATGACCGCGGCAGCGATCTTCGACCCCAACCAGAACCTCAACTCCAACATGCCGGAGGAGGTGTTCACTCCGCTGCGTACCCAGAAGACCCTCTACGACTGGGCCATGGGCCTGGCGTACAAGGGGCCGCTCTGGTCCAACCCGGGCGGAGCGGACGCAGTCGGTATCACGGGCGCCGCACGCTGTCCGACGGTCGTCCCGGTGGGTGAGTGCAGCGGGCAGCGGACCTATGACGAGGCCAAGAAGTGGTACGAGGACATCAAGGCGGGCGGCTGGACGCCGAACGCGAACGGTTCGGCGCCGGCCATGTCGGTACCCGTGTGGATGGCCATGTCCAACAGGCGCCCGGACCCGTCGCAGCCGGCGAGCGTGGCACTGAAGGGCGAGGACAGCTACAAGATCAAGAGTGATGTCGAGGTCAGTTTCATCGTCGACGACTCCACCGGGAAGATCGTATCGGGGAGCGAGTCGGCGGACTACCAGGTCCGGATCGGCAACGCCCACCTGCCGCACTACGTGACCGGCATCATCCAGGCCATCGAGTCGGACTACGGCATCACCAAGCCCGACATCGACTACATGACGTACGACGCACTCGAGTACGGCAAGGACATCCACGCCCGGCCGTACATCGACGGCAACACCCCGGGGCAGGTCTTCTTCCCGCACTTCCGGGGAGCGCGGCTGAACACGGACAAGACGTGCGTGGACTTCCGGGCCGTCGGCGGCGGTGTGCATGGCTACCGGCCGATGATCGCGCACAAGTACATCAACGACAACGTCAAGGCGTGGGTGGACAAGGTGAAGGCGCACCCCGAGACCAATGTCATGGTCCGGAACTTCGCCGGCGAGATGTACTCGATGTTCTTCAAGAACAGCGGGGGCAACAACATCTTCGGCAGCCAGATCGGCAATGCCCCGCCGATCTGGCAGGACATCGCGGCCGCGTTCTGCGCGGACGGCAGCGTCAAGCCGACGCACCTGGTGGAGAACCGTGACGCGGTCCCCTCGAACGGCATCGTCTGGCAGAGCTACATGCCCGACCTGTACCTCTACGTCGACGACCGGTTGACCGACAACCTCGGCCGGCCGTCGAACGGGCGGATCAAGCTGGGAGACTGGGTCAACTTCTCCAACATTCCCGGCGTCAACAGCATCGGAGGGAACGCCTATGGGAAGTGCAACGCGACAGACCGCGGCAGCGGCGGCAACCCCTGGGCCGTCGACGCTCCCGTGCCGGTAGTCGGCGATGGACCCGGCGAACGTCCGGCGGGTGTCGTGCACTGTGATGCCGCGACCACTGGGTTCCTCGACAACTACACGCCATAGGGCATAGGACCGGATGTGCCCGGGGCCGCTCTCTCGCGGTCCCGGGCACACTGGTGGAAAGGAACAGACCATGGGTGCCGGCATCCTCCTCGTGCCGCTGGCCGTCTACGTCCCCCTCATGGCGCTCTTCTGCGTCAAGGTCGGAGACAAGACATCCTGGAAGGTGGGCTGGGCGATGGCGGCTGCCTGTATCTTCCTGCCGCTCGCTCTCGTCGTCGCCATGGCCGTTTCCTGAGCGGAAGCGAAGGAGAAGGGGGGCGCCCGGCCTCTGCCGGGCGCCCTCGTTCTTTTTCGTCCCTCAGTTCCGGTTCAGCTCGAACCAGACGACCTTCCCGGTGCTGAGCCGGGTCGCGCCCCACCGCCGGGCCATCTTGTTGACCAGGTACAGCCCGCGTCCGCCCTCGTCGGTGGCCCGCGCCTGCCGCAGCCGCGGCAACTGCGGTACGTCGTCACCGACTTCGCAGCGCAGTACGTCGGTCCGCAGCAACCGCAGGGTCACCGGCCGCGACGCGTACCGTACGGCGTTGGTCACGACCTCGCTAACCAACAGCTCGACGGAGTCGCTCAGTTCCTCCAGCCCCCAGCGGGACAGGGCACGCCGGGCCAGCCGCCGGGCCCGCCCCGGTGCCGCGTCCTCGGGCTCCAGGAACCAGTACGCCACGTCACTGGGCGCGATGCCCTCGAAGCGGGCGGCGAGCAGCGCGATGTCGTCGTCCCGGTCACCCGGCCCGAGCATGTCCAGCACCTCGTCGCACAGCGCCTCCAGCGGCGGCGGATGGTCCGGCCCGGTCAGCTGCGCGGTCGCGGCGAGCTTCTCCCGCAGCTGCTCTATGCCGGTCCACACGTCCCGCAGGCGCGACTCGACGAGCCCGTCGGTGTAGAGCAACAGGGTCGCCCCGGCGGGTGCGTCCAGCTCCACGGCCTCGAAGTCCACACCGCCGACGCCGATCGGGGCGCCCGGCGGCACCCGCAGCACCTCGGCCCGGCCGCCCAGGTGGAGCAGGACGGGCGGCGGATGGCCGGCGTTGGCGATCGTGATCCGGTGCGACACCGGGTCGTAGACGGCGTAGAGGCAGGTCGCCATGCGGTCGGTGCCGAGGCGCTGGGCCTGCTCGTCCAGGTGGTGCAGCACCTCCTGCGGCGGCAGGTCCAGGCCGGCGAGGGTCTGGGCGGTGGTCCGCAGCTGGCCCATGATCGCGGCCGAGGTCATGGAGTGGCCCATGACGTCACCGACGACCAGCGCGACCCGGCTGCCCGGCAGGGGGATGGCGTCGTACCAGTCGCCGCCGACCCGCGCGGTCTCCGCGGCCGGCAGATAGCGCGAGGCCAGCCGGACCCCTGTCGGACGCGGGAGCGTCTCGGGGAGCATGGTGCGCTGGAGCTCGTCGGCGATGTACGCCTCACGGCCGTACAGGACCGCTTTGTCGATGCCCAGCGCGCTGTGCGTGGCGAGTTGGGCGGCGACCAGGAGGTCGTCCGACTCGAAGGCCATCCGCTCGGGGCGGCGCAGGAACAGTGCGGCGCCGATGACCCGGCGCCGGCCGCGCAGGGGGGCGAGGATCGCGCGCCGCCCGCCCGGGACGACCAACTCGCCGCCCTCGCCGAGGAGTTCCGGCAACGCCGCGCGGGCCGCCGGAGAGTCCGTGAAGACCGGGCGGACCCCGCGCAGCACCTCGGCGAGCGCGCCGCCGGTGCGGACCTCGCACAGCTCGGCGGTGACGGCGGCCAGTTCGGTCAGCTCGGTCGGCTCCGGCTGGAGCGTGGGCGCGCCGAAGCCGCCCTCGGTGTCCCGCTCCTCCGGTATCCGGTCGGTGCGGCGCAGCCGCAACACCAGCGGTCCGGTGGGGCGTTCGTCACCGACCGGCAGCGGGTCGCGCAGATAGACCAGGATCGCGTCCGAGAAGGTCGGTACGGTCGCCCGGCACAGCCCCATCACGATCTCGTCCAGGTCGATGCCGCGGGCGATCCGCCGGGTCGCCGCACCGACGAAGCGCAGCCGGTCGCCGTCCCGCCGCATCGGCGTCGGCCGACCCGGCGTCACACCCTGCCCGGTGCGCCGCTCGGGGCCGTCGGACGCGGCCTCCGGCTGGACGGGGATGCCCTCGGACACCGGCCGCGGCCGATGGGTGTCCGGCTCGGCGGCCGCCGTGGGCTGGGAGTGCTCGGGGTCGCCGCCCGGCGACGGCGAGGTGACGTCGGCCCCGGACGGCGGTGTCTCACCGGCCCGGGCCTGTGCCGGTAAGGCGCCCTGCGAGGGCGTGGAGGCACGCAGGAGCGCCCCGCGAGGGTCCGCGGGGCCGGCGCCCGGCTGGGGGCGCTCGAAGGAGGTGGGCTGCTCCGTCACGCGTGTCGAATCCGTCCGTCGGTGGCTGCGCGCCGCGCGCTCAGTTCGTCCCGCCGAAATGCCGATACCCGGTACTCGTGCCCCAGGAACGGAATTCCATCGTGGTCAGAGGCTGTTCCTGTGCCGGCGGCGGAGCGACCGGCCCGCACAGGGCCTGTGTCGCCGGTGTCGCCCTCGTACCCCTCGCTCACGTCCTGCCCGCCCCTCGGTGACGAATGGTCAAGCTCGATGCACGCTCCGCCAGTTGCCGCCGCGCGCTCTTGCGGAGGACGATCCTACGTTTGTAGCCCGGGGGCGCATCAAGGGTCTCATGAGGACACGTGCGCGGGCGTGCGGTCCCAGTCTTCCGGCAGCAACGGTACCGACCAGGACGGATCCGGGCGCCAGTGCTGCCAGCCGTCCGAGTACGGCGGGCCCCAGGCGCGGATCACCTCCACCGCCGCCCGCCCCGCCTGACGCACCTGTTCGGCCCGCGCCCGGCTCATCAGCCCGTCCCGCTGCGCCTGCGCGAACTCGTCCTCGTCACGCCAGTGCCAACTGCGGTCCGGGTGCACGGAGATGTCGAGGAAGTGGTCCTCGGAGTCGACACCGCCCTCCCAACGGGCCAGCGGCTCCTCCAGGTTCACGTACCAGTTCTTGAACCGCCAGCCCGGCTCCCAGAACAGCCACACCGACCACGGCTCACCGGGCCGCGCCAGCTTCAGCACCCCGGTGCCGAACCAGCGGTCGCGCTGCACGGTGCGCGGCTTGGTGTACCGGGTCTCCAGCGGCTCCGCGTGCACCGGGGTGCCGTCGGCGAGGACGGGCTTCACACACTCGGTGCCGGGAGCCATCCACACGGCCAGCACCTCATGGTCGTCCCGGACGACGGTGACGGGGCGCGCGATGTGGAAGCGCGGGCCGGCGTTCTCCCGGTACCGCCACAGGATCTGACTCCCCGGCTCCCAGAAGGACGTCGACGTACCCGCGTTCACCGCTCTCACCGCTCCACCGTCTGCCATGAACAGATATTAGGTGCCCCGGGCATACGACGCTGCGGCACGCGTCACGGTTCGCGTCCGGGACGGCAATGGTTACGGCCGCGTCATCCGCAGGACATCCAGCGCTTCGTCGAGCTGTTCCGCGGTCAGGTCGCCGCGCTCGATGTACCCGCCCTCCAGTACGACCTCACGAATGGTCCTGCGCTCCGCGAGGGACTTCTTGGCGACCTTGGCGGCCTCCTCGTACCCGATGTACTTGTTCAGCGGCGTGACCACGGAAGGCGACGACTCGGCGTACTCACGCGCGCGTTCCCGGTGCGCGACGATCCCGTCGACGGTCCGGTCGGCCAGCAGCCGGGTGACGTTGGAGAGCAGCCGGATGGACTCCAGGACGTTCTTGGCGATCACCGGCAGCATGACGTTGAGCTCGAAGTTGCCGGCGGCTCCGGCCGTGGCGACGGTCGCGTCGTTGCCGATGACCTGGGCGCAGACCATGAGCACGGCCTCCGGGACGACCGGGTTGACCTTGCCCGGCATGATCGACGACCCGGGCTGGAGGTCGGGCAGGGAGATCTCGGCGAGCCCGGTGCGCGGCCCGGAGGCCATCCACCGCAGATCATTGGCGATCTTGGTCAGCCCGACCGCGATGGTCCGCAACTGCCCGCTGGTCTCCACGATCCCGTCCCGGGCCCCCTGCGCCTCGAAGTGGTCGCGGGCCTCGGTCAGCGGCAGCCCGGTGACGCGGGCCACCTCCTCGATGACGGCCGCGGGGAACCCGGGCGGGGTGTTGATCCCGGTCCCGACCGCGGTGCCGCCCAGCGGCAGCTCGGCGAGCCGGGGCAGGGAGGCCTCCAGCCGCTCGATGCCGTACCGCACCTGGGCGGCGTACCCCCCGAACTCCTGCCCCAGGGTCACCGGGGTGGCGTCCATGAGGTGGGTCCGCCCGGACTTCACCACGTCGGCGAACTCCTCGGACTTGCGCGTGAGGGAGTCGGCGAGGTGCTGGAGCGCGGGGACGAGTTCGCGGGTGACGGCGGCGGTGGCGGCGATGTGGATGGAGGAGGGGAACACGTCGTTGGACGACTGCGAGGCGTTGACGTGGTCGTTGGGATGCACGGGACGCCCCAGCCGCTCACTGGCCAGGGTGGCGATGACCTCGTTGGTGTTCATGTTGGAGGAGGTCCCGGACCCGGTCTGGAAGACGTCCACCGGAAAGTGCGCGTCCCACGCGCCGTCCGCGACCTCGGCCGCCGCCTCCTGAACGGCCTCGGCGATGTCCTTGTCGAGCACCCCCAACCGCGCGTTGACCTTCGCGGCGGCCCCCTTGATCCGCGCCAGCGCCTCGATGTGCGCGCGCTCGATCCGCTGCCCGGACACGGGGAAGTTCTCGACGGCACGCTGAGTCTGGGCCCGCCACTTGGCGTCGGCGGGGACGCGTACCTCGCCCATGGAGTCGTGCTCGATGCGGTAGTCGCTCATACCCTCTACAGCGATCGGCGCGGCATGGATGTTCCGATGCCGGGCCGCGGAGTGGTCCCGAGGCATCCAGCCACCGCGGTGCCGGCGATCGCCGCGGCGCCGACCTTCTCCCGCGCGCAGCCGGTACCCGGACTCCGTGCTCGCGGAATTGGCGTAATTGCGTCATTCCTCGCGATGTGAAACGTCCGGACGCGCGCTCATGATTCAGTGGATGTCGGCGCTCAGAGATCCGGCCGCATTTCATCTTCCTGTGACCGGGCGCCACAGAATTCCTACGACATTCCTACGACGGAGGACGCGTGCGCAAAAGGGCTGTACTTTCTGGTTGTGTTGTGGCGATGGCGACCGCGGGGGCCGCACTGGTTTCCGCGCCGACGGCGAGCGCCGCCGGGTACGGCTGCTCCGGGTCGCTGATCAGTACGTATGCGGTGAAGGACAACGGAGGGGTGACCAGAGGGAATGTGTACCTCTACTACAACTCCTCCAACGGGACCAACTGCATGGTGACCGTCAAGAATTCGGCCGGAAAGTATGGAACGCCGAGCCTGACGAATGCGACCCTGGACCGCTGCAGACTGGGGACTTCAGGTTCGAACTGCTACTCGGAGAAGAAGGTGACCGACGAGGGGCTGTATGCGCAGTACGCCGGCCCGGTTTCCTTGTCCGCCGATGGCCACTGCATATCCATATCCGGGCAGATTCACGGGTCATGGGGAACTGCCATCGTCACGCGCGACGGCGTCCACTGCGGGTGACCGGGCGGGGGCGAGACGCATGCCCCCGCCGCACCCGAGGCCCTACGCCAGCCCAGGCCCCCGGACCGGGATCGACGTGAACGTCGGCGCGCGGGCCGGGTGAGGGGCGGAGCCCCTGGTGATGGGACGGGTAGGGGCGGCGGGGGCGAAAACCCTCCCCGCCGCCACCCGAAGGCACTACGCCAGGCCGGGACCGCGCACGGGGATCGACGTGAACGTCGGCGCGGGGGCCGGGTCCTGGAAGAAGTCGTTGCCCTTGTCGTCGACGACGACGAACGCCGGGAAGTCCTCGACCTCGATCTTCCAGACCGCCTCCATGCCGAGTTCCTCGTACTCGACGACCTCGACCTTCTTGATGCAGTCCTGGGCCAGACGCGCGGCCGGGCCGCCGATGGAGCCCAGGTAGAAGCCGCCGTGCGTGGCGCACGCGTCCGTGACCTGCTTGCTCCGGTTGCCCTTGGCCAGCATCACCTTCGAGCCGCCCGCCGCCTGGAACTGCTCGACGTAGGAGTCCATACGGCCGGCCGTGGTGGGACCGAAGGAGCCGGACGCGTAGCCCTCGGGCGTCTTCGCCGGGCCCGCGTAGTACACCGGGTGGTCCTTCAGGTACTGCGGCATCTCCTCGCCCGCGTCGAGACGCTCCTTGATCTTGGCGTGTGCGATGTCGCGGGCCACGACCAGCGGGCCGGTCAGGGACAGCCGGGTCTTCACCGGGTACTTCGTCAGCTCGGCGAGGATCGTGTCCATCGGCTGGTTGAGGTCGATCTTCACGACGTCACCGGACTCGTCCAGGTGCTCGTCCGTCGTGTCCGGCAGGAACCGCGCGGGGTCCGTCTCCAGCTGCTCCAGGAAGACGCCCTCGGCGGTGATCTTCGCGACCGCCTGACGGTCCGCCGAGCAGGAGACGGCGATCGCGACCGGGCAGGACGCGCCGTGCCGCGGCAGCCGCACCACACGGACGTCGTGGCAGAAGTACTTGCCCCCGAACTGCGCCCCGATCCCGATCTTCTGCGTCAGCTCGAAGACCTTCTCCTCCAGCTCCTTGTCCCGGAAGCCGTGGCCCAGCTCCGAGCCCTCGGCCGGGATCTCGTCCAGGTAGTGGGCGGAGGCGTACTTCGCCGTCTTCAGCGCGTACTCGGCCGACGTACCGCCGACCACGATCGCCAGGTGGTACGGCGGGCAGGCGGCCGTGCCCAGCGAACGGATCTTCTCCTCCAGGAACTTCATCATGGAGGCCTCGTTGAGGACGGCCTTCGTCTCCTGGTACAGGAAGGACTTGTTGGCCGAGCCACCGCCCTTGGCCATGAAGAGGAACTTGTAGGCGCCGCCGTCGGTCGCGTACAGCTCGATCTGCGCCGGGAGGTTGGAGCCGGTGTTCTTCTCGTCCCACATGGTCAGCGGGGCCATCTGCGAGTAGCGCAGGTTGAGGTTCAGGTACGCGTCGTAGATGCCCTTCGACAGGGCCTCCTCGTCGCCGCCCTGGGTGAGGACGTTCTGCCCGCGCTTGCCCATGACGATCGCGGTGCCGGTGTCCTGGCACATCGGCAGCACGCCCGCCGCCGCGATGTTCGCGTTCTTCAGCAGGTCCAGTGCCACGAACTTGTCGTTGCTCGACGCCTCGGGGTCGTCGATGATCCGCCGCAGCTGGGCCAGGTGCGCGGGGCGCAGGTAGTGCTGGATGTCGTGGATGGCCTCTTCGGCGAGCTTGCGCAGCGCCTCCGGCTCCACCCTGAGGAAGGTCCGCCCGTCGGCCTCGAAGGTGGAGACACCCTCGGAGGTCACCAGCCGGTAGGGGGTGGTGTCCTCTCCCATGGGGAGCAGATCGGTGTACGCGAACTCAGGCATCTCAGCCCATTCCTCACTCGACAGACGGCGGCCGGCCTCCGTTGGCAGGCCTCACCAGCGTAGAACCTGTCGGAGGCCGGACGTTTGTGAGGTAAGGCTCAGTGAGTTGTCCACAGGCCGCCCGGTCCGCGGTTCGGTCGCAGTTTCGGTCGCAGTTCGGTCGTCCACAGGGCCTAGTCGCGATCTATCGCGTTTGGGTACGCTGCTGTCGTGGACCTTGAGAAGCAGACCCCGCCCGCTGCCACCACCGACCTGCGCGCCTCGGACGCCGACCGCGACCGGATCGCCGACATCCTGCGCGAGGCCCTGGCCGAGGGCCGCCTCACCGCCGACGAGCACGCCGAGCGGATCGAGGGCGTGCTGGCCGCCAAGACGGTCGGCGAGCTGGACGCCTTCATACGGGACCTGCCCGCCGCCCACCAGCCACGCCGGGCGCCCACCGCCCCCAACCGCCCCACCGTCGGCGCCGTCCCGATCGACCCCGACGAGAACGTGGTGGCGGTGTTCAGCAGCGCCGTCCGCAAGGGCCGCTGGCGCGCGGGCCGCCGTATCCACGCGTACGCGATCTTCGGCAGCGTCGAGATAGACCTCAGCGAGGCCCTCTTCGCGTACCAGCAGGTCGTGATCAAGGCGATCTCGGTCTTCGGCAACGTCGAGGTCCGCGTCCCGGAGAACATCTCGCTGCGCGGCACGGGCGGCGGCGTCCTGGGCAACTTCGAGGTGCACACGCTGGATTCGGACGACCCCGAGGCCCCGGTCGTCTACGTCGACGGATGGGCCGTTCTCGGCAACATCGAGGGCCGGCCCAAGCGGGGCAAGCGTGTGGCGGACATCCTGGACCGCGTCCAGCACAAGGTCGACAGGAGTTTGCGCAAGCATCTGGATCGTTGACGGTTGTGAATCGGGCGGGATGTGAAGCGATCGGTTCCACTCAGACCCCAGCACCGGACCACCCGTAATCCAGCGGTACGGAACTCAGTGCATAGGCACGCGCACAGCGGGTAGGCCTTGCTGCATCGTCTCTCGCTCGCGAAGCCGTCGTCAGGAGTAGACCGTGCTGCAACCGCCGCATTCGTCCCTGCAAGTAGCTGCTGTACCGGCTCAGCGGGTGCCAGTGCGAGACAGGGACCAAGACGCGCCGTGGCACACCGAGGCGGTGTGCCGGCGCGACGAGGCCGGACTGTTCTTCGCCCCTTCCAAGGAGCCCACCGCGGCTCGGCTCTCCCGCGAGGAGGCCGCCAAGCGCGTGTGTGCCCGCTGTCCGGTCATGGTCGAGTGCCGCGAACACGCGCTCCTGCAACCCGAGCCCTACGGCGTCTGGGGCGGTCTCACCGCCGCGGAACGCCGCGTGGTCCTGGCCCGCCGCAGGCGCCGCGACATGGAACTCCAGAAGGCGGCGCGGGCGGCCCGCATACCCCAGGCCGGCTGACTCCAGTCCGGCGCCGACTCCGCAGACCGACGAAAAGGGCGCCCCCACCGCACCGGGGGCGCCCTTTTCCGTGGGCCGGAGCCGCTACTTGGCGCGGTCGAAGTCGATCGCGCTGTAGGCCCGCAGCTTCCTCAGCCGGTGCTCGGACTCGATCCTGCGCACCGTCCCCGACTTCGACCGCATCACGATCGAGTCGGTCGTCGCGGTCTCCGACCGGTACCGCACACCCCGCAGCAGCTCGCCGTCGGTGATCCCGGTCGCGACGAAGAACACGTTGTCCCCGGAGACCAGGTCGTCCGTGGTCAGCACCCGGTCGAGATCGTGGCCCGCGTCGATCGCCCGCTGCCGCTCCTCCGCGTCCTTGGGCCACAGCTTGCCCTGGATCGTGCCGCCTAGGCACTTCACGGCACAGGCGGAGATGATCCCCTCCGGGGTGCCGCCGATGCCCAGCAGCATGTCCACGCCGGTGCCCTCGCGCAGCGCGTAGATGGACCCCGCCACGTCACCGTCGGAGATCAGCTTGATGCGCGCACCCGCCTCCCGGATCTCCTTGATGATCCCCTCGTGCCGGGGACGGTCGAGGATGACGACGGTCACGTCCTCCGGTGTGGACCGCTTCGCCTTCGCGACCCGCCGGATGTTCACCGACACCGGCGCGTTGATGTCGACGAAGTCGGCGGCCTCGGGGCCGGTGACCAGCTTGTCCATGTAGAACACGGCGGACGGGTCGAACATCGACCCGCGGTCCGCGGCGGCCAGCACGGCGATCGCGTTGGGCATGCCCTTGGCGGTCAGGGTGGTGCCGTCGATCGGGTCGACGGCGATGTCGCACTCGGGCCCGGTGCCGTCGCCGACACGCTCCCCGTTGAAGAGCATCGGGGCCTCGTCCTTCTCGCCCTCGCCGATGACGACCACGCCGTTCATCGACACGGTGGAGACGAGGGTCCGCATGGCGCGCACCGCGGCGCCGTCGGCGCCGTTCTTCTCGCCCCGCCCGACCCAGCGCCCCGCGGCCATGGCGGCTGCTTCGGTGACCCGAACGAGTTCGAGGGCGAGGTTACGGTCGGGGGCTTCGCTGGGGACTTCGAGTTCGGAGGGCAAGTGATGATGCTCGGTCATCGAGGCGCACCTTTCTGATACGACGACGGCCGGATGAGGGTATGGCCACGACTCTATCGTTAGGCAGACAAAATGAGCAGGGGACCCCACGGATGAGCGGACCAGGGCACCTGCGACGATGGGGGCGTGGCAGGTTCGAGCGGCAAGCAGAAGACGGTCCGGGACATGGTGATCTCCCTGGGCGTGATCAGTCTCATGGCGGGGGTCATCTACCTCTTCATCCCGCACGACGACTCCCCTCAGGAGATCAAGCGGGTCGACTACCGCGTCGAGCTGCTCACGGCCCGACGCGCCGCGGCCTACCCGGTGCTGGCTCCCGAAGGGCTGCCGAAGACCTGGAAGGCCACCTCCGTCCGGTTCGACGCCGCGGAGTCCGACTCCTGGCACCTGGGCTTCCACACCCCCGGCGACGACTACGTCCAGATCGAGCAGTCGACCCGGAAGCCGGCCGTGGACTTCATAGACGAGGCCAGCCAGGGCGGCGAGAAGACGGACACCACCGAGAAGATCGGCGACCGCACCTGGACGCGCTACACCGGCGGCCGCTACGACGCCCTGGTCCACCAGGCCGACGGCGCCACGACCGTGGTGGCGGGCACCGGCTCCTTCGAGCAGCTGAAGCAGATGGTCGAGGCACTCAGGGCGAAGTGACCCCCGCAGCACGAAGAGGGCCCCCGGCGGCGAAACCGGGGGCCCTCTTCGTGCCGTTCGTGCTGTCCCTGCCGTCGTGCGTACGGCCGGCTCAGACGGTGGTGACGACCTCGTCGTAGGCCAGGCGCGGGGCGCGCGGGTGGGACGCGTCCTCGGCCGGCCGGCCGATGTTGACGACCATCAGCGGGGTGTGGTCGTCGTCGAGGAACTCCTTGCGGACGCCCTCGAAGTCGACGCCGGTCATCGGGCCGGCGGCGAGCCCGGCGGCGCGGACGCCGATGATGAAGTACGCGGCCTGCAAGGCGGCGTTCAGCGTGGCCGCGCTCTCGCGGACCGGGCGCTCGCTGAAGAAGACGTCCTTGGCCTGCGGGAAGTGCGGGAGCAGCCTGGGCAGTTCCTCGTGGAACTCGTTGTCCGCGGAGAGGATCGCCACGAGCGGGGCGGCGGCCGTCTTGGGCTGGTTGCCCTCGGCCATGTGCCGCACCAGGCGCTCGCGGGCCTCGGGGGAGCGGACCAGCGTGATGCGCAGGGGGGTCTGGTTGAAGGCGGTCGGGCCGAACTTGACCAGGTCGTAGATCGCCTGGAGCTGCTCGTCGGTCACCGGCTCGTCGGTGAAGGCGTGGGCGGTGCGGGCCTCGCGGAAGAGCAGGTCCTGGGCGGCGGGGTCAAGGACGAGAGACATGGCGTGAACCTTCTTGGGGACGTACGTCGGATCCGGGTCGCGGATCGGCTGACACGGATGACTGTACGCGGAACATGTTTAAGGTTCAACAAAAACGGGGGTGTGGTGACCCGCTTCACAACTCGACTGGCCCGTCACCCGGCGTCCGGCCCCTCCTCGCCCGCCCCGCCCTCGCTCTCCTCCGCCAGGGCCGCGTCCAGCCGTGCCCGCGCCCCGTCCAGCCAGCGCCGGCAGACCTTGGCCAGCTCCTCGCCCCGCTCCCACAGCGCGAGGGACTCCTCCAGCGTCGTACCACCGGCCTCCAGCCGCCGTACGACGTCGATCAGTTCGTCCCGCGCCTGCTCGTACCCGAGCGCCTCATCCACTGTGCTGGTCATGCGCCCACCCTAAGCATCGGCTCGGACATCGACCTTCACGCGGAACTCACCCTCGGCGACCCGCGCCCGCAGCACCTCGTCGCCGTCGACCTCCTCCGGGTCCCGCACGACATGCCCGTCGGCCTTCTGGAGCACGGCGTACCCGCGCTTGAGGGTCGCGGCGGGGGAGAGGGCGACCACGCGCGCGTGCGTGTGCGTCAGCTCGGAGTCGGCGCGGTCCAGGAGATGGCCGAGGGTGCGGCGCGCCCGCTCCACCAGCGAGGAGACCTGGTCGGCCCGCTCGTCGATCATCCGGTGCGGATCCTGTATCGACGGCCGGGCGAGCGCGTGGGCGAGCCCGCGCTCCTCCCGCTCGACGATGGCCTCGACACACCGCCGGGCCCGGTCCCGCAGCATCCGCACCCGCTCGTACTCCTCGCCCACGTCCGGCACGACCTTCTTGGCCGCGTCGGTCGGGGTGGAGGCGCGCAGATCGGCGACGTGGTCCAGCAGCGGGTTGTCCGGCTCGTGCCCGATGGCGGAGACGACGGGGGTACGGCAGGCGGCGACGGTCCGTACGAGCTGCTCGTCGGAGAAGGGCAGCAGATCCTCGACGCTGCCCCCGCCGCGGGCCACGATGATCACGTCGACGTCGTCGTTCTCGTCGAGCTCCTTGACGGCCTGCACGACCTGCGGCACCGCGTGCACGCCCTGCACCGCCACATTGCGCACCTCGAAGCGGACGGCGGGCCAGCGGTGCCGGGCGTTCTCCAGCACGTCCCGCTCGGCGGCCGAGGCCCGCCCGCACACCAGCCCCACGAGCTGCGGCAGGAACGGCAACGGTTTCTTGCGCTCGGGCGCGAACAGCCCCTCGGCGGCGAGCGCCTTCTTCAACTGCTCGAGACGGGCGAGCAGTTCCCCCACCCCGACCGGCCTTATCTCGGCGGCCCGCAACGACAACTGCCCGCGCGGCGCGTACCACTCCGGCTTCGCGAGCACGACGACCCGCGCCCCCTCGCTCACCACGTCCGCGACGGCGTCGAACACCTGCCGGTAGCAGGTGACGCTCACGGAGATGTCGTACGACGGGTCGCGCAGCGTCAGGAACACGACCCCGGCGCCGGGGCGGCGGGAGAGCTGGGTGATCTGGCCCTCCACCCAGACCGCGCCGAGCCGGTCGATCCACCCCCCGATCAGCCGGGAGACCTCACCGACGGGCAGCGGTGTTTCGGCGGACGTGTTGAGAGCCATGCCGCGAGCGTAACGGCCCGCACCGACAACACGGGTCAGGCCTCGGACGGACCGCCCCGCCCCCGCTGCACCCACAGGACCCCGAGTCCGAGCACGAACCACACCGCCCCCACCACCTGAGCCGCTTCCGACGCCTCCACGATCACGGCCACCGTGATCGCCGCCCCGAGGACCGGCACCAGCACATGCCGCCACCAGCTCACCGCCCCGCCCCGCCGCCGCACCGCGAACCACCCCACCACGCTCGCGTGCAGCAGCGTGAACGCCGTGAGCGCACCGATGTCGACCACCGACACCAGGTGGTCCATCCCGTCGTCCCGGCGGGCCGCCCACACCGCCGCGACCAGCGTGACGACCGCCGCGCAGAGCAGCGCCACGCGCGGCACGCCGGCGTCCGTCCGCGACAGCGCGCGCGGCAGCCGCCGGTCCCGCCCCATCGCGAACAGCAGCCGCCCGGCCGCCGCCTGGCCCGCCAGCGCCGCGAACGCCGCGCCGATCGCCTTGCTGACGGCCACCAGGTCGTGCAGCCACGTCCCCACCGACGCGTCCACGGCGTCGTAGAAAGCGGACCCCTGCTGCTCCGGCCGGGCCGCGAGCTGCGCCGAGGACACCGGCTCCAGCAGCGCCACCAGATAGGTCTGCCCCACGAACAGCACACCGGCCAGCGCCAGACAGAACAGCACCGCCCGCGCCACCTTCGCCGACCCGCCGGTGACCTCCTCCGCGAAGGACGCGATCGCGTCGAAGCCCAGATACGACAGCACCGCGATCGACACCGCCCCGATCACCGCGGACAGCGCGAACGCCCCCTGGGTGCCGTCGCCGGACAGCGGCGACAGCCACCCCCGTTCGGCACCGTCGCGCGCGAGGACGACGACCGCGCTGACCACGAACACCAGCAGGACCACGATCTCCATCGCCAGCACCAGGAAGCCGACCCGGGCCGCGACCCGTACGCCCCACACGTTCAGCAGGGTCGTGACGACCACCGCGAGCGCCGTCCACACCCACCGCGACACCTCCGGGACCAGCGCGTTCATCGCGATCCCGGAGAAGAGGTAGGCCACGGCCGGGATGAGGAGGTAGTCCAGCATCGCCATCCAGCCCGCGACGAACCCCGCCTCCTTGCCGAGCGCCACGCGCGCGTAGGCGTACACCGAGCCCGCGCGCGGGACGACCCGCACCATCTGCGCGTAACTGAAAGCGGTGAACGCCATCGCGACCGTGGCGACGACGTAGACCAGCGCGACCGCCCCGTGCGACCGGGCGTCGAGCGTGCCGAACACGCCGACGGGCGCCATGGGAGCGATGAAGAGCAGCCCGTAGACAACCAGATCGCGAAAGCCGAGGCTGCGGCGCAGGCCGTCACCGGGTTCGGCGGTCCTCGCCGTCGTCGCCGTCTCGGACATCGGTGCCTCCGCCGGTGTGTCGTCCGTCCTCTGCCGTCGCGGGTTCCCCGCCCTTCACACGTTCCGGCCAGTCTCACCCGCCACGCGATCTTTGACGCGTCGAGCGCGGCCTTACGATGGGACGCATGACTGCTTCGCCTGGCCGCCGTGTCCTGCTCGCCGCCCCCCGGGGCTACTGCGCGGGCGTGGACCGCGCCGTGATCGCCGTCGAGAAAGCCCTGGAGCAGTACGGCGCTCCGGTGTACGTCCGGCACGAGATCGTCCACAACAAGTACGTCGTGCAGACCCTGGAGAAGAAGGGTGCGATCTTCGTCGAACGGACCGAGGAGGTCCCCGAGGGGAACATCGTGATGTTCTCCGCGCACGGCGTCGCCCCCGTCGTCCACGAGGAGGCCGCGCGCGGAAAGCTCGCCACCATCGACGCGACCTGCCCGCTGGTCACCAAGGTCCACAAGGAAGCCGTCCGCTTCGCCAACGAGGACTACGACATCCTCCTGATCGGGCACGAGGGCCACGAGGAGGTCATCGGCACCTCCGGCGAGGCCCCCGACCACATCACCCTGGTCGACGGCCCCGACGACGTCGCCAAGGTCGAGGTCCGCGACGAGTCGAAGGTCGTGTGGCTGTCCCAGACCACGCTGAGCGTGGACGAGACGATGGAGACCGTCGACGCCCTGAAGGAGAAGTTCCCGCAGCTCATCTCCCCGCCGAGCGACGACATCTGCTACGCCACGCAGAACCGTCAGCTCGCGGTGAAGCAGATGGGCGCCGAGGCCGAGCTGGTCATCGTGGTCGGCTCCCGCAACTCCTCCAACTCCAAGCGACTGGTGGAGGTCGCCAAGCTGGCCGGCTCCCGCGAGGCCTACCTGGTGGACTTCGCCAGCGAGATCGACGAGGCCTGGCTGGAGGGCGTGACCACGGTCGGCGTCACCTCCGGCGCCTCGGTGCCGGAGATCCTCGTCGAGGAGGTCCTCGAGTACCTCGCCGAGCGCGGCTACGGCGACGTGGAACTCGTCAAGGCGGCCGAGGAGTCCATCACCTTCTCGCTGCCCAAGGAGCTCCGCCGGGACCTGCGCGAGGAGGCTGCGGCCCTGGTCGCGCAGCGTAAGGGCACCGCAGTCGAGTGACTGTCGGTCGTCCGACGTAACGTAGAGCCATGCAGATCTTCGGTGTGGACATCGGCGGGTCCGGGATCAAGGGTGCCCCTGTGGACCTGACCAAGGGCGACCTGGCTCAGGAGCGCTGCAAGGTGCTCACCCCGCACCCGGCGACCCCGGACGCGGTGGCGGACGGCGTGAAGGAGGTCGTCGACCACTTCGGCTGGACGGGGCCCGTCGGGCTCACGTTCCCGGGCGTGGTCACGGGCGGGGCGACGATCCGTACGGCGGCCAACGTCGACAAGGACTGGATCGACAAGGACGCGCGCGCGTTGTTCAGCGAGCGGCTCGGTGGTCTGCCGGTGACGGTCGTCAACGACGCGGACGCGGCGGGCGTCGCCGAGATGGAGTTCGGCGCCGGGCACGGTCGCAGGGGCACGGTGTTCCTGCTGACCTTCGGCACCGGAATCGGCAGCGCCCTGTTCGTCGACGGCGTCCTGGTCCCCAACACCGAGCTGGGCCACCTGGAGCTGCACGGACACGACGCGGAGAAGCGCGCCTCCAGCAAGGCCAAGGAGGACGGCGACCTGTCGTGGGAGCACTGGGCGCACCGCGTCCAGAAGTACCTCGCCCATGTCGAGATGCTCTTCTCGCCCGAGCTGTTCATCATCGGCGGCGGCGTCAGCCGCAAGTCCCAGAAGTTCCTGCACTACATCGAGGGCATCAAGGCCGAGATCGTCCCGGCGCAGCTCCAGAACAACGCGGGGATCGTGGGCGCGGCGATGCAGGCGGCCAAGAACTAGGGCCTGTTGCGAAAGTGGCCTCTGCCGCGCGACGCCCGGCACGCACTCTCGCCGCACCGCCCGAAAGCCCGAGTACGCCCAGTACGAGGGCTTCCGGGCGGCACGCCGAGAGCACGCACCGAACGCCGCGCGGCCGCCCTCCGGGCGACGAGGCCACTTTCACAACAGGCCCTAGGCCCGGCCTAGACCCGGCCGTTCGCCCGGCGCCTGCGGTTCACCAGCCGGATCCTGCGCACGGTCACGATGAGACCGGCGATGAGTGTCCCGCCGTACAGCCAGCCGGCCTGGGTGGCGAGGGCCGTCACCAGACCCATCAGCCGGCTGCCGAAGCCGTCGCCGTCGGCCACCGGCAGCACGCCCACGGCGAAGGCGATCGGCACCACCACCGGTGCCGTCGCCAGGTCGCCCCGCCGTACCCAGACCGCGGTCAGCACGCAGACCGGCAGGAACAGCACCCCGTAGACCGTCGGTGACGATCCGAACAGCAGCGCGTCGAGCGTGCCGAGCAGGAACATCGCGGCGCCGCAGAACAGCCCGCCGCCGAGGCCGGTGAGCCGGGGGTTGGGAAAGCGGCGTACCGCCTGCACGACCGGGGGAGCGGGGCGCCGTACGGCCGCCGTCGGACGGCGCCCGCCGCGGGCCGCCTGCGGGGGCAGGGAAGGCGCCTCGCGGCGTGCTCGGATGTGCGGGGGTCGCGTCCTGTGTTGCTCCACTGGACCAACTTAGGACGGTTTATATGCAGAATCGCCTCTCAGACACGCCGAGGGGCGGAGCTTGGCCATGTGTTCGACGGATCGCGGGGGCGGGTCCGGGCACGCCGTAGACTGGTGGATCGGCCCCGCAGAGCCTGTGTCACCGGGCGGGCCCTGCCTCCTCAGTCCTCTCCTCTCACGTACGGGAAGTCGCAACGTGTCGCTCACGATCGGAATCGTCGGTCTGCCGAATGTCGGCAAGTCGACCCTGTTCAACGCCCTGACCAAGAACGACGTGCTCGCGGCCAACTACCCGTTCGCCACGATCGAGCCCAATGTCGGCGTGGTCGGCGTCCCGGACCCGCGCCTGGCGAAACTGGCCGAGATCTTCTCCTCCCAGAAGGTCCTCCCGGCGACCGTCGACTTCGTGGACATCGCGGGCATCGTGAAGGGCGCCTCCGAGGGCGAGGGTCTGGGCAACAAGTTCCTCGCGAACATCCGTGAGTCCGACGCGATCTGCCAGGTCATCCGTGCCTTCAAGGACGAGAACGTCGTCCACGTCGACGGCAAGGTCTCGCCCAAGGACGACATCGAGACGATCAACACCGAGCTGATCCTCGCCGACCTCCAGACCATCGAGAAGGTCCTGCCCCGCCTCCAGAAGGAGTCGCGGATCAAGAAGGACATCGCGCCGAAGGTGGCCGCGGTCGAGGCGGCCAAGGAGATCCTGGAGAAGGGCGACACCCTGTTCTCCGCGGGCATCGTCCAGGGCTCCGGCAACGAGGAGCTCCTGCACGACCTGCACCTGCTGACCACCAAGCCCTTCCTCTACGTCTTCAACGTCGACGAGGAGGAGTTGGTCGACGAGGCCTTCAAGGACGAGCAGCGCGCCCTGGTCGCCCCCGCCGAGGCGATCTTCCTCAACGCCAAGCTGGAGGCGGACCTCGCCGAGCTCGACGAGGAGGACGCGATGGAGCTCCTGGAGTCGGTCGGCGCCGAGGAGCCGGGCCTGACGACGCTGGCCCGCGTCGGCTTCAACACCCTCGGCCTCCAGACCTACCTCACGGCAGGCCCCAAGGAGTCCCGCGCCTGGACCATCAAGAAGGGCGCCACCGCCCCCGAGGCCGCCGGCGTGATCCACACCGACTTCCAGAAGGGCTTCATCAAGGCCGAGGTCATCTCCTTCGAAGACCTGGTGGAAACCGGCTCCGTCGCCGAGGCCCGCGCGAAGGGGAAGGCGCGGATGGAGGGCAAGGACTACGTCATGCAGGACGGGGACGTGGTGGAGTTCCGCTTCAACGTGTGAGCGGCCTGTCACCGCACGCCAGGTGATTCGTCGAGCGGGCAGGTCAGAAGGGGTCGGCTCCTGCGGGAGTCGACCCCTTCGTCGTCACCGTGCTGGATGTCCGACGTCTGGTCAGCCGGCTCGGGTGCCGTGACGGTGGAGACGTCGTCCCTCAACCCCCCGCCACCGCCCGGCAGGCCGCCGCGTACCCCCGTACCAGTGGCCGTCGGCCGTCCTCGGTGCGCCAGGCCAGGGCGTAGCGGGTCGGGGTGAGGCCGTGCACCGGGCGGGTCACCACGCCGCCCAGGGTGATCAGCGGGGCGTTGCCCTCGGCGACCAGGCAGATGCCGAGGCCGGCGACCAGGGCCTCGTACGTCTCCTCCGTGCCGGCGATCTCCGCGCCGATCCGGACCGGGCGGCCGGCGCGTTCGTCGAGGGCGAGCCAGTGGTCGCGCAGCGGGCCCGCGCTCTCGGGGAGGGCGAGGAAGGGCTCGTCGGACAGGTCGGCGAAGGTCAACTCGGCGCGGCCCGCGAGGGGGTGGGTGTCCGGGAGGGCGACCAGACGGGGCTCCTCGGCGACGACCGTCCAGGCGTAACGTCCCGCGTCCGGCAGCGGCAGCCAGACGAAGGCCACGTCCACGTCCCCGTCCGCCAGACCCGCCGTGGGGTCCTCCCAGCTCACCTGGCGCACCCGCAGCACCGCCTCCGGGTGCGCGGCGGTGAAACGGGACCGGATGGCGGGCAGCAGTCCGCCGCGCCCCGGGCTGGTGCTCATCCCCACGACCAGCGTGCTGCGCTGCGCCGACCGGGCCGTCTCCACCGCCGCCGCGCCCGCCGCCCAGTCCTCCAGCACCCGCCGCGCGTGCGGCAGCAGCGCCTCACCCGCCCCGGTGAGCGCCACCCCGTGCCGGTCGCGCCGGAACAGCTCCACGCTCAACTGCCGCTCCAGCGCCCGTATCTGTTTGCTCAGGGCGGGCTGGGACACGTACAGCCGCTCGGCCGCGCGCGTGAAGTGCAGTTCCTCGGCCACCGCATGGAAGTAGCGCAGATCCCGTAGGTGTACGTCCGTTGTCATAGCCATCGGTTATCACCGTGGGTCTTGGACGGGCAACCGCCTTTCACAGCAGGCTGGTTCACGAACCGATCGACAAGGGGAACGACATGAACAAGGTCTGGCTGATCACGGGCGCGAGCAGTGGCTTCGGGCGGGAGATCGCGAAGGCGGCGCTGGCCGACGGCGACATCGTGGTGGGCGCCGCCCGCCGGCCCGAGGCACTGGACGACCTGGTCGCCGCCCACCCCGACCAGGTGGAGGCGCTGCGCCTGGACGTCGCCGACACGGCGGCCGCCGAGGCGGCGGTACGGGACGTGGTGGCGCGGCACGGGCGGATCGACGTCCTCGTCAACAACGCCGGCCGCACTCACGTCGGCGCCTTCGAGGAGACCGGGGACGAGGAGCTGCGGGCCCTGTTCGACGTGCACGTCTTCGGCCCGGCGGCGTTGGTGCGTGCCGTGCTGCCGTCGATGCGGGAGCGGCGCACGGGGGCGATCGTGCAGATGAGCAGCATGGGCGGGCAGATGTCCTTCGCGGGCTTCGGCGCCTACAGCGGTACGAAGTTCGCCCTGGAGGGCATGTCCGAGGCGCTCGCGGACGAGGTCGAGGAGTACGGCATCAAGGTGCTGATCGTGGAGCCGGGCGCCTTCAGGACCTCGCTGTTCGAGGCGGACCGGGCGGGGGCGAGCACGGACAGCGGCGTCTACGCCAAGGTCAGCGGCACCCGCGGTGCCATCGCCGGCGGTGACGGCTCCCAGCCCGGTGACCCGGCCAAGGCCGCCGCGGTCATCCTGTCTGCCCTCCGGTCCGACCGCACCCCGCTCCGCCTCCCGCTCGGCGACGACGGCGTGACGGCGGTCCTCGACCACCTGGACCAGGTCCGCGAGGACGTCGTGGCGTGGGAGAAGAGCACCCGGGCGACGGGCTTCGACGACTGAGCAGGACCGCCGGCGCCGAACCCCGGCCGCGTTGTCAGTCCCGGGTGCGACCATGGCAGACGTCGGGGAGGGCACGGCGGGCGAGGGGGTCAGGGTGGCGGGCGAGGAGGCGGCGGCCGGGCGGACGGCCCGCGTGCGGGACCCGTACGACGTCGGTGCGCCCGTGGGTCGCAGGGCCCGTGACCTGTACGAGCGGGCCGCCCGGTTGCACACCGTCGCCCGGGAGCTGCTCGCCGATCACACCCGCGCCCTCGACGCGGTCCGCTCGGCCCTGGGACCGCTCCGGGACGACCTGGTGGACAAGGAGCTGGAGTCCATCCCGGTCTCCCGGCTCAAGGACGTCACCGAGGGCCGGTTGCGGCTGGCGGCGGTCGAGGCGGCGGGGCTCGCCTCCGTGCGCGCGGTGTACCGGGCGAGCCGGTACGAGCTGCGGCAGATCCCGGGTGTCGGCGCCCAGACCGCCGACCAGGCGCTGGCCGCCGCCCGGCAGATCGCGCGCGCGGTCGAGGAGACCGTCTCGGTACGGATCGACGTCGACCACCCCGAGCCCCGCACCGCGGCCCTGGTCGTCGCGCTGTACCGGCTCGTCGAGGCCGGCCCCGAGCTGCGCCGGGCGGTGGAGACGGCCGGGGAGCTCGATCGCAGGCTCGGCGAGCTGCTGCCCGCGGCCCGCCCGGCGACCGGCCGGCTGCGGCTGGCGGTCACCGGCCGGCGCCGCCGGGAGGCCGCCCTCGCGGCGGTCGCGGAACTGCGCGCGCTGACCACCGAGGCGGCCGAGCAGGACGTACGGCTGCGGCTCACCCAGGCCGCCACCGACCTGCTGCGCGAACCGGCCTCCGAGATCGAGGCGTGGGTCGACTTCGAGCTGCGCTCCGCCGAGTACTACAGCCGGATCGCCGAGATCGCCGAGCACCGCGCGGACGTGGCCGCCGCCGAGGGCTTCGTGCCGTCGGAGCTGGCCGAGCGGGTGCACGCCCAGCCCCTCGACGACACCCACCTGCGGGTGTCGTTGCGCGGCTACCAGTCCTTCGGCGCCCGCTTCGCGCTCGCCCAGCGCCGGGTCGTGCTCGGCGACGAGATGGGGCTCGGCAAGACGGTCCAGGCCATCGCGGCGCTCGCGCACCTCGCGGCGGGCGGGCGGAGCCACTTCCTGGTGGTGTGCCCGGCGAGCGTGCTGATCAACTGGACCCGGGAGATCCGCGCCCGCAGCACCCTGCGCGCCCTGCCGGTGCACGGACCGGACCGGCAGGAGGCCTACGCCGAGTGGCGCGAGCGGGGCGGCGTCGCCCTGACCACCTTCGACGTACTGCACACCCTGCCGGGTCCGGACGGCGTCGAGCCGGGCATGCTCGTGGTCGACGAGGCGCACTACATCAAGAACCCCGAGACCCGCCGTGCCCGATCGGTCGCGGCATGGACCGGCCACTGCGACCGCGTGCTGTTCCTGACGGGCACACCGATGGAGAACCGCGTCGAGGAGTTCCGCACCCTGGTCCGCCACCTCCGGCCGGAGCTGGTCCCCGCGATCCGAGACAGCGACGCGGTCGCCGGCCCGCACGTCTTCCGCAGATCGGTCGCGCCCGCGTACCTGCGCCGCAACCAGCAGGACGTGCTCACCGAACTGCCGGCGCTCCTCCAGGTCGACGAGTGGGAGGAGTTCACGGCCACGGACGCGGACGCCTACCGCGCGGCGGTCGCCGAGGGGAACTTCATGGCGATGCGCCGGGCCGCGTACGCCGACCCCGAGAAGTCCGCGAAGCTCCTGCGGCTGCGTGAACTGGTGGCGGAGGCGGCGGCGAACGGCCTGAAGGTCGTCGTGTTCTCGTACTTCCGGGATGTGCTGGCCGTGGTGCGGGAGGCCCTGGGTGAGGGCGTGTTCGGGCCGATCTCCGGCGACGTGCCCGCCGCCCGCCGGCAGCGGCTGGTCGACGAGTTCACGGCGGCCGATGGACACGCGGTGCTGCTCGGCCAGATCCAGGCGGGCGGCGTCGGTCTGAACCTCCAGGCCGCGTCCGTGGTCATCCTGTGCGAACCGCAGGTCAAGCCGACCCTGGAGCACCAGGCCGTGGCCCGCGCCCACCGCATGGGCCAGGTCCGCACGGTCCAGGTGCACCGGCTGCTCGCCACGGACAGCGTCGACGAGCGCCTCCTGCACATCCTGGAGAACAAGGACCGCCTCTTCGACGCGTACGCCCGCCGCAGCGACACCGCCGACGCGACCCCTGACGCGATCGACGTCACGGACGGCGGCCTGGCCCGGCGGATCGTGGAGGAGGAGCAGGCGCGACTGGCCACGGGCCCGAGAGCCGAGGCGGACGGCTGACCCCACCGACCAGGCCCGACCGGACCGACGCCGACGACCCACGGCACACACCGAAGCCCCCGCCACCGCCGGTCACCCCCCACGGCCGACCCCACCCGCACCCGAGTCACACCCCCGCCACTCCCGACTTCACCCCCGCCCCGCACAACGGCACCACCCCACCCCGCTCCCCGAGCACCCCCTCCCGCACCGCCGCCCAGCAGGCCACCCCGGTCGACTCCACGAACAGTCCCCGTGACGCCAGGTCTCGCTGGGCGTGCCGGATCTGGTCCTCCGTCACCGTCGTGAACCGGCCACCCGACTCCCGTACCGCCCGCAGGATCTGGCGGGCGCGCGGCGGGCGCGGGACGGCGATGCCCTCGGCGAGGGTCGACGCGGACGGGGTCGTCCCGACGAGGTCCTCCGCGCCCTCCTCCCAGGCGCGGGCCAGCGGAGCCACGGTCGCCGACTGGACCGCGTACAGGGCGGGCCGCCGGTCGATGAGTCCGGCGCCGTGCAGTTCGGCGACGGCGAGGGCCGCGCCCAGCAGGAGCGTGCCGTTGCCGACGGGCAGGACGAGGACGTCCGGGAGGCGGCCGCCGAGGTCCTCCCAGAGTTCGTGGACATAGGTCTTGGTGCCGTGCAGGAAGTACGGGTTGAAGACGTGCGACGCGTAGAACGTGCCCGGTGAGTCCGCCGCCGCGCGGGCCGCCTCGGCCGCCGCCTCACGGTCCCCGGCGACGACTTCCAGCCGTGCCCCGTGCGCCCCGATCTGCTCCAGCTTCTTCGCCGACGTGCCCTCGGGGACGTACACCGTGCAGGGCAGCCGCGCGCGTGCGCAGTACGCGGCGACGGCCGTCCCCGCGTTGCCGCTGCTGTCCGCGATCACTCGGCGCGGCTCCAGCCGCAGGGCCAGTTCGGCGAGCAGTACCGCGCCCCGGTCCTTGAAGGACAGCGTCGGCATCAGGAAGTCCAGCTTGGCCGAGACCCCGTGGTCGAGCGGGACCAGTGGGGTGCGGCCCTCCCCGAGGGAGACCGTGGGGGCGCCGAGGGGGAGGGTCTCGGCGTACCGCCACAGTGAATTGGCGCGCCCGGCAAGGGATTTCAGGGGTGCCGGGGTCGGGTGGAAGTCGAGGTCGAGGGGGCCGCGGCAGGCGGGGCAGCACCAGGTGAGCGAACCGCCGGGGACACGGGTGCCGTCCGAGGGGCAGTAACAGTCCGGCAGGGGGGTCATGGACGCAGGGTAGTGGTGACGGTGTGTCATGAACGGTGTGCGGCGCGTTCGTCGCGTCGGTGCAGGGCCCTTGTGCAATTCCTGTGGAGGCCTCAATCTTTCGGCGGGTGCACAGCATCCCCACAGCAAGTTGACATGCTCACATCCAATGCACCATCCATGAGGAGGATCCCTCAGATGGCAGTGATGCGTCAGCGAAGATATGCGGTGCTCGGCGCGGCCGTGACCGCCGCGCTCGCCGCGAGCCTCGTCTCCGCCCTCCCCGCCGAGGCCGCACCCGAAGGCCGTATCCAGTACGAAGGTGCCGTGAACGCGGTCGCCGACAGCTATGTCGTGACCCTCCAGGCGGACACCAGGGCCGGCTCGGCGAAGGGCCGGGCCCTGGCCAAGGCGTACGGCGCCGACATCGAGCGGACCTACACCAAGGCCCTCAACGGCTACGCGATCGAGGCCTCCGCGTCCGAGGCGAAACGTCTCGCCGCCGACCCGGCCGTCGTCTCCGTCGTGCAGAACCGCACCTTCTCCATCGCGGCGACCCAGCCCAGCCCGCCCTCCTGGGGCCTGGACCGCATCGACCAGAAGACGCTCCCGCTGAACAACTCGTACACCTACCCGGACTCGGCCGGCACGGGTGTCACGGCGTACATCATCGACACGGGCGTGCGCATCACCCACAGCGACTTCGGTGGCCGGGCCCGCTACGGCTACGACGCCATCGACAACGACAACACCGCCCAGGACGGCCACGGCCACGGCACCCACGTCGCCGGCACGGTCGCCGGCACCTCCTACGGCGTCGCGAAGAAGGCGAACATCGTCGGCGTCCGGGTGCTGAACAACTCCGGTTCCGGTACGACCGCCCAGGTCGTCGCCGGTATCGACTGGGTCGCGGCGAACGCGGTCAAGCCGGCCGTGGCCAACATGTCCCTCGGCGGCACCGCCGACACCGCCCTCGACACGGCCGTCCGCAACGCCATCGCCTCCGGCGTCACCTTCGCCGTCGCGGCCGGCAACGAGTCGACCAACGCCTCCACCCGGTCGCCCGCCCGCGTCACCGAGGCCATCACGGTGGGCGCCACCACGTCGACCGACGCCAGGGCGAGCTACTCCAACTACGGTTCGGCCCTGGACCTGTTCGCGCCGGGCTCGTCCATCACCTCGACGTGGAACACCAGCGACTCCGCCACGAACACCATCTCCGGTACGTCGATGGCGACCCCGCACGTGGCGGGCGCGGCGGCGCTGTACCTGGCGGCCAACCCGTCCTCCACCCCCGCGCAGGTCTCCTCCGCGCTGGTGGGCCTCGCCTCCACCGGCGTCGTCACCAGCCCCGGCACGGGCTCGCCCAACCGGCTGCTGAACGTGCCCGGCGGCACGGTCACCCCGCCCGGCCCGCGGTTCGAGAACACGGCGGACTACGCCATCACCGACAACTCCACCGCCGAGTCCCCGGTGACGGTCTCCGGCGTCTCGGGCAACGCGCCCGCCGCCCTGGCCGTCGAGGTGCACATCGTGCACACCTACATCGGCGACCTCCAGGTCCAGTTGATCGCCCCCGACGGCACGGCGTACACCCTCAAGGCGTACGGCACCGGCGGCAGCGCGGACAACATCGACACCACGTACTCGGTGAACGCCTCCTCGGAGGTCGCGGCCGGGACGTGGCGGCTGAGGGTCAGCGACAACGCGGCACAGGACACCGGGCGGATCGACGCCTGGGCCCTTCAGTTCTAACCCCTCTCACGGCAGGTCGTCCTCGCGGACGGGCGTCCGGGTCGCTGACCCAGCCCGCCGCGAGGACGAGCCGTGTCCGGCGGTGCACGACCAGGAACCCTCAGCGGCGGTCCCCGTCGGAGGGCTGGACTGCGCGCCCGGGCTGCGGCAAGCGGTTCGTGCGGTCGCGCACGGCGTGGGGGGCGCGGCTGCCGGTGACGGCACGCGGTGCGCCCACCGGCGACCTCGACGCCGACCCGTGGCCCCGGACAGGTGGACCGCCGGGCGGCCCGAGCCCCAGCCTCGGTACCGCCGGGTCCGCGCTGCCGACGTCTCCCGCGCCACCGCGGCTGACTCCTCCGCGGGCACCCCGAGAGCCCGAGCCGGCTCCGCCCCGCCCCGCCCCGCCCGCCCCGTCGCCCCGTCCGCCAGACACGCGAGCGGGGGCCAGACACCGGCCGCCGAGAACACGCTCGCGTCCGCGACGTGCGGCGCCCAGCGGGCGGTCCGCCCGATCACCGCCCGGATCGGGCGGTCGGCCCGTTCACCGCCCGGATCGTCGCATTCGTGACCGCCGTTCCGCCCCCGCTCACCCCGCGCTTACGATGCGCGCAGTCGCACGTGAGTTCTTCACGCCAGTCCGAGCCAGGAGCACGGTACCCGTGTCCATACCCCCGCCCCCCGGCCCCCACCAGCCCCAAGGGCCGTACCCGCCGGGTCCCTACACCCCGCCCGGCCCCTGGGGCTACGGCTACGGCGGCTACGCGCAACCCGTGCCCGTCAACGGCCTCGCCATCGCCGCCCTGGTCCTCGGCGTCCTGTGCTTCCTGCCCGCCGTCGGCCTGGTCCTGGGCCTGGTCGCGCTCAGCCAGATCCGGAAGAGGGGCGAGCGCGGCAAGGGCATGGCGGTCGCGGGCGCCGTGCTGTCCTCGGTCGGCCTGGTCCTGTGGACCCTGTCGCTCACCACCGGCGCGGCCGCCGACTTCTGGGACGGCTTCAAGGACGCCGCGAAGGGCGAGGGCAGCGCCTACTCGCTCAAGAAGGGCGACTGCTTCGACTCCGGCACCGGATCCCTGACGGGCGAGACCTACGACGTCGACGAGGTGCCCTGTGCGAAGGCGCACCACGGCGAGGTCTTCGCCGTCGTCAAGCTCCCCGGGGGCGACTTCCCCGGTGACAGCGCGATCGAGGACACCGCCGAGGACCGGTGCTACGCGCTCCAGGAGACCTATGCCATGGACGCCTGGGCCGTGCCGGAGGACGTGGACGTCTACTACCTGGTGCCGTCCGAGGACAGTTGGTCCTTCGGCGACCGCGAGATCACCTGCCTGTTCGGCAACACCGACGAGGACAAGAGCCTGACCGGCTCGCTGCGCAACGACGCCACCACCCTCGACGCCGACCAGCAGGCCTTCCTAAAGGCCTCCAACGCCCTCGACACGATCCTGTTCGACGAGCCCGAGGACTACGCCGAGGACGACCTGCGGGCGAACACGCACTGGGCGGCCGAGGTCGACACCGTGCTCGGCGAGCAGGCCGAGGCACTGCGCGCCCGCTCCTGGCCCGCCGCGGCCGAGCGGCCCGTCGCCGCCCTGGTGAAGGACATGGAGGACGCCCGCGAGGAGTGGGCGAAGGCGGCGGACGCCGGGGACGTCGACACGTACTACGAGCACTACGACGCCGGCTACGAGTTCGTGGACGGCAAGACGACCGTCACCGCCCGCGAAGCTCTGGGCCTGGCCACGACCGTGCCGTCGTACGACGAGGAGGGCGACGGCGGCGGTGGCGGCGGGGGCGCCGGAGAACTCGATGTGTGATCACCGCTATACCGGGGAGAAAGTGCCTGCGTAAAGCCTGACGCGGGCACATGTCACTACATCGAGTGATTCTCTGGCCTTTGCTTGCGTCTCGGAACCCACGGTTGCCACGCTGTTGCTGTCTGTACAACCTGATGGGAGCGGCCAGTGACATTCGGTGAGCAGCCGGCGTATCTGCGTGTCGCGGGTGATCTCCGCCAGAAGATCGCCAACGGCTCGCTGCCACCGCACACCCGGCTGCCCTCCCAGGCCAGAATCCGCGAGGAGTACGGAGTCTCGGACACCGTCGCCCTGGAGGCGCGCAAGGTGCTGATGGCCGAGGGGCTGGTCGAGGGCCGCTCCGGCTCCGGGACCTATGTGCGCGAGCGTCCCGTGCCGCGCCGGATCGCCCGCTCCGGCTTCCGCCCGGACGGCGGGGCCACGCCCTTCCGGCAGGAGCAGGCCGACGTCGAGGCGCGCGGCACCTGGTCGTCCAGCAGCGCCCAGACCGAGGCGAGCGTCGCCGTCGCCGACCGCCTCGCCATCCGGCCCGGCGACCGCGTGATGTGCACCAAGTACGTCTACCGGGACAACGGCGAGCCGATGATGCTCTCCACCTCCTGGGAGCCCCTCGCCGTCACTGGCCGCACCCCCGTGATGCTGCCCGAGGAGGGCCCGCTCGGCGGCATGGGCGTCGTGGAGCGGATGGCGGCCATCGACGTGATCGTGGACAACGTCACCGAGGAGGTCGGCGCACGCCCCGGGCTCGCCGAGGAACTCCTCGCGCTCGGTGGCGTCCCCGGTCATGTCGTGGTGGTCGTCCACCGCACCTTCTACGCCTCCGGCCGCCCCGTGGAGACGGCCGACGTGGTGATCCCGGCGGACCGCTACCGGGTCGCCTACCACCTCCCGGTGAAGTAGCGCACGCCGCCACGGCAGTTGCCCCCGCCCCCGCCCAACCGGCGGTCCGGGGGGCGGCGTTGGAATCTGGCCGTTCTCGCAGGTCGTCCCGGGCGCGCGTAGACCGCTCTGACCGATGCGTTCCCTGCTCCGCACGGCGCGTTCGATGACGTGCGCCCCCTGCGTTCTGGCTGGTTGCGTACCTCTTTGTGAGAATCCGTATCCGCTGCGTGAAGGTTAGGCGTAGGCTCGGGCATATGCGGAATGCGGTTTCCTTAGCGGGCGGGGCGCGGCGAGGCCCGCGAGCGGAGCGAGACGGGGGTCCCCCCGGCCGAAGGCCGGGGGAGGGGCTCGGACGGGCCGGGGCGGGAAGGGGCGGTGAGGTGCGATGAACGACGGCACGATCACCCTCCCCTGGCTGGTCATACGGCAGGACGACAACGGCAACCGCTACCGCGTGGGCCGGTACGCCACCCGGGCCGAGGCCCAGAAGATCGCGGACAGCCTCGACGACCGCGGACACAGGCAGCTGTACTGGGTCGAGCGCATCGGGCAGAACGGCGGCAGCGCCACCGCGAACTGACCCACCAGTAGGCTCCGGTCCATGACCGAACGGATCGTGGTGGTGGGAGCCGCCCTCCTCGACGCCGGCCGCCTCCTCGCCGCCCGCCGCAGCGCGCCCCCCGACCTGGCCGGCCGCTGGGAGCTGCCGGGCGGCAAGGTGGAACCGGGCGAGACGCCCCAGGCGGCCCTGGTGCGGGAGCTGCGCGAGGAACTGGGCGTCGAGACCGAGGTGGGGGAACGCGTCCCGGGGGAGTGGCCGCTGAGATCCCCCTACGTCCTCCAGGTCTGGACGGCACGCCTGCTTCCCGGCTCCCCTGACCCCAAGCCCCTCCAGGACCATGACGACCTCCGCTGGCTGACCGGGGAGGAGCTCTGGAGCGTGGACT
Organism: Streptomyces sp. NPDC020489; assembly: GCF_044386545.1. Taxonomy (NCBI): domain Bacteria; kingdom Bacillati; phylum Actinomycetota; class Actinomycetes; order Kitasatosporales; family Streptomycetaceae; genus Streptomyces; species Streptomyces sp. NPDC020489. The sequence goes on from NZ_JBIRUZ010000010.1 coordinate 31,192, forward strand.
GGCTGGACCAGGACGTGGCGGCGGTCCGGAGTGTCGCCGCTCACCTGTAGCCGACTCGAGCGCGCGGGCAACCGTGCCGCCGCCCCCACGGACCCGCCGCGCCCCACGGGCCTGCCGCCCCCATCGACCCGCCCCCCGCACGCGATCCGTACCCCGGCTCCCGGGCGCCCCGCGATACGCCGTTCGCACCACAACGCGCCTTCACGCGCGGTACCGGGCCCCGGATATCGGGTATGTGCCCATTAACCCCATGAAACCGGACATGGGTGTGGCCGGGGAAGTGATCGGCGTGATCGACACCGAAGGCGGCTGCGCCGAGTGGACCTTTCCCGCGGACCCCGGCGCCGTACGCGCCGCCCGCGCGGCCGTCCGCGGCCGGCTGCGCGCGTGGGACCTGGACAGCGTGGCCGACATCACCGCCCTGCTGGTCAGCGAGCTGGTGACCAACGCGCTGCGGCACGCCACCGGCCCCATCGGCGTACGCCTGGTACGTCCCGCCCGCCTCGGTGACGCCCTGCTGGTCGAGGTCTCCGACCCGCTCCCGGACCCGCCCCGCGAACGGGTGGCCCGACCCGAGGACGAGAGCGGCCGGGGCCTGCAACTCCTCGCCCACTCCTCGCGCCGCTGGGGCACCCGGCCCGGCGAGGCGGGCAAGACGGTGTGGTTCGAACTCACGGTTCCGCGATGAACCGGGGTCGCACCCGGTGTACGGCCCGAGCCGCGCTGTCCACCGACTGGTTCAGGCCACTGGCGGTTGCCGGAGGACGGGGTTCGACAGCGTGTTGGCTGGTTAGAAGACTGGAAGTGTTGTCGCGGTGCGGTCCAAAAAACGCTGGGACCGTGCTGTGATCGTGAACACCGTGTTGTGCGGCGCCGTAGTGCTGGATACTGCGGGCAGCCGCTGCCGGTGACCGGTGCCGGACGCGGTGAGCTGGAGGGGACGGTTCGCGTGAGCGAGATACCAGCGAAGGCCACGGAGTCCGAGGACCCGTCGGGCGGCGCGAGGACGGAGGCCGCGGGTGATGCCGCGGCGGCCGCGACGCCTGACGCCACGGGTGGGACGCACCTGGCCTCCCCCGGGATCCCGGACGGGCCGCCACCGGGCGACGCGATATGGCAGAGCAGTCCGCCCGGCTCGATCTACGACTACATCAAGGTCGCGTCGTTCTCCATCGGCCCGGACGGGCTCGTCGACCAGTGGAGTCTGCGCGCCGAGCAGCTCTTCGGGATCCCCGCCCGGCACGCCGTCGGCATGGACCCCATCGAGGCGTTCATCGACCCGGACCTGCGGGCCCAGGGCCAGCGCAAGATGGCCGAGATCCTGGACGGCCGCGAGTGGACCGGGGTGGTCCCCTTCCGGGTGCCCGCGCCGAAGGCGCCGCACGAGGGCGAGGGCGAGTGCGGTCGCGAGGGCCTCGCCGAGGTCTACGTCATGCCGACGCGGACCGAGGAGGGGGAGAAGGCGGCGGTCTGCATCGTCGTCGATGTGCGCACGCTGCGGAGCATCGAGACCGACCTCGCCGCCTCGCAGGCGATTTTCGGTCAATCTCCCTTCGGATTCGTGCTGATCGACCCCGACCTGCGGGTCCGTCGCGTCAACTACCGATTCGCCTCGCTCTTCGGGGGCAGCCCGGACGACCACCGGGGCAAGGGCGTCCACGACTATCTGCCGCGCGCCGAGGCCGAGCGGGTCACCGCGACCCTGCGCCGGGTCCTGGAGACCGGCGACTCCATCACGGACATGCACGTCACGGGCTTCCTGCCGGGCTCCGACGAGCGCCGCCACTGGTCCATCAACCTCTACCGGGTGCGCAGCGGGTCCGGACGGCCCATCGGCATCGCCTGGCTGGGCACCGACATCACCGCCCGCCGTGCCGCCGCCCGCGAGGCCGCCGCCGCCCGGCGCAATCTCGCCCTCCTCAACGAGGCCGGCGCCCGCATAGGCAACTCCCTCGACCTGGAGACCACGGCCCGCGAACTCCTCGACGTGGTCGTCCCCGGCTTCTGCGACCTGGCCACCGTCGACCTCTACCAGGGACTCCTGGCCGGCGACGAGACCCCGCCCGGCCTCGCCGACGGCAGCGCGGAACTGCGCCGGGTCGCCTTCGCCAGCGCCGTCTCCGACGCCCCCTTCATCGGCTCGGGCCCGCCCGTCTCGGTCGGCGCCGTCCACCACTACCCCTTCAACTCGCCCTGCGCGGACGCCCTGCGCACCGCCCGCCCGCAGTTCATCCCGGCCGAGGAGGGCGGCCTGGTGCAGTCCACGCTGGCCGTGCCGATGGTCGCCCACGACACCGTCGTAGGACTCGTGCAGTTCGCCCGGACCAAGGGCAGCGAGCCGTTCGGGGACCGGGACCGGGATCTGGCGGTGGAGCTGGCGGCGCGGGCGGCGGTCTGCATCGACAACGCCCGGCTGTACCGGCGTGAGCACGAGCGGGCGTTGATGCTCCAGCGGTCCCTGCTGCCCCCGGGCGACCCGGTCGCCTCCGGCCTCGACATCGCCTGCCGGTACCTGCCGGGCAACTCCTCCTCCGACCGCCCCAGCGAGGTCGGCGGCGACTGGTTCGACGTCATCGAACTGCCCGGTCACCGCACGGCGCTGGTGGTCGGCGACGTGATGGGCCGCGGACTTCGCGCGGCGGTGGCGATGGGCGAACTGCGCTCCGCCGTACGGACACTGGCACTGCTGGACCTCGAACCCGCCGAGGTGCTGAGCGCGTTGGACGAGATCGCGCGCGGCCTCGGTGCCCCCGGCGGTGTCCAGCAGGCCACCCGTGCGGCCCGCCGGCCCCGGGAGGCGGACCTGTCCGAGGTGTACCTCGCGACCTGCGTCTACGCCGTCTACGACTCCGTGACGAGAAGGTGCACCTTCGCCAACGCGGGCCATCTGCCGCCGGCGTTGGTCGAACCCGGTGAGGCGGCGCTCATGCTCGACGTGCCGCCGGGCATGCCGCTCGGCGTCGGGGGCGAGCCCTTCGAGGAGGTGGAGGTCGAACTACCCGAAGGCGCCCTGCTCGCGCTCTACACGGATGGACTGGTCGAAAGCCGCGATCACCCCCTGGACGAGGGTCTCCAGGCCTTCGTCGGAGCGCTCACCGACCCCTCCGCCCCCCTGGAGGACGTCTGCGACCACGTCCTCAACACCCTCGACAGCCACCACGGCGAGGACGACATCGCCCTGCTGATGGCCCGCGTCCAAGGGCTGCCCGCGAACTCCGTGGGCGACTGGACGCTGCCGCGCGAGCCGCGCAGTGTGGGACGGGCCCGGGAGCACGCGCGCGGGCAGTTGCAGTCGTGGGACCTGGAGGCGCTGGTCGACACGACGGAGCTGCTGGTCAGCGAGCTGGTGACGAACGCGCTGCGGTACGGCGAGGGCGAGATCAGGCTGCGGTTGCTGCTGGACCGGACGCTGGTGTGCGAGGTGTGGGACTCGGGGTTGGTCCAGCCTCGCCGCCGCCGGGCGCGGGACACGGACGAGGGCGGGCGCGGGTTGCAGCTCGTGGGCCTACTGAGTGCCGCGTGGGGCTCGCGCCGGACGCCGCGGGGCAAGACCGTGTGGTTCGAACTGCCGCTGCCGGACGGGGAGACCGGACTCACGGACCCCGCGGAGGCGTTGCTCAGCCTGTTCTGAGACCGCCTCCGGAGGGGGCGCCTGCCGCGCCCTCCCCCGCGCCCCTAGGCGGCGTCCGTGCCTGTGCGGCGGTCGCGGGTGCGTGGGCCTCCGAAGGCCGCGGGGGTGTGGGCGTCCAGCAGGACTCCGCCCAGCACGGCCCCCGCCACCCCGCTCTCGTGTTCCTCCGCCGGGTTCCCGTGCACCCGTACGTCCTGCTCGGCCAGGCCACGGGCCTCCCGGGCGCAGGTGTCGGCGGCGGCGGGGTCCGTGCCGAGGAGCCGTCGCGCCTCCGCCAGGCGGGTGCGGGCCGCTGCCCCCACCGCCGCCCGGTGGGTGCCGATGAACTCGTCCGCGGCTCTCGTGCCGGACCGGGCGACGAGCCGGGCGGCATGGCCCAGGACCCCGGCGGCCGGTGCCGCGCCGAGGGGCGCCGCCGCCCGCACGATCCGGCGCAGGGCGTCCAGGGGGTCGTACGGCCCGGCGGTCAGCTCTCCCCGTACGGCGCCGAGGACGCCATCGGCGTGGCGGAGCCGGGCGCGCAGCTCCCCGGCGGCCGTCTCGGCGCTGTCCTCCCGTACGGCCGCGAGCCGTGCCTCCGCGCCGGTCAGCGCGGCCGGGACCAGGGCCTCGGCGGCCGCCAGGTCCGCGCCGAGCCTCTCGACGGCGTCCAGGAGGACGGCGGCCTGGGCGATGGCGCCCTCGGCGGCACGCAGCGAGGCGGCGGCGATGTCGGGTTCCTGGCGGTCGGCGCACTGGCGGGACTCGTTCAGGCGGAGGGTGGCGAACACCAGGCGGTCCTTGGCCTGTTCGGGGTGGCCGGTGACCTGGGCGGTGGCGGAGGGCGCGTAGCGTCGGCGCAGTTCGGCCAGGAGGCTGTCCACCGCGCGGGTCCGGCCGGTCAGCGTCCGGAAGCGGTCCTCGGCGATCTCCAGGGCCTCGCCGACCCCCCGCTCCAGTGCCCGCAGCCGGTCGAGCCCGGCCACCTCCCCGTCCAGCCGCCGTCCGGCCTCCTCGCACCGCCCGACGATCCCGGCGAGCGCGTGCCGCCGGGCCGCGGGCTCCTGCGGGATGCCGTCGTCGTACTGCTGCCGCATCCGGAACGCGGCCGTCAGCTCGCCCTCCGCGTCCCGGACCGCCGCCGCGAAGGGCGTGACGGCCGTCTCCCCGAACCGTGCCCCGACATAGCCGAGTTCGGTACGGCTGGTGCGGACGCTGTCGTCGGCGGCGACCAGTGAGGCGCGGGCCCGTTCGTCGAGGGCGTCGAGGTCGCCGGGGGGTGGGGTGGCCGGTCGGACGGGGGCGCCGCCGGGAGTGGTCCGGGTCCGGGCGCGCCGGGTCCGCCGGAGATACGCGTAGCCCGCCACGACACCCGCGGCGCCCACCGCACCCAGGGGGAGGACGAGGTCGGCGGCCGAGGAGTCCTCCGGCGCCTCCTCGCGGGCGACGGTCCGCGCCGGGGGCCCCGCGACCACGGCACCGTCGCCGGACGTCGTCCCCGGCAGCACCAGCCACAGCACCCCGGCCAGCCCGCCCACCACGGTGTGGGCCACCCGCACGGATATGTGCGAGGTCGCGCGCCGCGGCCGGCCCCGGAACAAGGATGACGTCACATTTCGGAGCGTATGAGCAGGAATGCGGCGGCGCGACCGGGGCGCGTCAGGGGTGGGGCGCCGGAGACACGGCGGGGGCGGCGGGGTCACGGCGCTGAGCGCCGGGAACCGACCCGCCGGCGGGGGCCGGGGTCACGAAGGCCTCCTCCTGATCTTCGAGCCCAGCCACACCAGTGGGTCGTACTTGCGGTCGACCGCCCGTTCCTTCAGGGGGATCAGCGCGTTGTCCGTGATCTTGATGCCCTCGGGGCAGACCTCCGTGCAGCACTTGGTGATGTTGCAGTAGCCGAGGCCGTGTTCGTCCTGCGCGGCCGCCTTGCGGTCGAGGCCGGTGTCGGCGGCCGCGTCCAGCGGGTGCATGTCCAGCTCGGCGACCCGCATCAGGAAGCGGGGTCCGGCGAACGCCGGCTTGTTCTCCTCGTGGTCACGCACCACATGGCAGGTGTCCTGGCACAGGAAGCACTCGATGCACTTGCGGAACTCCTGCGAGCGGTCCACGTCCTCCTGCATCATCCGGTACTCGCCGGGACCCACGTCCCGCGGCGGCACGAACGCCGGGACCTCGCGCGCCTTGTCGTAGTTGAAGCCGACGTCCGTGACGAGGTCGCGGATCACCGGGAAGGCCCGCAGGGGGGTCACGGTGATCGTCTCCTCCCGTGTGAAGACCGACATCCGGGTCATGCACAGCAGCCGGGGCCGCCCGTTGATCTCCGCCGAGCACGAACCGCACTTGCCGGCCTTGCAGTTCCAGCGGACGGCGAGGTCGGGGGCCTGGGTGGCCTGGAGGCGGTGGATGATGTCCAGGACCACCTCGCCGTCGTTCACCTCGACCGCGAAGTCCTCCAGGCCGCCGCCGTCCACGTCGCCCCGCCACACCTTGAAGCGGGCCTTGTAGCTGCTCACTCGTACAGCTCCTCTTCGGCGAGGTACTTGACCAGCTCCTCCTTGTCGAAGAGGGCGAGCAGGTCCGGGCGGATGGGGTCGGTGGTCTCCCGGCCGAGGTCGATCTGGCCGCGCACCGGGTCGGTGGCCGCCAACCCGCCGGTGGGATCGGTCAGCCGGCACAGCAGGTTGATCCGGCGCCACTTGCGGTCCATCGCCGGATGGTCCTCGCGGGTGTGGCCGCCGCGCGACTCGGTGCGCTCCAGCGCGGCCCGGGCCACACACTCGCTGACCAGCAGCATGTTCCTGAGGTCCAGGGCGAGGTGCCAGCCCGGGTTGAACTGGCGGTGGCCCTCGACTCCGGCCCGCCGCGCCCGTACCCGCAACTCGGCGAGCTTCTCCAGGGCCTGCTGCATCTCGGGCTCGCGGCGGATGATGCCGACGAGGTCGTTCATGGCCTGCTGGAGCTCCTGGTGGAGGGTGTAGGGGTTCTCCGGCGGGCGCCCGGCCGTGTCCTGCGGTTCCCCGGGCCAGGGGCCCTCCGCGGAGAAGGGGCGCAGTGCCTCCGCGGCGGCCGCGTCGACCTGGCCCTCGTCCACCCGGGGGCGCTCGAAGGCCAGGGCCGCCGCGTACTCGGCCGCGTGCAGTCCCGCCCGGCGGCCGAACACCAGCAGGTCGGACAGGGAGTTGCCGCCGAGCCGGTTCGAGCCGTGCATGCCGCCCGCGACCTCGCCGGCCGCGTACAGCCCCGGCACGTTCCGGGCGGCGGCGGTGTCGGAGTCGACCGCGACCCCGCCCATGACGTAGTGGCAGGTGGGGCCGACCTCCATCGCCTCCGCGGTGATGTCGACGTCCGCCAGCTCCTTGAACTGGTGGTACATCGACGGCAGTCGGCGCTTGATGACCTCGGCCGGCATCCGGGTGGAGACGTCGAGGAAGACCCCGCCGTGCGGGGAGCCGCGGCCCGCCTTGACCTCGGAGTTGATGGCGCGGGCCACCTCGTCGCGGGGCAACAGCTCAGGAGGACGGCGGTTGTTGTCCGGGTCCTCGTACCAGCGGTCGCCCTCCTCCTCCGACTCGGCGTACTTCTCCTTGAAGACGTCCGGGACGTAGTCGAACATGAACCGCTTGCCCGCGGAGTTGCGCAGCACCCCGCCGTCGCCGCGGACCGACTCGGTGACGAGGATGCCCTTCACCGAGGGCGGCCAGACCATGCCCGTGGGGTGGAACTGCACGAACTCCATGTTCAGCAGGGGCGCCCCGGCGAGCAGGGCCAGCGCGTGGCCGTCGCCGGTGTACTCCCACGAGTTCGACGTCACCTTGAAGGACTTGCCGATGCCGCCCGTCGCGATGACCACGGCCGGGGCCTCCAGGACGAAGAAGCGGCCGGACTCGCGCTCGTAGGCGAAGACGCCGCTGACCCGGGAGCCGTCCTTCAGGACGCGGATGACGGTGCACTCCTGGAAGACCTTCAGACGGGACTCGTAGTCGCCGGTCTCCTTCTTGTCCTGCTGCTGGAGCGAGACGATCTTCTGCTGGAGGGTGCGGATGAGCTCCAGGCCCGTGCGGTCGCCGACATGGGCCAGGCGCGGGTACTCGTGGCCGCCGAAGTTGCGCTGGGAGATCCGGCCGTCCTTGGTGCGGTCGAACAGCGCGCCCCAGGTCTCCAGCTCCCAGACCCGGTCCGGGGCCTCCCGCGCGTGCAGTTCGGCCATCCGCCACTGGTTGAGGAACTTGCCGCCGCGCATGGTGTCGCGGAAGTGCACCTGCCAGTTGTCGTGCTCGTTGGCGTTGGCCATCGCCGCCGCGATGCCGCCCTCGGCCATGACGGTGTGCGCCTTGCCGAACAGCGACTTGCAGATGACGGCCGTGCGCGCGCCCCGCTCACGCGCCTCGATGGCGGCGCGGAGGCCGGCGCCTCCCGCGCCGACGACCACGACGTCCCACTCCTGGCGGTCGACCACGGACATCAGCAGGCATCCCCTTCAGAAGAAGCGCGGGTCGTCGAAGACACCGGAGGCGACGAGATAGACGTAGACGTCGGCCAGGGTGACGCTCGCCAACGACGTCCAGGCCAGCAGCATGTGACGGGCGTTCAGGTTTCCGACCCACCGCCACAGCCGGTAGCGCACCGGATGCCTGGAGAAGTGCTTGAGCTGACCGCCGACGATGTGCCGGCAGGAGTGGCAGGAGATGGTGTAGGCCCAGATCAGCACGATGTTGACCAGGAACACCAGGGTGCCGAGCCCCATGTGGCCCCACTCGTAGTGCTCGTCGCGGAAGGCGAGCACGGTGTCGTACGTGAGGACGCCCGCCACCAGCACCGCGGCGTAGAAGAAGTAGCGGTGGGTGTTCTGAAGGATCAGCGGGAAGCGGGTCTCGCCGGAGTACTTCTTGTGCGGCTCGGCCACCGCGCAGGCCGGCGGGGAGGCCCAGAAGCCCCGGTAGTAGGCCTTGCGGTAGTAGTAGCAGGTCAGCCGGAAGCCGAGCGGGAAGACCAGGATGAGGATCGCGGGCGACAGGGCCCACCAGCCGCCGAAGATCTCCCAGTTGGGCCCGCCGCGCATGGGTGCGCAGCGTTCCGCCAGACAGGGCGAGTAGAGCGGCGAGACATAGGGCGCCGCGTAGTAGTCGGCGTCGGCGAAGGCCCGCCACGTCGACCACACGACGAAGACGAGCAGCCCGGCGGCGGTGGCGGCGGGCGCCAGCCACCAGCGGTCCGTCCGCAGATGCGGGGCGTCGATCGCGGCGCGCGTACCCGTGCGTACGCCGCCGCTCCTCGGTTGGGGTTCCGTACCAGTGGCCAACTCATGACTCCGGTCGGGTTCAGGGGGCGTGGCGGTCGCGGGCGCCGAGTCCCTCGTCGTCCGAGTCCGTCCAGAGGGTGTTGTCGTACGGGGTGTCCGGGATGGAGACCAGATCGGGGCGCTGGGCCTTGGCGAGCGCGGGATCCGCCTCCCTGAGCAGAGCGAGGCTCTCACGCAGGCGGTCGGCGTCGATCCGGACGCGGCGCATCTCCAGTCCGCCGCTGCCCAACTGCTGTTCCAGGCGTTTGACATACCGGAGCAGTTCGTCGAGACAGCGCTGGGCTGATGCCAGTTCGTCGTGCAGGGCCATGACGTGACCTCGCTTAGGGGCGGGAACGTTCATGTGCGCCTGCGAGTGTTGCGCGTCACACCCGCGAATGTGAAGGCGTCTGCACGGATTGGCGGATCGTGAGCCCGGGTGCGCGCCCCCCGTACGCCCTGGATTGCGCCGCACGGGTGGGCTTCGCCGCGCCCCTCGTCGTGTCGCCGTCCGCTGCCGAACCCTTTCCTCTTCAGTGGCCGCATACATCTGATCAGCTCCATATACCGCCAAACGTGATCCAAACCGGCGGCCCACCCCCGGAGGTATGCGGCATGTCCCACGACGGCGTCGGACCCAGGCCTTCGCGTGGCACGGTCATGCGCTCGGTCGCCTTCCTCACGGCGGGGGCGCTGACCGTGCCCGCGCTCGCCGGATGCAGCTCCGAGGACCCGGCCGGCAGACCACTCGCCGACCAGGACATCGCCCCCGCGGCCCGCGCCCTGGTGGCCGACGGCGGCACCCTGCGCTGGGCCGTGGACTCGGTGCCGGAGACCCTCAACACCTTCCAGGCGGACGCCGACGGCACCACCACCCGGGTCGCCCAGGCCGTCCTGCCCGCCCTGTACCGGCTCGACGCCGACGGGCGCCCGCAGGCCAACCCCGACTACCTGGAGAAGGCCGAGGTCGTCGAGACCGAGCCCAAGCAGGTCGTGCTGTACAAGCTGAACCAGCAGGCGGTGTGGAGCGACGGCCGGGAGATCGGCGCCGCGGACTTCGCCGCCCAGTGGCGCGCCCTGTCCGGCAAGGACACCGCGTACTGGACGGCCCGCAACGCCGGCTACGACCGCATCGAGAAGATCGAGCGGGGCGCCAACGACCTGGAGGTCAAGGTCACCTTCGGACGGCCGTACAGCGACTGGAAGTCGTTGTTCTCGCCGCTGTACCCGAAGGACGTCATGGGCACCCCGGACTCCTTCAACGACGGGGCCCGCAAGAAGCTCAAGGTCACCGCGGGGCCGTACCGGCTCAAGGAGGTCGACCGCAAGGACGACGAGGTCACCCTCGACCGCAACCCGCGCTGGTGGGGCCGCCCCGCCAAGCTCGACGAGATCGTGCTGCGCGCCGTACCGCGCGAGCAGCGGGCCGCCGCACTGGCCGCGGGCACCCTCGACCTGGCCGAGATCGACCCCGAGTCGGTCAAGCGGATCACCCTCGCGGCGCAGCCGCGGAGCCGTACCAGCAGCACCCCGCTGATGGGTCCCGGCCACGACCTCGGTGCCGCCGACTCGCTGCGCTCCTGGGCCGTGGCCAACGGCTCCGACGAGGAGGCCGCGGACGAGGAGACGACCGCCCGCAGGAAGCAGCAGAAGGCGGTCAGCGGATACGCCCGGCAGCAGCAGGCGCTGCGCGGCTTCGAGGTCCGCCGCTCCCTGGAGCCCGCCTACACCCAGCTCGCCCTCAACGGCGCCGAGGGCCCCCTCGCCGACGAGCGGGTCCGCCGTGCGGTGGCCCGCGCCCTGGACCGGGAGGCCCTCGCCTCGGCCGTCCTCACCCCGCTCGGGCTGCCCGCCGAACCGGTCGGCAGCCACCTCGCCCTCGCCGGCCAGGCAGCGTACGCCGACAACAGCGGCGCCCTCGGCGGCCAGGACGCCAAGGAGGCGCAGGCCCTCCTCTCGGACGCCGGGTGGGTGCGGGGCGGCCCGGTGAAGAAGGACAAGAAGGGCGAGAAGGCGGCCGGCGCCAAGGGCGAGCGGGCCTCGGAGGGCGGCGACGACGGGACGTACATCGTCGGCGAGGACGACAAGGCGCGGCGCGAGGCGGACCGGGAGAAGAAGCACGCCCAGGGGGAGCGCCGGAGCGGGAAGAGCTCCAAGCACCTCGCCCAGGACGGCAAGCAGTACACCAACAAGCTGCGCCGGGGCGGGGCGCCGGGCGCCTACGCCCCGCGGGGCACCGCGGCGCCCGCGAACACCGCGGAGGGCGTGCTCGCCAAGGACGGCAAGGCGCTGACCCTGCGGTTCGTCCTGCCGTCCGGGCCGGGCTCGCAGGCGCTGCGCACGGTCGCGGACCGGATCTCGGCCATGCTCGGCAAGATCGGCATCCGCACCCGGATCTCCAAGGTCGAGGACGAGAGCTACTTCAAGGACCACATCGCCTCCGGCCAGTACGACCTCGCGCTCTACTCCTGGCCCGCCTCCGCCTTCCCGGCCACCGACGCCCGCCCGATCTACGCCAAGCCGGTCCCGGCGGCCGACGGCTCCCTGAACGTCGAGCAGAACTACACCCGGGTCGGCACCGACCAGGTGGACCAGCTCTTCGACCAGGCCGTCGCGACGCTGGACGAGGAGGAGAGCCGGGACCTGATCCGCAAGGCCGACTCCCGTATCTGGGCGGCGGCCGGGTCGATCCCGCTGTACCAGCGGCCCCAGCTGACGGCCGCGCGCAAGACCGTGGCCAACGCCGGCGCCTTCGGCTTCCAGACGCCGGTCTACGAGGACATGGGCTTCCTGAAGAAGGGCCGGGGCCCGGCCGCCGGTCCCACAGGGAAGTAGGGGATCATTCCCCACGTCGTACGACGTGGGGAACAGGAGCGACGGGGATGCGTGCTTGGGTGGCGGGGGCGGCGACGGTGGCCCTGGCGGCGGGGCTGACGGGCTGCGGCGGCTCGGAGGAGCGGGCGGGTTCCTGCGCGGACGGGACGTACGCCTGGTCGGGTGTGCGGCACACGGAGAGGCTGACCCGGCTCGCCGACCCCGTCGTGATCAAGAAGAGGACGGACTCCTACAAGGTCCGGCTCAGGTCCGCCGACACCGTGACGTACTCCACCACCGTGAGCCCCCGGCCGCCCGGCGCGGGCACCTCCGGCGTACTGGCGGCGCTCGGCAGGCACCTGAAGGCCGAGGAACCGCTGGGTGACGTGAGTGACCGGGTGAACCCCGGGCTGGACACCTACTACGAGGTGAGGACCGGGGGCCTCCAGGGGGCGTACTACGCCTGGAACGCCCTGAAGCTGGTCGACGCCGACTTCACGTACACCTGTGCGAGCGGCGGGCCGGTCACGGGGCACGTCCGGACCTGGGAAGGGAGCGAGACCGGCTTCCTGTCCTGCGCCGACGCACCCCGCACCGGAGCCGCCGCCCACGAGGCCGCCGTCCGCAGCTGCCCCACCGGATCACGGGCCGCCGAGGCGGTCTGAGGGGCCTGTGGAGGCCACCCCTGTCAATGACACGTACCATGGGGTGAGGCCGTGGCATGTACAGCCCGGCAGGGTCCGCGTAACACAGATGTACGCGTCGGCCCCTTCCTCACACTCCGGGAGTACGCCACACATGGCTGTGACCTCAACGCGTCACGACATCCGCAATGTCGCCATCGTCGCCCACGTCGACCACGGAAAGACCACCATCGTCGACGGCATGCTGAAGCAGGCCGGTGCCTTCGCCGCCCACCAGCTCGAAGGCGTCGACGACCGCATGATGGACTCGAACGACCTGGAGCGTGAGAAGGGCATCACGATCCTCGCCAAGAACACGGCGGTGAAGTACCACCCGAAGGACGGGGGGGACGTCATCACCATCAACATCATCGACACCCCCGGCCACGCCGACTTCGGTGGCGAGGTGGAGCGCGGTCTGTCCATGGTCGACGGCGTCGTGCTGCTCGTGGACGCCTCCGAGGGTCCCCTCCCGCAGACCCGCTTCGTGCTGCGCAAGGCGCTCCAGCAGCGGCTGCCCGTCATCCTGTGCATCAACAAGACGGACCGGCCGGACTCCCGGATCGACGAGGTCGTCAACGAGACCTACGACCTCTTCCTGGACCTGGACGCGGACGAGGAGCAGATCGAGTTCCCGATCGTCTACGCCTGCGGCCGTGACGGCATCGCCTCGCTGACCAAGCCGGAGAACGGCACGGTCCCGGCCGACTCCGACAGCCTGGAGCCGTTCTTCTCCACGATCCTCCAGCACATCCCGGCCCCCACGTACGACGAGGAAGCGCCCCTCCAGGCCCACGTCACCAACCTGGACGCCGACAACTTCCTCGGCCGTATCGCGCTGCTCCGCGTCGAGCAGGGCGAGCTGCGCAAGGGCCAGACCGTCGCCTGGATCAAGCGCGACGGCTCGATCAGCAACGTCCGCATCAGCGAGCTGATGATGACCGAGGCGCTCACCCGCAAGCCCGCCGAGAAGGCCGGCCCGGGTGACATCTGCGCGGTCGCCGGTATCCCGGACATCATGATCGGCGAGACCCTCGCCGACCCCGAGAACCCGATCCCGCTGCCCCTGATCACGGTCGACGAGCCCGCGATCTCCATGACCATCGGCACCAACACCTCGCCGCTGGTCGGCCGCGGCGGCACCGGCAAGGGCGCCGACGCGAAGGCCGCCGTCAAGGACCGCAAGGTCACCGCCCGCCAGGTCAAGGACCGTCTGGACCGCGAGCTGATCGGCAACGTCTCGCTGCGCGTGCTGGAGACCGAGCGCCCCGACGCCTGGGAGGTCCAGGGCCGTGGTGAGCTCGCGCTCGCCATCCTGGTCGAGACCATGCGCCGGGAGGGCTTCGAGCTGACCATCGGCAAGCCGCAGGTGGTCACCAAGGACGTCGACGGCAAGGTCTACGAGCCCGTCGAGCGCATGACCATCGACGTCCCCGAGGAGCACATGGGCGCGGTCACGCAGCTCATGGGTGTCCGCAAGGGCCGCATGGACAACATGTCGAACCACGGTTCCGGCTGGGTGCGCATGGAGTTCGTGGTGCCCTCCCGCGGTCTCATCGGTTTCCGGACCGAGTTCCTGACCCAGACCCGCGGCACCGGCATCGGGCACTCCATCCACGAGGGCTTCGAGCCCTGGTTCGGCACCCTGCAGACCCGTAACAACGGTTCGCTGGTCGCCGACCGCGCCGGCGCCGTCACCGCGTTCGCGATGACGAACCTCCAGGAGCGCGGCGTGCTGTTCGTGGACCCGGGCACCGAGGTCTACGAGGGCATGATCGTCGGTGAGAACTCGCGCTCCGACGACATGGACGTGAACATCACCAAGGAGAAGAAGCTCACGAACATGCGGTCGTCGTCGGCCGACTCGTTCGAGGCGATCGTCCCGCCGCGCAAGCTCTCGCTTGAGCAGTCGCTGGAGTTCTGCCGCGACGACGAGTGCGTGGAGGTCACCCCGGAGGCCGTTCGCATCCGCAAGGTGAACCTGGACGCCCGCGAGCGGGCCCGCGCCGCGAGCCGCGCCAAGCACGGCTGAGAACCCGTCGCCTGAAGCCCGGGTGCCCCCATCTTGGGGGCACCCGGGCTTTTTGCAACCGGTTTTCCGCCGGATCATCGTGCTCCCGCGGTGAGCGATGTCCGTAATGCGGAGATCCACGCCCGATACACATGTAACACGTCCGTTTCGCGGCCTTCTCCCGCCAGACGGTTTGTCCAAATTTCGGAAGATGTACGCGCCAGCTGTGACTGAATCGAGATTTAAAGACGGTGGTCGCCAGTTGGCTCATGGCAGATAGTTAGCCGCGTAGCGCTCGGGTCAATGGGTCTCGCGCCGTGGGGACGGCGCCGACTCGCGAGCACCAGGGGGTGCCTGACCCTCCGTCAGGGGTGTCGGAGGAAAGGCATGTACCCCCTCCTGTTGGTGAACACGTGAAGTCATGAGGAGGAGTCCCATGCGCGGTGTCACAAGCACCAGGTGGGTCACAGCGTCCGCAAGTGCCGGCAACCGCGCCTCGGCGCACGGCGATTGGCTCTGAAGGGCCACGCCCTTCCCCCTACGCGCGTCCGGCTGCGGGTTCTCCCGTTCGCCGAGTGGCGCCGCTGACGCTTCTTCATGATCCGAAACGCGATCGCGCACACCTCGCGCCGGTCGCCGGTTCGGCACACCCACACCTGTGAAATGGGCGAACTGTGACAAGTCCTATCGACATCGAGGGCGGCGGTACGTCGGTCGTCGTCGACGGCGAGCAAGCGCCGAAGGCGAAACCGGAGGAGGCCAAGCAGCTGCAGGGCCGCTCTCCCGGCCAGTTGATGTGGATCCGCTTCAAGCGCGACCGCACCGGAGTGATCTCGGCGTACGTCGTGATCTTCTTCTTCGTGGTCGGCCTCGCGGCCCCGCTGATAGCCAAGCTGTACGGCAAGAACCCGTACACGGTGTACGCGGACGAACGCCCCGAACTCTTCGACAGCGCGGGTGTGCCGATCCAGCCCAACGGCGGGATCAGCGGCGAGTTCTGGTTCGGGCTGGAGCCCGGCAACGGCTACGACGTCTTCACCAAGCTGATCTACGGCATCCGCAACTCCCTGATGATCTCGCTGGCGGTCACCGTCGCGACCGTGCTGACCGGCATCATCCTCGGTGTCGCCGCCGGCTATCTCGGCGGCCGGACGGACAACCTGATCAGCCGGGTCATCGACTTCCTCCTCGCCTTCCCGGCCCAGCTGTTCTTCATCGCGAGCATGCCCGTCGTGGTCTCGCTCTTCGTGAGCCCCCGCGACGAGACACCGGTGTACGTCCGGGTGGTGGCCCTCATCGCGGTGCAGTGGTTCCTGGGCTGGATGAGCCTGGCGCGCATCCTGCGCGGCACCACACTCGCCCTGCGAGAACGGGAGTTCATCGAGGCCGCCAAGGTCAGCGGGGCGTCTCCGACGCGGATCATCCGCAAGGAGATCCTGCCCAACGTCGTCACGCCGATCCTGGTGCAGTCGACGTACATGCTCCCCAACTTCGTGACCGCCGAGGCCGGTCTGTCCTTCCTCGGTGTCGGAATCGTCGAACCGACGCCGGACTGGGGGCAGATGTTCTCCAAGGCGTCGACCGAACTCGTGATGCAGAACGACATCACCTACATGTTCTTCCCGGGCATCTCGATGATCATCTTCATCGTGGCGTTCAACCTGCTCGGGGACTCGGTCAGGGACGCCTTCGATCCCAAGACGGCACGCTGACCGCGCAGTTGTGGGCATCCTCGCCCGACACAGACCGGATGGCACGTCCTATGCCGGTCCGCACTTCAATTCGCACCGGTGACAGTCGCACCGGTGACACAAGATGGGTGGAATCTGAGTGATGGGTAAGGGTGGACGCCGCGCGTACGCCGCGCTCTCACTGCTGGCGGCGGGGGCTCTCGTGCTCACCGGTTGCAGCGAGGGTGGCAGCAAGGGCAACGACAACGACAAGCAGGACAAGGAGAACGCCGAGCGGCAGCAGTCCGGCATCACCTTCGGCGACGCCAAGGCCTCGACCGGCCCGGCCGCCGAGATAGCCGGCGCCAAGGCGGGCGGCTCGGTCACCGTGCTCCAGCGGGACAGCTTCGCGCACCTCGACCCCGGGCAGATCTACGTCTCGGACGAGATGGCCCTGTCCCAGCTGATCCACCGCGGTCTGACCAGCTACAAGCCGACCAGCGACGACGGCCAGAAGCACGAGGTCGTCGGCGACCTGGCCACCGACAGCGGCACGACCACCGACGGTGGCAAGACCTGGAAGTTCACGCTCAAGGACGGGATCAAGTGGGCCGACGGCGCCACGATCACCGCCAAGGACGTGCGCCACACCTTCGAGCGGCTCTTCGCGCCGTTCGTCTCCAACGGCCCGACCTACATCCAGCAGTGGATGGCCGACACCCCGGGCGCGGAGTACCGCAAGCTCCTCCCGGACGGCCCCTTCAAGGGCAAGCACCTGCCGGACACCGTCCTGCAGACGCCGGACGACAAGACGATCGTCTTCAAGTTCGCCAAGGCCCATCCGGACCTGCCGTACGCGCTCGCCATGTCCGGCTACTCCGTCGTGTCGCAGAAGAAGGACACCAAGGAGAAGTACGACAAGGCCCCGATGACCGCGGGTCCGTACAAGATCTCCGAGTTCAAGTCCGGCAAGTCGATGACGCTGGTCAAGAACACCAACTGGGACCCGAAGACCGACGCGGTCCGCCACCAGTACGTCGACCAGTTCAACTTCGAGTTCAACAAGCAGTTCGAGGACTCCACCAAGGCGATCCTCGACGACTCGGGCGCGAACTCGACCGCGATCAGCTTCACCAACCAGGTCGACGCGGGCAACCTGACCAAGGTGCTCAAGGACGGCGCGCTGAAGTCCCGTACGGTCTCCGGCTACCAGCCGTACGTGGGGCAGATGAACATCAACCTGTCCCAGCCGGAGATGCAGTCCAAGGAAGTCCGCGAGGCCATCGCCTACGCCCTGCCGATCACGCCGTTCGTGCGTGCCTTCGGCGGCACCGACGCCATGGAGGTCGCCGGCGGTCTCATCAGCCCGACCGTCTCCGGCTACGACCCCAAGTTCGACCCCTTCGGCAAGAAGGCCAAGCCCGCCGGTGACCCGGCCAAGGCCAAGGCCCTGCTGGAGAAGGCCGGCAAGACCGGTCTGAAGCTGACCTTCGGCTACATCAACACCCCCGAGGGCCAGCAGTACTCCACCGCCATGGCGGCGGGCCTGGAGAAGGCCGGCTTCGACGTCCAGCGCCAGGAGATCCCGGCCGAGACCTACTACGACCAGGTCAGCAAGGTCAAGAACAACTACGACATCTACCACACCGCGTGGGGTGCCGACTGGCCGAGCGCCTCGACCGTGATCCCGCCGCTGTACGACGGCCGCCAGATCCAGGACGGCGCCTCGAACTACTCGCACATCGACGACCCCAAGGTCAACGCCGACATCGACGCGGCCGGTGCCCTCACCGACCCGGTCAAGGCGGCCGACGCCTGGAACAAGATCAACGAGTACATCGTGAAGGACGTCGTCTCCAACATCCCGACGGCGTACTACAAGCAGACCCAGATCGCCGGCTCCAAGATCGGCGGCCTGGTGTACGACGACGTCATCGGTGGCGTCGACCCGCGCAGGCTGTACGTGAAGTAACCCGTCCAAGCGGCGCCGGTCGCGCCCCCTCCCGTGACGGGACGCGACCGGCGCCGCCAGGCCTGAAGCCCGAAAGCTGCCACTGAGATGCTGCGCTTCCTCCTCCGCCGGATCCTCGGCTCACTCGTGATCCTGGTCCTGCTGACCGTGGTCGCCTTCCTGCTCTTCTTCGGCATGCCCCGCGACCCGGCGCTGCTGATGTGCGGCAAGACGTGCACGCCCGGCGCCCTGGAGAACATCCACCACACGCTCGGACTCGACAAGTCGATCCCGGAGCAGTTCTGGATCTTCCTGTCCGGACTGGTGGCCGGCCGCGACGACTTCGCCCAAGGCCCCTGCCCCGCCCCGTGCTTCGGGTACTCGTACCACACCAACGAGGCCGTCTGGACGACCCTGATGGACCGGCTGCCGCTCACCCTGTCGCTGGCGTTCGGCGCCACGATCGTCTTCCTGTTCGTCGGGCTCGGCACCGGCCTGCTCGCCGCCTGGAAGCGCGGCACCCTCGTCGACAAGACGTTCACCGCGGGCTCCATGGCGCTCAGCTCGATGCAGATCTACTTCCTGGGCCCGCTCGCGCTCGCCATCCTCGTGTACCAGACGCACGCCTTCGACGAACCCAAGTACACCCCCCTCACCGACAATCCCGCCGCCTGGTTCACCGGACTGATGATCCCCTGGGTCGTCCTGTCGACGATCTTCGCCGCGCAGTACACCCGTATGGCGCGCTCCGCGATGATCGAGCAGCTCCAGGAGGAACACGTCCGCACGGCCAAGGCCAAGGGCATGAGCGGCCGCTACGTCTTCTTCCGGTACGCCTGGCGCGGCTCCCTCATCCCGATCATCACCATCCTCGGCATCGACCTCAGCTCGCTGCTCGGCGGCGCGATCATCACCGAGTACACCTTCGGACTGCCCGGACTCGGCCGGCTCGCGGTGGACTCGGTGCAGTTCAGCGATCTGCCGCTGCTGCTCGGGGTGATGCTGTTCGCGGCCGGCGTGATCCTGCTGTGCAACATCGTCGTCGACGCCTGCTACGCCCTCATCGACCCGCGCGTGCGGCTGTCCTAGGAGTTTCGTCGTGACCACTCTGACCAAGGAGGCCGGGGCGCCCGTCCCGTCCGACGCGGGCGCCTTCCTCTCGGTGCGGGACCTGCACGTCAGCTTCCGGACCGAGGACGGCATCGTCCGGGCCGTCGACGGGCTCTCCTTCGACCTGGAGCGCGGCAGGACGCTGGGCATCGTCGGCGAGTCGGGCTCCGGCAAGTCGGTGACCAACCTGACCATCCTGGGCCTGCACAGCCCCAAGTTCACCACCGTCGAGGGCGAGATCCTGCTGGAGGGGCAGGAGTTGACCACCGCCCGCGAGTCGGAGCTGGAGAAGCTGCGCGGCAACAAGGTCGCCATGATCTTCCAGGACCCGCTGACCGCCCTGTCGCCGTACTACACGGTGGGCCGCCAGATCGCCGAGCCGTACATGAAGCACACCGGCGCCTCCAAGAAGGCGGCCTGGGTGCGGGCGGTGGAGATGCTCGGCAAGGTCGGCATCCCCAACCCCAAGGAGCGGGCGAAGGACTACCCGCACCAGTTCTCCGGCGGTATGCGCCAGCGCGCGATGATCGCCATGGCGCTGGTCTGCGACCCGGACCTGCTGATCGCCGACGAGCCGACGACCGCGCTGGACGTGACGGTCCAGGCGCAGATCCTGGACCTGCTCAAGGACCTCCAGCGGGAGTTCGGCTCGGCGATCATCTTCATCACGCACGACCTCGGGGTCATCGCCGACATGGCCGACGACATCATGGTGATGTACGCGGGCGGCGCGATCGAGCGCGGCACCACCCGCGAGGTGCTGCGCGCCCCGCAACACCCGTACACCTGGGGCCTGCTGAACTCGATGCCGCGGATCGACTCGGACCTCGGCGCCCCGCTCGCGCCGATCCCGGGCACCCCGCCCTCGCTGCTCAACCCGCCCTCCGGCTGCCGCTTCCACCCGCGCTGCACCTTCCAGGGCCGGGTCGAGGGCACCCGCTGCGTCGACGAACGCCCCCTGCTGGCCCCGGACCGCGCCTCCGCCTGCCATCTCACGGCGGAGCAGAAGCGGACCATCTTCATCGAGGAGATCAAGCCCAGCCTGGGCTAGGGCCTGTTGCGAAAGTGGCCTCTGCCGCGCGACGCCCGGCACGCACTCTCGCCGCACCGCCCGAAAGCCCGAGTACGCCCAGTACGAGGGCTTCCGGGCGGCACACCGAGAGCACGCACCGAACGCCGCGCGGCCGCCCTCCGGGCGACGAGGCCACTTTCACAACAGGCCCTAGGGGCCGGGCCGGCCGACCGGGCCGGCCGCAGGAGAACAGAGCATGTCAACCAAGTCGAGCGCGCGACCCCGGCATGATCCGCCGGACAGGTCCAAGGAGGACGCGTCATGAAAGAGGACCTGGTCCTTCCCGCCCCGCGTGAGGCGGGCACCGAGGACGGCGGGGAGCCGTTGCTGGTGGTCGAGGGGCTCACCAAGCACTTCCCGGTCAAGGGCGGCTTCCCGATCCGCCGTACGGTCGGCGCGGTGCAGGCCGTCGACGGCATCGACCTGACCGTGCGCGCCGGCGAGAGCTTCGGCCTGGTCGGCGAGTCCGGCTGCGGCAAGTCGACCACGGGCCGGCTGATCACGCGGCTCATGGAGCCGACGGCGGGCACGATCTCGTACCGCGGCAAGGACATCACGCATGCCAGCCGCCGCGAACTGGCGCCGATCCGGGCCGAGATCCAGATGATCTTCCAGGACCCGTACTCCTCCCTGAACCCGAGGCAGACGGTCGGGAAGATCATCTCCGGTCCCATGGAGATCAACGGCATCAACCCGGCGGGGGGCCGCGAGAAGCGGGTCCGTGAGCTGCTGGAGATCGTCGGTCTGAACCCCGAGCACTACAACCGCTTCCCGCACGAGTTCTCCGGCGGCCAGCGGCAACGTATCGGTGTGGCACGGGCGTTGGCTCTGGAGCCGAAGCTGATCGTCGCCGACGAGCCGGTCTCGGCGCTCGACGTCTCCATCCAGGCGCAGGTGGTCAACCTGCTCCAGAAGGTGCAGCAGGAACTCGGCATCGCGTTCCTGTTCATCGCCCACGACCTGGCCGTCGTACGGCACTTCTCGCAGCGCGTCGCGGTCATGTACCTCGGCAAGGTGATCGAGGTCGGCGACCGCGACTCCATCTACACCCGGCCCCGGCACCCCTACACCCACGCCCTGCTGTCCGCGGTGCCCGAGGTGAACCTCTCGGACGAGGGCGCGCCCGACCGGGAGCGGATCCGGCTCGCCGGTGACGTGCCCTCGCCCATCTCTCCGCCCTCCGGGTGCCGGTTCCGGACGCGGTGCTGGAAGGCGCAGGACAGGTGCGCGTCGGAGGAGCCGCCGTTGGTCCGGATCGCCGGGAACCGGCAGGGGCATCTGACGGCGTGCCACTTCCCGGAGGAGCCGACGATCGAGGGGCGGGACGAGGACATCGTGCTGGATCCCGCGCTGGCGGCGCTGGAGGAGGACCTGCACGACGAGTAGGTCCGCCGGGTCCCGGGCGCGGCCCGGTAGGCGATGATCGCAGCGCCCCTGGTCACGGGGCGCTGCGCGCCACCGTGACCAGTTCCGGGCTCTCCGGCGTCACCGGGCCCCTGCCCCAGTCGCCGTACTGCTCCTCCACCACCAGGCCCGCCTCCGCCAGGAAGCTCTCCAGGCCCCACGTGTCGAGGAAGCGCAGTGTGGTGGTGGTGACCTGAGGGCGTTCCCAGCGGACACCCTGGAAGGTCGACGTGAAGGTCACGCGGTCCCCCCGCACCGGCTCGACGACCTCGTGCCACATCCACGCCACCGCGCCCTCCGGGTCGGCGGCCTCGTATATGTGGTCCGGGGTCCAGGACTCCCAGGCGCGGGCGGACGGGTTGCGGGTGTCGAAGACGAAGCGCCCGCCGTCGGCCAGGGCGGCGCGCACCGCCCGTAGCGCGGTGCGCAGCTCGTCGTCGCCGAGGATCTCCTGGAAGGCGTGCCCGGTCATCGTGACCAGGTCGAACTCCCCGCGCCAGGCCACCGAGCCCAGGTCCCCGAGGACCCACTCCACGCGCGGTTCCCGCCGCCTGGCCTGGACGAGCATCGCGGCGGCCGGGTCGAGTCCCGTCAGCCGTCCCGGGTGGCCCATCTCCCGGCAGCGGGCGAGCAGCCGTCCGGTGCCGCAGCCGACGTCCAGGACGGTGGGCGCGGACATCACGCGGCCGGCGTAGAAGTCGTCACCCCGGCCCCACGGGTTGAGGGAGTCGTACAGCGCGGCGATTGAGAGATCCGCGAACGAGCGATCGACCATCGCGGCAGTCTTCCACAGGTGGTCGGGCCGTACGACGGGATCCGCCCAGGGCGAAGGCCCGCGCCCGGGGAGGCGCGGGCCTTCTTTCCCCTGGAACCGGACGTTCATGGGCTCGGGTCAATGGGCCGAGAAAGTCCGTTCCACAAGTGCGGCGGCTGACGGAAAAGGGGTGTTGTCAGACCGCCGCCTCGGGGTCCTTGGAGAGACGAGGGGCCGGCACGGTTCCCTCCGTCTCGGGGTGGTGGCACGCGGTCAGGTGGCCGGGCCTGTTGCCCTCGACCTGGACCAGCGGGGGTGCCTCGGTCGCGCACTTCTCCGTCGCCTTCCAGCAACGGGTCCGGAAACGGCAGCCCGAGGGCGGGTTCAGAGGAGACGGTACATCGCCCGTGAGGCGGATGCGCTCGCGGGTCGGTGTATCGTCCACCGTTGCCTCCGGCACGGCGGACAGCAGAGCCCGCGTGTACGGGTGGCGCGGGTTGCCGTACAGGTCCTCGCGGTCCGCGATCTCGACGATCTTGCCGAGGTACATGACCGCGACGCGCTGCGAGAAGTGCCGTACGACGGCCAGGTCGTGGGCGATGAACAGGAACGCGATGCCCAGTTCCTGCTGCACCTTCTGGAGCAGGTTGACGACCTGCGCCTGGATGGAGACGTCCAGCGCCGAGACCGGCTCGTCGGCGACGATCAGCTTCGGCTCCAGAGCCAACGCCCGTGCCACACCGATACGTTGCCGCTGACCGCCGGAGAACTCGTGCGGGAAACGGTTGTAGTGCTCCGGGTTCAGACCGACGATCTCCAGCAGCTCACGGACCCGCTTCTCGCGGCCCCCCGCCGGGTTGATGCCGTTGATCTCCATCGGGCCCGAGACGATCTTGCCGACCGTCTGGCGCGGGTTGAGCGACGCGTAGGGGTCCTGGAAGATCATCTGGATCTCGGAGCGGATCGGCGCCAGCGCCTTGCGGGACGCGTGCGTGATGTCCTGCCCGCGGTACGAGATGCTGCCGCCCGTCGGCTCCAGCAGCCGGGTGACCAGCCGGCCGGTGGTCGACTTGCCGCAGCCTGACTCGCCGACCAGGCCCAGGCTCTCGCCCTCGGCGACCTGGAAGTCCAGCCCGTCGACGGCCTGCACCGCGCCGACCGTGCGACGGATCGGGAAGCCGCCCTTGACCGGGAAGTGCTTGGTCAGGCCGGAGACGTCCAGGAGGGGGGTGGTGTTGCTCATGGTGGTGAAGTCCCGTCTCTGTTACGTCAGTGGGTCCGGGCGGCGAGGTGCTCGGTGAAGAGCTCGCGCTTCTGCTCGGCCGTCAGATGGCAGGCCGAACCGCGCCCGTCCACGACCTCCAGGGCCGGCCGCTCAGTGGAGCAGAGGTTGCCGGCGACCTTCTCGGCGAAGGCGCACCGGGGGTGGAAGCGGCAGCCCGAGGGCGGGTTGAGCAGCGAGGGGGGCGAGCCGGGGATGGGGGAGAGCGGCACGTCGACCGGCCCGGTCAGGCTCGGCATCGAACCCAGCAGCCCCAGCGTGTAGGGGTGGTCCGGCGAGCGCAGCACCTCCGCCTTGGTGCCCCGCTCCACACAGCGGCCGCCGTACATCACCAGCACGTCGTCCGCGATGTCGGCGATGACACCGAGGTCGTGGGTGATGAAGATGATCGCGGTGCCGAACTCCTGCTGGAGGTCCTTGAGCAGGTCCATGATCTGGGCCTGGACCGTCACGTCGAGGGCGGTCGTCGGCTCGTCGGCGATCAGCAGCTCGGGGTCGCAGACCAGCGCCATGGCGATCATCGCGCGCTGGCGCATACCGCCGGAGAACTGGTGCGGGTAGTCGTCCACCCGCATGTCCGGCTGCGGGATGCCGACCCGGCGCAGCATCTCGACCGACCGCGCCCGGGCCTCGCCGCGGGAGGCGCCGGTGTGCTTGCGGTAGGTCTCGCCGATCTGGGCGCCGATGGTGTGGTACGGCGACAGGGAGGCCAGCGCGTCCTGGAAGATCATGGACATCTTGTTGCCGCGCAGCTTCTCCAGCTCACGCTCGGAGGCGGTGATCAGCTCCTTGCCGTCGAGCAGGATCTCACCGTCGAGCCTGGTGTTGCGCGGGTCGTGCAGGCCCAGGACCGCCATGTTGGTGACGGACTTGCCGGAGCCGGACTCACCGACGATGCCGAGGGTCTGGCCCTTCTCCACGTCGAAGGAGAGCCCGTCGACGGCCTTGACGACACCGTCCTCGGTGGAGAAGTGGACTTTGAGGTCGCGGACGGAGAGGAAGGGGGTGCTCATGGTCTCTCCTTAAGCGAGGCGCACGCGCGGGTCGATGAGGGCGTACAGGGCGTCGACGACGATGTTGAACACGACGATCGCGCCGGCCGCGACCAGGACGACACCGAGCAGCATCGGCAGGTCGTTGGTGCTGACCGCCTTCACCGAGAGCATGCCGAGCCCCTGGAGGCTGAACGTCGACTCGGTGATGATCGCACCGCCGAGCAGGACGCCGAGGTCGAGGCCGAAGATGGTGACGATCGGCCCCATCGCGCCGCGCCAGGCGAAGCGGAAGAAGACCGTACGGCGGGACAGGCCCTTGGCGCGGGCGGTACGGACGTAGTCCTCGCTGAGCGCCTCCACCATCTGGGAGCGCGTCATCCGGGTGTAGTTGGCCGTCCAGATCAGCGACAGCACGATCCACGGCACCAGCAGGCCCTTGGCCCAGGCCGCCGGGTCGTCGGTGAACGGCGTGTAGCTGGCCCGGTCCAGCACCTGCCACTGGTCGACCAGCAGGTAGGTGGCGAGGACGCCGACGACGTAGATCTGCATCGAGGAGGCGACGAGCGAGGCGGAGCTCGCGATCTTGTCCACGGCCTTGCCCTGCTTCACGGCGGCCAGCATGCCCGTGCCGATGCCGAAGATCAGGTAGATGACCGAGCTGCCGAGCGAGAGCGACAGGGTGGTCGGGAAGCGGTCCATGATGGTGCCGAGGACCGGCTCGCGGTTCTGGAACGAGTAGCCGAGGCAGGGCGCGTTGCAGTTGCCGAACGACGTGTAGTCGCGGCCGACGAAGATGCCCTTGAGCCAGTCCCAGTACTGCACGGGCAGTGGATCGGCGATCCCCAGGTTCTTCCGCACCAGCTCCAGGGTCTCGGGGGTGCAGGCCTTGCCGCAGGCGATGCGGGCGGGGTCGCGCGGGGCGGCGTAGAACAGGACGAACACGATCGCGCTGATGATCAGCAGGATCACCGCGGCGCCGAGAATTCGTCGGACAAGGAAGCGGAGCATGGCAGTTGGGATTTCCTGACGGATGCCGAAGGGGGGAAGGAGGCGGGGCGGCCGAGGGCCGCCCCGCCACGAGGGCCGGTCGTCAGGCCTTCACGAACGTCTTGTAGAGCAGGGTCGCGGAGAAGTTCGGGTCGAACATCGCCCCGCCGACCTTGTTGCCGTAGACGTAGTAACGGCGCTGGTACATCTCGGGGATGATCGGCGCGACCTCTTCCATGATCCGCTTGTCGAGGGCGGCCCAGGCCTCACCGGCCTTCTTCTGGTCGGTGAGGACCATGTTCTTCTGGATGGTCTCGTCGATCCAGGAGATCTTCGTCTGCGAGACGTTGTAGAGACCGTCACCGACGCTGGCGCTGTCGAACAGCGGCTGGATCATCGTGTAGGCGGTCGGCCAGTCCGGGGACCAGCCGAACCACATCACGTCGTAGCTGTTGTCGACCTTCTGGATCTGGTCGTAGTACGAGGTGGAGTCGACCGGCTTGATGACCGGGGTGAAGCCGGCCTCCTTCAGCGCGTTCTCGATGACGACCTTGGTCTTGTTGTAGGTCGGGTCCTGCGGGAAGGCGTAGACGATCTTCATGCCCTCCTTGCCGGCCTCCTTCAGCAGCTTCTTCGCGGCGGCCGGGTCGCCCTGCGGCTTCTTCAGCTTGCCGTAGATGTCGAACTTCTCGCGGCCGAGGATGTCGGGGCTGAGGATCGTGGTCGCGAAGTCGCCGGAGGACGGGCCGCCGTAGATCTGGCGGATCTGCTGGAGCGGCCAGGCCATGTTGAGGGCCTGGCGGACCTTCAGGTCGGTGACGCGCTTGGTGTTGATCGCGTAGTAGTACGTGCCGGTGAGCAGGCCGTTGAAGGTGCGCTTCTTCAGCTCCGGGTCGGTGAGGACCTTCTGGATGCGCTCGGCGGGCACGCCCTTGTAGATGGAGACCGCGTAGGCGTCGGTGCCCTGGGAGGCGATGAGACGGTCCGTGGAGTCCAGCGTCTCGATGCCGAAGGTGAACTCGAAGCCGTCCGGGTAGGCGTTGCGGATCGAGTCGGTCGCCGGGTCCCAGTGCTTGTTGCGGACCAGCGTCATCGACTTGTCGGTCGTGTGGTTCTTGATCTTGTACGGACCACAGGCGGCCGGCTTCTTGTCGTACTTCTCCTTGGTGTCCAGCTTCGGGGACACCGCGGCGTACGAGTGCATCGCCATCGTGAAGTTGAAGTCCGGGCGGGCCTCGGCCAGCTTGAAGGTGATGGTCCGCTTGGCCTTGTCCGTCACGATGGAGTCGAGGTGCTTGCCCTTGTAGGGGCCCTCGTAGGCGTCACGCCACTTGCCGCCCTTGCCGGTCAGCGCGATCTGCACATAGCTGGCGGACTCGATGATGTACGGGGCCCACAGGCGCTCGATGCCGTGGCGGACGTCCTCGACGGTCAGCTCGCTGCCGTCCTCCCACTTCAGACCCTCCTTCAGCGTGAAGGTCCAGGTCTTGCCCGCGTCGGACATCGTGCCGGTGTCCGTGGCCAGGTCGCCGACGAGCTTCTGCGAGCCGTCCTCGGCGACCTTGTAGCCGGTCAGGCAGCGGTGCAGGAGCAGCGCGGCGGTCGAGTTGTACGCGTAGTAGATGCGCCCCGGGTCGAGGTGCGAGAAGTCGTCGGGGGCCAGGCCGTAGATCGTCCCGCCCTTCTTCGCCCCGGTGATCTCCGGCGCGGGGCCGGTGGAGTCCGCCGCGGTGCCGACGGTGACCTTGGAGTAGGTCTTGGCGCCCTCGGTCGCGCTGCCGCCGCCACCCCCCGCGTCGCCGCTGCTGCACGCGGACAGCAGTGTCGAGCCCGCCGCCGCGACGGAGGTGGCTATGACGAAGTTTCTGCGGGAGAGAGACATGGCTGACCCGATTTCTGTGGATTGGGATGGTGCGGGGAGTCTCCGGCCGGGCCCCGTCGCCCGCGCGGAGAGGGAGAGCTCAGCGCTTCGTCTTGGGGTCCAGCGCGTCGCGCACGGAGTCACCGAGGAGGTTGAAGGCGACGACGAAGATCACCATGGACAGGCCCGGGAAGAGCATGAAGGTGATGTCGTCCTGGTAGTACTTGGCGCCGAACTGGAGCATGACGCCCCAGTCGGGCGTGGGGTCGGTGAGACCGACGCCGAGGAAGGCGAGGCCCGCCTCCGCCGTCACGTAGGCGGGCAGCAGGAGCGTCGACTGGATCAGGATCGGCGTCCACAGGTTGGGCAGCAGTTCCTTGAAGATGATCCGGGCCGGCGAGGCGCCGGTGACCTTGGCGGCCTCCACGAACTCCCGCTCGCGCAGGGCGAGGACCTCGCCGCGCAGCAGGCGGGCGATGGAGGCCCAGCCGAAGGCGGTCATGACCGTGATGAGGCTGGTGACCGTCAGCCAGATCGGGGTGTTCTCCTCGGGCGACACGAAGATCGCCAGCACGACCGGCCAGAAGGCGATGAAGAACAGCGTCTGCGGGAAGGCCAGCAGGATGTCGATGACCCGGCCGACGAAGTAGTCGGTGCGGCCGCCGAGGTAGCCGGCGGTGATGCCGACGACGACACCGAGCATGACGGTCAGGAGCGTGGCCGCGGTGGCGATGAGCAGCGAGTTGCGCATGCCGTACAGCAGGAAGGTCAGCACGTCACGGCCGAGCTGGGGCTCTACGCCGAACCAGAAGTCACTGCTGATGCCGCCGTTGGGCTTGATCGGGAAACCGAACTCGTTGAGCAGCCCCGGAGTGTTGATGCCGTACGTCGTGTACGGGTTCTTGCCGTACACCTTGGCGATCAGGGGGGCACCCAGCGCGACGACGAAGAAAAAGAGGACCACGTAGCCGGATATGACGCCCGCGCGGTCCCGTTTGAAACGGCTCCAGGCGAGCCGTCCCGGCGAACGGCTCTCGTTGCCCTTGAGAGCCGAGGACTTCACCGGTGCCGCGCTGTCTTCGTCGGACACCTCGAGTGAAGTGACCGGGGAAGGGGTTGGGGGGGTCATGTTGCTCCGTGCCCTGTGGATCAAGGACTCCGCAGGGCGGTCCCTACGGGCTACGCCGGACTTTTTCAACGCAATTCATTCAAGGTCAATAAATTCTCGGTCGGCTTGGGTTTCTCTTTACTTTCTTTACTCGTCTTTGACCTCCCTGTAGCTACGCGTGTAGCGTGCCGTGATCACCTTGTGTCTTACATCGGGCCAACTGGCCTAATCGGGCAATGGGTTCGATATGCGGACGGCGAGGTGTCGAAATCCGTACATAGGAGGGTCCCAATCCAACGGTTCCGCATCGGATGGTGAAGATCCATTGCGCCCCTTGTGGGACCCCGTGGAGGCGGGGGCCGGAGCTTCCCGGGTCGCTCCCCTAAAGGGTCAGTGCATGTGCGGTATGACTGTTTTGCGTCGATATTGGCCGGTAACGGACCAGAGCAGTCATACAGGCAGAGCAGTCACACAGGAGGCACTCCATGCGCGGAGCCACGCACGCCAAATGGGCCGCATGCGCGGCGGCGGTAGCCCTCGCCGCCACGGCCTGCGGGGGCGGGGACAGCGACAGCGGCGGTGGCAGTGGCGACGGCAGCGCGACGCTCAGCTCCTCCTGGGGAGACCCGCAGAACCCGCTGGAGCCCGCCAACACCAACGAGGTGCAGGGCGGCAAGGTCCTCGACATGATCTTCCGGAGCCTCAAGCGGTACAACCCGGAGACCGGCAAGGCCGAGGACATGCTCGCCGAGAAGATCGAGACGAGCGACTCCCAGAACTTCACCATCACCGTCAAGGACGGCTGGACCTTCAGCAACGGCGAGAAGGTCACCGCCAAGTCCTTCGTGGACGCCTGGAACTACGGGGCGAGCCTGAAGAACAACCAGAAGAACGCGTACTTCTTCGGCTACATCGACGGCTACGACAAGGTCCACCCCGAGGACGGCGGCAAGCAGAGCGCCCAGACGCTCTCCGGACTGAAGGTCACCGGCGACCGGACCTTCACCGTCAAGCTCAGCCAGAAGTTCTCGACCTTCCCCGACACCCTCGGCTACCCGGCCTACGCCCCGCTCCCGCGGGCCTTCTTCACCGACCACGCGGCCTGGGTGAAGAAGCCCGTCGGCAACGGCCCCTACACGATCGAGTCCTACACCAAGGGCTCGCAGATGTCCCTGAAGAAGTGGGACGGCTACCCCGGTGAGGACAAGGCGCAGAACGGCGGTGTGACCCTGAAGGTCTACACCGACAACAACACCGCCTACACCGACCTGATGGCCGGCAACCTCGACCTGGTCGACGACGTCCCGGCCGCCCAGCTCAAGAACGTCTCCAGCGACCTCGGCGACCGCTACATCAACACCCCGGCCGGCATCATCCAGACCCTCGCCTTCCCGTTCTACGACAAGAACTGGAGCAAGGACGGGATGGAGAAGGTCCGCACCGGCCTGTCCCGCGCGATCAACCGCGAACAGATCACCAAGACGATCTTCCAGAAGACCCGTACCCCCGCCACCGACTGGACCTCCCCGGTCCTCGGCGAGGACGGCGGCTTCAAGGACGGGCTGTGCGGCGACGCCTGCGACTACGACCCGGCGGAGGCCAAGAAGCTCGTCAAGGAGGGCGGCGGCCTTCCCGGCGGCAGCATCAAGATCACGTACAACGCGGACACCGGCTCGCACAAGACGTGGGTCGACGCGGTCTGCAACTCCATCAACAACGCGCTCGACAACGACAAGGCCTGCGTCGGCAACCCGATCGGCACCTTCGCCGACTTCCGCACCCAGATCACCGACAAGAAGATGACCGGGCCGTTCCGGGCGGGCTGGCAGATGGACTACCCGCTCATCCAGAACTTCCTCCAGCCGCTCTACTACACCAACGCCTCCTCCAACGACGGCAAGTGGACCAACACGGAGTTCGACCAGCTCGTCGACGAGGCCAACGCCGAGACCGACACCGGCAAGGCGATCGGGAAGTTCCAGCAGGCCGAGGAGGTCGTCCGGGACAACATGGCCGCCATCCCGCTCTGGTACCAGAACGGCAGCGCGGGCTACTCGGAGCGGCTGTCCGACGTGAAGCTCAACCCCTTCAGCGTCCCCGTCTACAACGAGATCAAGGTCAGCTGACCGGCCATGGGACGCTACGTCGTCCGGCGTCTGCTCCAGATGATCCCGGTGTTCATCGGCGCCACCCTCCTGATCTTCCTCATGGTCAACGTGATGGGCGACCCCGTCGCGGGCCTGTGCGGCGACCGGGAGTGCGATCCCGCCACCGCCGCCCAGCTGAAGAAGGAGTTCGGCCTCGACAAGCCGGTCTGGCAGCAGTACCTGACCTACATGGGGAACGTCTTCACCGGCGACTTCGGCACCGCGTTCAACGGGCAGAAGGTCACCGAGCTGATGTCGACGGCGTTCCCCGTGACGATCCGCCTGACGATCGTCGCGATCCTCTTCGAGGTCGTCATCGGCATCACCCTGGGGGTCGTCACGGGCCTGCGGCGCGGCCGGCCCGTGGACACCTCGGTCCTGATGTTCACGCTCGTGGTGATCTCCGTCCCGACCTTCGTCACCGGTCTGCTGCTCCAGCTCCTGCTCGGCGTCGAGTGGGGCTGGATCAAACCGTCGGTGTCGACGGACGCCACGTTCGGCGAGCTGATCGTGCCGGGGCTGGTGCTGGCGTCGGTGTCCCTGGCGTACGTCACCCGGCTGACCCGCACCTCCATCGCGGAGAACAGCCGCAGCGACTACGTCCGTACGGCGGTGGCCAAGGGCCTGCCGAGGCGGCGGGTCATCACCCGGCACCTCCTGCGCAACTCCCTGATCCCCGTCGTCACCTTCATCGGCACCGACATCGGCGCCCTGATGGGCGGCGCGATCGTCACCGAGCGCATCTTCAACATCCACGGCGTCGGCTACCAGCTCTACCAGGGCATCCTCCGCCAGAACACCCAGACCGTCGTCGGCTTCGTCACGGTCCTGGTGCTGGTCTTCCTGGTGGCCAACCTGGTCGTCGACCTCCTGTACGCCGTACTCGACCCGAGGATCCGCTATGCCTGAACCACAGGAGCCCGAGGGCGCGATCGCCGGGACGGGGATGGGCGGCGCCATGGACCTGGCCGTGAGCGAGGCGACGACGCTGGAGAAAGGCCCCGGCGGCCCCGGCTCCTTCGACCGGCCCCGCTCGCTGTGGTCCGACGCCTGGCGCGACCTGCGCCGCAACCCCGTCTTCATCGTCTCCGGCCTGGTCATCCTCTTCCTGGTCGTGATCTCCCTCTGGCCGTCCCTGATCGCCTCCGGCAACCCCCTCAAGTGCGACCTCGCCAAGGCGCAGGAGGGCTCCCAGCCCGGACACCCCTTCGGCTACGACGGCCAGGGCTGCGACGTCTACACGCGCACGGTGTACGGGGCCCGCACCTCGGTGACGGTCGGCGTCTGCGCCACGCTCGGGGTCGCGATCCTGGGCTCGGTCCTCGGCGGACTGGCCGGGTTCTTCGGCGGGTTCTGGGACTCGATCCTCTCCCGCGTCACCGACGTCTTCTTCGCGATCCCGGTGGTCCTGGGCGGCCTGGTGCTGCTGTCGGTGGTCACCAGCAACACGGTCTGGCCGGTGATCGGCTTCATGGTGCTGCTGGGCTGGCCGCAGATCTCCCGGATCGCCCGAGGCTCGGTGATCACGGCGAAACAGAACGACTACGTGCAGGCGGCGAAGGCCCTGGGCGCCTCGAACTCCCGCCAGCTGCTGCGGCACATCACGCCGAACGCGGTGGCCCCGGTGATCGTCGTGGCGACGATCGCCCTCGGCACGTACATCGCGCTGGAGGCGACCCTGTCGTACCTCGGCGTGGGCCTGAAGCCGCCCACGGTCAGCTGGGGCATCGACATCTCCTCGGCCTCCGCCTACATCCGCCAGGCCCCCCACATGCTCCTCTGGCCGGCCGGCGCCCTCGCCCTCACCGTCCTCGCGTTCATCATGCTCGGCGACGCGGTCCGCGACGCCCTCGACCCGAAGCTGAGGTGAGGGCGTGAGGGTGTGGGAAGCGAGCCCGAGCCCGAGCACGGGCGGTGTCCGGTGCGGCGGTCCGGCCGGGGGTGCCGGTGTTCGGGTTCCTTTCGCCGGGCGGCGTGTGCGTGGCGTGTGTGGTCGTGCGGCCGGGGGTGCCGGTGTTCGGGTTCCTTTCACCGGGCGGCGTGTGTGTGGCGCGTGCGGCCGCCCGGCCGAGGGCGCCGGTGTTCAGGTTTCTCCCGCCCGGCGGCGCGTGTGCGGCGCCCTCGACCGGAAGCCGAGGTGAGTCGGCGTCATGCTGCTCGAAGTGCGTGATCTGCATGTGGAGTTCCGGACCCGGGACGGGGTCGCCAAGGCGGTCAACGGGGTCACCTACTCGGTGGACGCGGGGGAGACCCTGGCGGTGCTCGGGGAGTCCGGGTCCGGCAAGTCGGTGACGGCTCAGGCGGTGATGGGGATCCTCGACATGCCGCCCGGACGGATCACCGGCGGCGAGATCCTCTTCCAGGGCAGGGACCTGCTCCAGCTCAAGGAGGAGGAGCGGCGCAAGGTCCGCGGCGCCGAGATGGCGATGATCTTCCAGGACGCGTTGTCGTCGCTGAACCCGGTGCTCTCCGTGGGCGACCAGCTCGGCGAGATGTTCGTCGTCCACCGCGGGATGTCCAAGAAGGACGCCCGCGCCAAGGCCGTCGAGCTGATGGACCGGGTCCGCATCCCCGGTGCCAAGGAGCGCGTCAGGCAGTATCCCCACCAGTTCTCCGGCGGTATGCGCCAACGCATCATGATCGCGATGGCGCTGGCCCTGGAACCGGCCCTGGTCATCGCCGACGAACCGACGACCGCGCTCGACGTCACCGTCCAGGCCCAGGTCATGGAGCTGCTCGCGGAGTTGCAGCGCGAGTACCACATGGGGCTCATCCTCATCACCCACGACCTCGGCGTCGTCGCGGACGTCGCGGACCGGATCGCGGTGATGTACGCGGGCCGGATCGTCGAGTCGGCCCCCGTCCACGACATCTACAAGGCCCCGGCGCACCCCTACACCAAGGGCCTGCTGGACTCGATCCCGCGCCTGGACCAGAAGGGCCAGGAGCTGTACGCGATCAAGGGGTTGCCGCCCAACCTGCTGAACATCCCGCCGGGCTGCGCGTTCAACCCCCGCTGCCCGATGGCCCGGGACCTCTGCCGCACCGACGTACCCCCTCTGTACGACGTCGACGACACACGGACGAGTGCCTGCCACTTCTGGACGGAGTGCCTCCATGGTTGAGCCGATCCTGGAAGTGAACGGACTGGTCAAGCACTACCCGTTGACGCAGGGCATCGTGTTCAGGAAACAGGTCGGTGCCGTCAAGGCCGTGGACGGTGTGGACTTCACGCTCAACAGGGGCGAGACCCTCGGCATCGTCGGGGAGTCCGGCTGCGGCAAGTCGACGGTGGCGAAGATGCTCGTCAACCTGGAGCAGCCGACCGCCGGGTCGATCAAGTACAAGGGCGAGGACATCACCACGCTGTCCGGCAAGGCTCTCAAGTCGGTCCGCCGCAACATCCAGATGGTCTTCCAGGACCCCTACACCTCCCTCAACCCTCGTATGACGGTGGGCGACATCGTCGGGGAGCCGTACGAGATCCACCCCGAGGTGGCTCCGAAGGGCGACCGCAGGAAGAAGGTCCAGGACCTCCTGGACGTGGTCGGCCTGAACCCGGAGTACATCAACCGCTACCCCCACCAGTTCTCCGGCGGCCAGCGCCAACGCATCGGCATCGCGCGGGGGTTGGCGCTGCGCCCCGAGGTGATCGTCGCCGACGAGCCGGTCTCGGCGCTCGACGTCTCCGTCCAGGCCCAGGTCATCAACCTGATGGACCGCCTGCAGAACGAGTTCGACCTCTCGTACGTCTTCATCGCCCACGACCTGTCGATCGTCCGCCACATCTCGGACCGGGTGGGCGTCATGTACCTGGGCCGCATCGTCGAGATCGGCAGGGACGCGGAGATCTACGACCACCCCACCCACCCCTACACCCAGGCGCTGCTCTCCGCGGTGCCCGTCCCCGACCCGGAGGCCCGCGAACACCGCGAGCGCATCATCCTGTCCGGCGACGTGCCCTCACCGACGAACATCCCCTCCGGCTGCCGCTTCCGCACCCGCTGCTGGAAGGCCCAGGAACGCTGCGCCCTGGAGGTGCCCGCCCTGGCCGTGCCTGCCGAGTTCCGCCACCTCCCGACCCCGGCGGCCCACGACTCGGCCTGCCACTTCGCGGAGGAGAAGCGGGTGGTGCCGGTGGAGGCGGACGGTGAGGGAGCGGGGGCGGGGCCGGGGACCGGGAGCTGACGCCCGGGGCCCGGTCGCCGGTCACCAATGCCGCAAACGCCCACCAATCGCGTTAACACGCAGGCAACTTGACTGACCCGGTCCCGATATACGGACGCGTCAGGCTGGTCAGCGTACGGCCGTGCGGGTGCCGTAAGCGGACCGGGGTGCGCCATGTCACCCCGGTCCGTTGCCGTCTCTACAGGCCCAGCGCGCGCTTGAGGAAGTCGACCTGGAGGAGGAGCAGGTTCTCGGCGACCTGTTCCTGCGGGGTCATGTGAGTCACGCCCGACAGCGGCAGCACCTCGTGCGGGCGGCCGGCGGAGAGCAGGGCCGAGGACAGCCGCAGGGCGTGGGCGACGACCACGTTGTCGTCCGCGAGGCCGTGGACGATCATCAGGGGCCGGTGCGGCTCGGCGGGCGAGGAGAGCCCCTCGTCGGTGAGCAGCGAGCTCTTGGCGTACGCCTCCGGTGACGCCGCCGGATCACCCAGGTACCGCTCCGTGTAGTGCGTGTCGTACAGCCGCCAGTCCGTCACCGGCGCCCCCGCGATCCCCGCGTGGAAGACGTCCGGGCGCCGCAGCACGGCGAGCCCCGCCAGCCAGCCGCCGTACGACCAGCCCCGGATGGCCACCCGGGAGAGGTCCAGCGGGTGGGACCTCGCCAGGTCCTGGAGCGCCTCGACCTGGTCGTCCAGGGACACCGTCAGGTCCTGGTGGATCGCCTTCTCCCAGGCCGGCGAGCGGCCGGGCGTGCCGCGTCCGTCGGCGACGACCACCGCGAACCCCTGGTCGGCGAACCACTGCGAGGTGAGGTGCGCGTTGTGGGCGGCCAGGACGCGCGGTCCGTGCGGCCCCCCGTAGGGGTCGAGCAAAACCGGAAGTGGCTCATCCCCTTGGTGGTTCCGAGGCAACAGCACGGCGCACGGGATCCGTCGTGCGCCCCCCTCGGTGAGCGTCACGCGCGGGGACATACCGGGATCTTCGGCATACGAGGTGACAGTCGCCGTCTGCTTCCCGTCCCGCAGCACCCGCACCCGGCTCCCGGGCCGGTCCGGCGTCGCCGACACCAGGACCGTGACAGCCCCGGCGCGCACCGCCGAGTGCACGCCCGGTTCCGGCGAGAGGCGCTCCATGCCGAGCTCGTTCACCCGGTACACGTGCACCTCGCCGGTCTCCGGCGCCGCCGCGTGCTCCCCGGCCGACGCCGAGATCAGCACGTCGTCGTCGGAGACGTCCAGCACGGCACGGACGTGCAACTGCGGCCCCGTCAAAGGGCGTTCGCCCACGGCCAGCACCCGCGCGCCGCCCTCGTCGGCGATCCGGACCAGCCGCCCGGAAGGGCTCCAGCAGGGCACTCCCGGGAAAAGATCAAGCCAAGTTGGATCTTCGTCGGCGTGCACCATCCGGGTCGTCCCCGACCCCGGGTCCACGGCCAGGAACAGCTGGCTGCGCTGGTCCCGGGCCTGCACCAGCAGCAGCGGGGCGCCCGCGGCTGACCAGTGCACATGCGCCAGATACGGGTAGCGCGAGCGGTCCCACGCGACCTCTGTGCGCGTCCCGTCCAGCCCGATCACGAACAGCCGCACCTCAGCGTTCGGCGTGCCCGCGACCGGGTACGCGACGTGCTGTGGATCACGTTCGGGTCGGGCCGGGTCGGAGATCCACCAGCGCTGCACCGGCGTGTCGTCCACCCGCGCGACCAGCAGCCGATCCGACTCAGGCGACCACCAGAACCCCCGCGACCGCCCCATCTCCTCGGCCGCGATGAACTCCGCGAGCCCGTAGGTGACCCGGCCCGCCCCCGCCGCGGGCTCCGGTTCGGCCAGAGGCCGGTCGCCCTCGCCCTCGGCGCCCGTGACCCGCAGGGCGCCCTGGGCGACGTAGGCGACGAACCGGCCGTCGGGGGAGGGGCGAGGGTCGATCACCGGTCCCGGGACCCGGAGTTCACGTGCCGTCCCGGCCCGCAGCTCCGCCGCGAAAAGCCGCCCTGACAAGGCGAAAGAGGCCAACTCCACCGCCGCGTCGGTGGCGTAGCCGACGATGCCCGCGCCGCCCTCACGGCTGCGCTCGCGCCGCGCCCGCTCCTCGGGGGAGAGGTCCTCCGAGGCACCGCCCAGCAGGGCGCGCGGGTCGGCCGCCACGCGCTCCCCGCCGTCCGCGGGATCGAGCACCCACAGCGAACTCGCCCGGTCCGTACCGGAGGACGAGCGCAGGAACACGACACGGGAACCGTCGGGGGCCACCGTGAACGCACGCGGCGCGCCGAGCGTGAACCGCTGGGTCCGGGCGTGCCGGCGGGGGAAGGAGTCGGACGTCGTCGTCATGGTCCGACCTTAGTTTGGCCATGCGCCCCCTTGTGCGGCCGTGCGCCGACCGATGCGCGCGCACGGATAGTTATGATCACTAGCGCATAGTGGGTATGAACCTGCTGGCACCCGTATGGATTTATCTGCCCCTTGGTCCGACCCCGCGCTCTTGGGATCTTTGGAGGTGAACCGCCGTGGCACTCTCGATTTCGGCGGTGGTGCTGCTGGCGATCATCGTCTTCCTGCTGATCAAGAAGTCAGGG
The DNA here is from genome assembly GCF_044386545.1 of Streptomyces sp. NPDC020489. Classification (NCBI taxonomy): domain Bacteria; kingdom Bacillati; phylum Actinomycetota; class Actinomycetes; order Kitasatosporales; family Streptomycetaceae; genus Streptomyces; species Streptomyces sp. NPDC020489. The sequence continues at coordinate 68,670 of NZ_JBIRUZ010000010.1, forward strand.
TTGAAGGCGGGTCACGCGATCGTCTGCATGCTGCTCGGCTTCTACCTGGCCTCGTCCACCATGGCACCGACGATCAGCGAGCTGACGACGAACATCGCGGGGATGATCGGCAGCATCAAGTTCTGACGCCTTTAGGGTGGTCCCCATGACGGAACCACCCGCCCGGCGTCTGCTGCTGGTGCACGCGCACCCGGACGACGAGTCGATCAACAACGGCGCGACCATGGCTCGCTACGCGGCCGAGGGTGCCCGGGTGACCCTGGTCACCTGCACGCTCGGTGAGCGCGGCGAGGTCATCCCGGCCGAGCTCCAGCACCTGACCGGCGCCGCCCTCGGCGTGTACCGGCGCAGCGAGCTCACCGCCGCCATGCGCGCGCTCGGCGTCGAGGACTTCCGTCTGCTGGGCGGCGCTGGCCGCTACCAGGACTCCGGGATGATGGGGCTGGCCGACAACGACGACCCCGCCTGCTTCTGGCAGGCGGACGTCGACGAGGCCGCCGCCCATCTCGTCGAGGTCATCACCGAGGTGCGCCCGCACGTCCTCGTCACCTACGACGACAACGGCGGCTACGGCCACCCCGACCACATCCAGGCCCACCGCGTCGCCATGCGCGCCGCCGACCTGGCCGCCGAGGCGGGCTGGACGATCCCCAAGATCTACTGGAACCGCGTCCCGCGCACGGTCGGCGAACAGGCCTTCGAGCGGCTGGCCGGTGCCCTGCCGGGCCTGCCCTTCGACCGGTCGGGCGTCCTCGACGACGTCCCCGGGGTCGTGGCCGACGAGCGGATCACCACCGAGATCGACGGCACCGCGTACGCCGGTGCCAAGGCCGCCGCGATGCGCGCGCACGCCACCCAGATCACGGTCGCCGAGCCCTACTTCGCGCTGTCCAACCAACTCGCGCAGCCCCTCTTCGTCAACGAGTACTACGAGTTGGTGCGCGGCGAGCGGGGTGCGCCGGGCAGGGAGACCGATCTGTTCGCCGGGGTGGGGGAGACGTCGTGAACGAGCGCGGCCCGATGCTCGCCCAGCCCCTGCGGGCCCCGTCCGCCGGGCGGGCGCTGATCTTCGTCGGTCTGTTCGTGCTCGGCGCGGTCGTCGGCGCGGCCGGGGCACTGGTGCAGGGCGGCTGGTTCCCCGGGGGCCTGCTCCTCGCGCTCGCCGCCGAGGCCGGACTCTGTCTGGGCGGCGCCCGTGCCGCCGGCGCCCGCAGCGGGGCCGTCGCGCCCGCCGCCGGCTGGATGCTCGCCGTCATCCTCCTCACCACCAGCCGTCCGGAGGGCGACTTCCTCTTCGGCGCGGGAACCGGCTCCTATCTCTTCCTGCTCGGAGGCATGGCTACGGCTGTGATCTGCGCCACGCTTGGGCAGGGACGGCAACCGGGCGGCGACGCCGTCCGACTTGGCAAGTGACGTACTACTTCGCCGCGATGGGGACGTGCGAGTCCGGTGTGGGTTTCCCCAGCGGTCGTGGGATACGCGCCAGAAGTGGCCAGTATGGTGGTGCGCGCCGCCGAGCCGCCCGCGCAGTTGAGGTCGACACGGGCGGTGGAGCCAACCGGGAGAACCTGCCTTGAGTCGTGAAACTGACAGTCCGTCCTCCGGGCCCAACGGGCGCGGTGGAGCCGCCTACCCCTCGGGCACGCCGCCCTACGGGACCCCCATGGCTCCCGGCGACGCTGCGGACGCGGGCCGTTCGGGCGCGCAGTCCGAGGACCGCAAGACCGAGACCACGCTGACGACCCGGATCCGGATCAACATCCCCGGGTCGCGGCCCATCCCGCCGGTCGTCGTGCGCACGCCCGTCGGGGACACCGACGCCGCCGGCGAGCCCGAGGCCGAGACGCCTGCGCCGGGTGCGGCCACCTCCGCCGGCACCGCCGAGACTCCCGCCGAGCCCGCTCCGGCCGGTGAGGAGAAGGCGAGCAACTGGTTCGCGCCGCGCAAGTCCGGCCCGGCCAAGGGCGGATCAGGGGCCGGCGCGTCCAACGGGGCCGGGATCCCCGGGGGTTCGGGCGCGGCTCCCGGCGCTCCGCGTCCCGGTGCCGCCCCTGCTCCGGGCTCCGGCGCGGGGCGTCCCGGCGGTGTGGTCGGTTCCATGGGTGTGCCGGGCGGCTCCTCGCGTCCCGGCGGCAACGGCGCGGGCCTTCCGGGCGCGACCGGTGGTCCGGTGGCCCCCGGACACGGCGGCGGCACGGGCTCCTTCGACGTGACCGAGGCGCTGGGCAACGGCACCCGCCCCGGCGCCGAGCCCCGACGCGACGACCTTCCGTACTTCGTGGAGAACGGCGGCGGGGCACCGACCGGCCAGCACGGGCAGACCGGGCCGGGCGGTCAGAACGGGCAGGCCGGGCCGGGTGGTCAGAACGGGCAGGCGGGGCAGGGTGGTTACGGTGGTGCGGGCGGCTACGACCCTTCGAACGGCTACGACGCCTCGAACGACTTCAACGGCTCGACCGGCTCTCACCGCCTGGACGACCTGAACGACTTCAACGACTCGACCGGGTCCCACCGCCTCGACGACCTGAACGACTTCAACAGCTCGACGGGCTCGCACCGCTTCGACGCCTCCCACGACTTCAGCGGGCCGAACGACTTCGGAGGCCCGACCGGTCCCGGCGGCCCCGGCCCGCAGGGCCCCGCGGGTCCGACCGGTGGCCCGGTCACCGGCGACGGCCCGGCGATCCCACCGCTCGGCGGCGGCCAGGCCGGGCCTCCCGGCGGTCACCGCGGGCCTGGCGGACCCGGTGTCACGGGCGCTCCCGGTGGTCCGGGGGCCCCGAGCGGCTTCGGTGGTCCCGGCGGTCCGGGCGGTCCGGGCGGTCCCGGCGGTCCGGGCGGTTACGGCGGCCCGGGCGGTCCCGGCGCACATGGCGGACCCGGTGCGCATGGGGGACCCGCAGGTCCCGGCGGCCCCGCAGGCCCCCACGCCTCCGCCCCCGGGATGACCGGCCTCCCCGGCGGCCCCGGTGCCGGACCCCAGGGCGTCCCCGGCGCCCCCGGTCACCCCGGCGGCGGTCTGAGCGACGACACCGCGATCCTCACCCCGCAGAAGCCGGCCCCCGAACCGGGCACCCCCGGCTACGGCACCCCCGGCGCCCCGCCGGACAACGTCTCCGGGCACACCGTCACCAGCGGCATCCCGGTCGTGCCGTCCTCGGGGCAGAACGCCCCGTTCGGGCCGGGCGGCCCGTCCGACGGGCCGATGCAGCACACCGCGCCCAAGCTCCCCGAGCCGGTCGCGCCGAACGTGCCGGCCTCCTCCAAGAAGCCCAAGAAGAAGGGCCGCAACAAGCTCGCCCTGATCGGCGGCGGACTCGTCTTCATCGCGGCGGGTGCCTACGGCGCCGGGCTGCTGATGAACCACTCCGACGTGCCCAAGGGCACCACGGTGCTCGGCGTCGACATCGGCGGCGGCACCCGTGACGACGCCGTCAAGAAGCTCGACGAGGCCTTCGGTGACAGCGTGAACAAGCCGCTGAAGCTCTCCGTCGGCGGCAAGACCGTCGCGCTCAAGCCGGACCAGGCGGGACTCCAGTTCGACGAGGCGGCCACGGTCGCCGCGGCCGCCAAGAGCGACTACAACCCGGTCTCCGTCATCGGCTCCCTCTTCGGCAACCACCGGGTCGTGGAGCCGGAGATGCCGGTCGACGAGGAGAAGCTGACCGCGGCCCTGAAGGACGCGGCCGGCGGCGCCGGCTCGGTGACCGAGGGCACGATCAAGTTCACCTCCGCCGGCAAGGCGGTCGCCGTGTACGGCAAGGCGGGCAAGGGCATCGACGTCGCCAGGTCGACCACCGCGGTGGAGGAGGCGTACCGCACCCAGGTGGAGACCGGCAGCGTCGGCGCGGTGGCGGTCGCGACGACCACTCAGCAGCCGTCGATCACGAACGCCGAGGTCGACCGCATGATGAAGGAGTTCGCGGAGCCCGCGATGTCCGCGGTCGTCACCATCACGGGCGGTTCGACGCCGATCCAGTTCGGCGCGGTGTCCCTGCCGAAGATCCTCGGGGTCAAGGCTGTCGACGGCAAGCTCGTCGAGACGTACGACCTGGAGGCGCTGAAGGAGGCGTACGGCACCGTCTTCGACGGCGTGAAGGTCAAGACGGCGACCGGGGAGCGGGGCGTCCTGCCGCAGGACGTCGTCTCCGTGCTGCGCAAGGTGCTGGTCGGCAAGACGACGGCGGAGCGCACCGGGGCGATCGACACCAACCCGAGCTAGCAGGCCTCGCACCGACCAGGGGCACCCGGCACGCGCCGGGTGCCCCTTCGTCGTGGACGCCGTATGACATCTGTCATCCGGCAGTCAGGATCGCCGACACTGACGGGCGAGGGGTCCGGAGCGCCACTCTGGATCACATGACAACGACAGCGGTCGAATTCGACCAGGTGAGCAAGGCGTACGGCGAGGTCAGGGCCGTGGACGGGCTGACCCTGGCGCTGTACCCGGGGCAGACCGTGGCTCTGCTGGGCCCCAACGGCGCCGGCAAGTCGACCACGCTCGATCTGCTGCTCGGGCTCAAGACCCCCGACAGCGGCAGCGTGCGGCTCTTCGGTGGCGGACCGCGTGAGGCGATCGTCGCCGGGCGGGTCGGCGCGATGCTGCAGAGTGGCGGGCTGATGGACGAGGTGACGGTCGGCGAGCTGGTGCGGCTGGCCTGCGATCTGCACCCGAGGCCGTACCGGCCGAACGACGTGCTCGCCCGCGCCGGGATATCCCAGCTCGCCGACCGCAAGGTCAACAAGCTCTCCGGCGGACAGGCCCAGCGCGTCCGCTTCGCCCTCGCGACCGCCGGCGACAGCGACCTGATCGTCCTCGACGAGCCCACCACCGGCATGGACGTCACCACCCGCCAGGGCTTCTGGGCCACCATGCGCGAGCAGGCCGACCAGGGGCGGGCGGTCCTGTTCGCCACCCACTACCTGGAGGAGGCCGACGCGATCGCCGACCGCGTGCTGGTCCTGCACCGCGGCCGGCTCCTCGCGGACGGCACCGCGGCCGAGATCAAGGCGAAGGCGGGCGTCCGGCGGATCTCCTTCGACCTGGAGGCCCCGGTCGACGAGACCGCCCTGCGCGGCCTCCCGTTCCTGACCACCCTCACCGTCTCGGGCCCCACCGTCCGCATCCAGTCCACCGACGCCGACGCCACCGTCCACGCCCTCTACGGCCTCGGCGTCTACCCCCGCAACGTCGAGGTCGCCGGGCTCGGCCTGGAGCAGGCCTTCGTCGCCATCACCGAGGCCGAGGAGGCCCGTACGTCATGAACAGTCTGATCAGGCTGGAGCTGGCCCGCGCCCTGCGCAACCGCAAGTTCCTGTTCTTCTCGGTGGTCTACCCCTCGATCCTGTTCCTGCTCATCGGCGGCAGCGCCGACAGCACGTCGAAGGTCGACGGGACGGGCCTGACCCTGCCGACCTACATGATGGTCTCCATGGCCTCCTTCGGCGCTCTGACGGCCGTCCTGATGGGCAACAGCGAGCGCATCGCCAAGGAGCGGGAGGGCGGCTGGGTGCGGCAGCTGCGGCTGACCCCGCTGCCGGGCCGCGGCTATGTCCTCGCGAAGACCGCGAGCGCCGCGGTCGTCAGCCTGCCGTCCATCGTCGTGGTGTTCGCCGTCGCCGCGGTCGTGAAGGACGTACGGCTGGACGGCTGGCAGTGGCTCGCCCTGACCGGCGCGATCTGGGCCGGCAGCCTGGTCTTCGCCGCGCTCGGCGTGGCCCTCGGGTACCTCGCGACCGGGGACGCGGTCCGTCCGATCACGATGATCACCTACTTCGGGTTGTCCATCCTCGGCGGTCTGTGGATGCCGACGACGTCCTTCCCGACCTGGCTCCAGGACATCGCCGAGTGGGTGCCCACGCACGCGTACGCTGCCCTCGGGCAGGCGATCGAGCAGAGCCAGGCCCCCCACGCCAAGGACATCGCCGTCCTCGCCGTCTACTTCGTCCTGTTCACCGGCGGCGCGGCCTGGCTGTACCGGAAGGACACGCTGAAGGCGTGAGTGCCATGACCGACGACCAACTGCCGCCGGACGCCCGGCCGGAGCACGCGATCCGTGTGGGCCGGCCGCCCCGCGACCGGGCCGAGGCGACGCGCAAGCTCGTGTGGATCCTGCCCTGGCTGATCTTCCTCGGCTCGCCGGTGCGTGACCTGGACTCCGGCGCCCACTCGACGCCCGCGACCGTGGCGGGCTGGCTCGCCCTGGCCGCCTTCACCGGCGTCTACCTGACCCTGGTCTTCCGGAACATGGGCCGGCCCTTCTCCGGCCCGGCCGTGGGCGCCCTCGTGGGCCTGCTGGGCACCCTCGCCGTGGTCTTGTGCGTCACCCTCGGCGGCGCGTGGATCGGCCTGTTCGTGTACGTCTCCGTCACCTGCGGGGCCACGCTGCCGCAGCGGGCCGCGTACTGGGCGGTCGGCGCCAACACGCTCGCGATGCTCCTGGTCGGCCTGTACGTCGGGTCGGACGACTGGAGCCTGGTCCTGGTGGTGCTGCTGCTGGGCTTCGCGATGATGGGCGTCAAGCAACTGGTGCGCACGACCGTCGAGTTGCGCAGGGCGCGCGCGACGGTCGCCCAACTGGCCGCCAACGAGGAACGGTTGCGCCTGGCCCGGGACCTGCACGACCTCCTGGGCCACTCGCTGTCGCTGATCACCCTCAAGAGCGAACTCGCCGGCCGGATGCTCCCCGACCACCCCGACAAGGCGGCCCGGCAGGTCGCCGACATCGAACAGGTCAGCCGCCAGGCCCTCGTCGACGTCCGCGCGGCCGTCTCCGGCTACCGCCGCACCCGGCTCTCCGCCGAACTGGCGGGCGCGCAGGTCGCGTTGAACGCCGCCGACGTCATCGCCGAGCTGCCCGCCGAACCCGACCTCGACGGCCTCGCCGAGGAGGGCGAGAGCGCCCTCGCCTGGGCGCTGCGCGAGGCGGTCACCAACGTCGTACGGCACAGCGGCGCCAGTCACTGCACCATCGAGGTGCTGCGGCGGCAGACCCTCGACGGCCCGGTGTGGGAGCTGTCCGTCGAGGACAACGGCTCGGGCGGCTCCGGCGCGGGCCCCGGCAACGGTCTGACGGGCCTGACCGAACGCCTGGACAAGGCGGGCGGCACCCTGGAGGCGGGCCGTACCCGGCACGGGTTCCGGCTGGTCGCCCGGGTCCCCGCCGCCACGTCGGCGCCCGTAGGATCCGGCGCATGAGCCCTACGATCAAGGTCCTCCTCGCCGAGGACCAGTCGATGGTCCGCGAGGCCCTGGCCGCCCTCCTCGGTCTGGAGGACGACATCGAGGTCGTCGCCCAGGTGGCCCGCGGCGACGAGGTCCTCGCCGCCGCGCGTGCCCACGACGTCGACGTGGCGCTCCTGGACATCGAGATGCCGGGCGCCACGGGCATCGAGGCGGCGGCCCAGGTCCACAAGGAACTCCCGGCGGTCAAGCTGGTCGTCCTCACCACCTTCGGCCGCCCCGGCTATCTCCGCAGCGCGATGGAGGCCGGCGCCGACGCCTTCCTGGTCAAGGACGCCCCGGCGGCCCAACTGGCCCAAGCGGTACGCAAGGTGCTCGCGGGGGAGCGGGTCATCGACCCCACGCTGGCGGCGGCGGCCCTGGCGGAGGGCGCGAACCCGCTGACCGACCGGGAACGCGAGGTGCTGCGCGCGGCGGAGGACGGCTCCACGAACGCGGAGCTGGCAACCAAGCTCCACCTCTCCCAGGGCACGGTCCGCAACTACCTCTCGACAGCCATCCAGAAGCTGGCGGCACGAAACAGAGCGGAGGCAGCCCGCCTGGCCAGAGAGAAGGGCTGGTTGTGAGGCGGGGCTGGGAGGGGGGGGCGCGCGCCCGGTGGGGCCCAGGAGATTGCGCGCCCGGCGGGACTCGACTCCGCACCCGGCGGCGATGCACGCCCCCGACCCCCCCCGTCCCGCCCCCCTCAGTTCAACATCGCCCGTGCCGCATGAGCCTGGCCCCGGACTCGTGCCGCGGCGGTCTCGTCCACGGTCCTCACCACGTCCGCGTACGCGTCCAACTCCCGGGCTCCGCCCAGGAAGTCGCCGCGCTGTACCAGCAGCTGCGCCCGCTCGTACCGCAACCGGGCGGGATGCGAGGGCAGCAGCAGTGACAACTCCACCGCCCACAGCGCCACGTCCGACCGCTCCGGCCGGGCCGTCGCCCACGCCCGGACGTTGTTGAGGATCCGCAGCACCACGTCCAAGGGATCCGCGGGCGTCAGCATCGACGGATCCAGCGACGCCCCCGTCGCCCCCGCCACCAGCAGCTCCGCGTCCGAGCCGGTCAACACCCGCCCCCCGTCGAACGGATCGGCGAGCACCTGCTCCGCCTCCGCTCCGAACCCGACGACGAAGTGTCCCGGCAGCGCGACCCCGTACACATGGGCCCCAGCTCGTCGGGCCACCTCCATCCACACCACCGACAGCAGGATCGGCAGGCCCCGCCGCCGCCGGAGCACCGAGTGCAGCAACGACGACTCGAGCCGCTGATAGTCCGCGGCCGAGCCGCGGAACCCGCACCGCTCGCCGAGCAGCTCGCGCAGCGACACCGCCCAGGAGCGCGGTCCGCCCGGCCGGAACGGCAGCTGTCCGGCGAGGTCGTCCAGTGCGATCTGTGCCGCGTCCATGCCCGCCTCGTCCAGCGTGCCGTCCGCCTGCGCGCCCACGAGGAGGCAGAGCAGGGACAGGTCGGGCCGCTCGGACCGGGCCTCCTCGGCGAACCGGCGGCGCAGTTCCGCGGAGCGTTCCGGGGGCGGGGGGTAGAGGGGGTGCATAGCTGGGTCGTGCCCGGTCACGACGATCGGTACCGCTCGTCGTCGAGGCCGGTCGGCTGTCGGTAGTGGTGGTACGCGTGGTGCGCCGTGAAGCCCATCCCGGCGTACAGCGCCCGCGCGCCCGCGTTGTCGTCCTCGACCTGGAGCCACGCGGCCGACGCGCCCTCGTCGAGCGCCCGCCGGGCCAGCGCGGCCATCACCGTGGTGGCCAGGCCCCGCCGCCGCTGTGCGGGGTCCACCTCGACCGCGGCGAACCCGGCCCACCGGCCGTCCACGACACACCGCCCGATGGCGGCCGGCGCGGCCCCCGCGGAGTCACCCGGCACCGTCGCGAACCACACCGAGGGGCCGCTCCCCAGCACCTTCAGGGCCACCTCGCTCACCCCCTTGCGCTGGTACCGCGCGAGCCATGCCTCGTCCGCCGCCCGGGACAGCGTGACCCCCTCGCCCCCGGTCCGGTCGGCGACCGGGGCCAGCGCGCCGATCCACAGCTCGGCGGTCACCTCGCGCACCCACCCCCGCTCCTCCAACTGCGCGCACAGCAGCTCCTGCGTGCCCTCGGCGCCGGTGGCGGTCTGGACGTACGCGGGCAGCCCGCGGGCGCCGTACCAGCGCCGTACGGCCTCCAGGGCCCCGTCCAGGGGGAGGCCCGGGTCGCCGAGCGGGAGCACCGAGTTGGCCCGGCGGGTGAAGCCCGAGGCGGCCCGCAGCTCCCAGTCCCCGAGCCGCTCGCTCTCCACCGGCCGCCACGCGCGGGTGGCGATCCGGGACAGTTCCTCGTAGGAGGCGGAGGGGCCCCGGCGGCGGGCCGGGGCGCTGGGCACCACCTTGCCCGCGACCAGCGAGGATTCCGCGATGTGGACGGTCTCGCCACTCTTGCGTGTGATCAGCAGCACACCGTCGTCCCATGATGCGAGAACACCCACCGTGTCGGTGAACTTCTCACCCGGAACCGCAGGATCGTTCAAGCGGCGTACCGACACTCGTTTACCCACGTCAGCAGTGGTGATACGGACCTCAAGGCGCCCCGTCGCAGAGATTTCCACAGGTCAGTTCACCCCTCCTGTTCGGATCATGCCCAAGAACGGAGATACTAGGGGCGGGCATCGACGACGCCGCGCTCCCGCGCGCCAGGCGGCGGAGCCTACGGAGGCCCGCCAGCGCCCTATCGAGGAGGAACGACAGCGTGACCTACGTCATCGCGCAGCCTTGTGTCGACGTCAAGGACAAGGCGTGCATCGAGGAGTGCCCGGTCGACTGCATCTACGAGGGCTCCCGGTCCTTGTACATCCACCCGGACGAATGCGTCGACTGTGGTGCCTGTGAGCCGGTCTGCCCGGTCGAGGCGATCTTCTACGAGGACGACACTCCCGAGGAGTGGAAGGACTACTACAAGGCGAACGTCGAGTTCTTCGACGAGCTCGGCTCTCCCGGTGGTGCCAGCAAGCTGGGCCTGATCGAGCGCGACCACCCGTTCGTCGCCGCGCTGCCGCCGCAGAACCAGTAGAAGCGGCCCACGCCAGCGCCGCCTCGGTCCCGTACGGCTCGATCGCCCTGATCGCCGTACGGGGCCGAGGCGTTTGCCGTACAGCGCCGTACCAGCGCCCGTACGCGTGCCGCACGCGTGCCGTCGAGAAAGTGAGCCAGACACCGTGTCCGCAGTCTCCGACCGTCTCCCCACCTTTCCCTGGGACAAGCTGGAGCCGTACAAGAAGACGGCCGCCGCGCACCCCGGTGGCATCGTCGACCTGTCCGTCGGCACCCCCGTCGACCCGGTTCCGGACCTGATCCAGAAGGCGCTCGTCGACGCGGCGGACTCCCCGGGCTACCCGACGGTCTGGGGCACCCCGGCACTGCGCGACGCGATCACGGGCTGGCTGGAGCGCCGGCTGGGCGCCCGCGGGGTCACGCACCAGCATGTGCTGCCGATCGTCGGCTCCAAGGAACTGGTCGCCTGGCTCCCCACCCAGCTGGGCCTCGGTCCCGGCGACCGGGTCGCGTACCCACGCCTGGCCTACCCGACGTACGAGGTCGGCGCCCGCCTGGCGCGCGCCGAGCACGAGGTCTACGACGACCCGACGGAGCTGGACCCCGAGGGCCTGAAGCTGCTCTGGCTGAACTCCCCGTCGAATCCGACGGGAAAGGTCCTGTCGCAGGACGAGCTCACCCGGATCGTGGCCTGGGCTCGCGACCATGACGTGCTCCTCTTCTCCGACGAGTGCTACCTGGAACTGGGCTGGGAGGCGGACCCGGTCTCGGTCCTGCACCCGGCCGTCAATGGTGGATCGTACGAAGGGGTCGTATCGGTTCACTCCCTCTCCAAGCGCTCGAACCTGGCCGGCTACCGCGCCGCGTTCCTGGCCGGCGACCCCGCCGTCCTCGGCCCGCTGCTTCAGATCCGCAAGCACGGCGGCATGATGACCTCCGCCCCGACCCAGGCGGCGGTGGTGGCCGCCCTCGGCGACGACGCCCACGTGCACGAGCAGCGCGAGCGGTACGCCGCCCGCCGCAAGGCGCTGCGCGAGGCGCTGGAGGCCCACGGCTTCCGGATCGAGCACAGCGAGGCCAGCCTCTACCTCTGGGCCACCCGCGGCGAGTCCTGCTGGGACACCGTCGCCCACCTGGCCGACCTGGGCATCCTGGTCGCGCCGGGCGACTTCTACGGCGAGGCGGGCGAGCGGTTCGTCCGCGTGGCGTTCACGGCGACCGACGAGCGGGTGCGGGCTGCCGTGGAGCGGCTCGTGTGACGCCCGTGGACACGACGACGGGGCCCGGGGGGGGGGGCCCCCCCGCCCCGGGGGGGGGCGGGGCGGGAAAAAGCCCCGCCGGGGGCGAATAAAAGGTACGGGCACCCGGGGGAGCCCCCCCCTGGGTGGGGGCAACCGGGGGCCCCCCCCCCT
>NZ_JBIRUZ010000010.1:80358-122314 GCF_044386545.1 Streptomyces sp. NPDC020489
GGGGGGGTGGGGGGGCGGGGGGGGCCGGGGCCCTTTTGGGGGGGGGGGGGGGGGGGGGGGGGGGGGCGCGGGGGCCCGGGGGGGGGGGGGGGGGGGGGCCCCCCCCCGGGGCCCCGTCGTCGTGACGGCCGGATCTCAGCCGAGCGGGAGGCTCTTCATCGGAAGGGACTCCGTGGGCAGCCCGCCCTTGGTGAGGGACTCCGTCGGCAGCCCGCCCTTCGTCGCGGTGGACGCGGTGTCGCCCAGGATGTCCCCGGCGGAACCCGCCGCGTCACCCGCGGTCTGCTGCGCGGCCGGGGCCGCCTTCTTCGCGACCTTGCCGCTGGTCTTGCCCGCCGTCGGGACCGCCTTCTTCACCGCGTTGCCGCCGGTGTTGCCCGCGATGCCCGTGGCCTTCTGCGCGGCACCGTCGACGGTGTTGCCGACGCTCGCCCCGTCCAGCGCGGTCAGCCCGCTGAGGTTCGAGGTGGGCAGCTCGGCGGGGGCCGCACTGGCGGAGCCGGCCGCACCGACCCCGGCTGCCGCTCCCGCAGCGACGAGCAGCGCGGCACGGGCGATCCTGCGGGTCAGGGGGAGGGACATGATGCTCCTTTGACGGGAGAGAACAAGGAAGTTGCCGTCCGTGCCCGGCAGTTGATCACCGGGCTCGGACGCAGTGACTACCGCTCGAACCCCGCGAAGGTTGCGGCGGGCCAACGTAAAGAGTTGGCAATGCGTCGCATTATCGGCTGCGGATAAAAACGGGCAAAGGGTGCCTGGTCGGAAAGTGTGTCGAATCCTTGCAGCCCTTTGTTCTCAAGGGATTTCGCGAATGCGGGGAGGAACGCGCGAAAACCTGCGCACCCCAGGGGACGCGGCGGTCGTGCGTAACCCCTGCGGGTGATCGTTCGCACTACTGCGCAGTCAGGATCCGCACCGATCCCGTGCCGCGTTCCGCCCCGCCCGTCCCCTCGGAGGACGTCTCCCGCCACTCGCTCTGGGTGTTCCCGGCGGTCCACTCCCGCCCCGCGTACGTCACCCGCTGGATGTGCAGCGCCGAAGCGTTGGCCACCGCCCAGTGCGCCAGCTGCCAGCCGCGCTCCCGGACACTGCGCCCCTTGACCGCGCCCCGCACCGGCACCGTCACGGTCCGCCCGGACACCGTGGGCTCGGGCGCGGGGCTCGCCCCGGCACCCCGCACCTCGTCGGCGGTGGTGTCGAGCGCGTCCCCGCCGAAGTCCCGCACGAGCGCCTCACGCACCCCCTGCGGACCTGCCGCGAGGTTCGCCTCCGGGCGGCCCTCGCAGGTCAGCGTGGCCGCGGAGGAGCCGGTGAGCGCGGCGGCCAGCACGGTGGCGTCCGGCTCGTGCTTGGCGTACGCCTCCGGATAGCCGCTGCGCTGCACCCGCTGCGCCGCCACGGTCAGCGGCAGCTCGGTGTAGTCGGAGACCTTGACCAGGTGCTCGTAGAACTCGCCCGCCGCGTACGTCGGGTCCATGACCTGCTTCTCGGTGCCCCAGCCCTGCGAGGGCCGCTGCTGGAAGAGGCCGAGCGAGTCCCGGTCGCCGTGGGCGATGTTGCGCAGGCCCGACTCCTGGAGCGCGGTCGCCAGCGCGATGGCCACCGCCCGCTCGGGCAGCCCGCGTCCGGTGCCGACGGCCGTGATCGTCGCCGCGTTGACCGCCTGCTCCGGCGTGAACTCGTACGCCACCCCGTCGTCCTTGCCCGAGACGACCTCGCAGCCCGGTTCCCCGGTGCCTGCGGTGATGTACTGCACCACCAGGTAACCGGCGACGGCACACAGGACCACGAAGGCCGCGAGACCACGGACGAAACGGCCTCGACGACGTTGTTGAGGGCGGGACGGCTCTGGCATCCGTCCAAGGTAGCGGAGGCACCTGTGGCCTCCGAGCCGGGTGTGGACAGAGCGGTGGGGGACCGGCGCGTTAGGGTCGGCGCCATGGCCGATACCCCGCTTGACCTCACGCTGGACGCCGCACAGCTCACCGCGCGGCTCGTCGACTTCCCCTCCGTCAGCGGCACCGAGAAGCCGCTCGCGGACGCCATCGAGACCGCGCTGCGCGCGCTCCCGCACCTGAGGGTCGACCGGTACGGCAACAACGTGGTGGCCCGCACCGACCTCGGCCGCGCGGAGCGGGTGATCCTCGCCGGGCACATCGACACGGTCCCGATCGCCGACAACGTCCCCTCGCGCCTGGACGAGGACGGCTACCTCTGGGGCTGCGGCACCTGCGACATGAAGTCCGGGGTCGCGGTCCAGCTCCGCATCGCGGCGACGGTCCCGTCCCCCAAGCACGACCTCACCTTCGTCTTCTACGACAACGAGGAGATCGCCGCCGAGTTCAACGGGCTCGGCCATGTCGCCGAGGCCCACCCGGACTGGCTCGCGGGCGACTTCGCGGTCCTCCTGGAGCCGACGAACGGCCAGGTGGAGGGCGGCTGCCAGGGCACGCTGCGGATGCTGCTGAAGTTCACGGGGGAGCGGGCGCACTCCGCGCGCGCGTGGATGGGCTCCAACGCGATCCACGCCGCCGCGCCCGCGCTGGCGAAGCTCGCCGCGTACGAGCCGCGCAAGCCGGTGGTGGACGGCCTGGAGTACCACGAGGGCTTGAACGCGGTCCGGATCGAGGGCGGGGTCGCCACCAACGTCATCCCCGACGCCTGCACGGTGACGGTCAACTTCCGCTACGCGCCCGACCGCAGCGAGGAGGAGGCGGAGGCCTTCGTCCGCGAGTACTTCGCCGACTGCGGCGTCGACGAGTTCGTCGTGGACGACCACACAGGCGGTGCGCGGCCCGGCCTGAACCACCCGTCCGCGGCGGCCTTCGTGGAGGCCGTCGGCGGCGAGGTGTTCCCCAAGTTCGGCTGGACCGACGTGGCCCGCTTCAGCGCGCTCGGCGTGCCCGCGGTGAACTACAGCCCCGGCAACCCGCTCTTGGCGCACAAGGTGGACGAGCGGGTGCAGGTGTCGCTGATCCCCGAGGCCGAGGAACGCCTGCGCGCCTGGCTGACGGCCTGATCCGACGGCCCGCTCGGGGGCACCGCACGTCGGACATGCGCATGTCCCCCCTCCGTAACCCGCGTAGATCTACCCTGAGGTGGAAACACCCGCAAGTGGAGGGAGCGCACATGGCTACCGGCAACCCCGAGGGTAAGAAGCAGCCACCGTCGGAGCAGCGCCTGGGACCGGTCCTCCGAAGGCGGGACCAGGTCACGGCGAGCACCACGGACCAGCGCCTCCTGGACGCGGGCGGCCCGTCGGACTGGGTCCACACCGACCCCTGGCGGGTCCTGCGCATCCAGTCGGAGTTCATCGAGGGCTTCGGCACGCTCGCCGAACTCCCGCCCGCCATCAGCGTGTTCGGCTCGGCCCGGACGCCGGCGGACTCCCCGGAGTACGAGGCGGGGGTCCGGCTGGGCCGGGGTCTGGTGGAGGCCGGCTTCGCGGTCATCACCGGCGGCGGCCCGGGCGCCATGGAAGCGGCGAACAAGGGCGCGTGCGAGGCGCAGGGCACGTCCGTCGGGCTCGGCATCGAGCTCCCCTTCGAGCAGGGCCTCAACCCCTACGTCGACATCGGCCTCAACTTCCGGTACTTCTTCGTCCGCAAGATGATGTTCGTGAAGTACGCGCAGGGCTTCGTGGTCCTGCCCGGCGGCCTCGGCACCCTGGACGAGCTGTTCGAGGCCCTGACCCTGGTCCAGACCCAGAAGGTCACGAGCTTCCCCATCGTCCTCTTCGGCACCGAGTACTGGGGCGGCCTCGTCGACTGGCTCACCAACACCCTGGTGGCCCAGGGCAAGGCGTCGGAGAAGGACCTGCTGCTGTTCCACGTGACGGACGACGTGGACGAGGCCGTGGCCCTGGTGTCGAAGGAGGCGGGCCGGTAGACCGAGGCCCGTCCAGGGCCGAGGCGGGGGTCCGGGCGGCAGCCCCGGACCGGCACGGCAGGAGGGGCGGCGGGGGCGAGGAAGGCCCTACGCCAGCCCCCGCCGGGCGACAGCCGGCGGTCGGTGGCCCGCGATCGACGCCACCATGTCCAGCACCTGCCGCGTCTCCGCGACCTCGTGCACCCGGTACACCTGGGCCCCCAGCCACGCCGACACCGCCGTCGTCGCCAGCGTCCCCACCACCCGCTCCTTCACCGGCTTGTCCAGCGTCTCCCCGACGAAGTCCTTGTTGGACAGCGACACCAGCACCGGCCACCCGGTCCCGACCATCTCGCCCAGCCGGCGCGTCGCCTCCAGGCTGTGCCGCGTGTTCTTCCCGAAGTCGTGCCCCGGGTCGATCAGCACCGACTCCCGAGGCACCCCCAGCGCGACCGCCCGCTCGGCCAGCCCCACGGTCACCCGCAGGATGTCGGCCATGACGTCGTCGTAGGACACCCGATGCGGTCGCGTACGAGGCTCCGCGCCCCCCGCGTGCGTGCACACCAGCCCCACCCCGTACCGCGCGGCGACCTCCGCGAGCCCGGGATCGACCCCGCCCCACGCGTCGTTGAGCAGATCCGCGCCCGCCTCGCACACCGCCGCACCGACCGACGCGCGCCAGGTGTCGACGCTGATGACCACGTCCGGGAACCGCCGCCGCACCTCCGCCACGAACCCGACGGTCCGCCGCGCCTCCTCCTCGGCGGAGACCTCCTCGCCCGGGCCGGCCTTGACCCCGCCGATGTCGATGATCGCCGCGCCCTCGGCCACCGCCTGCTCCACGCGCGCGAGGGCCGGCTCGTCACGGAACGTCGCCCCCTGGTCGTAGAAGGAGTCCGGGGTCCGGTTCACGATCGCCATGATCACCGGCTCGTGCGGCCCGAATTCCCGACTGCCCAGCCTGAGCATCCGCTGTGACCTCTCGTAGTACGACCTGGGAGCGGCCGCTTCCTCGGCCGCCTGCGACCCTAACTGTCAGACTCGCATGGCACGATCGGACTCTGACACATTCGACTCCGGACACATTCACCGAGCGTGGGGGCCCTCAGCGATGGTTATGTTCTTGTTCCTGGTCGTCGCGCTGGCCGTCGTGGTCGCCGCGGTGACGCTCGCCGTGGTGGGCGGCGGCGAGACGGGCCCGCTGCCCGACGTCGCCCCCGAGCGGCTCCAGGACCCCCTGCCCCTGGAGCGTCCGGTCAACCGCGCCGACGTCGAGGCTCTGCGCTTCCCGCTCGCCGCCCGCGGCTACCGCATGGCCGACGTGGACGACGCCCTCAGCCGCCTCGGCGCCGAACTCGCCGAGCGGGACGCCCGGATCGCCGACCTGGAGTCCGCGCTGGCCGGCGCCCAGGCCGCCGCGACCGTCCCCCACGGCTCGCACGTGTCCATGGAGAAGCCCGAGCAGGGCGCGGGGGAACAGCAGTGAGCGACGGGACCGCCCTCGCGGGTCCGGACGGCGCGCCGCGCTGCCCCTGGGCCCTGTCCACCGAGGACTACGTCGCGTACCACGACCAGGAGTGGGGCCGCCCGGTCCACGGCGACGACGCCCTGTACGAGCGCCTGAGCCTGGAGGCCTTCCAGTCCGGGCTCTCCTGGATCACGATCCTGCGCCGCCGCGAGGGCTTCCGGGCCGCGTTCGCCGGCTTCGAGATCGCCAAGGTGGCCCTGTTCACGGACGCCGACCGGGAGCGCCTGCTGCTGGACGAGGGCATCATCCGCAACCGCGCCAAGATCGACGCGACGCTCGCCAACGCGCGCGTCCTGGCCGACTGGGCGCCGGGTGAGCTGGACGAGCTGATCTGGTCCCATGCCCCGAGGACACCGGGCCCGGCCCCGAAGGCCCTGGGGGACGTTCCGGCGATCACCCCGGAGTCGACGGCCCTGTCGAAGGCGCTGAAGAAGCGCGGCCTGCGTTTTGTCGGCCCGACCACGGCGTACGCACTGATGCAGGCGTGCGGCCTGGTGAACGACCACCTGGAGACATGCGTCGCCCGGAGCGCCCCTTAGGCCCTGCCGGCCCGGGGCGCGGGGACCTCACGCGGCCGGCCCCCACGCACCCGCGCTCGCCGACGACTCAGCGCCCCAGGTACGTGGGCGCTTCCTTGTTCACGAAGGCCCGCACCGCGATCGCGTGGTCCTCGGACGAGCCCGCCCGTGTCTGCAGCTCGTCCTCCTTCTCCAGGGTCTCCGCCAGCGAGTGGGAGGACCCGTACGCCAGGGCCTCCTTGATCGCCGCGTACGCCACCGTCGGGCCCTCGGCCAGCGCCCGGGCGACCTTCTCGGCCTCGCCCGCCAGCTCGGCGGAGGCGACGAGACGGTTCACGATCCCCAGCTCGTACGCCTCCTGCGCCTTGACCGTCCGCGGGAAGAGCAGCAGGTCGGCGGCGCGTCCTGGACCCACCACGCGCGGCAGGGTCCACGAGACCCCGGAGTCGGCGGTCAGCGCGACCCCCGCGAACGAGGTGTTGAACCCCGCCGTGTCCGCCACCACCCGGTAGTCCGCGGCCAGCGCCAGGCCGAACCCGGCGCCGGCCGCGACCCCGTTCACCCCGGCCACGACCGGCTTCGGCATCTGCGTCAGCGCCCGCAGGATCGGGTTGTAGTGCTCCGCGACCGTGCTCATGACCTTCGTGGAGCCCTCGGCCAGCAGACCGATGTGCTCCTTGAGGTCCTGGCCCACACAGAAGGCCCGGTCCCCGGCGGCCGTCAGCAGCACCGCCCGTACGGCCGTGTCGGACGCCGCGGATTCCACCGCCTCCCGCAGGGCGACCTTCGTCGCGATGTTCAGCGCGTTCATCGCCTCGGGGCGGTTGAGCGTGATCGTCGCGAGCCCGTCGCTCACCTCGTAGAGCACGGTGTCTGCCATGGTCCATCCCCTCCTGCGTCTTCGCCGGTCCGAAGGACAGCATGGCGGAGATCACCGGCCATGGACCGGAACGGACGTGTGACCTGCGTCAAAGAATGCGCGGCCTAGATCGGTCGGCGGAAACGTGTGCGGGCGCGCAGTATCGCAGTCACATCGCCGAAATGAGTGGTTTTGCTCGCGCGCGTTGCCCAAGCGATGCCGACTGATGTTGGTCATCGGGTCCTGAGATGCGGGATAATGGCTTGGAAGCAATGTGTTCGATGCCGGTGTCGCGTGCTTCACGCACGACACGCGTGCCCTCCCAGGGCCGTCGGCTTTGACGATGAGCTGGTTTCAGGAAGGGGAACGAGCATGGCGGCCATGAAGCCGCGGACGGGCGATGGCCCGCTCGAGGTGACCAAGGAGGGGCGGGGCATTGTCATGCGCGTTCCGCTCGAAGGCGGCGGTCGGCTCGTCGTCGAGCTGACCCCGGACGAGGCCGACGCGCTCGGTGACGCCCTCAAGAAGGTCGTCGGCTGACGCGGAAGCGACCATACCCCTTTCAGCTGCCCCGGCATCGTCATCGGTGCCGGGGCAGTTGTCTGCCCAGGTGGGAGCGGGCCCGCCGACCTGAGGTCAGCGCTTGACCGCGCACAGCAGGCCGTCGCCCACCGGCAGCAGCGACGGCACCATCTCCTGGCTCTCGCGCACCGACCGCAGCAGCTCACGCAGCCGCAGCACCTCGGTCGGCTGCGGACCGGAGTCGACCGTACGGCCATGCGCGAAGACGCCCTCGAAGACCACCAGGCCCCCCGGGCGCAGCAGGCGCAACGATTCAGCGAGGTAGTCCATGACCTCCTGCCGGTCGCCGTCGCAGAAGACGAGGTCGTAGCCGGCGTCCGCGAGACGCGGCAGCACGTCGAGGGCGCGCCCGGGGATGAAGCGGGCCCGGTTGCTGGCGAAGCCCGAGGCGCGGAAGGCCTGCCGGGCGAACTGCTGGTGCTCCGGCTCGGGGTCGACCGTGGTCAGCACGCCGTCCGGGCGCATGCCGTGCAGCAGATGGATGCCGGAGACGCCGGTGCCGGTGCCGATCTCGGCGACCGCCTTCGCGTCGACGGAGGCCGCCAGCAACCGCAGTGCCGCACCCGCGCCGGGCGACACCGAGCGCAGCCCTGCCTCGCGGGCCCGGTCACGGGCCCAGCGCAGCGCTTCGTCCTCGGCGACATAGGCGTCGGCGAACGCCCAGCTCGTCTGCCGGTTGGCGGTAATGACCCTCTCCTGTCCCCGTGGTTGCCTGGGCGTGACTGTATCCGTTGGGCCCGGGAACCCGCAGATGGGACCGGACGTTTAGAGGGGTGGAGACGCACCCGGGGGGACACAGTTGGATCACGATGACGGGCAGGGGCTCGAGCAGGCGGTGACGCAGCCGTATGAGCCGTGTCAGCCCAGATCAAATTCGCGTAAAACCGCTTATCCGGAGCTAACGGGCGAGGTGGCTATGGTAGGGGCTCCACTGGACACCACCAGAGCCGATAGGGGAGGTGCGGCTGCGCCTGGGGATCGGGGCGGAGTGTTGCGGCGCTTCCTCGGATCGGCGGGCAGGCCGACATCTGTGAACAACACCGCTGCTGACCACAGCCACGACGACTACGCCACCGCGACCTTCACCACCGACGCGGACGGGCAGGCGTGGACTCCCCCGACGTGGGAGGAGATCGTCAGCACGCACAGCGGCCGTGTCTACCGGCTCGCCTAC
This sequence comes from Streptomyces sp. NPDC020489, assembly GCF_044386545.1. Lineage (NCBI taxonomy): Bacteria > Bacillati > Actinomycetota > Actinomycetes > Kitasatosporales > Streptomycetaceae > Streptomyces > Streptomyces sp. NPDC020489. The sequence continues at coordinate 88,887 of NZ_JBIRUZ010000010.1, forward strand.
CGCTTGACGGGCAACCAGCACGACGCCGAGGACCTCACCCAGGAGGTCTTCGTCCGCGTCTTCCGCTCCTTGTCGACCTACACGCCCGGCACCTTCGAGGGCTGGCTGCACCGCATCACGACCAACCTGTTCCTGGACATGGTCCGGCGAAAGCAGCGCATCCGCTTCGACGCCCTCGGCGAGGACGCGGCCGAGCGCCTGCCCAGCCGTGAGCCCTCCCCGCAGCAGGTCTTCAACGACGCGCACTTCGACGCCGACGTCCAGCAGGCTCTCGACACCCTCGCACCCGAGTTCCGCGCCGCGGTCGTCCTGTGCGACATCGAAGGGCTGTCGTACGAGGAGATCGCCGCGACCCTGGGCGTCAAGCTCGGCACGGTCCGGTCCCGGATCCACCGCGGCCGTTCCCAGCTGCGCAAGGCCCTCGCCCACCGTTCGCCCGAGGCCCGCAAGGAGCGCCGCTCCTTCGTGCCGCGCGTTCCCGCACTGGGGGGAGGGGGCGCGACCGCGTGAGTGGATCACGGCCCAATCCCGCCGAAGGGCGATTTGCGGAACAGCACCTGGGAGACCGACTTGCCGCGCTGGTCGACGGCGAGCTCGGTCATGAGACGCGCGAGCGGGTCCTCGCCCACCTGGCCACCTGCGCCAAGTGCAAGGCCGAGGCCGACGCCCAGCGCCGACTGAAGAACGTCTTCGCGGAGGCCGCACCCCCGCCTCCCTCCGAGAGCTTCCTGGCCCGCCTCCAAGGGCTGCCCGGGGGCGGTGACACGGACGGCGGCTCGCCGTTCGGGGGCGGATTCCGCGACGGCTTCTCCGGACGGCCCGGCACCAGCGGGGTCTTCGGTGTGAAGCGCCCCGAGCGTTTCGCGTTCGACTACGTCCCGGCGGCGCACACCCCCGCCCTCGGCTCCTCGTCTCGCGACGCCTTCCCCCTCCACGACGTCGGCCGGCACGAGGCCGACCGCTCGGCCTCACGCGGCATGCGGTTCGCGTTCGTCGTCGGCGGTGCCGTGTCGCTGGCCGCGATCGCGCTGGGCGGCGTCACCACCGGAACGCCCACCGATGCCGACGCCCGAGGGCCGGGCGGCAGCAATGTGACCCCGGCGCGCACCCAGGGCGGCACCGGTGCGGCGACGCCCGACACCCAGCGGCGCCGTGCGCTGGGCCCCCTGTTCGCCCAGGACCAGTCCCGGTTCGACGCCCCGGTCGCCTCGACCGAGATGTCCGCGCCGCTGGTGCCGGGCACGCGGGCGCACGAGGCCGCGGTGACCACCCCGGTGGTGGCCGGCGCGGCCGCCATGTCCCCCTTGATACGTCCGCTCAGCGCGACCCCGCCGGTCACCCTGACCTCCCTGTCCACCGCCCCGGGTCTCGCCCCGCCGGGCCTGCTCGCCGCACCCGTCCCCCTCGCGACCTCCTCCCCCTCCGGCACCACCCGCTGAGCCGGTCTCTGCGCATCGTTCCTCGAACCTGGTTGAATCCAGTTAGAGCCGTGCCCGTGCCTGTCCGGCAGACCAGGTGCCGTGGCCGTGGCGACGTGCCTGACCGGCACAGGTGAACGGGGCCGACGTGCCGGCCAGGCCCTGGCTGTGGGGAGAGCATGAACGAGGGGAAGCCCACGAGGGCGAAGTGGTGGAGCCGACCGCGCCCGGAGGAACCGGCGCGGGGCGTGACCGCCGACGGGGACTACGAGCTGCGGCGGCCTGAGGAGACGGTGGGCGGCGAGCGGGTCGACGGGACTCCGGTCCCGGCGGTGACTGACGCGGTCGTCGGTACTGATACCGAGGCCGCTTGCGACTCGGCGTCGTCCCGAGCGGTGACCGACACGGCCCCCGCCACCGACACCGCCGCCGGTACCGACGCCGTAGTCGGGCGCCGCTCCGCCGGGACGCGTTCCGAGGGCGACTTCGAGCTGCGGGCACCGGAGGATGCTGCCGGTACGCGAACCGGCGACTTCGAGCTGGACCTGCCCAGGCCCACGGCCCCACCCGCACCGGCCCGCGCCGAGCCCGAGGCCGACCCGGCGGCGAGCCTGGACGGGCCTTCGCTGTCCCGTGCCGACGCAGATGCGGGCGGGGCCCTGGAAGGGGTTTCCGGGACCGGCGTCGCCGACCGGGCCGGGGTCCCGGACGGACCCTCGCCGTCCCGAGCCGACGCCCACGCGGCCGGTGTCCCAGACGAGCCCTCGCCGTCCCGCGCCCACGCTGATGCGGCTGGCGTCCCGGACGACGCCCCCGCGACCGGCACCCACACTGCGGCCGGCGTCCCGGACGACGCCCCCGCGACCGGCACCCACACTGCGGCCGGCGTCCCGGACGACGCCCCCGCGACCGGCACCCACGCTGCGACCGGAGTCCCGACCGACGCCCCCGCCCCCGGCACCCACACCGCGACCGGAGTCCCCGACAACGCTCCCGCCAACGCCACCCCCACCCCCCACGCCCGCCCCACCTCCCTCCACGACCCCGACCCCTACAGCACCCCGCCGTACGGTGAACCCGGTCCCTGGGCCCCGGCGCCGCCGGTTCAGCGCCCCGTGGCGGTGCCCCCGCACGGCGCCGCGCTGCCGACGGCGCCGATCCCGACCCCGGCGCACACCACCGCCGGCGCAGCCCCCGCACCGCACGGCGACCCTCCGCCTCCCGCCAACCCCTGGCGGAACTACGACCCCTGGGCCCCCGTCCCCATCCCCGTCCCCCTCCAGCAGACCGGCACCGGTGGCCCCGTCCCGGGTGGGCGGCGCGAGCGTGGTCGGAAGCTGCTCGTCGTGGGGGCCGTGGTGCTCGCGCTGGTCTCGGGGGGCGTCGGCGGGGCCGTGGGTGTGTATCTGGAGCGCAACGGCGCGATGGCGGACGTGGAGCTGCCGCAGGCCGACGCCGAGCCCGCGGGACGGGCACCGGACAGCGTGGCGGGGATCGCCGCGCGGGCGCTGCCCAGTGTCGTCACCCTGCATGTGAGCGGCGCCGAGGAGCAGGGCACCGGCACCGGCTTCGTGCTCGACGACCGGGGCCACATCCTCACCAACAACCACGTCGTCGAGCCCGCCGGGGCCGACGGCGACATATCCGTCACCTTCCACAGCGGGGACACCGCCGAGGCCACCGTCGTCGGCCGGGACAGCGGCTACGACCTCGCCGTCGTGAAGGTCACCGGGGTCAGCGGGCTGGAGCCCATGACCCTCGGCAACTCCGACAGCGTCCAGGTCGGCGACCCGGTCGTCGCCATCGGCGCCCCCTACGACCTGGAGGGCACCGTCACCTCCGGGATCATCAGCGCCAAGGAGCGGCCCATCACGGCCGGCGGCGAGAGCGGCGACGGCAGTGACGTGTCGTACGTGGACGCCCTCCAGACCGACGCGCCCATCAACCCCGGCAACTCCGGCGGGCCGCTGCTCGACTCCGCGGCCCGCGTCATCGGCATCAACTCCGCGATCCGCTCCGCCGACAGCGGCTCCGAGGAGGGCGGCGGTCAGGCCGGGTCCATAGGGCTCGGGTTCGCCATCCCCGTCAACCAGGCCAAGCGTGTCGCCGAGGAGCTGATCAACACCGGTGAGGCGACCCACCCGGTCATCGGCGTCACCCTCGACATGGAGTACTCCGGCGACGGCGCCCGGGTCGGCACCGAGGGCAGCGACGGCGGCCCCGCGGTCAACACGGACGGCCCCGGGGACAGGGCCGGGATCAAGGCGGGCGACGTCATCACCGAGGTCGACGGGCAGCGCGTCCACTCCGGCGAGGAGCTGATCGTCAAGACTCGCGCCCACCGCCCCGGCGACCGCCTGGAGCTCACCGTGGAGCGCGGCGGCAAGGAGCTGACGATCTCGCTGGTGCTCGGCTCCTCGGGCGGCGACTGAGAGCCCGGCGATTGACACGAACCTCACAGGCGCGCCCGCCCACCCCGTCCCACAAGGCAAACAACGCTCAAAACCACTCAGGTACGCCCACTCGGGGGGCCCGGGACAGTACCGGTCGTACCGGATCGCCGGGTACCGTGGACCCGGCCCGGACATGGCAAGGAGCTTCAGGTGTTCAATGACATAGGACCGCTCGAGCTGATCACGCTCGTTGTCCTCGCCGTGCTCGTCTTCGGTCCGGACAAGCTCCCGAAGGTCATCCAGGACGTCATGCGGACCGTACGCAAGATCCGCGAGTTCTCGGAGAGCGCCAAGCAGGACATCCGCTCGGAACTCGGCCCCGAGTTCAAGGACTTCGAGTTCGAGGACCTGAACCCCAAGACGTTCATCCGCAAGCAGCTGGACAACGACGAGCTGGGGCTCAAGGAGATCCGCAACGGCTTCGACCTGAAGAAGGAGATGGCCGAGGTCACCGACGCCGTCCACGGCCGCGACACGGACTCGTCGTCCTCCGCGTCCTCCGGCGGCCGGATCGACATGACCAAGAAGCCCGACGGCGACGGCAAGGACGACCGCCCGGTCTTCGACGCGGACGCCACCTGAGCGCCGTACCCCGCAGCCTCACAGGCCCTCCGGAGCCGCACGTCAGTGACGTGCGGCTCCGTCGTACGTGACGCGTCTCATACGCCGGACCCCCCTCGCGCGGCCTGAACCCGACCCCCCGGACGCCCCGCGCGCCGGGCGCTTTCCCTGCTGGTCCCGGTGGGGTGGCTATGCTGCCGAGTTGTTGTGCGGACCGGACGAGTCGCCCGAATGGGGGGCGGGCCGTTCCGGACCGACGAGGAACAAGGAGGCGTCCGGGCACATGGAGACGACGAGTCAGGCGGTCGCGCAGGCGCAGGCGTCGGCCGCGGAGGGCGGACAGCAGGTTCCCTCCGCCCGGCGCACGGTCGACGGCTACCTGCGGGCGCCCTTCCCGTGGTACGGCCTCGACGAGGCCTTCACGGGGCCGCGCTGGCTGATGCAGGTCGGGACGGCGGCCGACGGTGCCGTCGAGCACGGTTCGATCGGGCACGGCGACGAGCCCTCCGTACGCAACGAGGCGTCGGAGGACAAGGAGAAGTTCGCGGTGGTGGTGACCGTCGCGGCGAACCCGTCCCGGCGGAGCGCCGACGGCACGGGCCTGCTGGAGGCCACCTCGGTCTCCTCGGCGGCGTGGCTCGCGGGTGTGGGGCTGCTGTCCTTCACCTGGCCCGGCCAGATGGACCACTCGCTGCGCGACGACTGGCTGGACCAGCAGACCGAGACCGCGTGGGCGCTCGCCGACGACCTCGACGGCCCGGACTGGTCGACCCTGTCGCTCCCCGTGGACGGGGTACCGACGTCGTTCCACTATCGCGAGTCGGAGTTCGGGTGGGTCCTCGCCGGGTCCACGCCGGAGGGCGTGCACGTGGGGGCGTACGGCAGAGGCATGAGCGCGTACGGGCTCGGCTTCGCCATGATCAAGGACATCAGCGCCTACGCCTAGCGCGCGGGTACGACGAGGGGGCGCCGTCCGAGCCGGACGGCGCCCCCTCGTCGTACAGGAGGAGCTAGAACTTGTTCCTCGGGGTGATGCCCAGGGACAGGCCCGCGAGGCCGCGCTGACGGCCGCCGAGCTTGCCCGCGATGGCCCGCAGGGCCGCGCCCGCCGGGGAGTCCGGGTCGGTCAGGACGACCGGCCTGCCGTCGTCGCCGCCCTCGCGCAGGCGGACGTCGATGGGGATGGAGCCGAGCACCGGGACGGTGGCGCCGGTGGTCCTCGTCAGCCCGTCGGCGACCGTCTGGCCGCCGCCCGTGCCGAAGACGTCGACCATCTCGTCGCAGTGCGGGCAGGGCAGGCCCGACATGTTCTCGACCACGCCGACGATCTTCTGGTGGGTCTGCACGGCGATGGCGCCGGCCCGCTCGGCGACCTCGGCGGCAGCCTGCTGCGGGGTCGTGACGACCAGGATCTCGGCGTTCGGGACCAGCTGGGCGACGGAGATGGCGATGTCGCCCGTGCCCGGCGGCAGGTCCAGGAGGAGCACGTCGAGGTCGCCCCAGTACACGTCCGCCAGGAACTGCTGGAGCGCGCGGTGGAGCATAGGGCCGCGCCACACCACGGGTGCGTTGCCCGGGGTGAACATGCCGATGGAGATGACCTTCACGCCGTTCGCGGACGGCGGCATGATCATGTTCTCGACCTGGGTGGGCCGGCCGTCGACACCCAGCATGCGCGGCACGGAGTGGCCGTAGATGTCGGCGTCGACGACGCCCACCTTCAGGCCGTCCGCGGCGAGCGCCGCCGCCAGGTTCACCGTCACCGAGGACTTGCCGACGCCGCCCTTGCCGGAGGCGACCGCGTACACGCGCGTGAGCGAGCCGGGCTTGGCGAAGGGGACCTCGCGCTCTGTCTGGCCGCCGCGCAGGGCCGTCGCCAGCTCCTTGCGCTGCTCGTCGCTCATGACGTCGAGCGTGACGTCGACGCGGCTGACGCCCTCGACCGCCGAGACCGCGTCGGTCACGCGCTGCGTGATCGTCTCGCGCATCGGACAGCCGGAGACCGTCAGGTACACGGTGACCGCGACGGCCCCGTCCGCGCCGATGTCGACCGACTTGACCATCCCGAGCTCCGTGATGGGGCGGTTGATCTCGGGGTCGTTCACCGTCGCCAGTGCCTCGCGCACCGCGTCTTCCGTAGCCATGAGGACGATGGTACGGCGCCCGGAGGCACCCCCGGGATGCCGGTCAGCGGTCTTCTACGTCACGTCCCGGCGACCGTTCTGCCGGGAATACGCCGTGGCCGGGCCCGTGCCCGTTCTGTCGCTCCTCGAGTTCCTTCATCAGGTCCTGCAGTTCGGAGCGGATCCAGTCCCGGGTCGCGACCTCGCCGAGTCCGATCCGCAGGGCGGCGATCTCCCGGGTCAGGTACTCGGTGTCGGCGATCGACCGCTCGTTCTGCTTGCGGTCCTGTTCGAGGTTGACCCGGTCCCGGTCGTCCTGCCGGTTCTGCGCGAGCAGGATCAGCGGGGCCGCGTAGGAGGCCTGGAGGGACAGCATCAGGGTCAGGAAGATGAACGGGTAGTGGTCGAAGCGCAGATCGCCCGGCGCGAAGACGTTCCACAGCACCCAGACGATGATGACGACCGTCATCCAGACGATGAACCGTCCCGTGCCGAGGAACCGCGCGATGCGCTCCGACAGCCGGCCGAACGCCTCCGGGTCCCACTCGGGCAGCAGCCGCCGCCGGGGCGACCGGGGCTGGTCCAGGCGGGCGCGCGGGCGGGTGGTGGCCGTGGCGCCCGCGGGGGTGCGTTCGCGGACCGCCTCCCGCTCGGCGGCCGCGCGCCGCTCGGCGGCGTGCCGGCGTTCGGCAGGGGTGCGCCGCGCGGGGGACGCGCGTCGCTCGGACGCGGTGCGCCGCTCAGGCGTCATGCGGGCTCACCTCGCCTTCGTCGAGGTGGAACTCCGTCTCACGCCAGTCCTCCGGGAGCATGTGGTCCAGCACGTCGTCGACCGTCACCGCGCCCAGCAGCGACCCGGAGTCGTCCACGACGGGCGCCGCGACCATGTCGTACGTGGCGAAGAACCCGGCGACGACCGGCAGCGCGGCGTCCGGGTCCAGCGGCTGGAGGTCGTCGTCGATGATCGCGCTGACCAGGGTGTACGGCGGGTCGCGCAGGAGGCGCTGGAAGTGGACCGTGCCGAGGTACTTGCCGGTCGGCGTCTCGTCGGGCGGACGGCAGACGTAGACCTGGGCGGCGAGGGCGGGGGAGAGGTCGGCGTTGCGGACCCGGGCGAGGGCGTCGGCGACGGTGGCGTCGGGCCGCAGCACGATCGGCTCGGTCGTCATCAGACCGCCGGCCGTGTGCTCCTCGTACGACATCAGGCGCCGCATGTCGGCCGCGTCGGCGGGCTCCATGAGGCTCAGCAGCCGCTCCTGGTCCTCCTCGGGGAGCTCGGAGAGCAGGTCGGCCGCGTCGTCCGGGTCCATGGCCTCCAGGACGTCCGCGGCCCGCTCCTCCTTGAGCTTGCCGAGGATCTCGATCTGGTCGTCCTCCGGAAGCTCCTCGAGCACGTCGGCGAGGCGGTCGTCGTCGAGGGCGGCGGCCACCTCCGCGCGCCGCTTGGGGGAGAGGTGGTGCAGCACGTTGGCCAGGTCGGCGGGGCGCAGCTGCTCGAAGGTGGCGAGGAGGTTCTCGGCGCCCTGTCCGTGCTCCTCCAGGGAGAAGCCGGTCACCGCGGACCACTCCACGGTCAGCGTCTCGCCCCTGCGCCGGAACGCGCCGCCCTTGCCGCCCTTGCGGACGAAGACCCGGTCGATCTCCCAGTCCCGGCGGGCCGGCAGCTGCTGCACGGACAGGTCCAGGACGGTCACCTCCTCACCGGCCTCGGTGAGGGTCACCCGCCGGTCCAGGAGCTCGCCGAAGACCAGGCGCTCGGTGGGCCGCTGCTCGAAGCGGCGGACGTTGAGCACGCCGGTGGTGATGACCTGGCCGGACTCGATGCTGGTCACCCGGGTCATGGGCAGGAAGATGCGGCGCCGGGTGGAGAGTTCGACGACCAGCCCGAGCACGCGCGGCGGCCTGCGGCCCACGCGCAGCATCACGACCACGTCCCGCACCCGGCCCACCTGGTCGCCGTTGGGGTCGAAGACGGCGACACCGGAGAGGTGCGAGACGAAGATCCTGGGGACACCCCCTGCCATCTCTGCGCCTCCTGTTCGCGCTGAATTGCCCGCTCGGGTGGGCTTCAGGCTAGCCCGTCCCGATGCGGGACGCCCTGGTGGGGGGTCCGGACGGACTGGCTCCGTCCGGCCACCGGGGCACCGGTACTCTGCGGTACGCCGCCGATGGACCCTCGCCAGAAAGGCAGCCCACCTGTGACTGCGATTCCCCAGGGCCGCAACCGCCGGATCGGACTCGTGGGCGCGATGTGCGCCCTGGTCGTGACGGGAACGGGCCTGACGGGGTGCGGTGACGACCCCGACGCGGGTACCAACGGTGTCGGCAAGCTGCCGGCCGACCAGATCCAGACGAGGACCAAGGCGGCCGCCCGCTCCGCCGACGCGGTGCGTCTCTCCGGGAACGTGGTCACCAGCGGGCGCACTTACAAACTCGACATGCGTCTGAAGTCCGACGGCGCGAGCGGATCGGTCACCTCCGAAGGGGCCACCTTCGGCCTCCTGCGCATCGGCGAGCAGCTCTATCTGAAGGCCGACGCGGAGTTCTGGAGCCACGAGGACGGCGAGGACGACGACGGCACCTCGGACACGGCCGCCGCGGAGAAGCTCGACGGCAAGTTCGTGAAGGTGCCGCAGGCGGACCCCTCGTACAAGAAGTTCAGCGGCTTCACCGACAAGGACGTCCTGCTGGCGGGTCTGCTCACCCTGCACGGCGAGCTGTCCACCGACGGCCACCACGAGCAGTCCGGCATCCGCACCATCCGCATCACCGGCGGCGACGGCGCCGGCGGCCGGCTCGACGTCTCCCTGGAGGGCAAGCCGTACCCGCTGCGCCTGGAACGGGCGGGCGGCGCGGGCACGCTGACCTTCTCGGCCTGGGGCAGGTCCTTCGCGCTGAAGGAGCCGGGCAAGGACGAGACGGTCGACTACGGCAAGCAGCTGCCGACGTCCTGACTATCCGCGTCGGCGCTTCTTCAGCAGCAGCCGGGGAAGCCCGGCGGGGATCGGCTGCCGGGTCGTGGCCGCCGTGGGCAGGGGAGCCTCGGCCAGCGAGCCGTCGGGCAACGGTGATGTCGACCCCGTCGGCTCCAGCCGCAGCACCCGGCACTCCCGCGCCCAGCGCTCCGTCATCGCCTCGCCGTCGGGCGCGTTGAGCCGCTTCCCCTTCAGCTCGGCGACCGCCGCCTCCCAGGCCTGTGAACCGGCGGACAGCTGCACGACCCTCGCCGCCCAGGTGACGAGCCGGCCGCCCTTGTCCTTGCTGCGGACCGTCACCTCGGCCCCGGCGCTGTCGGCTAGTCCCGGCAGGGGCTGCTCGCCCGGCCCGTCGCCCACCAGACACGCGGCACCCTCGTGCCACACGTGCCACAGTGCCCGGGCCGGACCCTCGGGGCCCCGGACCCAGATGAGGCCGGACTTCTTGGTGGCCTCCTCGACGAGGGCCTTGTCGAGCAGCTCGCTTGTCATGCGCCCAGCCTAGCGAGGCGGGTTCACAGCCAGCCGTTGCGCTTGAGGGTGCGATGGATGCCGAGACAGATGCAGACCGTGACGCTCATGATCACCGGGTAGCCGTACCGCCAGTGCAGCTCGGGCATGTGCTCGAAGTTCATGCCGTACACCCCGCACACCATCGTCGGTACGGCGATGATGGCCGCCCACGAGGTGATCTTCCGCATGTCCTCGTTCTGCGCGACGGACGCCTGCGCGAGGTTGGCCTGGAGGATCGAGTTGAGGAGCTCGTCGAAGCCGATGACCTGCTCCTGGACCCGGGCGAGGTGGTCGGCGACATCGCGGAAGTACTTCTGGATGTCGGGGTCGATCAGCCGCATCGGCCGCTCGCTCAGCAGCTGCATGGGACGCAGCAACGGTGAGACGGCCCGCTTGAACTCCAGTACCTCACGCTTGAGTTGGTAGATCCGGCCGGCGTCGGTACCGCGCGGCGTGCCCTTGCGGCCCGGGGAGAACACCTCGGTCTCCACCTCGTCGATGTCGTCCTGCACCGCGTCGGCGACCGCGATGTACCCGTCGACGACGTGGTCGGCGATGGCGTGCAGCACCGCCGAAGGGCCCTTGGCGAGCAGCTCGGGGTCGTCCTGGAGCCGGTGGCGCAGGGCCCGCAGCGAGCCCTGCCCGCCGTGCCGGACGGTGATGAAGAAGTCCCGTCCGGTGAAGCACATGACTTCGCCGGTCTCGACGATCTCGCTGTTGGCGGTGAGTTCGTCGTGCTCGACGTAGTGGATGGTCTTGAAGACGGTGAACAGGGAGTCGTCGTAGCGCTCCAGCTTGGGCCGCTGGTGGGCCTGGACCGCGTCCTCCACGGCCAGCGGGTGCAGCCCGAACTCGCTTGCGATACCGGAGAACTCGGCCTCGGTCGGCTCGTGCAGCCCGATCCACACGAAACCGCCGTCCCGGCGGACCTGGCGCATCGCCTCGTGCGGCGCCAGCGGCGTGGGGGTCTGGACGCGGGCGCCGTCGCGGTAGACGGCGCAGTCGACGACGGCCGAGGGGGTGCCGGGGTCGCGGGTGGTGTCGTAGTCGGCGCTGCTGCTCTTGCGCAGCGAGACACGGGAGGGACGGACCACGGCACGCAGGTCGCGGATCATCGACATGGCGGGCTCCTTCGCGACAGGCAACGAAAAGCCGCTTCAACGGGTGGAACTGCCCGGAATGGGGACGTCCTGACGAGGAGGAACTCCCGCCCTCGAAAACCAGGGAAGGATGTTTGGCACGTCCACAAAGCGGGGAGCACCGCACCATTGCGGTGGCGGGTTTCGCTGCTGATACAGATCAAACAGATCAGGCAAGACGAGACGAAGTGCTCTTCCGATGACGAAGGCGCGAAGGTGAGAGGCGGCGGTCAGCCGGGGCTGGATCAGCTACTTCACTTCACTGGGCGGAAGAGCGAGTGGTACTGCACGGGTGACTTCGATCCATGACAGCCCCACCTCCTCCGGCCGGTCCCTCGTAAGGGACGATCCATTCCCGCAAGGGAGTCTCACTGGCGTCGGGACTCGATCGCGACGCTTCTGCGTGCTGCCCGAACGACCGGGCCAGAGTACCAGCCGGCTGAAGTGTCAAGGCGCTGCTTTGCCCGGTACTGACGAGTTCTATGCTCGCGGCATGGCTGATGTTCTTCCTCTGGTCGAGGCCCGGTTGCGCAACGCGCTGGGCGAACCGGACGCGCGCGCGGCGGTGACCTTCCTGGGCACGGACCGTATCGAGGTGCTCCGCTTCACCGACGGGGACGTCGTCCGCTACGCCACCCTCGGCATGTCCGCGCAGCCTATGGGCGACCCCACCGCGATGCTCGCCGACCCGGTCAAGGGCCCCCGTGCCGAGCTGGTCCTCTCCGTCAGGGGCGGTCTGGCGGACACCGACAAGGTGCTCCGCCCGCTCGCCGTGCTGGCCGCGTCCCCGCAGGTCGAGGGGGTGGTCGTGACCCCCGGCGCCTCTCTCGACGTGGGCGAACCCCTGTGGCCCGGCGCCCCGTTCACCTCGGTGCTGGTGGCCGAGCCCGGCGGCCTGGTCGAGGACCTGGAGCTCGACGCGCCCATGGACCCGGTGCACTTCCTGCCGCTGCTGCCCATGACCCCGAACGAGGCCGCCTGGAAGCGCGTCCACGGCGCCCAGGCCCTCCAGGAACGCTGGCTGACGCACGGGACGGACCTGCGGGATCCCTCCCGCACATCCGTCCCGCTGGGGTGAGCAAGGTCACCAAGTAGTGCCTGAAGGCCGTCAGTTGGCGAAGACGGCCACGCTGTCCTCGGTGGCGTGCCTCGACTCCAGCTCCGCCGCCTGGTGAGTGAGCGCCGTGCGGCGCACGAGCACCACGAGCGCGCCGAGGAGCGCGGTGACCGCGGCCACCACGAACGGGATGTGGATGTCGGTCCACTCCTCGATCTTCGGCGCGAAGAACGGCGCGGCGGCGGCTGCGAACCAGCGCACGAAGTTGTAGCCGGCGCTCGCCACCGGGCGCGGCGCGTCCGACACGCCGAGCGCCAGTTCCGTGTAGACCGTGTTGTTCACGCCGATGAACGCGCCGGACAGGATCGTGCAGACGATCGCGGTGGTGTGGTCGCCGTAGCCGAGGACGAGGACGTCGACGGCAAGCAGCACGAGTGAGCCGCCGAGCACCTTCAGCGAGCCGAACCGCTCCTGGAGGCGCGGCGCCACGAGCACCGAGAACACGGCGAGCAGCACACCCCAGGCGAAGAACACGGCCCCCGACTTGTAGGGGGTCATGTCCAGGACGAACGGGGTGAAGGCCAGCACGGTGAAGAACGTGTAGTTGTAGAAGAACGACGAGACGGCCGCGGAGGCCAGGCCGCCGTGGCCGAGGGCCTTGAGCGGGTCGAGGAGCGAGGTCTTCCTGGCGGGCGTCGGCTGCTCCTTCAGGAACGCCGTGATGCACAGGAAGCCGACCGCCATCAGGAAGGCCGTGCCGAAGAACGGGTAGCGCCAGCTGGCGTCGCCGAGCAGGGCGCCCAGCAGCGGCCCGCACGCCATACCGAGGCCGAGCGCGGACTCGTAGAGCAGGATCGCCGCGGCGCTGCCGCCGGCCGCCGAGCCGACGATGACAGCGAGGGCCGTCGAGACGAAGAGGGCGTTGCCCAGGCCCCAGCCCGCGCGGAAGCCGACCAGTTCGGCGACCGAGCCCGAGGTGCCGGCGAGGCCCGCGAAGACGACCACGAGCGCGAGGCCGAGCAGCAGGGTCTTGCGGCCGCCGATGCGGCTGGAGACGAAGCCGGTGACCAGCATCGCGATCGCGGTGATCAGGAAGTACGAGGTGAAGAGCAGGGAGACCTGGCTGGCCGTGGCGTCGAGGCCCTGGGCGATGGACGGCAGGATCGGGTCGACCAGGCCGATGCCCATGAAGGCGACGACGGACGCACCGGCCGTGGCCCAGACCGCCTTGGGCTGTCGCAGGAGGCTGCCCGCCCCCGCGTCGAAGGCGTCCATGGTTTCTCCAATTCCGGCGAGGCAATGGTTGCTATATACACATAGTAAGTTAGGACGGCTAAATAATGCAAGCTACATCTAGTTCTGCGTGGTGCGGACGTTTCCGCCCGGACGGGTGATCGTCCTTGACGTGAGGCGGCAGGGGTAGGACCGTGGGGCCCTATGAGGGGCGAACCCAGTTGCCCGAAGTGTGGTGGCCGGGTCAGGGCTCCCGGACTCTTCGCCGACACCTGGCAGTGCGATGTGCACGGGACGGTGCATCCGCTCCAGCCGGTGATCCCGCCCAGCGTCGAGGCGCTCGGCGTCGTGGTGCACCGCACGCAGGTACCGGTGTGGATGCCGTGGCCCCTGCCGGTCGGCTGGCTGTTCACGGGCGTGACCTGCGCGGGCGACGACCGCAGCGGAGGGCGCGCCACGGCGGTGGCCTGCTCGGGACCCGGGCCGCTCGGCGGCATCGGCGAGCTGATCCTGGTCGCCGAGGAACTCGGGGTCGGGCTCGGCGCGCGGTACGCGGGCATCGACGGACCGGACCCGGGGCCGTACATGAACGTCGAGAAACCTCCCCAGGCCAAGGTGCTGGCCGCCGGCCGGCCCACTCCGCTGTGGCATGTCGCCGGGGTCCCCGACGACCGCGCGGTGTTCGCGGGCGAGGCGCTCGGGCTGTGGCTGTGGGCGGTCGTGTGGCCCGAGCAGTCCGGGCTGCTGATGTACGACGAGCTGGTGCTGACGGATCTGCGGGACGCGGGGGCCGAGGTGGAACTGGTTCCCTGCGGGGCGCTGTCGCCGCGCTTGCTGGAGTCGTAGCGCTGCGCTGGCCGAGCCGTGGCGCCTGAGAGGTGGGGTGCCTGGGGTGCCGGTTGTGGCTGTGGGTGCGGCTTCAGATTCGGCTTCGGCTTCGGTGTGGCTGATCGCGCGGGTCCCCGCGCCCCTGGGTCGGTGTGTGTAAAGGGTGCTCGCAGGTTTGGGGTGTGACAGGGAGGGCTGGAACTGCGGCTATCCTTGAGCGTCCCCTTGTGTCCCGTCAGTGTCTGGAGTTCGTGTCGTGCGTATCGACCTGCACACCCACTCCACGGCCTCCGACGGGACGGACACGCCCGCTGAGCTGGTGCGCAACGCCGCCGCTGCCGAGCTGGACGTCGTAGCCCTCACCGATCACGACACCACCCGTGGGTACGCCGAGGCGATCGCCGCGCTGCCGGCCGGGCTCACGCTGGTGACCGGGGCCGAGCTGTCCTGCCGTGTCGACGGGGTGTCCCTGCACCTGCTGGCCTACCTCTTCGACCCCGAGGAGCCGCAGCTGCTCGCCGAGCGGGAGCTCGTGCGGGACGACCGGGTGCCTCGCGCTCGGGGCATGGTCGGCAAGCTCAACGAGCTGGGCGTGCCCGTCACCTGGGAGCAGGTCATGCGGATCGCCGGGGACGGGTCCGTGGGGCGGCCGCACGTGGCGACCGCGCTCGTCGAGCTCGGGGTCGTACCGGCCGTGAGCGACGCCTTCACCGAGGACTGGCTCGCCGACGGTGGCCGGGCCCATGTGGAGAAGCACGAGACTGACCCCTTCGAGGCGATCCGGCTGGTCAAGGCCGCGGGCGGGGTCACCGTCTTCGCCCACCCGGGGGCGAGCAAGCGCGGGCACACCGTGCCGGAGTCCACGATCGCCGAGATGGCCGCGGCCGGGCTCGACGGCATCGAGGTCGACCACATGGACCACGACGACGCCACACGCACCGCGCTGCGCGGGCTCGCCGCCGACCTGGGACTGCTCGTCACGGGCTCCTCGGACTACCACGGCAGCCGCAAGACCGTCACGCTCGGCGAGTACCGCACCGATCCCGAGGTCTACGGCGAGATCACCCGGCGCGCCACCGGCGCCTTCCCGGTGCCGGGGACCGGCGGGGCCTGAGACCGGTCCGCACGCCTCCTCGGCTCGAGGGCCGTTCCCCGCGCCCACCTGTACGTCCTTCTCCTCGCAAGGCTCCGCTGTGTTCGACGTCGCCGTTTTCGGCTCCCTGTTCCTGACCCTGTTCGTCATCATGGATCCCCCCGGGATCACCCCGATCTTCCTGGCGCTGACCTCCGGCCGGCCCGCCAAGGTGCAGAAGCGGATGGCCTTCCAGGCCGTCTGTGTCGCCGGCGGTGTCATCGCCGTCTTCGGGCTGCTGGGGCACCAGATCCTCGACTACCTGCATGTCTCCGTCCCCGCGCTGATGATCGCGGGCGGGCTGCTGCTCCTGCTGATCGCCCTGGACCTGCTCACCGGCAAGACGGACGAGCCCAAGCAGACCAAGGACGTCAACGTGGCGCTCGTACCGCTGGGCATGCCGCTGCTCGCCGGTCCGGGTGCGATCGTGTCGGTCATCCTCGCCGTGCAGAAGGCGGACAGCGTCGCGACGCAGGCCTCGGTGTGGACGGCGATCCTCGCCATCCATGTCGTGCTGTGGCTGGTGATGCGGTACTCGCTGCTGATCATCCGGGTCATCAAGGACGGCGGAGTGGTCCTGGTGACCCGGCTCGCGGGCATGATGCTCTCCGCGATCGCCGTGCAGCAGATCATCAACGGCGTCACCCAGGTGATCCAGAGCAGTTGATCCGGAGCGGCTGACCAGGGCAGCTGACGCGCTCGGCCGACATGCACGGAGCCCCGTACGACATCGATGTCGTACGGGGCTCCGAAGCGTGTGTGTTACGAGGCCGCGGCCTCGGTCGGGCGGATCCAGAGTCGCTGGCCGATTGCGGCGGCCTGCTGAACGATCCGATTGACGGAGGCGGCGTCCACAACGGTGCTGTCCACGGGCGTGCCGTCGACGTCGTCGAGTCGCATGATTTCGAAGCGCATGGGCTTCTCCCTTCGTCTGGTCATCCTCCTGCGGAGAATTACTGCGTACAGAAGTAGTCAACGGGGTGCGTGTTACAAACATTCCCTACGCTAAAGAAATTTTTCGAACAACTAACTACTGACGGGTAAGCGACCCCTCCGGGACTGATCGGGACCGGTTGTGTTCGCAGCGTGACCGCCGGGACAATGGTGCTGATGAACGACGACCTGGCGGCCCTCGCCGCCCGCATCGACCACACCAACGGGCTGCTGACGCGCATGCTCGCCGAGGTGGCGAAGACGCCCTCGACCCACGCCATCTTCGTCGACGCGGGATACCTCTACGCGGCCGCGGGCCGTCTCGTCGCCGGGACCGAGGACCGCCGGGCCTTCGACCTGGACGCCGAGGGGCTGATCGAGGCGCTCATCGACCGGGCCCGCACCATCTTCGCGGACAGCAGGCTGCTGAGGGTCTACTGGTACGACGGCGCCCGGCGCCGTATCCACACCGCCGAGCAGCAGACCATCGCCGAGCTCCCGGACGTCAAGGTGCGGCTCGGCAACCTCAACGCCAACAATCAGCAGAAGGGCGTCGACTCGCTGATCAGGAGCGACCTGGAGTCCCTCGCCCGGCACCGCGCGATCAGCGACGCGGCCCTGCTCGGCGGCGACGAGGACCTGGTGTCGGCGGTCGAGGCGGCCCAGGGGTACGGCGCCCGCGTCCATCTGTGGGGCATCGAGGCGCCGGAGGGCCGCAACCAGGCCGAGCCGCTGCTCTGGGAGGTCGACAGCCAGCGCGTCCTCGACCTCGACTTCTTCAAGCCGTACGTGTCACGGCGTACGGGCGCCGCCTATGACGCCTCCGTGAACCGGCCCACCCGCGAGGACGTCCGTTTCGTCGGCGCCCAGGTCGCGGCGAAGTGGCTGGCCGCGCGGGGGCGGGAGTCCGTGGGGGAGCTGCTGCCGGGCTATCCGTATCTGCCCGGGTCCGTGGACCAGGATCTGCTGGTCGAGGCGGAGGGGCTGCTCCAGTACTCCCTGCGGGGCCAGGCGGATCTGCGGCGGGCCCTGCGGGACGGGTTCTGGGAGCACGTGCGGGGGCAGTTCTAGGGGCGGTCGGGGGGTGCCGGGTGGCGCTGGGGCGCGTCAGGGCCGGCTGGTGTTGCCGTCCCCCTCGGGGCGGTGGGCTGGCCGGTGTTGCCGTCCCTTGGGGCGTCGGGGGCTTCTGGTGCGCTGTCAGGGTTGCCCGGCGCTGCCGTTCCTTGGTCGTCAGGGCTGCCCGGTGCCGTCCCAGAAGTCGGCGAGGGCGTGGGCCGTTTCCAGGGGGCGGTCGGTGTTGGGGGAGTGGTCGGCGCCCGGGACGACGGTCCGGTGGGCGCGCAGCCGGACGGCCATCCGGTCGAGCAGCGGGATCGGCCAGGTGTCGTCGTGCGAGCCGGACAGCACGTGGAACGGCAGCGGTACGGCGGCCAGTTCGGCCACCCGGTCCGGTTCGGCGCACAACTGCCGCCCGGTGGCGATGAGTTGCGCGGGCTGGTTGCACAGCCAGCGGCGGCGCAGGTCCTCGCGGTCGTCGAGCCCCGAGTCCAACTCGCCCCCGGTGTCGGTCTCCTCGGGCGGCTCCATGGCCTGGATGGCGTCCCACACCTCCGCCATGCTCATCACGGCCAGCGCGTCCCGGAGCAGCTTCACGCGCTGCTGCTGGGAGCCGGAGATCTGGGCGGGGCCCGAGGACATGAGGGTGAGTGAGAGGAAGGGCCCGGGGTCCAGGAGGACGGCGGCCCGCGCGATCAGCCCGCCCAGGGAGTGCCCGACGAGATGCACGGGGGCACCGAGAGCCGCGGCCTGCGCGAGCACGTCCTTCGCCAACTCGTCCTGCGCGTACGCCGATTCGTCGTCCGCCGGACCGTCCGTCTCGAACTGTCCCCGCCCGTCCACGGCGACCGTCCGGTACCCGCGCGCCGCGAGCGGCACGTGCAGCGGGTTGAAGTCCTCCTTGCTGCCGGTGAACCCGGGCAGCAGCAGAACGGTCCCCCGCGCCGCGACGCCGTCCGCCACGGGCGCGTCGACGACCGCGAACGCACCCCGCGCGGTGCGCAGGGAGGAGGCGCGGGCGCCTGGGGGCGGGGTGAAGGTGGGGGGCCTGCTCATGGCACGAGGCTATCCGGCGGGGCGGGCCGGGGGCCGGGGGGCGGTCGTGTGAGGTGGGCCATGTGGCTCAGTCGGCCGGGGAACGCCGACGGCCCGGCCCTCACATCGCATGAGGACCGGGCCGTCGGGTGAGCGGTCAGCTCTCCGCGGACTCCGCGGCGGCCGTGGCCTTGCGGGCACGGCGGCGCGGCTTGGCCTCCGGCTCCTCGGCGGCCTGGGCCGGGATGCCGGCGGTTGCGGCGGTCTTCCGCGCACGCGCCGGCTTGGCGGCGGCGGTCTCCGCACCGGTCTCCGTGGCGGCGGCCGTCTTGCGCGCGCGGCGCGGCTTGGCCTCGGTGGTCTCCGACGCCGTCACGGCCTCGGGTGCCTCGGCGACCTTGCGGGTGCGGGGCTTGGCCTCGACGGCCTCGGCCGTGTCGACCGCGGTCTCGGCGGCGGCCGTCTTGCGCGTACGACGGGGCTTGGCCTCGGTGGTCTCCGGCGCCGGCTCGGCGTCGGCCGCTTTGCGGGTACGGCGACGCGGCGCGGCCTCCGCGACCTCGGCGGCGGCCTCGGAAGCGGCGGCCGTCTTGCGCGTGCGGCGCGGCTTGGCCTCCGTGCCCTCGGCCGTGTCCACCGCGGTCTCCGCGGAGGCGGCAGCCGTCTTGCGGGTGCGGCGCGGCTTGGCGGCCACCGGCTCCTCCGCGGCCTGGGCCGGGATCTCGGCGACCGGGGCGGCGGCCTCGGGTGCCTCGGCGACCTTGCGGGTGCGGCGGGTGCGGGGCTTGGCCTCGACGGCCTCGGCCGTGTCGACCGCGGTCTCGGCGGCGGCAGCCGTCTTGCGTGTACGGCGCGGCTTGGCCTCCGTGACCTCAGGGGCCTCGGCGGGGGCGTCGGCGGTGACGGTTGCCTTGCGGGTCCGGCGCGGCTTGGTCTCCGTGCCCTCGGCCGTGTCCACCGCGGTCTCCGCGGCGGCGGCCGTCTTGCGCGTACGGCGGCGCGGCGCGGCGGCGGGGGCCTCGGCCTCCGCGACCTCGACGGCGACCGGCGCCTCGGCGACGACCGGCTCCGCGGCCTTGCGGGTCCGGCGGCGCGGCTTCGTCTCGGTGACCTCGGCGGCAGGGGCCTCGGGCTCCTTGACCTCCGCGACGACCTCCTGGGCGCGCTCCGCGACCTCGACGGCGGCCGTCTCCGCGGACCTGCGGGTGCGGCGGCGGCGCGGCTTGGCCTCCACGGCCTCGACGGTGTCGACCGCGCTCTCGGCGGCCTCCACGACGTCCGAGGGCGTCGTGACCGTGGCCGGCGCCGACTCCGCCGGGGCGGCGCCGTTGTTGCGGGTGCGGCGACGGCGACGCGGGGTGCGGGACGCCGGGGCGTCCTCGGTCACCGCGGCCGCGGTCCCCTCGGGCGCGACGGCGCCCGTCGGAGCGGCGGTTCCGTCCAGCTCCGTCCCGCCGCGCGTACGGCGGCGACGGCGCGGCGTACGGGCCGGGCGCTCGCGGTCGGCGGAACGGGACTCGTCCCGACCCCCGCGGCCTCCCCGGTCACCGCCGTTGCGGTCACCGCGACCGCGGCCACCGCGGCCGCCGGTCTCGCCCAGGTCCTCGAGCTCCTCCGCGGCGAGCCCCGCGCGGGTGCGCTCGCCCCGCGGCAGGACACCCTTGGTGCCCGCGGGGATGTTCAGGTCCTCGTAGAAGTGCGGGGAGGTGGAGTACGTCTCCGGCGGGTCGTTGAACTTGAGCTCCAGCGCCTTGTTGATCAGCTGCCAGCGCGGGATGTCGTCCCAGTCGACGAGGGTGATCGCGATGCCCTTGGCACCCGCGCGGCCGGTACGGCCGATGCGGTGCAGGTACGTCTTCTCCTCTTCGGGGCACTGGTAGTTGATGACGTGCGTGACGCCCTCGACGTCGATGCCACGGGCGGCGACGTCGGTGCAGACGAGCACGTCCACCTTGCCGTTGCGGAAGGCGCGCAGCGCCTGCTCGCGGGCGCCCTGGCCGAGGTCGCCGTGGACCGCGCCGGCGGCGAAGCCGCGCTGCTGGAGCTGGTCGGCCAGATCGGCGGCGGTGCGCTTGGTACGGCAGAAGACCATGACCAGCCCGCGGCCCTCGGCCTGGAGGATGCGCGCGACCATCTCGGGCTTGTCCATGTTGTGCGCGCGGTACACGTGCTGCTTGGTGTTCGCTACCGTCCGGCCCGCGTCGTCGGGCGAGGTGGCGTTGATGTGCGTGGGCTGCGACATGTAGCGGCGGGCGAGACTGATGACCGCGCCCGGCATGGTCGCCGAGAACAGCATGGTCTGGCGGCGGGCCGGCAGCATGTTGATGATCTTCTCGACGTCGGGCAGGAAGCCCAGGTCGAGCATCTCGTCGGCCTCGTCGAGGACGAGCGCCTTGATGTGGCCGAGGTTGAGCTTCTTCTGGCCCGCGAGGTCCAGGAGCCGGCCCGGGGTGCCGACGACGACGTCGACGCCCTTCTTGAGGGCCTCGACCTGGGGCTCGTAGGCGCGGCCGCCGTAGATGGCGAGAACGCGGACGTTGCGCACCTTGCCCGCGGTCTGCAGGTCGTTGGTGACCTGCGTGCACAGCTCGCGCGTGGGGACGACGACGAGCGCCTGCGGGGCGTCGGTCAGGGCCTCGGGCTTGGCGCGGCCGGCCTCGACGTCGGCGGGGACGGTGACGCGCTCGAGGAGCGGGAGGCCGAAGCCCAGCGTCTTGCCGGTGCCGGTCTTGGCCTGGCCGATGACGTCGGAGCCCGAGAGGGCGACCGGGAGCGTCATCTCCTGGATGGGGAAGGGGGTGATGATGCCGACGGCTTCGAGGGCCTCGGCCGTCTCGTTCAGAATTCCGAGATCGCGGAAGGTCGTAGTCAGGGTGCTGCCTCTTCTGTGTGCGCGGTGCGAGGCGAGCGCGGGGGTCTCTGAAAGACCGTGCTGGGGACGTCGACTGCCTTACGGGCGGGCCGTAATGGCACGGGACCTCTGCCGACGCTCTAGCGCTCGAACCGCTGAGGGTCCCTCCGGATGCCGTACGCACAGTGCCGTACGGCCAAGGAGAGCTGTCAGGTCGGAGCCGATCGGGCCACCGACCGGGCATCCTCATACGTGCGGCCCGTCGAGATACGCGGTCTACGGTGTCTTCTGGAGACGTACGTATTCAGCAGGCGCATTACCACCATACCCCGGAAACGCGCACATGCGATGGCCGATTCGGTCACGTAGCCGTTGTCACACTGGTTCACCAGGGACTTCCCCGGCGCTGGGAGCGGGCTATTGTGCGCTTCATGACGACGCCTGACAACACCTCTGACGCTGCTCCCGAACCCACCGGAGTCGCCGCCCAGGACTGGGCGACGGCCTCCGCCGAACCGCAGTACCGGGCCGCGGTCGTCGACCTGCTCGGCGCGCTCGCGTACGGGGAGCTGGCGGCGTTCGAGCGCCTCGCCGAGGACGCCAAGCTGGCGCCGACCCTGGCGGACAAGGCGGAGCTGGCCAAGATGGCGTCGGCGGAGTTCCACCACTACGAGAAGCTGCGGGACCGGCTGACCGAGATCGGTGCCGAGCCGACCGACGCGATGGAGCCGTTCGTCGCCGCCCTGGACGGCTTCCACCGGCAGACGGCACCCTCGGACTGGCTGGAGGGGCTCGTCAAGGCGTACGTCGGCGACTCCATCGCCAGTGACTTCTACCGGGAGGTCGCGGCGCGGCTGGACTCGGACACGCGTGAGCTGGTGCTCGGCGTCCTCGACGACACCGGGCACGCCGAGTTCGCCGTGGAGAAGGTGCGGGCGGCCATCGACGCCGAACCGCGCGTGGGCGGGCGGCTCGCCCTGTGGGCCCGGCGTCTCATGGGCGAGGCGCTGTCGCAGTCGCAGCGGGTGGTCGCCGACCGGGACGCGCTGTCGACCATGCTGGTAGGCGGCGTCGCCGACGGGTTCGATCTCGCCGAGGTGGGGCGGATGTTCTCGCGGATCACGGAGGCACACACGAAGCGGATGGCCGCGCTGGGGCTGGCGGCGTAACGCAGCGCTGCGGGAGCGGGGGCGAGGTCCGCGGGGGAGCGCGCGGGCTCCGCGCGGGGCGAGGTCCGTGGATGGCCGACTGCGGGGTCGTCGTGGCTGGTCGCGCGGGTCCGCGGTCGCCCCCCGGGTACGTCGCGGTGGGTCGCGCGGGTCCGCGCTCGCCCCCTGGGTACGTCGTGGTGGGTTCCGCTCGCCCCTGGGGCCTCGGCGTTTACGCCGGTGCGGACCTGCGGCGGAATCTGCGCGCCGGGCGGAGCAGGAGCGACAGGGACGCCGCCGAGAAGACGATCGCCCCGATCAGGTTCAGCAGGATGCTGCCCGGGCCCAGGGACGTGTGGGTCACGAAGGCGCCGAACAGGGCTCCGGCGACGCCCGTCGCCAGCACCAGGGAGCGGGTGGGCAGCCGGTGCCCCAGCCTGTGGGCCGCCAGAGCGGCCAGCGCGAGACCGAGCAGAGCGGAGCCGAGCGCTTCCAGCAACATCATCGAGGGTCCCTCCCACATGGCCACGCTGCGTATCACGGTCGTAGCCCGTCATACCCGTGACCTGCGGAATGCAATCCTCCTCCGGGCTCGCAGTGTGCTCCATACGTGGATAAAACAACCGTGCGGGGCTCGCTATGGGCGCCGCAGAGTGCCGACGAGCAGGCATGACGAGAGGGGCCCGGCGACCTGAAGTCGCCGGGCCCCTCTCGTCATACGTCCGCCTACAGCGCGCCGAAGCCCACCTTGCGCGGGGCCGGCTCACCGAGCTCCACGTAGGCCAGGCGGTCCGCCGGGACCAGGACCTTGCGGCCGTGATCGTCCGTGAGGCTCAGCAGCTGCGACTTTCCGGCAAGTGCGTCGGCCACCACGCGCTCGACCTCCTCGGCGCTCTGACCGCTCTCCAGAACGATCTCGCGGGGCGCGTGCTGCACGCCGATCTTGACCTCCACGGCTATGTCCCTCCGACGGTCAGTGAAGTGCGCGACCTTCCGCGCCGTACCCCGCACACATTAGCCCGGTGAGGGGACGTGCACGCTCCGCGCAAGAACGCCAAGAGCGAACAACGGCCGGGAATGAATCAGTGGTGGTCGATGCCGTGCAGCGGGAACCCGGCGATGCCGCGCCACGCCAGGGACGTCAGCAGCTGGACCGCCTGGTCCCGCGGGACACTGCGGTCGCTGTGCAGCCAGGACCGTGCCACGACCTGCGCGAGTCCGCCCAGACCGGAGGCCAGCAGCATGGACTCCGCGCGCGAGAGGCCCGTGTCCTCGGCGATGACGTCGCAGATCGCCTCGGCGCACTCGTTGGTGACCTTGTCGACGCGTTCGCGCACCGCGGGCTCGTTCGTCAGGTCCGACTCGAACACCAGGCGGAAGGCGCCGCCGTCGTCCTCCACGTACGCGAAATAGGCGTCCATGGTCGCCCGGACCCGCTGCTTGTTGTCGGTCGTCGACGCCAGCGCGTGCCGTACGGACTGGATCAGCGACTCGCAGTGCTGGTCCAGCAGGGCGAGGTAGAGGTCGAGCTTGCCCGGGAAGTGCTGGTAGAGCACCGGCTTGCTGACCCCGGCGCGTTCGGCGATGTCGTCCATCGCGGCCGCGTGGTAACCCTGTGCCACGAACACTTCCTGTGCGGCGCCCAGCAGCTGGTTCCGGCGGGCACGGCGCGGCAGGCGCGTACCTCGCGGGCGTGCCGCCTCTGTCTGCTCGATGGCTGTCACGCCGCCTCCCAAAAGTCGTCCACGTGCGGTGTGCGCCGCGCCGCCATCGTACTTTTCGGTAACCGTGCTGTGCGCGGTGAGAGCGCAGAATTTCACGTACCGGACGGTGACGACAGCCGCACGAAGGTTTCAAACGGGTATGTAGCGGGCAGCGACCCTCGCGCTCCCGCCCGGACCGGGGCTCGGGGGCGTCACCGATAGTCGTCCTCGTCGATCTGGACCACCCGGGCCTGTTCGACGAGGTCGGCCTCGTTCGCCACGCCGGGATCGACGCCGGTCAGCGGGTCGTCGCGATCCGGGGCGACGTCCTTGTGCTGCTCGGCGGCGTCCCCCTCGGGGGCCTCCACGTCGAGCTCGACGTCACCGCCGCTGTCCTCGAAGGTGTCGGGGTCACTGGGGTCGTAGGCCATCACGGGCTCCCTTCCTAGAACGTCCCTGACTTACACAGGGGGCCACGTACGGGTGCCCTGCGTACGAGCCTAGGAGACACGCGATCTGGACGCCATGCGATGTGCGCAGTCTTTGTGACGGCGAACACATGAACCAGTGCGTGATCGTCTCGTAACATTGCCGCATGTCTTCGACCGAGTCGCCGCCCGTACCGGCCGCCAATGTGCTCCCGAAGGTGGCACCCGTCAGGGTGGCGGAGGGCGAGCGGCTGAGGTCGGTGGGGTTGCGGGGGTTCACTCTGACGGTGCGGTCGCGGCCGCCCGCGCGCGAGGGTCTGCCGCCCGCGCTCTTCGTCCACGGCCTCGGCGGTTCCTCGCAGAACTGGTCGGCGCTGATGCAGGAGCTCGACGGCGACCTCGACGGCGAGGCCGTCGACCTGCCGGGCTTCGGGGACTCGCCGCCGCCGGACGACGGCGACTACTCCATCACCGCACACGCGCGTGCGGTGATTCGTTTTCTGGACGCCTCCGGCCGCGGGCCCGTGCACCTCTTCGGCAACTCCCTCGGCGGCACGGTCGCCACGCGCGTGGCCGCGGTCCGCCCCGACCTCGTCCGGACGCTCACGCTCGTGTCGCCGGCGCTTCCCGAGATCCGCATCCAGCGCACCGCCGTACCGACCGCGCTGCTGGCGGTGCCGGGCGTGGCCGCGCTGTTCACGCGCCTCAGCCGCGACTGGACGGCCGAGCAGCGGGTCCGCGGGGTCACGGCGCTCTGCTACGGCGATCCCACGCGGGTGACGCCGGAGGGGTTCCGGCACGCCGTCGAGGAGATGGAGCGCCGACAACAACTGCCGTACTTCTGGGACGCGATGACCCGGTCCGCGCGCGGGCTGGTCAACGCCTACACGCTCGGCGGCCAGCACGCCCTGTGGCGCCAGGCCGAGCGGGTCCTCGCGCCCACCCTGCTCGTCTACGGCGCCCGCGACCAGCTCATCGGCCACCGCATGGCCCAGAAGGCGGCCCGCACCTTCCGTGACTCCCGGCTGCTGAGCCTGCCGGAGGCGGGGCACGTGGCGATGATGGAGTACCCGCAGACGGTGTCCCGGGCGTTCCGGGAGTTCGTGGCGGACAAGGGGGGCGCCGGGGGCGGGGACGGGGTTGGATCGTCGGGTGGCACCGGATCTTCGGATGCGGCCGGGTCCCCGGAACCGCCGGGTTCTTCGGGTGCGCCGGGGGCGTCCGGCACGGGTGGGGCGTCGGGCGGGGCCCGGTCCTCGGTTGCGGCAGGCTCTTCGCGTGCGCCGGAGTCGTCCGGGACGGCCGGTGCGTCCGGCACCGTCGAGTCTTCGAGCGCGGGGAGCTGAGGGGCGACGTGGGACGGCACAGCCGTCGCGGGCCCGCTCCCAAGGGTGACTCCGCGGACATCACCGCAAGACCGGGCGGCCGGGGGACCGAGAGCCCTCAGCCGCCCACAGGAACCTCCCCCCGGCCAGGTCCCGCCTCCGCATGGCAGCAGGGCGCACCGCCGCAGCAGGGGATGCCCGCGGTCGGCCCCGTGGCCTACGGGGACCCGGTCTACCGGGTCGCTCCGGGGGGTCGACGGGCCCCGGAGGGAACGCCCGCGCGAGGCGTGCCGCGGATGCCTGACGGCACTCCCGCGCGTGGGGTGCCCCGATTCCCGGAGGGGACGCCCGCTCACGGGACGCCGAGTGTGACGCCCGCTCACGGGACGCCGAGTGTGTCCCGGTTCCCGGAGGGGACGCCCGCCCGCGGGACGCCTCGAATTCCTGACGGCACTCCCGCGCGTGGCGTGCCCGGGGTTCGTGGTGGGCATCCCGAGCAGCGGGAACGCGGGGGCGGTTGGGGTGACACGGGGGCGCACGGGGCGGTTGCCGCGCCCGGGGTCGCTTTCCCGAGGCAGCGGCAGGCGCCGCCCGACGGGGCCCGGCGGGGCGGTCCTCGCCAGGACTATCTCGACGCCTTCGGGGAGGACGTGGACCTCTTCGCGGCCCGGGGACCCCGCGGTCCTCGGCGCCCGGCCGATCCGTACGCCTCCGTCACCGACTGGCCGGCGGCCCCGCCGACGCGTACCGACGTGGACGACGACGCGCCGCCCAGTGGTGAGCCCGTGCGGCAGAAGGGCGGCAAGGGCCGGACCTTCACCGGTATCGCGGCCGCCGCCGTCACCACCGTGCTGGCCGTCGTCGTCGCCGGGCAGGTCACCGACGGGCGGGACGGCGGCGACGTACGGTCGCAGGCCGCCACCGATCAGGCGCGGGACGCCCGGGACTCGGCCTCGCGGTCGGACGGGCGGCCGACGCCGTCCACGTCGCCGGCCGTGGCGCTGACGTACGAGCAGAAGATGGGGCAGAAGTACGCGCTCAGCGCGAAGCTCGCCGGGTCGGGGAAGTTCGACGCGGTCGAGGGCATCGCCAAGGCGCCCGGGACCGGGCAGAAGTTCACCTACCGGGTGGACGTGGAGCAGGGGCTCGGGCTCGACGGCGAGCTGTTCGCCGAGGCCGTGCAGAAGACGCTCAACGACGACCGCAGCTGGGCGCACAACGGTGCCCGCACCTTCGAGCGGATCCACTCCGGCAAGCCCGACTTCGTGATCACGCTCGCCAGTCCCGGGACGACCGCGAAGTGGTGCGCGAAGTCCGGTCTGGACACGACCGTGGACAACGTGTCCTGCGATTCGGCCGCCACCGAGCGCGTGATGATCAATGCGTACCGATGGGCCCAGGGATCCCGGACCTACGGTGATCGAATTCACGCCTACCGGCAGATGCTGATCAACCACGAGGTCGGCCACCGGCTCGGCTACCACCACGTGACCTGCGACAAGAGCGGGGAACTCGCCCCGGTCATGCAGCAGCAGACCAAGTTCCTGTCCTACGGCGGGGTCACCTGCAAGCCCAACCCCTGGGCCTATCCCGGGAGTTGACGGACGCCTCGGACGTCACGTTGACATGCGCAGAAAAGTCGTACATATTTCTGCGCATGTCGACCCGTCACGCCTCCGCACGCGCAGCCATCGAGCTGGCGCTCATCGGTGTGACCGCTCTGTGCGTGGCCGACATCCACTGTCGCTGACGTTCGCCCTCAGGCGCTCGCGTCGCGATCTCTCTTTTTTTCCGTGACCCTCGGTCGCGGTTTTCCGGCGACCTGACGCCCGGGCAGACGTCTGTTCACGTTCGTCTCACCCCTTGTCTACTTGTCTCACCATTCGAGAGGTCGTCTCCGATGCGTCACCCGTCCGTCATAGCGCGCCGCGTGGCCGCGGCATCCGTAAGCCTGGTTCTGGCCGCGGGCGCCGCCGCCTGCGGCCCTGAGGACAACGATGCCAAGGGCTCCGGTGGTGACTCCACGCCCCACAAGGGCGGCACCCTGACGGTCCTGAACTCCAACCCGCAGCAGGACTTCGACCCGGCCCGCCTCTACACCTCCGGCGGCGGCAACGTCCCCTCCCTGGTCTTCCGTACGCTCACCACCCGCAACCGGGAGAACGGCGAGGCCGGCGCCGAGGTCGTCCCGGACCTCGCGACCGACACCGGTCGGCCCAACAAGGACGCGACGGTGTGGACGTACACCCTGAAGAAGGGGCTCGCCTACGAGGACGGCACCGCCATCACGTCCGCCGACATCAAGTACGGCATCGAGCGGTCCTTCGCGCCCGAGCTGTCGGGTGGTGCGCCCTACCTGCGGGACTGGCTGGTCGGTGCCGCGGACTACCAGGGGCCGTACAAGGACAAGGGCGGGCTGGACGCGATCGAGACGCCGGACGACCGGACCATCGTCTTCCATCTGAACAAGCCCGAGGGCGAGTTCCCGTACCTCGCCACGCAGACGCAGTTCACGCCGGTGCCGAAGGCCAAGGACACCGGGACGAAGTACGAGGAGCACCCGGTCTCGTCCGGCCCGTACAAGGTCGTCACCAACGAGAACGACGGTGAGCACCTCGTCCTGGAGCGCAACACGCACTGGTCCGCCGCGACGGACGCCGAGCGCAAGGCCTACCCGGACCGAATCGACGTACGGTCCGGGCTCGACTCCTCCGTGATCAACCAGCGGCTGTCCGCGTCCCGAGGGGCGGACGCGACCGCGGTCACCACGGACACCAACCTCGGACCGGCCGAGCTCGCCAAGGTGACGGGCGACAAGGAACTCGCCGCGCGCGTCGGCACCGGGCACTTCGGCTACACGAACTACATCGCGTTCAACCCGAAGGTCAAGCCGTTCGACAACGTCAAGGTGCGGCAGGCGATCTCGTACGCCATCGACCGGTCGTCGGTCGTGAACGCCGCCGGTGGGTCCTCGCTCGCCGAGGCCGCGACCACCTTCCTGCCGAACCAGAAGTCCTTCGGCCACGAGCCCTACGACCTGTTCCCGGCGGGCGACTCCGGCAACGCTGCCAAGGCGAAGGAACTGCTGAAGGAGGCGGGGTACGCGGACGGGCTGACCGTCACGCTGACCCACTCCAACGCCAAGGACTTCGAGACCAGCCCGGAGATCGCGACCGCCATCCAGGACGCGCTGAAGAAGGCCGGTATCACGGTCAAGCTCCAGGGGCTGGAGGAGAACGACTACTCGGACAAGATCCACAACGTGAAGACGGAGCCCGGGTTCTTCCTCGCCCACTGGGGCGCTGACTGGCCGTCCGGCGGGCCCTTCCTCGCCCCGATCTTCGATGGCCGGCAGATCGTGAAGGACGGCGCGAACTTCAACACGGGCCTGTTGAACGACAAGTCGGTCAATGCCGAGATTGACGCGATCAACAAGTTGACCGATCTTGACGCTGCCGCCAAGAGGTGGGGTGCGCTGGACAAGAAGATCGGCGAGCAGGCGCTGACCGTGCCGCTGTTCCACCCCGTCTACAAGCGCCTGGTGGGCAAGGACATCAAGAACGTCGTGATCAGCGACTGGACCGGCGTGCTGGACATCTCGCAGGTCGCGGTGAAGTAGGCCGTGAGCGAGGCACTTGTCGCCACCCAGGCTCCCGGGGCGTCCGTCGTCCCGGGGGCCTCGGGGGCCCGTCAGTTCTGGCGGCGGCTGCGGACGCAGCGCGCCGCCCTCGTCGCGGCGGCCGTCGTCGCCCTGCTCGTCCTGGTCGCGCTCGCGGCACCGCTGCTGACCGCCCTGGAGGGCCAGGACCCCACCACCTACCACCCCTCGCTCGTGGACTCCGCGCGCGGTGGCGTGCCCATCGGCTCCTTCGGGGGTGCCGGCGGCGACCACTGGCTCGGTGTCGAACCGCAGACCGGGCGCGACCTGTTCGCGCGGCTCGTCTACGGGGCGCGTGTGTCACTGGGGGTGGCGCTGGCCGCCACCGTCGTCCAGGTGTTGATCGGTGTCGTGGTGGGCGTGACGTCCGCACTCGGCAGTCAATGGGTTGATCAACTGTTGAGCCGGCTCACCGACATCATCGTCGCCCTGCCGCTCATGATCATGGCGTTGGCGCTGCTCGCGATCGTGCCGTCGGACTTCCCCCGGCCCGTCCTGGTCGCCCTCGTCATCGGGCTCATCGCCTGGGGCAACATCGCGAAGATCACGCGCGCGCAGACCCTCACCCTCAAGCGGCTCGACTACGTCGCCGCCGCCCGGCTCAGCGGCTGGAGCACCTGGCGGATCGCCCGCCGGGAGCTGCTGCCCGGACTCGCCGCGCCGGTCATCACGTACGCCGCCCTCCTCGTCCCGATCAACATCACCGTCGAGGCCGCCCTGTCCTTCCTCGGCGTCGGCGTGAAGCCCCCGACGCCCTCCTGGGGACAGATGCTCACCGCCGCCGACGTCTGGTACCAGGCGGCCCCGCAGTACCTGCTGCTGCCCGCCGGCGCGCTCTTCGTGACCGTGCTGGCCCTCACCGTCCTCGGCGACGGCATCCGCACGGCGCTGGACCCGCGCGCGGCCTCCCGGCTGCGCGTCGGCACGGGCCGCAAGAGAGAGGCCAAGGCATGACCCGCACGAGGGAGGCCAAGGCATGAGTCGCACGAGGGAGGCCGGGGCATGAACGGCTTCACCGGATTCGTCCTGCGCCGTCTCCTGGGCGCCGTCGTCACCCTGTTCGCCGTCTCGGTGATCGTCTACGTCGTCTTCTACGTCACCCCGGGCAACGTCGCCCAGATCACCTGCGGCCCGCGCTGCTCACCGGCCCAGGTGCACCAGGTCGCCGAGCAACTGCACCTCGACGACCCGCTGTACACGCGGTACTGGCACTTCCTGCAAGGGCTCGTCGCCGGTCAGGACTACTCGACGGGCACCTCCGTGGAGCACTGCTCCGCGCCCTGCCTCGGACTGTCGTACCAGAGCGACCAGCAGGTCACCCAGCTGATCCTGGCCAAGCTGCCGGTCAGCCTGTCGCTGGTGTTCGGCGCGATGGTGCTGTGGCTGATCCTCGGCGTCGGCACGGGCGTCCTGTCGGCCTGGCGGCGCGGCCGGCTCACCGAGCGCGTCCTGACCGGCATCACGCTCGCCGGTGTGGCCACGCCGGTCTTCGTCATCGGACTCGTCCTGATGATCGTCGTCTGCGGACAGCTGCGACTGCTGCCGTTCCCGCAGTACGTGAAGTTCACCGACGACCCCGAACAGTGGGCGTGGAACCTCCTGCTGCCCTGGCTGTCGCTGGCCCTCATCGAGGCGGCCGCCTTCGCCCGCCTCACGCGCGCGGCGATGCTGGAGACGCTCGCCGAGGACCACATCCGCACCTTCCGCGCCTACGGCGTGGCGGAGCGGTCGGTCATCGGGCGGCACGCGTTGCGCGGGGCGCTCGCACCGGTCATCGCGCTCAACGCCAACAACTTCGGCGGAGCGGTCGGCGGCGCGGTGCTCACCGAGACGCTCTTCGGGCTGCCCGGCATCGGACAGGAACTCGTCCATGCCGTCAATGTGATCGACCTGCCGGTCGTGGTCGGCATGGTCCTGGTCATCGGATTCTTCGTGGTCGTCGCCAACGCCGTCGCGGACGTGCTGTACGCGGTGGCCGACCGACGGGTGGTGCTCGCATGAGCCTGGTGGAAGTCAGCGGCCTGACGGTCGAGTTCGGCGAGCTGCGCGCCGTCGACGGGCTGTCCTTCCGGCTGCGGGAGGGCGCCGCCCTCGCCCTGGTCGGCGAGTCCGGCTCCGGCAAGTCCACGGTCGCCTCCGCCCTGCTGGGGCTGCACCGCGGCACGGGCGCGACGGTGGGCGGCTCGATCCAGGTCGCCGGTGTCGACGTGGGCGCGGCCTCGGACACCGAGCTGCGGCGGCTGCGGGGCGGCAGGGCGGCCATGGTCTTCCAGGACCCGCTGTCGTCCCTCGACCCGTACTACGCGATCGGCGACCAGATCGCCGAGGTGTACCGCGTACACGCGCGTGCGTCGCGACGAGCGGCACGCGCGCGTGCGGTGGAGGTGCTGGAGAGGGTGGGAATTCCGGACGCACGGCGCCGCTCCCGGTCCCGGCCGCACGAGTTCAGCGGCGGCATGCGTCAGCGTGCCCTCATCGCGATGGCGCTGGCCTGCGAGCCGGACCTGCTGATCGCCGACGAACCGACCACCGCCCTCGACGTCACCGTCCAGGCCCAGATCCTCGACCTGCTGCACACGCTCCGCGAGGAGACCGGCATGGGCCTGCTGCTGGTCACCCACGACGTGGGCGTGGCGGCCGAGAGCGTCGACGACGTGCTGGTCATGCGGCACGGGCGCGTGGTCGAGCACGGGCCGGTCGGGGACGTGCTGGGGGCGCCCTCGCAGACGTACACGCGGGAGTTGCTGGCGGCGGTGCCGCGGGTGGACACACGGCGGGTCGCGGCGACGGCGGCGGACGCGGGGCGCGGCGTGGCCGTCAGCTCGGACGCGGGGCAGCGGGTCGTGGGGGCGACCCCCGGCGCGGGGTCCTCCGAGGCGGCCGACGTCGTTCTCGAAGCGCGTGGCCTGCACCGGGAGTTCGGGCGTGGCAAGCGGGCGTTCACGGCCGTGGACGACGTGTCGCTGACCGTCCGGCGAGGGGAGACCCTCGGCGTCGTCGGTGAGAGCGGCAGTGGCAAGACAACGCTCGGACGCATGCTCGTCGGGCTCCTGGAGCCCACGGCGGGAGAGGTGCGGGACGAGGGGCACGCGCGCGTGGGCGTGAACGCCGCCGTCCAGATGGTGTTCCAGGACCCCGTCTCCTCCCTCAACCCCCGGCGCAGCGTCGGCGAGTCCATCGCGGACCCGCTCCGCGCGCGCGGCGAGAAGGACGAGGGACGCATCCGGGGGCGCGTGAGCGAACTGCTGGAGCGCGTGGGGCTCGAAGGGGCGCACTACGACCGCTACCCGCACGAGTTCAGCGGCGGTCAGCGCCAGCGCGTGGGCATCGCGCGGGCGCTCGCGGCCGACCCGCGCGTCATCGTCTGCGACGAGCCGGTGTCCGCGCTCGACGTGACGACCCAGGCCCAGGTGGTCGCCCTGCTCGGCGAGCTCCAGCGCGAACTCGGACTCGCGCTCGTCTTCGTCGCCCACGACCTCGCCGTGGTACGGCAGGTCAGCGACCGGGTCGCGGTGATGCGCCGCGGCCGGATCGTGGAGTCGGGACCCGCCGACGAGGTGTACGACAACCCCCGGGACCCGTACACCAGGCAACTCCTGGCGGCCGTCCCGGCGCTCGATCCCGAGGTGGCCGCGAGACGCAGAGCCGCACGTCGGGAACTGGCCGTTGCCTGACGTAACGTAACTGTTTGATCTCTTAGCGCGATCGAACGCGACCCGCACGGGAAAGTTACGACCGTTCACCCCTTCTGGTGGGGGGGGGGGGGCCCCCCCCGCCCCCCCCCCCCCGGGGGGGGCCCCGGGGGCCCCCCCCGGCCCCCCCCCCCCCCCCCCCCCCGGGGGGGGGGGGGGCCCGAGGT
>NZ_JBIRUZ010000010.1:122324-376061 GCF_044386545.1 Streptomyces sp. NPDC020489
TCTTTTTTTTCTGTCCGTTGCCCCCGCCCCCCCCCCCCCCCGCTGTCAAACCCCCCCCCGGCCCCCCCGGGGGGGGGCGCCCCCCCCCCCCCCCCCCCCCCGCCACCGCCTTGTCCGCATACGTTCGTCCCGCTGCGAGCCGCCGGACCAACGGCGGCTCCCCATACGGGAGATCGGGGGTGCGTTCGTGCGCATCGGACTGCTTACGGAGGGTGGCTATCCGTATGTGAGCGGTGACGCCAGGCTCTGGTGCGACCGGCTCGTGCGCGGGCTCGGGCAGCACGAGTTCGACATCTACGCGCTCAGCCGCAGTGAACGCCAGGAGGACGAGGGCTGGGTCCCGCTTCCGCCGCAGGTCAGCCGGGTACGCACGGCGCCGCTGTGGTCGGCCGAGGACGACGGGGTGGTGTACGGGCGCCGCGCGCGCCGGCGGTTCGCCGAGTGCTACGGCGAGTTGGCGGCCGTCCTCTGCGCGGGCCCGGCGGAGGACCCGTCGGCCGCTGAGGCGGACCGTTTCGGCAACGCGCTGTACGGACTCGCCGAACTCGCCCGCGACGAGGGCGGACTGGTCGGGGCGCTGCGCTCCGAGACCGCCGTACGCGCCCTCGAACGCGCCTGTCGTGCGCCGGGCGCCGCCCGCACGGCCCGCGAGGCCCGCGTCCCCGATCTGCTCGCCGTCGCCGCACACCTGGAGCGCGCGCTGCGCCCGCTCTCCCTCGACTGGTACGGGGACGACGGGCTCGGCTCGGTCGACCTGTGCCACGCGGCCTCCGGCGGCCCCGCAGCCCTCCCCGGACTGCTCGCCGGGCACTTCTCCGACGTCCCCCTGCTGGTGACCGAGTACGGCGTGCAGTTGCGGACGCACTACCTGTCCGCGCCGGACGCCTCGCCCTCGGTGCGGTCCCTGATCGCCGCCTTCCACGGCAGGCTCGCCGCCGAGATCTACGGCCGGGCCGCGCTCGTCACGCCCGGCAACACCCACGCCCGCCGCTGGCAGGAGCGGTGCGGCGCCGACCGCGACAAGATCCGCACGGTCTACCCGGGCATGGACGCCACGCCCTTCGCGGAGGTCGGTGAGTCCCCGGAGCGCGCGGACCCCGACACGCTGCTCTGGGTCGGCCGCGTCGAACCGGCCAAGGACCTCATCTCCCTCCTGCACGCTTTCGCGGAGATCCGCAAGGAGGAGCCCAAGACCCGGCTGAGGATCATCGGCGTGCCCGTGGGCTCCGAGGGCGCGGCCTACCTCGGTCACTGCAAGGCGCTGGCTGCGCAGCTCTTCCCCGACGAGGCGGACGGGCTGCACGCCGTCGGCGACAACCCGGTCTCCTTCGAGGAGATCGGCGGCCCGGAGGTCCCGACCCCCGCCGACGCGTACGCCTCGGGTGCCGTGACCGTCCTGTCCAGCGTTGTCGAGGGCTTCCCCATCAGCCTGGTGGAGGCCATGTTCTGCGGCCGCGCGACCGTGTCCACCGACGTCGGCGCCGTGGTGGAGGTCATCGGCGGCACCGGGCTCGTCGTACCGCCGCGCAACCCGCGGGCGCTCGCGGAGGCGTGCGTGGCGCTGCTGCGCGACCCCGAGCGCCGTGCCCGGCTGGGCGCCGCGGCACGCGCGCGTGCGCTCGAGCTGTTCACCGTCGAACAGAACATCACGGCATTTCACGGCATTTACCTGGAGATCGTCTCGCGCCATCCGCTCCGCCGGGTCGTCGTCGACGACACCACCGGGGAACCGCTCCCGTTCGCCGTCCCGGCCGAGGCCCACGTGCCCGGCCGCTGGACGGACCTCGGCGCCCGGGTCGTGGCCCGCGGCGGCCCCGGCTGGGCGGCAGGGCCCCCGGTACGCGCCAACACCCCGCTGCCCGCCACGGAGGGAGCCCGATGAGCGACCTCGGCGAACTGGACCGCCCCGGAACACCGGCGAGCCCCGGCCCCTGGGACACACGGTCGGGGGAGTGGCTCGCGGGGGACGCGGACGCGGGCGAGGGGGATGAGGGCGGCGGCAGGGGGAGCGCGGGCGATGTCGACGCTGCGAGTGTGACCGGCGGGGCCGGGTCCGACGGTGCCGGTGAGGGTGACGGTGGGGCGGTCGTGGTCGGTGGGGCCGGTGATGGCGACGCGGTCGTGGTCGATGGTCCCGGGGCGGCCGAAGGTGACGGTGGCGCCGTAGTGATCGGTGGCGCCGAGCCCGCTGTGGCCGTCGAGGGCGACGGTCGCGCCGCCGGGTCCGCCCGGTACACATCCGACGCGCCCCCGGCCCGCAGACAGCCCCCCGCCCCGCGTCGCGCCTCCGCCGTCGACCCCGTGAAGTCCTTGATGCACCGTCACCGCGACCTGTGCGAACGGGCGGTCGACCCACTGGAGATCGCCGCCGGCCTGGAGGCGCACGGCGTCACCGACCGCACCGCGAGCCGCTTCCGCCACCGGGACGTGTTCTCCCTGGCGGAGGAGATGTACGCGCGCGTACCGAGGGGCACCGAATCCCCGGCAGCCGCCCCACCGCCCTCCGAGGCCCCCCGCGCGAGCGCCGCCTGGCTGCTCCGCACCCTTCTCCCGGGCGCCCTGTGCGCGGCGACCGTGGCCGCCCTCCACCTGACCGACGGCCGGCCACGCCTGATCGCGGCGGCCGCGGGCGCACTCGCCGTAGCGCTCGGCCTGCGCGCGGCACTGGCACGCGGCCCCCTGGGCACCCCGCACCCCACCGAGGCCCGCACCCGCGCCCTGACGTGCTGGCTGGTCCTCTACGCCCTCCTGGGCGACGGTCTCCTGCGAGCGGCCGTGACCGGGGGTCCCGACGCCCTGCCCACCGGCGCCCCCGACGGTCCCTGGCCGTTGGTGGCGGCCCCTGTCCTGGCCCTCGCCCTGTCCTGCGCCCCCGCGGCCTGGACCGCGCACCTCTTCGCCACCCGGGCCCGCCGCAAACTGGCCCTCAGCCGGGGCCTGGAGGACTTCACCGCCTCCGTACTGCCGCTGCTGTTCGCCGTGTTCGCCCTGTTCCTGTGCGCCCTGACGGCCCTGCTGGCGGTGAGCGGCACGGTTCTCTCCGAGCCGGTCCCGTACGCCGGGACCATCGCACTCGGCGCCCTTCTCTTCCTGTCCCGCCTCCTCACCACCCACGGCTTCACCCACGCCCCGGCGCTCGTCCTCACGGCCACGGCCGCGACCGAGCTGACGGCCGTCGCCGCGGTCTTCGCAGCCCGGCTTCCCGGCTGCGGCTTCCTGGGCGCCCCGGTCGAGTCCCTGGTCGGGGCATGGGGTCCCGGCAGCGTCCCGGCCCTGGCCTGCGCGGCGGGAGCCGCGGCCCTGTTGTTTCACGCGACGCGCAGGCTGACACGGGCCTCGGCCCACGCACCCGTGGACCGGTCGTGGTGAGGCCCCGCGGAGCCACCCGCGCGGCCCCGTCCGGTCCAGGCGGGCCGTCCCCCCGCGCGGCCCCGCCCCACCACCCCCGAGTAGGCACTCCGCGCACCCCCACCCACACCAGACAGGTCGCCGCACGCATCCCACCCCACCGTCGGCGGCCGGAGGCAACCCCCTCTGAAGGAGAGCATCAATGATCACCTCCCGACCCGACGACCTGGCGACGGGAGCCGCACGATGAGGGTCCTGTTGATCGGAGCCAACGGTTACCTGGGCCGCTTCGTGGCCGACCGCCTGCTCGCCGACCCGGCCGTCCAGCTCACCGCCCTCGGCCGCGGCGACGACGCCGACGTCCGCTTCGACCTCGCGTCCGGCAGCCCCGGCGCACTCACCCGCTTCCTCGACGCGGTCCACCCCGGCGTGGTCGTCAACTGCGCCGGAGCGACCCGCGGCGGCGCCCGCGAACTCACCCGCCACAACACGGTCGCCGTGGCCACCGTCTGCGAGGCACTGCGCCGCAGCGGCTGCGGGGCACGACTCGTCCAGATCGGCTGCGGCGCCGAGTACGGCCCGAGCCAGCCCGGCTCCTCGACGGCGGAGGACGCCGTGCCACGCCCCGGCGGCCCGTACGGCGTCAGCAAACTGGCCGCCACGGAACTCGTCCTCGGCTCAGGCCTCGACGCCGTCGTCCTGCGCGTCTTCTCGCCCGCCGGCCCCGGCACCCCCGCCGGTTCCCCCCTCGGCCGGCTCGCCGAGGCCATGCGGCGCGCCATGCAGTCCGGCGACGGTGAGCTCAAGCTCGGCGGCCTCGGCGTCCAGCGCGACTTCGTCGACGTCCGTGACGTCGCCCGTGCCGTCCACGCCGCCAGCCTCTCCGCCGCGCAGGGCGTGATCAACATCGGCTCGGGCCGTGCCGTCCGCCTGCGGGACGCCGCCGCCGTCCTCGCGCGCGTGGCCGGATACGGCGGCGCCCTCCACGAACTCGACGGGCCTCCCGGCCCCCTGCGCCCCGCCATCGGGCACCCGCGCTCCGAACCGGACCACGCGGCCCCGGTCGCGTATCCGTACCCCGACGGGTGCGGCAGCTGGCAGCAGGCCGACGTGCGCACCGCGCGCGACCGGCTCGGCTGGCGTCCCCGGATCAACCTCGAAGAGTCCCTGGCAGACATCTGGATGGAGGCGGCATGCCGCATCTGACCAGCACCAAAACCGTCGCACCCGGCACCGGGATCCACCCCGGGTTCGGCATCCCCGGCCTCGCGCACCCCCTCGTCGCCCCCGCCGAATGGGCCGAACTCACCCGCCCCGGCGCCCCCGTGCACTGGGTCGTCCTCAACGTCGCCGACGGCCCCGGCAGCCGCCCCGACCCGCACTGCCTGGAGGCGGCCGGCCGCCTGCGCAACGCGGGCGTCCGGGTCCTCGGCCACATCGACGCCACGTACGGGGCCCGTGCCTTCGGCGAGATGATCTCCGAGGCGCACCGCTACATCGACTGGTACAAGACCGACGGCTTCTACGTGGACCGCTGTCCCACCGAGCGCACCGCGCTCCCCGAGATCCGCCGCACGGTCACCACGCTGCGCGCGATCCACGACGGCGCCCACGTCGTCCTCGGCCACGGCACCCACCCGTACCCCGGCTACGCCGAGAACGCCGACCAGCTGGTCACCTTCTCCGGCCCCTGGAGCGACTACCGCTGGTCGCAGGTGGCGGAATGGACCGCCGACTACCCGCCCGAGCGGTTCTGCCACTTCGTCCACGGCGTGCCCCGCGGTCACCTCGACGAGGCGCTGCGTATCGCCCGCTGGCAGGGCGCCGCCACGATCTGGTTCACCGACCGCACGGATCGCGGGGGCCGCACCGACCCCTGGGAGACCATGCCCGGCTACTGGGACGACATCGTCTCGCGGATCGGAACGGGTGTCTCGGAATGAAGAAGGCCGTGGCAGTGTTACGGGGAGAACAACTGTAGTGATTGACCGACCAACGGAGTCCCCGTGTCGCTGCCACCCCTGGTCGAGCCCGCATCTGAGCTCACCGTAGACGAGGTCCGCAGGTACTCCCGCCACCTGATCATCCCCGACGTCGGGATGGACGGGCAGAAGCGGCTGAAGAACGCCAAGGTGCTGTGTGTGGGCGCCGGCGGCCTGGGCTCGCCGGCGCTGATGTACCTGGCCGCGGCGGGCGTCGGCACGCTCGGCATCGTGGAGTTCGACGAGGTCGACGAGTCGAACCTCCAGCGCCAGATCATCCACAGCCAGGCCGACATCGGCCGCTCCAAGGCCGCGTCCGCGCGCGACTCCGTCCTCGGCATCAACCCGTACGTGAACGTGGTCCTTCACGAGGAGCGGCTCGAGGCCGACAACGTGATGGACATCTTCAGCCAGTACGACCTGATCGTCGACGGCACCGACAACTTCGCGACCCGCTACCTGGTCAACGACGCGTGCGTGCTGCTCAACAAGCCGTACGTGTGGGGCTCGATCTACCGCTTCGACGGCCAGGCCTCCGTCTTCTGGTCCGAGCACGGCCCCTGCTACCGCTGCCTCTACCCGGAGCCCCCGCCGCCGGGCATGGTCCCCTCCTGCGCCGAGGGCGGCGTGCTCGGCGTGCTGTGCGCGTCCAT
Source organism: Streptomyces sp. NPDC020489 (assembly GCF_044386545.1). Classification (NCBI taxonomy): domain Bacteria; kingdom Bacillati; phylum Actinomycetota; class Actinomycetes; order Kitasatosporales; family Streptomycetaceae; genus Streptomyces; species Streptomyces sp. NPDC020489. The sequence continues at coordinate 128,308 of NZ_JBIRUZ010000010.1, forward strand.
CGGCTCCATCCAGGTCACCGAGGCCATCAAGGTCCTCACCGGCATCGGTGAGCCCCTGGTCGGCCGCCTGATGATCTACGACGCCCTGGAGATGCAGTACCGCCAGGTCAAGGTCCGCAAGGACCCGAACTGCGCGGTCTGCGGCGAGAACCCGACCGTCACCGAACTCATCGACTACGAGGCCTTCTGCGGCGTCGTGTCCGAGGAGGCCCAGGAGGCGGCCGCCGGCTCGACGATCACTCCCAAGCAGCTCAAGGAGTGGATCGACGACGGCGAGAACATCGAGATCATCGACGTCCGGGAGATCAACGAGTACGAGATCGTCTCCATCCCGGGCGCCAAGCTGATCCCGAAGAACGAGTTCCTCATGGGCACCGCCCTGGAGAGCCTCCCGCAGGACAAGAAGATCGTCTTGCACTGCAAGACGGGTGTCCGCAGTGCGGAAGTCCTCGCGGTCCTGAAGTCCGCGGGCTTCTCCGACGCCGTGCATGTGGGCGGCGGCGTGATCGGCTGGGTCAACCAGATCGAGCCGGACAAGCCGGTCTACTGATCGCACCCGCTGCGAACGGCGGGGGCTGCTCCACTGCGGAGCGGCCCCCGCCGTCGTCATGAGCAGACCTTGCCGTCCTTCGGCACCGTGCCCTTGAGCAGGTACGCGTTCACCGTGGAGTCCACGCAGTCGCTCCCGCTGCCGTAGGCGCCGTGGCCCTCGCCCTTCCAGGTGAGCATCACACCGACGTCCTTGCCCAGCTCGTCCGCCATCTTCCGGGCACCCTCGTACGGGGTCGCCGGGTCGCCGGTGTTGCCGACCACGAGGATCGGCGGGGCGCCGGGTGCGCTCACCTCGGGGGTGTCCCACTGCCCGGTCACCGGCCAGTCGTGGCACCAGCCGGCCGTGTCCCAGCCGAGGAAGGCCCCGAAGACCGGCGAGAGCTTCTCGAACGTCGGCAGCAGCTTCTTCGTCTCCGCCGCGGTCGGCCGCTGCTTGTCGTCCAGGCACGATATGACCCGCTGCGAGTGGGTCGTCGTGCCGTAGTGCCCCGAGGTGTCCCGCTCGTTGTAGCCGTCGGCGAGCGTCAGCAGCTCCGAGCCGTCGCCCTGTTCCGCCGCCTCCAGCGCGCTCGTCAGCGTCGGCCAGCTGGACTTGCTGTACAGGGGCAGCACGATGCCGGTGACGGCCAGGGTCTGGGTGAGCTTGCGGTCGGAGCCCGTCGGCAGGGGGTTGGCGTCGAGGTCCTTCAGCAGGTCGGCGATCTTCCGCGTGCCCTGCTCGGGGTCCTGGCCGGTCGACTTCAGGTAGTCGTCGAGGGCCCGCTGGAAGCCGCGGGTCTGGTTCTCGGCGTGCCCCACGGTGTCGGCGCTCGGGTCGACGACCGCGTCGAGGATCAGCCGCCCCACGTTCTTGGGGAACAGGTGGGCGTAGACACCGCCCAGCTCGGTGCCGTAGGAGATGCCGAAGTAGTGCATCTTCGCGTCGCCGAGCACCTGGCGCATCAGGTCCATGTCGCGGGCGGTGTCGGTGGTCGACACATGCGCCATGAGGGCGCCGGCGGAGTTCTCACAGCCCTTGCCGAAGTCGGCGGCGTCCTGGAAGTACGCGGCCTCCTCGGCCGCGGTGTCCGGCGTGGCGTCCAGGCTCTCGGCGGACTGGATCTCCTTGTCGTTGCGGCAGCGGATGCCCTCACTGGCGGCGACACCGCGCGGGTCCCAGCTCACCAGGTCGTACTTCTCGCGCAGCGAGGAGACCGTCGAGCCGTACATCGGCATCATGGAGACCCCCGAGCCGCCCGGGCCGCCGAAGTTGAACAGCAGGGAGCCGATGCGCTCGCTCTTGTCACCGCGGGCCTTCGAACGGATCAGCGCCAGACCGATCGTCCTGCCCTCCGGCTTCGACCAGTCCAGCGGCACCTTGAGCGTCGCGCACCGCCAGTCGCTGCTCGGTGCGGGGGAGTCCGCCGTGCTCTTGCAGCCCGCCCAGTCGAGCTTCTGCGAGGTCAGGGAGGACGGCAGCGCGTCGGTCTTCTCCGTCCCGGAGGAACTTGACGACGGGTCGGCCGCCTGAGTCCCCTCCTCACCCTTGCCGTCGTCGGACGAGCCGCCGCTACAGCCCCCCACCAGCAGTGCCGCGGCAGCGGCCAGAGCCGTCCACCGTGCGAAACGCGCCATGACATTCCCCCCTCGCAGGCCCTCCGCACCGTGCAGCGGATGGCGTTCCTGCCATGGTAGGCGGCCCGCGTCACGGCTGCGCAGGCCTGTGGATAACGCGCTGACCTGCACGTTTTATGTGATGCGGGTGGCCGGTGACCGGTGACCGGTGGCGGGTGACGGCTGGTGTGGCTGGTGGCTGGTGGCCGGTGGCCGGTGGCCGGGAGGGCGGCGAGTGGCAGGTGTCCGGCGGTCGGGAGGCGTCCGGCGGGCGACAGGCGTCTTGCAAGTGGCAGGTGTCCGGCGGCGACAGGTGTCCGGCGGTCGGCTCTCGGGAGCAGGGCGTCCCGGGCTCAGGAGCAGACCGTCCCCGCCGCCGGCACCTTCCCGTTCAGCAGATAGCCGTTCACCGCGCTCTGTACGCACGCGTTCTTGCTGTCGTAGGCGCCGTGCCCCTGCCCCTTGTACGTCAGCTCCACGCCGACGCCCTTGCCGAGGGCGTCCACCATCTTGCGTGCCCCCGCGTACGGCGTGGCCGGGTCGCCGGTGTTGCCGATGACGAGGATCGGGGCGGCGCCGGGCGCGCTGACGTCGGGGTGCTCGGCGGCGCCCGGGACCGGCCAGTCGGTGCAGCTGACCATGGACCAGGCCAGGTAGTCCCCGAAGACCGGCGAGGCGGACCGGAACGCGGGCAGCTTCCGCGTCACGTCGTCCTCGGTGTAACGGGGCTTGTCGTCGGCGCAGTTGATGGCGATGTTGGCCGCGGTGAGGTTGCTGTACTGGCCGTCCTCGTTGCGGCCGTTCATGGAGTCGGCGAGCGCCATCAGCACCCGCCCGTCCCCGTCGTACGCCTGCTCCAGGCCCTCGGTGAGGTACTCCCAGAAGTCCTTCGAGTACAGCGACTGGGCGATGCCGCTGGTCGCGGCGGTCTGGGTCAGCTTGCGCATGCCGATGCCGGGGAGCGGCGCGCTGTCGAGGTCCTTCAGCAGCTTGGCGATGCGGTCCTCGACGTCCCGCGCGCTGTCGCCGATGGGGCAGTCCTCGGTCTGCGAGACGCAGTCCTCGGCGAAGTTGTCGAGTGCGAGCTGGAAGCCCTTGGCCTGGCCGAGCGAGCCCTGCTCGGGGTCCTCGGTGGGGTCGACGACCGCGTCGAAGACGGCGCGGCCGACCTTCTTGGGGAACAGGTGGGCGTAGACGCCGCCGAGTTCGGTGCCGTAGGAGACGCCGAAGTAGTGCAGTCGTTCGTCGCCCAGGACCTGGCGCATCAGGTCCATGTCGCGGGCCGCGTCGGTGGTGCGCACATGGGGGAGCACCTTCTTGGAGTTGTCCTCGCAGGCGGCGTTGAACTCCTTGGTCTCGGCCAGCAGCTTGGCACGCTCGGCCGCGTCGTCGGGGGTGGCGTCCTGCTGGAAGTACGCATCCAGCTGGAGCTCGTTGAGGCACTCCACGGGCGCGCTGCGGCCCACGCCGCGCGGGTCGAAGCTCACCAGGTCGTAGCGGGTGCGCAGTTTCGCGTAGTCCTCGCCGAACGCGGGCAGCGTGGTGACGCCCGAACCGCCGGGGCCGCCGAAGTTGAAGACGAGCGAGCCGATGCGCCTGCTCTCGTCGCCGCTGGCCCTCGCGCGGATCAGCGCGAGTTCGATCGTGTCGCCCTTGGGTCTGTCCCAGTCGAGGGGCGCCTTCAGGGTGGCGCACTGCCATGTGTCGCCGTTCGGCAGGGGTGACGGGGCGTCACCGCCGCCCTCGGCCGCTGACGGTGCCGGGCAGTCCTTCCAGCTCAGCTTCTGGGCCGTCACGTCCTGGTTCTCGGAGTCGTCGCCGCAGCCCGCGAGGAGGGCGGCCAGCAGGACGGCGGAGACGGTCAGGGCAGCGGCGCGCGGGCGGAAAGGGTTCGGCATGCTCCCATCCTGCGGTCGGACATGCCGGGCCGCTCGGGGCACGGGCCGTACGAGGTACGCGCACGGGCGGGACGAGACAGAGGTGCGCGTGCCCGGGCGGGTACGCGGTGCGCGTGAGCACCCCGCGCGCGTGGTCTCCTACAGCGCGCCCTTGCGCGTGAGGTGATTGAAGGCGAGCCAGCCCGGCAGCACCGGGATCCACAGGGTCAGCAGCCGGAACAGCAGGACGGCCGGTGCGGCGACCTCGCTGGGCAGTCCTACGGCGATCAGACCGACCGTCAGGGTCGCCTCGACCGCGCCCACGCCTCCCGGGGTCGGGGCCGCCGAGCCGAGCGCGTTGCCGGCGAGGAAGACGACGGCGACGCTGGCGATGCTGATCGAGGAGCCCTCGGTGCCGAACGCGCGGATCGAGGCGTCCAGGCACATCACGAAGCAGGCGGTCAGCAGGAGCATGCCGCCGATGCCGGTGAGGAGCTTCTGCGGCCGCTGGAGCACGTCGAGCATGCGCGGCACGACACCCGCGAAGAGCGAGCGCACGCGCGTGACGACGAACTTGCGCAGGAACGGCACCGAGGTGACGACGAGCACGAGCACCGCGACCGTCAGCAGGCCCGCGATGACCGTCCGGGACGGCGACAGCGACGGCGTCTTCTCGGTGCCGGTCAGATAGCCGAAGGACAGCAGCATCAGGATGTGGCAGCCGAGCCCGAACAGCTGCGAGGCACCGACACTGGCCACCGCGAGCCCGGGCCGCACCCCCTGGCGCTGGAGGAAGCGCGTGTTGAGCGCGACGCCGCCCACCGCGGCCGGCGCGACGATCTTCACGAACGACCCGGCGACCTGCGCCCCCACGGTCCGTACGAACGGCACCCGCTCGGGCACGAACCCCAGCAGTGACATGGCCGCCGCGAAGTAACTGGCCGCCGAGAACAGCACGGCCGCGGCGACCCAGCCCCACTCGGCGTTCTGGATGAGCGGGCCGAACTCGATGTGGGTGAGCTGGGTCAGCAGGAAGTACGCGCCGATGGCCCCGGCGATGAAGCTGATCAGCGTCCGCGGCCGGACCCGTTCCAGGCGGGCCGGCTCGACGGGGGCCTGCGGCCTGATCAGCAGCACCTCGTGGCGGATCTGGGTGAGCAGGTCCTCCTCGCGGGCCTCCTCCAGCGCCTCGTCGATGGCTCGCTTCTCGGCTCGCGCCTCCGCGCGTACGGCTTTCTTGTCGGGTTTCTCGAGTACGGGTCGAGCGTTGTCTTGGGCTTCCTCGAGCCTGGCCTGCTTGGCCTGCCGGGAGGCTTCGAGGATCGCGTCGCGCTCGCGCTGGGCGCGGTCCCGGGCCAGTGCGCGCAGCGTCGCGCGCGTGGAGCGGCTGAGCGCGATGGGCTGGAGCATCGGCAGACAGTCGGCCACGGCGTCGGGACCGAGCACGCTCACCGCGGCGGCCACCGCGCGCTCGGCGCCCACGCGCAGCCCGAGGGTCACCAGCAGCTGGGAGATGTCCATGCGCAGCAGCAGGTCGCCGGCCGCGATCTCGCCGACCCGCAGATCGGTGAGGATCACCGTGCCGGAACGATCCACCAGAATGGCGTCCCCGACCAGCCTGCGGTGCGCGATCCGCCGGGACTGAAGTGCCCGCACCTGGTGCCAGGTGTCGCGCAGGAGGTCGTCGGTGATGTCCTCGTCGGGCAGGGAGTCCAGGGTGCGGCCGCCGGTGTGCTCGTAGACGAGTATCACGGCGTCGGGGCCGAGCTCGGAGGTCGCGATGAGCTTGGGGGCGTTGGCGCCGGCCGCGATGGCCGCGTAGGCGAGCAGGGCCTCCTGCTCCAGGGCCTGGCGCAGCGAGGGAAGGCTGCTGCGGGTGGCGAAGCCGCGCAGGGTCAGATTCCGCCACGCGCGGTAGAAGAAACCCTGCGCCTGCTGCTCCCGGTCCACCACGGTCACGTCCAGCGGCGGGCCGTCCTCCAGGGTGACGAAGTAGCGCCGCCCGCGGTCGCCGGTCTCGGGCGTCTCCGGAACCTCCTCACGGGCCGCGCTCACCGGGTGGAAGCCGACGTGCCGAAGGCCCGCCATCAGCGTCCGCCCGGTGGGCTGGACGTTGGGCGAGCCGACCGCGTAGAGCGTGCCGTAGGCGACGGTCCAGCCGATCAGCACGGTCAGGATGATCGAGAACGGTGTCGTGTACCCGGTGACGAGCATCGAGAAGGCGTCGAGCATCAGCACGATCCACAGCACCGCGCGCCAGCGTGGTCGCCGGGACATGCCGACCGCCGTCATGTACGCGATGACCGGCGCGAGATAGCCGTGCACCGGGTCGGTCAGGGCGTGGATGTCGCCGGGGGAGGGCTGGGTGAGCGCCTCCTGGATGGAGTCGGGGGCGGCCTTGGCGACCCAGAGGTCGGTGGCCAGGGTCACGCCGTGCGCGAGGACCGCCGCGAGCACGCCGTCGGCGATGCGCAGTCCGTCCCGCTTGATCAGCCGCTCGATCGCGAAGGCGACCGGCACCAGCAGGATGGCGATGCTGGAGGCCAGCCCGGCGATCTTGATAAGCAGGTCGGGCGCTTGCCCGGTGCCCTTGTTGATGTCCTGTTCCAGGCCCGAGGTGGTGCCGTGCGCGAACGCGGCGATCGCCAGCAGGACCACCACCGCCAGCACCCCGACCAGCAGCCGCATCAGGTCCGACGGGCGGTGCACGCGCGCGGGGAGGAGGGGTTCGTCGCCCTCGACCGCGTCGCTGTGGGTCTCGTCGTCGAAGTCCGCCGCCGTGGTCGGCGTCTCGTCCCTGCCGCCGGTGTCCGACACCGATGCCTCGTCCTTGTCGCCGGTGTCCGGGCGCGACGAAGCGTCAGAGGTGCTTTCCGCGCCCTCCGGGTGCACGCCCTGTCGCTTCATCGACTCTTCTTGATCTCGTATCACCGGTCACCGCCCGCACGATGGTGGCATGCTCCACCGACACACGGGGGCATCAGGGTGCAAACGCGGGGGCGCACAGTCTGCCGGAAGCGCCGCTCCGAGGCGAGGGACCCCCGCGGTCGCCAGCGCGTCACATTGTCGGTGGGGTGGGGCAGGATGGGGCGGATGAGCGACGAGAGCCTCCCGCGCGACGCCCTGCCGGAGTACGCCGAGCGGATCCTGGACGTGGCCGAACTCATCCCGCCCGGGCGCGTCATGACGTACGGCGACGTGGCCGAGTGGCTGGAGGAGGGCGGACCGCGCCAGGTCGGCCGGGTGATGGCCCTGTACGGGGGAGCGGCGCCGTGGTGGCGGGTGGTCCGCTCGGACGGTGTGCTGCTCCCCGGCCACGAACTGCGGGCGCTCGACCACTACCGGGCCGAGGGCACACCGCTGAGGACGGCGAGCAGGGCCGCCGAGGGCCATCTGCCGCGCCTCGACATGAGACGGGCGCGATGGGACGGCGGCGAACGCGCGGAGGGTCACATCTGACAGCTTCCGCCATCGGACGGGTCCAGGGACGAGAAGTGATCCGTCCGAGGGAAACGGGCGAAAGCGGGCACGTCGGTGGCATGCCGTACGTTCGTGGGGCGAGGGACACAGGTGTCGTGAGTGCCGCGAGGGTCGCGAGGGAAGAAGCGGAAGCCCTGCTTCCGATCTGCCCCTCGGCGTAGCGTCGGCTGCACACGTCCCCCTCACCCCGCGCCCACCGCCCTCCACGCGCGGTGGCCATTCGACCAGCACACCCACCAGGACCGGCGAACCACGTGAGCTCCTCTTCCTCCACCAGGCGCCTGTCGCACCCCCAGGTGCGACAGGGGAGCCGTGGCGCTTACCGACTGGTGCGTACCCCGCCGACCCGCGTGGACCCCCCTCGACTGGACGCCGCACAGCGCTCCGTGGTTGAGCACAGGGCCGGTCCGCTGCTCGTCCTCGCGGGCCCGGGCACCGGGAAGACCACCACCCTCGTGGAGTCGGTGGCCGCCAGGATCGCCCGCGGCGGCGACCCCGCGCGCGTGCTGGTGCTGACGTTCAGCCGCAAGGCGGCCGTCGAGCTGCGCGACCGCATGGCCCTGCGCATAGGAGCCGCGCGCGCTCCCCAGGCGACCACCTTCCACTCGTTCTGCTACGCCCTGGTCCGCGCCCACCAGGACAGCGACCTGTTCGTGGAGCCGCTCCGGCTGCTGTCCGGGCCCGAGCAGGACGTCGCCGTCCGCGAGCTGCTCGCCGGCCAGCCCGACCTGGAGCGGCTCGGCCTCGCGCATGTGCGCTGGCCGGACGAACTGCGCGCCTGCCTGACCACGCGCGGGTTCGCCGACGAGGTCCGCGCGGTCCTCGCCCGCAGCCGCGAACTGGGCCTCGGCCCCGGCGCGCTGGACGACTTCGCCCGCCGTATCGGCCGACCCGACTGGCGGGCCGCGGCCGCCTTCCTCGCCGAATACCTGGACGTCCTCGACCTCCAGGGCGTCCTGGACTACGCCGAACTGGTCCACCGCGCGGTGCTGCTCGCCCAGCGCGACGAGGTCGCCGAGCGGCTCGCCGCGCAGTACGACGCCGTGTTCGTGGACGAGTACCAGGACACCGACGCGGCCCAGGTACGGCTGCTGCACGCGCTGGCCGGCGGCGGCCGCACCCTCGTCGCCTTCGGCGACCCCGACCAGTCCATCTACGCCTTCCGGGGCGCCGACGTGAACGGCATCCTCGACTTCCCGCACGCCTTCCCGCGCGCGGACGGCCGCCCGGCGCCCGTCGAGGTCCTGCGCACCTCCCGCCGCTCCGGCGCCACCCTGCTCGCCGCGACCCGCCTGCTGACCCAGCGCATGCCGCTGACCCGGCTCCCGTCCGAGAAGGTCCGCGCCCACCGCGAACTCGCCCCGGTCCTCGAAGGCGGCCGCGTCGAGGTCTTCACGTACCCGACGCCCGGGACCGAACTGGACAACATCGCCGACATCCTGCGCCGGGCGCATCTGGAGGACGGCGTCCCCTGGGGCGAGATGGCCGTCCTGGTGCGCGCCGGCTCGCGCACGATCCCGACGGTCCGCAGAGCCCTCACCGCGGCCGGGGTGCCCCTCGACATCGACGGCGACGACCTCCCGCTGCGCCACGAACCGGCGGTGGCACCCCTGCTGACAGCACTGCGCGCGGTGGCGACCGCGGAGGCGTCGGCGCGTCCGGAGGAGACGCTCGCTGGTGGCTTGGAGCACAGCCGCGGGGAGTCGGCCGCGGAGGGGCCGGAGCACAGCTCCGTGGAGCCTGCCGCGGAGGGGCCAGACCATGGTCGCGTGGAGCCTGCCGCCCAGGAGCCCGAGCAGAGCCGCGTGGAGCCCGCCGCCCAGGGGCTGGAGCACGGCCGCGTGGAGCCCGCCGCCGAGGACCCGGAGCACAGCTCCGTGGAACCCGCCGCCCAGGAGCCGGAGCACGGCCCCACCGGTGGCGCCCCCGCCCCCGCCCCCTGCTGGCTCGACGTCGAGACCGCCCTCGCCCTGCTCGCCTCCCCCCTCGCCGGCATGGACGCCGCCGACCTGCGCCGGCTGGGCCGTGCCCTGCGCGACGAGGAACGGGCCGCCGGGAACCCGCTGCCGCCGCCCTCGGACGAACTGCTCGCGCGGGCGCTGGCCGAGCCGGAGCGGCTGGCGGTGCACGACCCCGTGTACGCGCGCGGCGCCCAGCGTCTCGGCGCACTGCTGCGCAAGGCCCGGGAGCGCCTCGCGGGTGGCGGCAGCGCCGAGGAGGCGCTCTGGGACCTGTGGGAGGGCACACCGTGGCCCACCCGTCTGGAGCGGTCCGCGCGGCGCGGTGGCGCGGCGGGCCGCAACGCCGACCGCGACCTGGACGCCGTGTGCGCGCTGTTCGCGACCGCCGCGCGCGCGGAGGAGCGCACCGGCGGCCGGGGTGCCCTGAACTTCCTGGCGGAGATCGACGCCGAGGACATCGCCGCCGACACCCTCACACGGCGTGCCGTACGCCCCGACGCCGTGCGCCTGATGACGGCGCACCGCTCCAAGGGGCTGGAGTGGCGCCTGGTCGTCGTCGCGGGCGTCCAGGAGGGGCTCTGGCCGGACCTGCGCCGCCGCGGCTCCCTCCTGGAGGCCGACCGCATCGGACGCGACGGACTCGCCGAACCGCTGACCCCGGGAGCCCTCCTCGCCGAGGAGCGTCGCCTGTTCTACGTGGCCGCGACCCGCGCGCGCGAGCGACTCGTGGTCACGGCGGTCAAGGCGCCCGCTGACGACGGCGACCAGCCCTCCCGCTTCCTCACCGAACTCGGCGTCGAACCCAAGGACGTCACGGGCCGCCCCCGCCGCCCGCTGTCCGTCGCCGCGCTCGTCGCCGAACTGCGGGCCACGACCGTCGACCCGCGCGTCTCCGACACCCTCAGGGAGGCCGCGGCCCGCCGGCTGGCCCGGCTCGCCGCGCTCGCCGACGAGGACGGCCGTCCGCTCGTCCCGTCCGCCCACCCCTACCGCTGGTGGGGCATGTACGAGCCGACCGAGAGCAAGGTGCCGCTGCGTAACCGCGACCAGCCCGTCGTGCTGTCCGGCAGCGCCCTCGACCAGCTCGCCAACACCTGCGCCCTCCAGTGGTTCCTGGGCCGTGAGGTGAAGGCCGACGCGCCCGCCACCGTCGCCCAGGGCTTCGGCAACGTCGTCCACGTCCTCGCCGACGAGGTCGCCTCCGGCCACACCCCGGCCGACCTCGCCGTCCTCATGGAGCGCCTCGACTCCGTGTGGAACGCGCTCGCCTTCGACGCGCCCTGGAAGTCGGCGCAGGAGAAGGAGAACGCGCGCGTGGCGCTCGAACGCTTCCTGAAGTGGCACGTGATGGACCGCGCCGGACGCACCCCGGTCGCCAGCGAGCACGACTTCGACGTGACCCTGGAGGCGGGCGACTACGAGGTGCGCATCCGCGGCCAGATGGACCGGGTCGAGACGGATGCCGAGGGCCGCGCCTACGTCGTCGACTTCAAGACCGGCAAACAGGCCCCCACCGCGCGCGAGGTCGAGCACCACCCGCAGCTCGCGGTCTACCAGCTGGCCGTCCGCGAGGGCGCGGTCGACGAGGCCTTCGACGGCGAACGACCGCAGCCGGGCGGCGCCGAACTCGTCCAGCTGCGCCAGGGCGCGGCCAAGCGGGACGGCGGCGAGACGCTGCCCAAGGTGCAGGCCCAGGAAAGCCTCGAGGGTGCGGCGGGGGAGTGGGTCGGTGACCTGCTCGCCACGGCGGCCGGCAAGGTCCTCGACGAGCGGTTCACCCCGAGCGCCGGACAGCACTGCACGCACTGCGCGTTCCGTGCGTCGTGCAGCGCGCGGCCCGAAGGGCGTCACGTGGTCGAGTGAGCGTACCGGTGTGATCGGTTGCACCACGCGTGCTGACCTGCGCCTCTTGCGCCCCGGAGGCCGTCCGGCGGGTGATTCGTCCTCGACTGTCAGTGGGCGCCGCTAGCCTCTGCCCCATGCCCGCCCGTATCACCGATCCCGAACAGCTCAAGGAGCTCCTCGGCATCCCGTTCACCCCGGAGCAGATGGCGTGCATCGTCGCGCCGCCCGCCCCGCAGGTGATCGTCGCCGGTGCCGGCTCGGGCAAGACGACGGTGATGGCGGCGCGTGTGCTGTGGCTGGTCGGCACCGGTCAGGTGGCCCCCGAGCAGGTTCTCGGCCTCACCTTCACCAACAAGGCCGCCGGTGAACTCGCCGAGCGCGTCCGCAAGGCGCTCGTCAGGGCGGGCATCACCGACCCCGACGTCATCGACCCGGACAACCCGCCCGGGGAGCCGGTGATCTCCACCTACCACGCCTTCGCCGGCCGCCTGCTGACCGACCACGGCCTGCGCATCGGCCTGGAGCCGACCTCCCGCCTCCTCGCCGACGCCACCCGCTACCAGCTCGCCGCGCGGGTGCTGCGCGAGGCCCCCGGCCCCTACCCCTCGCTGACCCGTTCCTTCCCCGACCTCGTCGGCGACCTCCTCGCCCTCGACGCCGAACTCTCCGAACACCTCGTACGGCCGGAAGCCCTGCGCGCGTACGACGCGCAGCTGCTGCTCGCCCTCCAGGGCGCGAAACTCACCAACGCCGACCTGCGCAAGGTCCCCGAGGCGGCCGCCGCCCGCCGTGAACTCGCCGACCTGGTGGGCCGCTACCGCGCGGCCAAGCGCGAGCGCGACCTGCTCGACTTCGGCGACCAGATCGCCCTGTCCGCCGAACTCGCCCAGATCCCCGAGGTGGGCCGCATCCTGCGCGACGAGTTCCGCGTGGTCCTCCTCGACGAGTACCAGGACACCTCGGTCGCCCAGCGCATCCTGCTGGCGGGCCTGTTCGGCGGCGGCACCGGACATCCGGTGACCGCGGTCGGCGACCCCTGCCAGGCGATCTACGGCTGGCGCGGCGCCTCGGTCGCCAACCTCGACGACTTCCCCCAGCACTTCGCGCACGCCGACGGCCGCCCCGCGACCCGCCAGGCGCTCAGCGAGAACCGCCGCAGCGGCGGTCGCCTCCTCGACCTCGCCAACGGCCTCGCCGAGCCCCTGCGCGCCATGCACGCGGGCGTGGAGGCCCTCCGCCCGGCCCCCGGCGCCGAGCGCGACGGTGTGGTGCGCTGCGCCCTGCTGACCACCCACGCCGAGGAGATCGACTGGATCGCCGGCTCGATCGCCCATCTCGTACGGACCGGCAAGGCACCCGGCGAGATCGCCGTCCTGTGCCGCACGGCGACCGACTTCGCCGAGATCCAGGGCGCCTTGGTGGCCCGGGACGTCCCGGTCGAGGTGGTCGGCCTGTCCGGACTGCTGCACCTGCCCGAGGTCGCCGACCTGGTCGCCGTCTGCGAGGTCCTCCAGGACCCCGGTGCCAACGCCTCCCTGGTCCGGCTGCTGACCGGCCCCCGCTGGCGCATCGGCCCGCGCGACCTCGCCCTGCTCGGGCGCCGGGCCCGGCGGCTCGTGGCCCACGCGCGCGTGGACGCGGGCGACGACCGGGACCGGCGGCTCGCCGAGGCCGTCGAGGGGGTCGACCCGTCCGAGGTGATATCGCTGGCGGACGCTCTGGACACGTTCGTGGAGCTGCCGCTGGACATCGAGCACGAGGACGACGGGCTGCCCTTCTCGCCGGACGCGCGCGTGCGGTTCGCCCGCCTGGCCACCGAGCTGCGCGACCTGCGCCGCTCGCTCTCGGACCCGCTGATGGACGTCCTGCACCGCGTGCTCGCCGTCACCGGTCTGGAGGTGGAGCTGTCGGCGTCACCGCACGCCCTGGCCGCCCGCCGCCGCGAGACCCTGTCCAACTTCCTGGACATCGCCGCCTCCTTCGCCGCGGGCGACGGCGAGGCGACCTTGCTGGCCTTCCTGGGTTTCCTGCGCACCGCCGCGCAGTACGAGAAGGGCCTCGACAACGCGCTGCCCGGCGGCGAGAACACCGTCAAGGTGCTCACCGCGCACAAGTCCAAGGGACTGGAGTGGGACGTCGTCGCCGTGCCGGGCCTGGTCACCGGCACCTTCCCCAGCACGCAGGGGCGCGAGAAGTGGACCGCGCAGGGCAAGGTGCTGCCGCACGAGCTGCGCGGGGACGCGGCCACCCTGCCGGACGTCGAGAGCTGGGACCCACGCGGCCTGAAGGCCTTCCAGGAGGCCATGAAGGACCACCAGCGCACCGAGGAGCTCCGCCTCGGCTATGTCACCTTCACCCGCCCCCGCTCCCTCCTCCTCGGCTCCGGCCACTGGTGGGGCCCGGCCCAGAAGAAGCCCCGCGGCCCCTCCGACTTCCTGCGGGCCCTGTACGAGCACTGCGAAGCGGGCCACGGCGAGATCGAGGCCTGGGCGGACGAGCCCGCCGAGGGCGCGGAGAACCCTGCCCTGCACCGGGCCGACGCCGACCAGGTCTGGCCCCTGCCCCTGGACGACGCGGCCCTGGCCCGCCGTCGCGCCGCCGCCGAGACCGTCCTCGCCCACCTTGACCGTCTCGCGGAGGGCCACCCCGCGGCCGCCCACGACCCCGACACCTACGACGACCCCGACTGGCCGCCGCCGCCCCAGGACGACGAGCCTCTCTTCGAAGAGGACGACCCCTTCCCAGACCCCTTCCCCGACGGCTCCGCCGACTGGGACACCTGGCCGACGGACCGCCCCACCGTCCCGCACCAGGCGACGGCATCCGACCCGGCCGGGACCGAGCACGCGCGTGCGCATCCCACGGACCCGGACACCTGGGAGCACGCCGAGCCCGCACGCCCCCGCCTGACCCCGGAGGAGGCCCGCACCCTCGCTTCCTGGGACCGCGACCTCGACGCCCTCACCGGCGAGCTCCTGCGCGCGCGGGAGGCCGTCACCGACGTACCCCTGCCCGCCTCGCTCACCGCCTCCCAGCTGCTGCGGCTGGCCGCGGACCCGGACGGGTTCGCGCAGGAACTCGCGCGCCCCATGCCACGCCCTCCACAACCCGCCGCGCGCCGAGGCACCCGGTTCCACGCGTGGGTGGAATCCCGGTTCGAAGCGCTGACGCTGCCCATGCTGGAGCCCGAGGAGCTGCCCGGCAGCGACGCCGAGATCGCGGACGAACGCGACCTGGAGGCCCTCAAGGACGCCTTCGAACGCACCGAGTTCGCCCACCGCACGCCCCACCGCGTCGAGGCGCCCTTCCAGCTCGCCATCGCCGGCCGCGTGGTGCGGGGCCGTATCGACGCCGTCTACAAGGAGGGCGACGGGGAGCGGGCGACGTACGAGATCGTGGACTGGAAGACCAGCCGGGACCGCTCCGCCGACCCGCTCCAGCTCGCCCTGTACCGGGTCGCCTGGGCCGAGCAGCAGGGAGTGCCCCTGGAGTCGGTGACGGCCGCGTTCGTGTACGTCCGCAGCGGAGAGGTGGTGCGGCCGGGCGATCTCGCGGACCGGCGCGCGCTGGAGCGGCTGCTGCGGGAGGATCCTTCCGCGCGAGCACAGTGTGAGGAACCGCCCAGCGAGGATGTCGGTGCGGGCCGATAGGCTCGTGACCATGAGCCATCCCGTTGACAGTGTCGTCAGCGCTGTCCGTACGTACATCGAGCAGCACCGCACCGCCTTCCTCGACGACCTCGCGGAATGGCTGCGCATCCCCTCCGTGTCGGCCCAGCCCGACCACGCGCCCGATGTACGCCGCAGCGCCGACTGGCTCGCCGCCGCACTCCGGGAGACCGGCTTCACGACCGCCGAGGTCTGGGAGACACCGGGCGCCCCCGCCGTCTTCGCCGAATGGCCCGCCCAGGACCCCGGGGCCCCGACCGTCCTCGTCTACGGCCACCACGACGTGCAGCCCGCCGCCCGGGAGGACGGCTGGGACAGCGAGCCCTTCGAGCCGGTCGTGCGGGGCAACCGCCTCTACGCGCGCGGGGCCGCCGACGACAAGGGCCAGGTGTTCTTCCACACACTCGGTGTCCGCGCCCACCTCGCCGCCACCGGCCGTACCGCCCCCGCGGTCCACCTCAAGCTGCTGATCGAGGGTGAGGAGGAGTCCGGCTCCCCGCACTTCCGCGCCCTCGTCGAGGAGCGCGCGCAGCGGCTCGCCGCCGACGCGGTGATCGTCTCCGACACCGGCATGTGGGCCGAGGACACCCCGACCGTCTGCACCGGCATGCGTGGCCTCGCCGAGTGCGAGATCCGGCTCCACGGCCCCGACCAGGACATCCACTCCGGCTCCTTCGGCGGCGCCGTCCCCAACCCGGCGACCGCGGTGGCCCGCCTGGTCGCCGCCCTGCACGACGAGCACGCACGCGTGGCCGTCCCCGGCTTCTACGACGGCATCGTCGAACTCACCGACCGCGAGCGCGAACTCTTCGCCGAGCTGCCCTTCGACGAGCAGCGGTGGCTGCGCACGGCCGCGTCGCACGCCACCCAGGGCGAGGCCGGGCACACCACCCTGGAGCGCGTCTGGGCCCGCCCCACCGCCGAGGTCAACGGCATCGGCGGCGGCTACCAGGGCCCCGGCAGCAAGACGATCATCCCGGCCTCCGCGATGGTGAAGCTGTCCTTCCGGCTGGTCGCCGGACAGGACCCCGACCACGTGGAGAAGGCCGTCCGCGCCTGGGTGGCCGATCAGGTGCCCGCCGGCATCCGCTGCGAGATCACGTTCGGTGCGGCCACGCGCCCGTGTCTGACCCCGCTGGACCACCCGGCCCTCCAGTCCGTCGTCCGCGCCATGGGCCGCGCCTTCGACCAGCCCGTCCGTTTCACCCGCGAGGGCGGCTCGGGTCCGGCGGCCGACCTCCAGGAGGTGCTGGGCGCCCCGGTGCTCTTCCTCGGCATCTCGGTCCCCTCCGACGGTTGGCACGCGCCGAACGAAAAGGTCGAGCTCGACCTGCTCCTCAAGGGCGTCGAGGCCACCGCCTACCTGTGGGAAGACCTCGCGGAGCACTGGTCCCATGCGCCCTGACCACCCCGCGTCCCGTCACATGTCCCGCCGAAACAATCCGTTCCACCGGGGGAGTTGGAAGCACCCGTGACCACCTGGACCGACCACACCGCCGACCGACCCATCTCGCTCACCGCCGCCAGCGGCATCGACCGGGCCGCCCACCACCGGCTCGACGAGGCCTGGCTCGCGGCGGCCTGGAGCCACCCCACGACGCGCTGCTTCGTGGTCTCCGGCGGTCAGGTCCTCATCGACGAGACGGCCGACGGCCGGACCGAACTCGTCATGACACCGTCCTTCGAGGCCCCGCTCACCGAGGCACACCGCTACTTCCTCGGCATCGACGAGGACGGCGTGCGCTACTTCGCCCTCCAGAAGGACACGCTGCCCGGCCGCATCGACCAGTCGGCGCGCCCGGCGGGCCTGCGCGAGGCCGGACTGCTGCTGTCACCGCGCGACGCGGGCCTGATGGTGCACGCGGTCGGCCTGGAGAACTGGCAGCGCACCCACCGCTTCTGCTCCCGCTGCGGCGAGCGCACCGTCATCGCCGCCGCGGGCCACATCCGCCGCTGCCAGGCCTGCGGCGCCGAGCACTACCCGCGCACCGACCCGGCCGTGATCATGGCCGTCACCGACGAGGACGACCGCATCCTGCTCGGCCGCCAGGTCCACTGGCCCGAGGGCCGCTTCTCGACGCTCGCCGGGTTCGTCGAGCCCGGGGAGTCCATCGAGCAGGCGGTGCGCCGCGAGGTCTTCGAGGAGGCCGGCGTCACCATTGGCCCGGTCGAGTACGTCGCCAGCCAGCCCTGGCCGTTCCCGTCCAGCCTCATGCTCGGCTTCCTGGCCCGCGCCACCACCACCGAGATCAACGTCGACGGCGACGAGATCAGCGAGGCCCGCTGGTTCTCCCGCGACGAACTGGGCGCCGCCTTCGACTCCGGCGAGGTCCTTCCGCCGTACGGCATCTCGATCGCGGCCCGCCTGATCGAGCTCTGGTACGGCAAGCCGCTGCCGACGCGCAGCGTGTAGCTCTGGTACCGCAAGCCCGCTGCCGACGCGCAGCTTGTAGCTCCGGTACGGGCAAGCCGCTGCCGACGCGCAGCGTGTGACGACACGCGGGCGGGGCCGCCGCCCCACCGGGAGCGGCCCCTGTCGCGTCGTACGGCACGTCAGTCCAGGTACGGCACGTCAGTCCAGCAGCGCGGCGGTGAACGTCTCGCGGTGGGCGGTCAGCCAGGTCTGAAGGCGGTCCCAGCGTTCCCAGCCGCCGCGGTCGGCCAGCGCCTGGAGGTAGACGGGATCGCCATCGGCCACGCGGCGGGAGACGAACGTCCGGCAGACCTCCGTGGCCTGCTCGATCACGCCGGGCAGTTCGGCACGCTCGCCCGGCGAGAGACCGTAGCTGTCGGCGAGGACGCGCAGCCGCGCGGAGGCGTCCAGTCCGCCGGGGTGCAGGGCGGCCGCGGAGGTCGGATCGAGCATCGGTACCCAGTAGCGCGAGGCCATGGCGACGTCCCAGAGAGGGCGGCCCGGAGCAGCCATGTCGAAGTCGATCAGGGCGGCGGCCCGACCGTCGCGGAAGACGACGTTCTCCGGGCACACGTCGTTGTGGCACAGCATCGTCCCTCCCTCCGGGTCGGCGAGGTCCTGGGGCCACTCGACGTCCGTGTCGACAGCGATTGCCGCGCCGGCCGCGTGCAGGCGGCGCAGCAGGATTCCCACCGACTCCAGAGCGGTGGTCGTCAACACCCAGGGCGCGAACGGTGGCAGAGGCACGTCGCCCGGGATGAAGGTCAGCTGCTCGCGGCCGTCAGCGGTCAGCCCCACGGGAGTCGGAGCCGCGTCGAAGCCGTGCTCCTGCAGGGCGAGGAGGTGGGCGTGCAGGGCGTGTGCGTGACGCGGTGCCGGACGCTCCACCCACGCACCCCGGCGGCGGACCGCGCCCGCGTTCGCCATGCCTCCGACCAGCGTCTCGCCGTCCGTCTCGTCCTCGGTCGTCATGTCGATCACGCTATCGCCGAGCCGCCCAGCACCGGCCGGGTACACAAAAAACCCCCGATCCGGCGCCAGGCCGGTCGGGGGTCTCGGGCCTCATCTGTCCATGGGCCTCATGTGCTCATGTGCTCATGGGCCTCGTCCGGCTCAGACGCCGAGCGCCTGCTTCACCTGGGCAAGGCTCGGGTTCGTCATCACGACCTCGGCGCCACCGGTGGAGGGAACCACCTGGACGGTCGGGACCGTCTGGTTGCCGCCGTTCGCCTTCTCGACGAACGCCGCGGACGCCGGGTCCTGCTCGATGTTGATCTCGGTGTACGCGATGCCCTCGCGGTCCAGCTGCTTCTTCAGCCGCTGGCAGTAACCGCACCACGTGGTGCTGTACATCGTCACAGTGCCCTGCATGTCTCGCGCGCTCCTCGGTTGGCTCGGGGAAGAGGTCGTCCAGGGGGAGAACGCCTGCCGCCCGGGCGCCATTCCCGGCCCGCTCCGCCCTGGCGGGTGACGCCTGCCGCATTAGTACGACCGCGAGCCCCCACCTGTGGACAACCGGCACAGCCGTCTCCGCCGACCTGGCAGCATGGCGGTGTGACAGCAGCAACGCACTCCTCGCTCTTCCCGCAGGTCCCCGACTCGGCCGACGCGGTGCTCGAAGGGCTCGACCCCGAGCAGCGCGAGGTCGCCACGGCCCTGCACGGCCCGGTGTGCGTGCTGGCCGGCGCCGGGACGGGCAAGACGCGGGCGATCACCCACCGGATCGCCTACGGAGTGCGCGCCGGCATCCTCCAGCCCTCCAGCGTGCTGGCCGTCACCTTCACCAACCGTGCCGCCGGAGAGATGCGCGGCCGGCTCCGCCAGCTCGGTGCCGCCGGGGTCCAGGCCCGCACCTTCCACTCGGCCGCCCTGCGCCAGCTCCAGTACTTCTGGCCGAAGGCGGTCGGCGGCTCCATGCCCCGGCTCGTCGACCGCAAGATCCAGCTGGTCGCCGACGCGGCCGCCGCCTGCCGCATCCGTCTCGACCGGGGTGAGCTGCGGGACGTCACCGCCGAGATCGAGTGGTCCAAGGTCACCCAGACCGTCCCCGCCGACTACGCCCCCGCCGCCGCCAAGGCGGGCCGCGTCGCCCCCCGCAATCCCGGTGAGATCGCCCAGCTCTACGCCGCCTACGAGGACCTCAAGCGCGAGCGCGCAGTGATCGACTTCGAGGACGTCCTGCTGCTGACGGTGGCGGTCCTCCAGGACCGGCACGACATCGCCGACCAGGTCCGCGCCCAGTACCAGCACTTCGTCGTCGACGAGTACCAGGACGTCAGCCCGCTCCAGCAGCGCCTGCTGGAGTTGTGGCTCGGCGACCGGGACAGCCTCTGCGTGGTCGGCGACGCCAGCCAGACGATCTACTCGTTCACGGGCGCAACCCCCGACCACCTGCTCGACTTCCGTACCCGCCACCCCGGTGCCACCGTCGTCAAGCTGGTCCGCGACTACCGCTCCACCCCGCAGGTCGTCCGTCTCGCCAACGGCCTGCTCGCCCAGGCCAGCGGCCGCGCCGCCGACCACCGCCTGGAACTGGTCTCCCAGCGCGCCCCTGGGCCCGAGCCGGTCTACACCGAGTACACCGACGAACCCGCCGAGGCCGAAGGCGCCGCCCGGCGCATCCGCGAGCTGATGGCCGCCGGCGTCCCCGCCGCCGAGATCGCCGTCCTGTTCCGTACGAACGCCCAGTCCGAGACCTACGAGCAGGCCCTCGCCGACGCGGGCGTCCCCTATCAGCTGCGGGGCGCGGAGAGGTTCTTCGACCGCCCTGAGGTGCGCAGAGCCATCGTCAGCCTGCGCGGCGCGGCCCGCTTCGGCGGCAACGACTCGCGACTGGACGACGCCCCCGACCTGCCCTCCCAGGTGCGTGCCGTGCTCTCCGGCGAGGGCTGGACCTCCGAGCCCCCGGCGGGCTCCGGCGCGGTCCGGGAGCGCTGGGAGTCGCTGGCCGCCCTGGTGAACCTGGCGCAGGACTTCGCCGCCGCCAGGACCGGCGCCACGCTCGCCGACCTCGTCGCGGAACTGGACGAGCGGGCCGGCGCCCAGCACGCCCCGACCGTCCAGGGCGTCACCCTCGCCTCCCTGCACTCGGCGAAGGGCCTGGAGTGGGACGTCGTGTTCCTGGTCGGGGTCGCCGAGGGCATGATGCCGATCACCTACGCAAAGACCGACGAGCAGATCGAGGAGGAACGCCGCCTCCTCTATGTCGGTGTCACCCGCGCCCGCGAGCACCTGCATGTCTCCTGGGCGCTCTCCCGCGCGCCGGGCGGACGCCCCACCCGGCGCCCCAGCCGCTTCCTCGACGGCCTGCGACCCGGTTCGACCGGCACGGCCAGCCGCGGCGCCGCAGTCGGCTCCCCGGGCGTGGAGCACGGCTTCAGCAGCGGCGCGGCGGGGGCCCGGCCGCGCCGCACCCAGCGCACCCCGGCCCGCTGCCGGGTCTGCGGCCGCACCCTCACCGACGCCGGTGAGATGAAGCTGATGCGGTGCGAGGACTGTCCGTCGACCATGGACGAGGGCCTCTACGAGCGGTTGCGCGAGTGGCGGGCGGAGCAGGCGCGGCGCAGCGGACAGCCCGCGTTCTGCGTCTTCACCGACAAGACACTGATGGCGATCGCGGAGGCCGTCCCCGACGACGAGGGGGAGCTGGCGCGGATCTCCGGCGTCGGCGTCCGCAAGTTCAACCGGTACGGAGCCGATGTGCTGGCGATCTGCGCAGGCCAGGACCCCGGGGCGGAAGAAGATGAGAACTGATCCGAACTCGTCGAGAAAATAGTTTGCGCATGCCCCAGCGATCCCCATAGGTTCTTAGCCACGGGAACGGAAGCCTTCTCGAAGGCCCTATTCCCATGCTCTACTTACATACCCGTAGGACTGGTCCGACCAGTCCCCCGAGACGCCGAGAGGAGGCGAGACCAGTGACCAGGATCAACACCGGCTCCATCGTGAAAATGACCGATCGCTCGGTCGTCGCTTCCCTGTGCATGCTCGTCGTCTCGAACCAGGGCACCGGTCTGTCCGGCATTCGTGCCGCCCAGTCCGCGTCCTCCGTGTCTCTCGCGGGTCTTCCCGTTCGTGAGCGCAATGAGCGACCGACCAAGGCACTGGAAGCAGTAGAGGGACAGGCGCACGCCTATGCCTTTACGGCGGCCGGTGCCGCAAGCCGGAAGCAGACGACGCAGCACCACCTGATGTGGGCCTTCCGTGGGCCAGAACCCTGGAGTGATCCAGCCTGATCGTCGATCAGGCCGGCGCCTTCAGGGCCGCGGAACCCCATCCGGGATCCGCGGCCCTTCTGTTTGTCCCCGAACGGGGATGACGGAGCCGAAGGGGCCTCGGGACAAGAAAAGACCCGGTACCAAGCCGACCACCGGTCCAACAGGGCCGGACCGACCAGACGAGGAAGACCAACCGTGCAACTCGAAGCGCACGCCCCGTCCGTACCGCCTTCCGAAACGATCCCCCCGCCCGGCCTCACGGAGGACTCCGCCTTGACCCCGCTCAGCCCCCTCACCGCGCTCACCGCGCTCGACGACGCCATCGAGAACCTCGGCGTGCCCGTCCCCTGCCGTTCCTACGACCCGGAGGTCTTCTTCGCCGAGTCGCCGGCCGACGTCGAGTACGCCAAGTCCCTCTGCCGCACCTGCCCGCTGATGGAGGCCTGCCTCGCCGGCGCGAAGGAGCGGCGTGAGCCCTGGGGCGTCTGGGGTGGGGAGCTGTTCGTCCAGGGTGTCGTCGTCGCCCGGAAGCGGCCGCGTGGCCGCCCGCGCAAGAACCCGGTCACAGCATGAACACCGCAGGAACGATCGACCGCCCCTTCACGCACGACCCCAAGAAGCAGGCCCCGATGAAGCCGTCCACCACCGAGCCCGCAGGCTCCGCGATTCCAGACTTCACGATCACCGGCGCGAGCGACTTGCGCCAGAACAGGACCCGAGAGATGCAACTCCAACCAGAAGCCCTGGCTCGTGCGCATATGCACGAGCGACTGCATGAGGCGCAGCGGGAGCGCCGGGCCATCAGCCTGGCCGCCGCGCGCCGGATGCAGCGCCGGGCCGAGCGCGCCTCGATGCGCGCGCGTCGTGCGCTGGCCCTCGCGGTCATGCAGTAGCCGACACCACCTGAAGCGATGCCCTCCCGGCAGCCGGGAGGGCGAAAGCTCCCCGCGGGGGCCGGTCCGTCCGAACGGACCGGCCCCCGCGGTGCGTTGTGCCCGGCGATCCAGCGGCCGCGGCGATATCGTCGCCGCGTGACGAGTCCTTCCGGCGGCAGTGACGACGGCTGCTCCACCCCCGAGCCCCGGACCCTCGCATGTGCCCGGTGCGGCACCACGGCCGACGGGCCCCGGCCCACCTGGACCTGCTCCATGGAGCACGGCGTCCGTCAGTACCTCTGCGACACCTGCTCCAGGGAGAACCTCAGGGCGATCGAGGGACGCCTGGACCCGGCCTGGTGGTAGCCCGGTCCACCGAGGCGCACGGCGCACCGGGGCTCGACCTGGTCGCGGCCCCGGTCCGCCGAGAACTCACGCCTCGGCCGCTGCCTCCTCCTCCGGCTCCTGCGCCACGAACCCCGGCAGCCACTCCTCCAGTTCCTCACGCAGCCGGACCGTCGCGCCCAGCTGGCACAGGACGCCGATGGTGCTGAGCGTCACCCGGTGGATCAGGAGGTAGGCCGGGGGCAGGTTGAGCTGCTTGCCCAGTTGGTAGGCGGGGGAGCGGATGTCGCCGATGCGGGCCGCCTGGCTGCGCATCCAGCCGCGGGTGAAGGTGAACTCGTCGAGCAGGGCCGGTTCGATGATCGGCGTCAGGTAGTCGAGGACGGCCTCGGGGTCCAGCTCTATGGACTCCTTGACGAAGCCCTCCAGACACAGCAGTTCGTAGACGGCCTCGGCCTCGCCGTCCAGCGTCATCCGCAGGGACTCGCCGATGGGGGTCGGCAGGCCGCCCGGGAGGCGGTCGACCGTGCCGAAGTCCAGGACGCCCAGACGCCAGTCGTCCTCGCCGGCCGGGCCGCCAGGCAGCAGGCGGAAGTTGCCGGGGTGCGGGTCGGCGTGGAGCAGGCCGGTGCGGGTCGGGCCGGAGAAGAGGAAGCGGGCCAGCAGCTGGCCGGCGCGGTCACGCTGCTCGGGGGTGCCGTCCGCGATGATCTCCGACAGGGGGACGCCGTCCATCCACTCGGTGATCAGGATCTGGTCGCACTGGTGGACCACCGCGGGCACCACGACGTCCGGGTCGCCTTCGAACTCCTCGGCGTGGACCTGCTGGGCCTGTGCCTCCAGGCCGTAGTCCAGCTCCTCGGAGACCCGGTCCTTGAGTTCCGTGATGAGCGGTTTGATGTCCATCCCGGGGATGAGCGGGCCCAACAGTCGGGCGAAACGGCTCAATTGGTTCAGGTCGGACAGCAGGGCCTCGCCGGCCCCGGGGTACTGCACCTTCACCGCCACCTCGCGCCCGTCGGCCCACACGGCGTGGTGCACCTGACCGATCGAGGCCGCGGCAGAGGGCTTGTCCTCGAACTCCAGGAACAGCCCCTGCCAGTTCTCCCCGAGCCGCTCCGCCAGCACCTTGTGCACGGTGCGCGTCGGCATCGGCGGCGCCGCCTCCTGGAGCTTCGTCAGCGCGGCGCGGTAGGGGCCGGCGACCTCCTCGGGCAGGGCCGACTCGAAGACGGACAGGGCCTGGCCGAACTTCATCGCCCCGCCCTTGAGCTCGCCGAGCACCTTGAACAACTGCTCCGCCGTGCGCTGTTGCAGCTCACGGCCGACGATCTCCGCGGACTCCCCGACGATTCTCTTGCCGAGCCCCCACGTGGCCCGGCCGGCGAAGCCGAGCGGGAGCGCGGCGAGCTTGGCGGTCCGGGTGACCGCCTTTCGGGGAAGATCAGACATGCGCCCTCCAGGTCCCTGCCGGCCGTGCCGTATCCGCAGTGCGGCGCAACTCCTTCGACGGCCCTTGCCCCGCCATTGTCTCGTGTGACTCCCCTTCGGTGGCGGTGTGTTCCTCCTTACCTTTCTCCGCGGCCCCGCAGGGGCATGCGGGATGGGCCCACACCGGCCGCGCGTGCCAGTTCAGGGCGGGCAGGGAGACCTCCCAGCGGGCGCCGGCGCTCGACGGTGTCCGGCCGTCCAGGAAGGAGAGGGCATGCGCCGCCGCCAGTCCCGCCACCGTGGTGGCCAGTGCCAGGTCGCACGGGCGCACGTGCCGCGAGCGCCCCGAGCCCGAGCGCCACTGCGCGACCAGCCGGGGCCAGACCGGGTCCCGGTCGGTGCGCCCCTCGTGCAGACAGCCCGCGCAGCCCGTCACTCCGGGCAGGACCAGCGGACCGACGACTCCGGTCGCCTCCACGACACCGGCGTACAGATGGGGCGTACCGGACTCGACGAGGAGGTCGGCGGTCGGCGGGGCGTGCACCGCCACGTCGTCCCTCGGGGCGAGGATCACCAGCGAGTAGCCGGGCTCACCGTCCACGGAGGGTGACCGGCGCGGGGCGCGGTCCGGCGCGGATCGGCGTACCGCGCGCCGCGCCGCCTCGTCCCGGCGCTCGCCGATCGCCTCGGCGGGCAGCCCGTTCGGGGCCACGTCCCACGGCTCCACCTCGCCGACGTCCCGCACGTCGACCTCGCCGACCCCGGCGCCGGACAGCAGCGCGGCCAGCACCGCGCCCACCCGGCCGGCACCCCTGACCTGCACGCGCAGCGCGCGCCGGCCGGCCAGCAGTCCCATCGCCTCGCCCGGTTCGGACGTCGTCAGCGACAGCGAGGCCAGGTCCGGGCGGAGCCGGTCGAGGACTCGCTTCTTCCTGCGCAGGGCGTCACCGGCCGGGCCGCCCCCGCGCGCGTCGTCGAGCAGCCCGGACCGCGCCAGCCCCTCCAGGAGCCGGTCGACATGACCGTCGGGCAGATCCATGCGCCGCCCCTCCTCGCGCAGCAGCCCCGGACCGCGGGTGCCGTTGAGCAGGTCGAGAAAGCTGCCCGTCGCCGTGTCCATCGGACCCAGCGTCATCGCGTGCGCCGGGGTCATCCCGAACTGGACGGTGTTGAGGTCGCGCCAGCCGCGCCGCAGAGCGGGCTTGACCAGCGGAACCAGTGGGATCGCCGTGACCGGCGGATCTTGTGAAGACTGCATGACAGGCCCCCGTAGCCGTGATGGAGCGGCCGTGCCGAAGCACACCGTGATGGAACAGTCGTGACGGAACACCGTGCCGAAGCACACCGTGATGGATCGGCCGTGAGGGAACGCCCCGTCCGCCGCCGGAAGACCGTTCGGCGGTCGGCCGTGGTGTCCGACGGCGGATGCCAGCATGCCTGGCCCCGCCGTTCGGTGCCGAAAGTTGTCCACAGGCGGTGGGTATTCGTCGTACAAATCAAACGCATGGTGGGGGATCCGGACCGAACCGTCCCGGAGTCGGGACTTCCACCGTGCACAGCGGGTAACGTCGGGGCGTGTCCGCCGACCCACTTCACCGCGCCGGAACACCACAGCGACGCACGTCGAGCCAGCCGCCCAGCGGCTCGGGTGCGAGCGCGATCGAGGTGCGCAGGAGCGCCCGCCGACGCAGGACGGTCTCCGCGTACCGCGAGGGCGACCGCACCGTCGTGCTGATCCCTGCCCGGATGTCCGAGGCGGAGGAGCAACGCTGGGTGAGCGTCATGCTCGACAAGCTGGCCGCCCAGGAGAGCAAGAGGGTGCTCGGTGACGCGGAGCTGTCCGAGCGCGCCGAGCGGCTGTCGGCCCAGTACTTCGACGGACGCGCCCGGCCCAGCTCGGTGCGCTGGGTCACCAACCAGAACACCCGGTGGGGGTCGTGCACCCCGGCCGAGGGCAGCATCCGGCTCTCGCACCGGCTCCAGGGCATGCCCGAGTACGTCGTCGACTACGTCCTCGTCCACGAGCTCGCCCATCTGCTCGTCCCCGGACACGGGCCGCGTTTCTGGCGGCTGCTGGAGGCATACCCGCGCACCGAGCGGGCCCGGGGCTACCTCGAGGGCGTGGTGGCCGCCGACCGCCTGCCCCATCTGCCGGGCGCGCGCGGAGACTGACCCGCGCGGAGGGTCCCCGAGGACTCACCCGGGGCCCGCGCCCCCCACCTGCACCCCGCGCGATGCCAATCCGCGCCCCGCGCCCGCGCGATGCCGATCCGCGCCCGCGCCCCACACGGAGCGTGACCACCGCAGCCCCCGCCCCGCGCGGAGCCCCATCGGCTCGGTCCCCTCGCTCCCCCCACCCCTCCCGCCAGCGGAGTTGTGTACCGGGTCTGTACCGACTTCCTCCGTTGTCCGAGTTTGCCGTTAGCCTGGCGCGACGCACTCGCATTTGGATGGGGGACGGTCGTTACGCATGGCCAGGGAATTCCAACGCGGCCACAAGGCCAAGGTCAGTGACCTCACCGCGGGCACCGATCTGTACGTAGGCGTGCAGATCACCGGCCCCGGACTGAGCTTCGACATCAGCTGCTTCGGTCTCGACGCCGACGAACGGCTCTCGGACGACCGGTACTTCATCTTCTTCAACCAGCCGAAGTCCCCCGAGGAGTCCATCCAGCTCCTGGGCGCCCAGGCGGGTGACACGGAGTCCTTCCGCGTCACCCTCGACCGGATCCCGGCGCAGATCCAGAAGCTGTCCTTCACCGCGACGATCGACGGCGCCGGGCAGATGTCCCAGGTCGCCCCGGGGTACCTCCGGATCGTGGCCGGCGGCGAGGAGGTGGCCCGCTACTCCTTCAACGGCTCGGAGTTCACCACCGAGCGTGCCGTGATGCTGGGCGACTTCTACCTGAAGGACGTCTGGCGGTTCGCCGCGGTCGGGCAGGGCTTCGACGGCGGCCTCGAGGCGCTGCTGAAGAACTTCGGTGGCGAGGTCGCCGAGGAGGAGGCGCCCGCGGCACCGCAGCAGCCGCAGGCCGGCGCCTCCCCGGGCTTCGCCCCGCCCGCCCAGAGCGCCGCGCCCCCCTCGTTCGGCGCCCCGCCGGCGCCCGCGCCGGCCCCGCAGCCCGCCGCACAGGGCTTCGCGCCCCCGCCCGGAGCGACCCCGCCCCCGGCCCCCGCGCCGAACGTGCACTCCCAGCCGACCATCGTCGCGCCCATGACCCCGCCCGGCGGTGCCCCGGTACCGCCCCCGGCCCCGGCCGCGCCCTACGGTCAGCCGACCCCGCCTCCGGGCTACGGCCAGCAGCCCCCTTACGGCCAGGCCCCCGGTCAGCAGGCTCCGCTGCCCCCCGGCTACGGCGCCCAGCCCCAGGCCCCGCACGCACCCCACGCCCCCGCCCCGCCGCCCGGCTACGGTCAGCCGACCCCGCCCCCGGGCTACGGCCAGCAGCCCCCGTACGGCCAGGCCCCGGGTCAGCAGGCCCCCGGTCAGCAGGCTCCGTACGGCGCGCCCCAGGGCATGCCGCACGGCGCGCCCCAGGCCGCCGGTGTCGCGGGCGCCCTCGCGCAGTTCAAGGAGACCCCCACCGGTCAGCGCTGGACGCAGCAGAACAAGAAGCTCGTCCGTGTCGACCTCGGCATCGGGGGGCAGCCCGTGCTGGCCCGGCAGGGCAGCATGGTGCTCTACCAGGGCAAGGTCGACTTCAGCTACAAGGGCGCCGGGTTCGCCGGCCGGGTCGTCGGCAACGCGACCGGCCAGGAGATGCAGCTGATGCGCTGCACCGGCCAGGGCCAGGTCTTCCTCGCCGAGAACTCCACGATGCTGCACCCGATCGAACTCCAGGGCGACGGCATCTGTGTCTCCGCCGAGAACGTCCTCGCCTTCGACGAGGGCCTCCAGTACGAGGTCCGCCGTATCGAGGGCCACGGCATCCCCGGCGGGGCGCTGTTCACGATGATGTTCCAGGGCACCGGCACGATCGTCCTCAAGACGCACGGCACGCCCGTGGTGCTGCCGGTCACGCCCACGACGTTCGCCGACGCCAACGCCGTGGTCGCCTGGTCCTCCGCCGCGCAGGTGGTCGTCTCCAGCCAGGTGCGGATGCGCCGCAACGCCTACCCCGGCGACACCGGCGAGAGCGTGAACCTCCAGTTCCGCGCGGCGCCCGGCAACTTCATCGTCGTCCAGCCGTACGAGATCTGAGGGAGTCCGTCATGAACCAGCCACTCGCGGGCTTCGCTCCCGCACCCGTCACCGCCCGCATGGAGAACCACGGCAACCACATGGCGAAGATCGCCATGCAGACCGGGAACGACCTCTTCGCGCGCGTGGGCTCGATGGTCGCCTACGAGGGCTTCGTCCAGTACGAGCCCAACCCGCCGGCCGTGCGCCAGATCGCCAAGGACTGGATGACCGGCGAGGGCGCGCCCCTGATGAAGTGCTCCGGCGACGGACTGCTCTACCTCGCCGACTACGGCGCCAACGTGGTCGTCATCAACCTCAACGGCGACGGCATCTCCGTCAACGCCACCAACCTGCTCGCCTTCGACGCGCACCTCACCTGGGGCGTCGAGCGGGTCAAGGGCCTGGCCAAGTTCGCCGGACAGGGGCTGTGGAACACCAAGATCTCCGGGCAGGGCTGGGTCGCGCTGACCTCCCGGGGCAAGCCGATCGTCGTCGACTGCGGCGGCGGCGAGGACGAGACGTACGTCGACCCCGACGCGCTCGTCGCCTGGTCGCCCAACCTCAAGGTCAAGGGCAAGCGCAGCTTCAAGGCGCAGTCGCTCATCGGCCGGGGCAGCGGTGAGGCCTACCAGATGGCCTTCTCCGGCCAGGGCATCGTCGTCGTCCAGCCCAGCGAGGACAGCACCGACCGCCTCCGGGTCCGGGGCTGAGGGGGAGCCAGAACGTCATGCAGAGTCCGCTTTTCGCCTACAACGACCAGCAGACCCAGGAGCCCTGGGCACTGCAGAACAAGCAGATGCTCCGCGTCACCCTGGAGGGCCACGACGACATCCTCGCCCGCAAGGGCACGATGGTCGCCTACCAGGGTCTGATGGAGTTCGACGCCGAGTACCAGAGCAACCAGCAGGGACGCGCGCGTGCGCGGACCGGCGAGGGCCTGGACCTCATGCGCTGCCACGGGCAGGGCACGGTCTACCTCGCCAACCTCAAGCAGCACGTCCACCTGGTCGACGTGGAGCAGGACGGCCTGACCGTCGACAGCTCCTACGTCCTCGCCATGGACTCCTCGCTGCACCACGAGGTCATCGCCGTCGACAGCCTCTACGGCATCTCCGGCTCGGGGAAGTACCAGCTCAACATCACCGGTCGCGGCAAGGTCGCCCTCATGACCTCCGGCGCGCCGCTGATGATGCAGGTGACACCCGACAAGTACGTCAACTGCGACGCCGACGCGATCGTCGCCTGGTCGACCTCGCTGCGCGTCCAGATGCAGGCCCAGACCCACTCCTCCGGAGTGTTCCGGCGCCGGGGCAACACCGGTGAGGGCTGGGAACTCAGCTTCATGGGCAGCGGCTACGCCATCGTCCAGCCCAGCGAGCTGATGCCTCCGCAGAACGCCCAGATCGGCTCCGGCCTCGCCGCGCAGTACGGCATGGGGCAGCAGGGGGCCCGGGGCCAGAACCAGGGCAACGCCTGGAGCTAGCCGCACCCAGAGGCATGGGTAAGGGGCGACCACCCTGGGCGGTCGCCCCTTACACCTGTGCGCTTACACCTGTCCTCCCCTTACACCTGTCCGCCCGTCACAGCCGGGCGCGCGTCGCTTCCAGCAGTCGTACGACCGACCCGTCCGCGACGTCCGCCACCTCGACGTAGGGGAACCAGCGCAGGTCCAGGGACTCGTCGCTGATCTCCTGGACCGCGCCCGGCGGAGCGACGACCGCGTACTGGACGTCGAGGTGCCAGTGGCAGGGCGCCGGGATCGGGTGGCGGTCCAGCCGCACCGGGCCGCCCGGGAGCAGCGTCAGCCCGGTGATGCCCGACTCCTCCGTGGCCTCGCGCAGGGCCGCCGACTCCAGCGACACGTCACCCGGCTCACAGTGCCCGCCCATCTGGAGCCACATCCGCAACTTCCGGTGGAGGGTCAGCAGGACCTGCCCGCGGGACGGGTCGATCACCAGCGCGCTCGCCGTGATGTGCCCGTCGCCGCAGGCCTTCCACATGCCGTCCGGGTGCGTCGCCAGATGGTCCAGGTAGATCTGGCGCAGCTCTTCCTGGTCCTCGTAGCCCTTCAGTACGAGGACCGCGTCGTCGAACAGGCTCACTCGGTGTCGTCGTCCTTGTCGGCGTCGGCGTCGGCGTCGGTGTCCTTCTTCTTCAGGTCGGGCTTCTGCGCCGCCTCGCCGAGCATCTTGTCCAGCTCGGAGAAGTCCAGCTGCTCGCGGTGGACGAAGCCGTCCGGGTCGTCCAGGTCGGAAGCGGTCGGCAGCATGTCCGGGTGGGCCCACAGACCGTCCCGGCCGTCGACACCGCGCGCGTCCGTCAGCGAGGCCCACAGCCGGGAGGCGTCCCGCAGCCGGCGCGGACGCAGCTCCAGGCCGATCAGCGTGGCGAAGGTCTGCTCGGCCGGGCCGCCCGAGGCGCGCCGGCGGCGCAGGGTCTCGCGCAGCGCGTCCGCCGACGTCAGGCGGGGCTTCGCGGCCGTGTGGACCACCGCGTCCACCCAGCCCTCCACCAGCGCCAGAGCCGTCTCCAGACGGGCCAGGGCCGCCTTCTGCTCCGGGGTGTCCTCGGGCTGGAACATGCCCTGCTGGAGCGCGTCCTGGAGCTGCTCGGGATTCTGCGGGTCGAACTGGCCGACCACGTCCTCCAGCTTGGCGGTGTCGACCTTGATCCCGCGCGCGTAGCCGTCGACCGCGCCGAACAGATGCGAGCGCAGCCAGGGCACATGCGTGAAGAGGCGCTGGTGGGCGGCCTCGCGCAGGGCGAGATACAGCCGCACCTCGTCCTTGGGCACGCCCAGGTCCTTGCCGAACGCCTCGATGTTCACCGGCAGCAGCGCGGCCTTGCCGGCCGGACCGAGCGGCAGGCCGATGTCGGTCGAGCCGACGACCTCGCCCGCGAGCACACCGACGGCCTGTCCGATCTGGGTGCCGAACATCGCGCCGCCCATCGACCGCATCATGCCGATCAGCGGGCCGGCCATGGCCTGCATCTCCTCCGGCAGCACGTCGCCCATGGCGGTGCCGACGCGCTCGGCGACCGGGTCGACGAGCTCCTTCCACGCGGGCAGGGTCGCCTCGACCCACTCCGCGCGGGACCAGGCCACGGCGGAGCCCGCGCCGGACGGCAGGGACGTCGCGTCGTCGAGCCACAGGTCGGCCAGGCGGACGGCCTCCTGGACGGCGGTGCGCTCGCCGGGGCCGACGCTCGCGTCCTTGGTGCCGTCGGCGGTGCCCTGGGAGACCGTCTGGCGGGCGATCTGCTTGGCCATGTCCCAGTTCACCGGCCCGCCCTCGTACGAGAGCATCTGGCCGAGCTGCTGGAAGGCGGCGCCCAGGTCGTTGGGGTTCAGGGAGCCGAACATGGCGGCGAACGGATTGTCCGCGCCCGGACCACCCGGGCCACCGAAGCCACCGGCTCCGGGCAGCCCGCCGAAACCGAACGGGTTGGCCGGGCCCTGACCACCACCGCTCTGCTGGTCCTTCTTCTTGCCCTCGTCGCCGTCTTCCGGCTCCTCCGGCGGAAGGCCGAATCCGAATGGGGTGTCACTCACGGGATTCCTCGGCTGGTAAGGCCGCCGGTGTCTCTCCGACGGCGCGACTGCCCGATAACACCACCCAGCGTAGACACCGTGGGCGGATCGGGCCTCGGTGCTCCGCCGACTCGCGGCCTGCGGCAGGATGGATGCCACCTGGTACGTACGCGTCACTCGCGCCCGTACTGAAGACAACCGCTGGAGACGCCCGGTGAGTTCCCCCGATCCACAGGTTCGCGCAGCGCGAAACCAGTCAACCCACCCGTCACCCGACCACCACCCCTCGACGACGGCGCTTCGCGCCGGCGCGTCGACGGGCGGGCGCGGGCCCGTCGTCGCCGTGACCGGTGCCGCCGACGGTGTCGGCGCGCTGCTCACCGAGCGGCTCGCCGCCTCGGCGGAGATCAAGCAGGTCATCGCCATCGACGAGCGGCGCGGCGAGTGCGCGGCGGCGCAGTGGCACATCCTGGACGTGCGGGATCCGGCCATCGCGGAGAAGCTGCGGGGCGCCGACGTCGTCGTGCACCTGGCGCTGGACCTCGATCTGGAGACGGACGGCGCCGCCCGTACGGCGTACAACGTGCGCGGCACCCAGACGGTCCTGACCGCCGCGGCCGCCGCCGGTGTGCACCGCGTCGTGCTGTGCACGTCCGCCATGGTCTACGGGGCCCTCGACGACAACGAGCTGCCGCTGTCCGAGGACGCGGAGCTGCGCGCCACCGCGGAGGCGACCGGTGTCGGGGACCTGCTGGAGATCGAGCGGCTCGCGCGGCGCGCCCCCCGGGCGCACCCCGGGCTGAACGTCACCGTGGTGCGGCCCGCGATCCTGGTCGGGGGCACCGACACCGCGCTGACCCGGTACTTCGAGTCGCCGCGGCTGCTCGTCGTGGCCGGTTCGCGGCCCGCCTGGCAGTTCTGCCACGTCGAGGACCTGTGCAGCGCTCTGGAGTACGCCGTCCTGGAGAAGGTCGAGGGCGAGCTGGCCGTCGGCTGCGACGGCTGGCTGGAGCAGGAGGAGGTCGAGGAGCTCAGCGGGATCCGGCGGATGGAGCTGCCGTCGGCCGTGGCGCTGGGAGCGGCGGCCCGGTTGCACCGGATCGGGCTCACGCCGTCCCCGGCCGGGGACCTGGCGTACACGATGTACCCCTGGGTGGTGAGCGGGAGCCGGCTGCACGACGCGGGGTGGCGGCCGCAGTGGACCAACGAGGAGGTGCTCGGGCAGCTGCTGGAGGAGGTCTCCGGGCGCCACACGGTGGCCGGGCGCCGGCTCGGCCGCAAGGACGCGACGGCCGCGGGCGCGGCGGGCGCGACGGTGGCGCTGCTGGGCGCGGCGGCGGTGGTGCGCAGGGCCCGCAAGGCGCGGCGCAGGATCTGAGGCGGGGCCGCGGTCCTGTAGGAGGCTCCAAACGCACACGCGCGTGTGCCGGTCGATGACGCTATTCCGCGTGGTCCGCGGCATGGGGCACGATGGGCCCATGGCAACCACGAACGACCACCCGGGTGAGCGGGCCGCCGACGAGCCGATCAAGCTCCTCGCCATCCGTGAGACCCCGCTCTCCCTGGACGAGGTCTTCCAGGCCGTCGGGGACGACGCGGCCGGGGGGACTGCGCTGTTCGTGGGAACCGTGCGCAACCACGACGGGGGCGCCGACGTCGACACGCTCGGCTACTCGTGCCATCCGAGCGCCGAGGCGGAGATGCGCCGGATCGCCGAGAAGGTCGTCGCCGCGTACCCCGTGCGGGCGCTGGCCGCCGTGCACCGGATCGGGGATCTGGGCGTCGGGGATCTCGCCGTCGTCGTCGCCGTGTCGTGCCCGCACCGCGGTGAGGCCTTCGAGGCCTGCCGGAAGCTGATCGACGATCTCAAGCACGAAGTGCCCATCTGGAAGCACCAGACGTTCTCCGACGGCACCGAGGAGTGGGTCGGCGCCTGCTGAGCCCGGCGCCCCGCCCCGACCGCTGCCGAACCCTTCCTTCACCCCTCTCCGGTTGCGTAACCGCACCCCTGGCGTGAGCGTTGTCCGTGCGGATGGTTAATCTGCTGATCAGTCAGTTGCGGTCGCTCATCGGGGTTGGGAGGTCTGCATGGCGGCGCTCGCCTGGTTGCTGATTCCGCTGTTGGCGGCGATCGGTGCCGGTCTGTGGGGGAGTTGGGCCAACCGGACCCACAGGATCCGCGGCGACGGTCCCGAGCTCGACGGCTACGCCAGGTTCCGCGAGGCCATGGAGAAGCAGCCCTGAAGCCAGGGGGAAGCAGACCTGCGGCCAGGGAAAGCAGCCCCGAGGCCATGCGGAAGCAACCCTAAGGTCGCCCTGACGGGTCGCTGACAGAGGCGTCCCGTACTGTCGTGCCATGCCACGCCGCACCGCGACGATGCTCGCCTCCACCCTGATGCTGATCGCGCTCCTGTGCGCGGGAGTCTTCATCCCCGTGCCGTACGCGGAGATGTCCCCGGGGCCGACGGTGAACACCTTGGGTGAGCACGGCGGCGAGCCGGTGCTCCAGATCTCCGGGCGCAAGACCTACGCGACCAGTGGGCACCTGAACATGACCACCGTCCGGGTCACCAGCGCCGACTACAGGATGAACCTCGTCGAGGCCGTCTACGGCTGGCTCGCGCACGACAACAAGGTCGTGCCGCACGACACGCTCTACCCGGACGGCAAGACCGAGGAGCAGTCCACCCAGGAGAACGCCGAGGAGTTCAGCCAGTCCCAGGAGAGCGCCAAGGTCGCCGCCCTGGAGGCGCTGGACATCCCGGTGAAGTCCTTCGTGATCGTCTCCACGGTCGTCAAGGACTCCCCGGCCGAGGGCGCGCTGCACGCCGGTGACGTCATCAAGGCCGTCGACGGCAAGGCGGTGAAGGAGCCCGCCGACGTCGCCGAGCGGGTCACCGAGCACAAGGCCGGCGAGAAGGTCGTCTTCACCATCGTGCCCGCCAAGGAGCAGGCCGCCGCCGAGAAGGAGCAGCGGACGGCGACCAGGACCGAGGACGTGACGATCACCACCAAGGAGTCCGACGACGACGGCGAGAAGCGGGCCATCGTCGGCATCTCCGCCGGCGTCGACCACACCTTCCCGTTCACCATCGACATCAAGCTCGCCGACGTCGGCGGCCCCAGCGCCGGCTTGATGTTCGCGCTCGGCATCTACGACAAGCTCACCCCGGGCGCCCTGACCGGCGGCGCGTTCGTGGCCGGCACCGGCACCATCGACGACGACGGCAAGGTCGGCCCGATCGGCGGCATCGAGATGAAGACCGTCGGTGCGCGCGGCAAGGGGGCGCAGTACTTCCTGACGCCCGCCGAGAACTGCGCCGCCGCCGCCAAGGACACCCCGAGCGGGCTCACCCTGGTCAAGGTGAAGACCATCGACGACGCCCTCGGCGCCCTCAAGGACATCCGCTCCGGCGACACCGCCGACCTGCCCAGCTGCACGACCAAGGGCTGATACGGCGCCCACGCGCGCGTACATGGACGAGGGCGCCCCCGCAGGCCGGGGACGCCCTCGTCCGGTGTGACGGCGGACGTCAGTCCGCGAACGTGGCCGACAGCGCCTCCGCCAGACCCGGCACCAGGTCGCCGCCCGTGAGGACCTCCGTCGGGGAGTCCTTCTCCCGCAGGCGCAGCGCCGAGTCGCGGGCGCCGTCGCGCAGGACGGCGACCGTCATACGGACCTCCTGGCGGTCGGGGTGCTCGGCGACCCACTGGGCGAGCTTCTTCTCGTTCAGGCCCTCGGGGACCGAGGCCTCGGCGGACGGCGGCAGCATCAGGCGCTCCACCGTCAGCGCGCAGCCGACCACGGCGTCGGGCCAGGCGATCGTGCCGAGGAACTCGTCCAGCGGCCTGCCCGCCGGGATCTCCTCCTGCTCGATCGGGGTGAGAGCGGTGGTCGCCTGCTCGTCCTCCAGGCCGAGCTGGGCCGCGAGCCCGGGTTCCTGGGCGCGCAGCCGGGCGGTGTCTACGAGGGCGAAGAGGCGAGCGGGCTGGTCCCAGCCGAGGCCGGAGACGTACTCGTCGATCTCGAGTACGGCCCGGGTCAGAGGGCTCGCTGCCATGGGAGTGTTGGACATGGTCACAATCCTGCCTCGTTCATGGCCGGAATCGGGAACCGAGTAAAGCGTGAGTAAGTTGCATAGGTGAGGGCCCACGATCACGTGGCCCACGGACGGCCCGCGGGGACGCGGGTCTGACGGACCAACAGCGACTTTCGAGGTGCGCACCTTGGCTTTCCAGATGCCGGACCGCGGCGGAGGCCCGACGGGGCCACGGATCAGAGTGGGCCGCCCGTCCCGGCGTGTCCGGACCCTGCTCATGACACTGGGCGTCCTTGCCGTGCTCGGCATGGCGTTCACCATGTTCGCCGGGTTCTGGACGGACTGGCTCTGGTACCGGTCGGTCAACTACTCGTCCGTGTTCACGACCACCCTGTGGACGAAGATCGGGCTGTTCTTCGTCTTCGGTCTGCTGATGGCCCTCGCGGTCGGCGTCAACATCTGGCTGGCCCACCGGCTGCGCCCGCCGCTGAGCGCCATGTCGATGGAGCAGCAGAACCTCGACCGCTACCGCATGGGCATCGCGCCCTACAAGAAGTGGCTGCTGCTGGGGATCACCTCCCTGGTCGGGCTGATCGCCGGGGCCTCGGCCTCCAGCCAGTGGCGGACCTGGCTGATGTGGGTCAACGGCGTGTCGTTCGGTGAGAAGGACCCGCAGTTCAAGCTCGACATCTCCTTCTTCACCTTCGACCTGCCCTGGTACCGGTTCCTGCTCGGCTTCGGCTTCGCCGCCGCGATCCTCTCCCTGATCGCCGCCGCGCTGACCCACTACCTGTACGGCGGCCTCAGGATCACCAGCCCGGGCGCGCGCGCCACCGCCGCCGCCACCGGCCATCTGTCGGTGCTGATGGGCGTCTTCGTCGCCCTGAAGGCGGTGGCCTACTGGCTCGACCGGTACGGCCTCGCGGTCAAGTCCAGCGACTTCAAGGCCACCGACAACTGGACCGGCCTGAGGTACGTCGACGCGAACGCCTATCTGCCCGCCAAGACGATCCTGTTCTGCATCGCCGTCATCTGCGCGCTGCTGTTCTTCGCCACCCTGTGGCGGCGCACCTGGCAGCTGCCCGTCATCGGCTTCGGCCTGATGGTGCTGTCGGCGATCCTCATCGGCGGTCTCTACCCGGCGATCGTGCAGAAGTTCCAGGTCCAGCCGAACGAGCAGGCCAAGGAGGCGCCCTACGTCTCCAAGAACCTCAAGGCCACGCGCGAGGCGTACGGCATCGACGACGCCCAGGTCACCGAGTACGGGGGCACGTCGACCGCCACGGACAAGACCAGGCTGCGCGACGACGTCGACAACACGGCCAGCATCCGTGTGCTGGACCCCAACATCGTCTCGCCGACGTTCCAGCAGCTCCAGCAGATGCGTAACTACTACGCGTTCCCGACCAACCTGGACGTCGACCGGTACAGCAAGGACGGCAAGGACCAGGACACGGTCATCGGTCTGCGCGAGCTGAACCTGGCCGGCATCCCGAAGAACAACTGGATCAACGACCACTTCCGCTACACCCACGGCTACGGTGTGGTCGCCGCCAAGGGCACCACCGCCGACTCCGAGGGCCGCCCGGTCTTCACCGAGTCCGACCTGCCCTCGCAGGGCGACCTCGGGACGTACCAGCAGCGCGTGTACTACGGCGAGAAGACCACCGAGTACTCGATCGTCGGCGGTCCCCAGAAGGAGATCGACTACTCCGACGACAACGGCGAGAAAACCTTCAGCTACACGGGCAAGAGCGGGGTCAACCTCTCCAACCCGATCAACCGGGCCGCGTACGCGGTGGCGTTCAGCGAGCCGCAGATCCTCTACTCCGGCGCGATCGGCGAGGGTTCGCGGATCCTGTACAACCGCACGCCCAAGGAGCGCGTCGAGGCGGTCGCCCCGTGGCTGACCATCGACGGCGACGCCTACCCGGCGGTCGTGGACGGCAAGATCCAGTGGATCGTCGACGCGTACACGACGACGAACGGCTACCCGTACTCGTCCCGTACGACCCTCGGTGACACCACGGCCGACTCGCTGACCGCGACGAACAACTCGCGCGCGGTGGTGGCCCAGCAGAACCAGGTCAACTACATCCGCAACTCTGTGAAGGCGACCGTCGACGCGTACAGCGGTCAGGTCAAGCTCTACCAGTGGGACACCCAGGACCCGGTCCTGAAGACCTGGATGAAGGCGTTCCCGGGCACGGTGAAGGCGAAGACCGAGATCTCCAGCGCCCTCATGGCCCATCTGCGGTACCCGCAGGACCTGTTCAAGGTCCAGCGCGAGCTGCTCAGCCGCTACCACGTGAAGGACGCGACGACGTTCCTCAGCGGCTCCGAGGTCTGGCAGGTGCCGGACGACCCGACCAACACCTCGGGCGAACCGGTGCCGCCGTACTACCTGAGCATGAAGATGCCCGACCAGAAGACACAGGCGTTCTCGCTCACGACGACGTTCACGCCCAACGGCCGGGACAACCTCAGTGCGTTCATGTCGGTCGACGCCGAGGCGGGCACCGGTGACTACGGCAAGATCAGAATCCTGAAACTGCCGACGAACACCACCGTCAACGGGCCCAAACAGGTGCAGAGCCAGTTCAACTCCGAACAGGACATCGCCGAGACCATCAGCCTCCTCAACAGAGGCGACTCCAAGGTGGAGTACGGCAACCTGCTGACGGTGCCGCTCGACGGAGGACTGCTGTACGTGGAGCCGGTCTACGTACGCGGTGGTGGACTGAAGTACCCGCTGCTGCGGAAGGTGTTGGTGACCTACGGAGGCAACACCGCCTTCGAGGACACCCTCGACGAGGCCCTCAGCAAGGTGTTCGGGGCGAAGGGCGAGACCCCGAAGCCACCGGAGGACGACGGCGGGGACACCACCACTCCGCCACCGCCGTCCGACAACCCCACGGTCCAGGAGGCGTTGGACGACGCCCAGAAGGCCTTCGACGCCGGCCAGGAAGCCCTGAAGAAGGGCGACTGGGAGGCGTACGGCAAGGCGCAGAAGGACCTGGAGGACGCGCTGCGGCGGGCCGAGGACGCGCAGGCCACGGGGGACAAGACCGGCAGCACCCCCAAGCCGGGCAGCACTCCCAAGCCCAGCGGCAGCCCGAAACCCAGCGGAAGTCCGAGCCCGAGCGGCAGTCCCAGCGGCTGATCGAATACTCCGTCCCGCGCCGTGGTACGGTTGCAACACAACGGCGCGGGGTGGAGCAGCTCGGTAGCTCGCTGGGCTCATAACCCAGAGGTCGCAGGTTCAAATCCTGTCCCCGCTACTGAAAACGAAGGCCCGGATCCTGATCAAGGATCCGGGCCTTCGTGATGTGCGAACGCATGTGCCGGAAGGGGTGAGTGCCGCGCCGCCGTGGGGAGTTGGGGGGAACTGTGTTTGACTTGTCTCTCTGTGGGCATGTCGACAAAACGCTGAAGTGACCTCACTGGCTGCGGTATACCAGGTGTACCCAGGTTGCAGGTGGTGCGACGATGGACGTTATGGGGGACAAGGCAACTCTGTTCGAGACAGGGCGATTTGTGCAGCCCTCCGGGCCGGGCGAGACCGAGGCCACGGAGGTCGCCGACGACGCCGTCGAGGAGTTGCGCCGACGGCTCGCCGCGGAGGCCGGTGACGTCGAGGCCATGAGCGTCCTCGGGGCCATGCTGCTGCGCCGCGGTGATCTCGACGGAGCCGAGCCCCAGTTGCGTGCCGCCACCGCCGCCGGTGACCGGGCCGCCGCCAACAACCTCGGCGTCCTGCTGCACCAGCGCGGATATGCCGACGAGGCCGCCGGATGGTGGCGGATCGCCGCCGTCGCCGGGTCCGCCGCGGCCGCGCACGCCCTCGGGCGCCACCACCGGGAGAAGGGCGACGAGCCCGCCGCCGAGTACTGGCTGCGCCAGTCCGCCGAGCAGGGCCACGCCCTCGGCGCGTACGCGCTCGCCGATCTGCTGGAGCACCGCGGCGACGCCACGGCCCGCCAGTGGATGCGGGCCGCGGCCGAGCGCGGGCACCGCGAGGCGGCGTACCGGCTCGCGCGCGCCCTCGACCGCGAGGCGCCCGCCGAGGGGGACGCCGGGGCTGACAACGGTGTCTGCGCGGAGGCCGAGCAGTGGTACCGCCAGGCGGCCGCGCGCGGACACCGGCGGGCCGCCCTCCATCTCGGCACGATCCTGGAGAACCGCGGCGAGCTGAAGGAGGCCGGACGCTGGTACCTGACCTCCGCCAAGGACGGCGAGGCACGGGCCGCCTGCGCGCTCGGGTTCCTGCTGCGGGACGCCGGGGACGTCGACAGCGCCGCGGTCTGGTGGCTGCGGGCCGCGCAGGACGGGGACGGCAACGCGGCGAACGCCCTCGGGGCGCTGCACGCCGAGCGCGGCGAGACCCAGACCGCCGAGCGCTGGTACCGGGCCGCGATGGACGCCGGTGACGTCAACGGCGCTTACAACCTCGGGCTGCTCTGCGCCGAGCAGGGCCGGACCGCGCAGGCCGAGCAGTGGTACCGCCGGGCCGCGTACGCCGGGCACCGCGAGGCCGCGAACGCGCTGGCGATCCTGCTGCTCCAGGTCGGGGACACCACCGGCGCCGAGCCGTGGTTCTCCAAGGCCGCCGAGGCCGGAAGCGTGGACGCGGCCTTCAACCTCGGGATCCTCTTCGCCGGACGGGGCGAGCACGCCGTGGCGCTGCGTTGGTACGAGCGGGCCGCCGCCGCCGGGCACACCGAGGCGGCGCTCCAGGTGGGCATCGCGCTGCTGCGGGACGGGGACGAGGCGACGGCCGAGCGGCATCTGCGGTGCGCGGCGGGGGGCGGCAACGCGGAGGCCGCGTACCGGCTGGCCACCGTGCTGGACGCGCGACGCCCCCCGGCGCCCGCGCACGAGCTCGGGGAACCGGTGCACTCCGCCAAGTCCGAGTGCGAGGAGTGGTACGAGCGAGCGGCGTCCCAGGGGCACCGCCGGGCGCAGGTCCGGGTGGGCATGCTCGCCGCGGCGCGGGGTGACGTCGTGGAGGCGGCCCGCTGGTACCGGGAGGCCGCGGAGGCCGGGTCCCGCAACGGGGCCTTCAACCTGGGCCTGCTGCTCGCGCGGGAGGGCAGCGAGCCCGAGGCGGCCGTGTGGTGGACCCGTGCCGCCGACGCGGGGCACGGGCGGGCGGCACTGCGGTTGGCCCTGGTCTACGCGCGTCGTGGCGAGCTGGTGGAGGGCCAGCGCTGGGCCGACCGGGCGGTGACGCTGGGACCCAGAGAGGTGTCCGAGCGCGCGGCCCGGCTGCGGGACGCGCTGCGGCAGGAGCTGTCGGCGTGACCGCGCCGGCCAGGGCGAACAAAGCGATTTGCTTCCGTCCGCACCGTTGACGTAGTGTTCATTTCATCGACGCGGGGTGGAGCAGCTCGGTAGCTCGCTGGGCTCATAACCCAGAGGTCGCAGGTTCAAATCCTGTCCCCGCTACTGAAGGCCGAGGGCCGGAATCCGAAAGGGTTCCGGCCCTCGGTGCGTTTCCGGACCCCTGCTCGGGGGTGCGTCCGGTGTCGGC
The DNA here is from genome assembly GCF_044386545.1 of Streptomyces sp. NPDC020489. Classification (NCBI taxonomy): domain Bacteria; kingdom Bacillati; phylum Actinomycetota; class Actinomycetes; order Kitasatosporales; family Streptomycetaceae; genus Streptomyces; species Streptomyces sp. NPDC020489. The sequence continues at coordinate 169,853 of NZ_JBIRUZ010000010.1, forward strand.
GGCAGCTTGCGGGGGACGTCCAGGCGCTTCCCTTCGATCCGGGACGTCCGCGGACAGCACGAAGCCCCGGCACCTGGGGGTGCCGGGGCTTCGGAAGCGGGGTTACGCGGCCGCGCAGTTCGGGCAGATGCCGCGGTACGTCACCTCGACGCCGGAGACCGTGAAGCCGAACCGCTCCGAGTCGGGCAGGTCGGTCAGCGGGTCGCCGCTCGGGTGGACGTCGCGGATCGCGCCGCACTGGGCGCACACCAGGTGGTGGTGCGGCCGGTGCGCGTTCGGGTCGTACCGCTTGGCGCGCTTGTCGGTGGCGACCTCGAGGACCTCGCCGAGGGACACCAGCTCGCCCAGCGTGTTGTAGACGGTCGCCCGGGAGATCTCGGGCAGCTTGGCGACGGCCCGCGCGTGGACCTCGTCGGCCGTCAGGTGGACGTGATCGCCGTCGAGGACCTCGGCCACGACACGGCGCTGCGCGGTCATCCGCCATCCGCGGCCGCGCAGTCGATCCAGAAGGTCACTCATAGGGGTCACCTTAACAGCAGGGGACCAAGGCCCCGAAGAGGTGTGATTTTAGATCTTTGCCGAAATTGGACATAGTCCATTGTAGGATCGCCCGCGCTCGGCGCCAAGTGGGCGGGTGTCCCGAGGCGCGTACGCGGACGGCCGGGCCCCCTCTGGCGAGGTGGCCCGGCCGTCCGTGTGGTCACGCGGGGGCGGGTACGTGCTGCCGTGCCGGTGCCCAGCAGCGGATGATGTCGCGGACCGAGACGATGCCGACCGGCTCGTCGTGGTCCAGGACGATGAGGTGCCGGAAGCCGCCGTGGGCCATGGCCCGGGCCGCCTCCTCCAGGGTCCAGGACGGCGTCGCGAAGACGACGTCGGTGGGGGTGTGGTCGTGGACGCGTTCCGTGTCCGGGTTCTGGCCCAGGCCCACGGCGTTGAGGACGTCCCGTTCGGTCAGGATGCCGACCCCGCCGGCATCGGGGTCGAGGATCACGGCGGCGCCGACGCGGCGCGCGGACATCAGGGCCGCGGCCTGGCGGAGGGTGTGGGTGGGGCCGATGGTGAGGACCACTGTGCTCATGGCGTCACGGACGAGCATGGGTGCGGAGTCACCTCCAGAGGAACCGCCCCGATAGTTCAGCGGTTCACAAGTTCACAAACGAGGGTGCTCTCAGAGTCGCAGGCAAAGCGTGGGTCAACAAGAGGGCGCGTGCGGCCGATTGAGGGCGCACGCGCTCGTCCGTGCCGATCAGTGACGCTGGTTGAGATAACCCAGCAGCTCGTCGTGGAGCGGGCCGTTGGAGGCGGCCGCGTTGCCGCTGTGCGGACCGGGGCGGCCGTCCAGGCCGGTGAAGGTGCCGCCGGCCTCCGTGACGACGATCGCGTTGGCGGCCATGTCCCAGAGGGACAGCTCGGGTTCGGCGCACATGTCGACGGAACCCTCCGCGACCATCATGTAGGGCCAGAAGTCGCCGTACGCGCGCGTGCGCCACACCTCGCGGGTCAGGTCCAGGAAGCCGTTCAGCCGGCCCTGCTCCTCCCAGCCGCTCAGCGAGGAGTACGCGAAGGAGGCGTCCGACAGCTTCGAGACCTGGGAGACGCGCAGACGCGAGGCCGAGGAGAGGCTGCGGCCGGTGTAGGCGCCGTGGCCCTTCGCGGCCCACCAGCGGCGGCCCAGGGCGGGCGCGGAGACGACGCCGACGACGGGCTGGTAGCCGCCCTCGGCCGCCTCCATCAGGGCGATCAGGGTGGCCCAGACGGGCACCCCGCGGACGTAGTTCTTGGTGCCGTCGATCGGGTCGATCACCCAGCGGCGGGGGCCGGTGCCCTCGACGCCGAACTCCTCGCCGAGGATCGCGTCCCGCGGGCGGGCGCGCTGGAGGTGGGTGCGGATCAGGTCCTCGGCGGCCTTGTCCGCCTCGCTCACCGGGGTCATGTCCGGTTTCGTCTCGACCTTGAGGTCCAGCGCCTTGAAACGGTCCATGGTCGCCGCGTCCGCCGCGTCCGCGAGGACGTGGGCGAAGCGGAGGTCGTCGAGGTAGTCCGGCATGGGACGAACGCTATCCGCCGTCGCCGCCGCGGGGCTACACGGGACCACGGTGTGGACGGCGGTGCGGGTGGCGGTACGGGTGGCGGTGTGGGCGGGCCCGCCGCGGACGGCGGTGTGGGCGGTTCCGTCGCGGACGGCGTGCGGTGGATCAAGGGCGCCCCTCCATGCCCTCGCGAACCCTTGACAGTGCCCGTACGCGCGTCAAATCTGGGGCGCAGAGCCGCTCGCCCCTAGGAGGCGATGATGCCCGCAGCGAGGGAGTCCCTGCTGGACGCCGCGTACACGGCGCTGGCGCGTCGGCCGTGGTCCGCGGTGCGGATGGTGGACGTCGCCGCGGCGGCCGGGGTCTCACGGCAGACCCTGTACAACGAGTTCGGGAGCAAGGAAGGTCTGGCCCGGGCCCTTGTCAGAAGGGAGGCCGACGGCTACCTCGCCGGCGTGGAGCGCGCGCTCACCACCCACAGCGACGCACGGGAGCGGCTGACCGCGACCGCCGAGTGGACCGCCGCCACCGCCCGGGACAACGCGCTGGTGCGGGCCATGCTCACCGGCTGCTGGAGCGAGCGCCTGCCCGCCCCGACCCTGTCCGCGGTCCCGTCCTCCTCCGCGGTGCCGGCCCAGCGCCGCGCGGACGGCCCGCTGCCCTCGCCCGGCGACTTCGTGGCGCTGGTGCGCGACCGCGCCGTGGCCGTGCTCGCCGGACCCGGCGCGCACAAGACGGACCTCACCGACCTCGCCCGCTCCTGCGAGCTGACCATCCGGATCGCGCTGTCCTGCGTGGCGGCCCCACCCGGCGAGGGCGGGGTGTCCGAGCTGGTCCGCAGCGCGCTGCACCGACAGCCGGTGTGAGAGCCCCGCGGGTCGATCCAGCTAGTGCGCCGAGCCCGACAGCTGGAGGCCGATCACGCCCACGATGACCAGGCTGATCGAGACGATCTTGAGGGTCGAGACCAGGTCGCCGAGGAAGATCATGCCGTAGATCGCGGTGCCCGCCGCGCCGATGCCGGTCCACACCGCGTAGGCCGGGCCGACGTCGAGCTTCTTCAGCGACAGCGTCAGCAGGCCGAAGCTGCCGAGGGCGAAGACGCAGAAGGCGACCGTCGGCCAGAGCCGGGTGAACCCGTGCGAGAGCTTCAGACACACGGCGAATCCGGTCTCCAACAACCCGGCCACCACCACCAGCAGCCACGCCATGTGCTGTCCTCCCGTATGTCCGGCTCGGTGCGAGTATGCCTTTACCTGACCTGTACGCAGACAAACAACGCGGAGGTCAGTCGCCTTCCTTGCGCTCCCTCGTCGCCAACAGCCTGCGCAGCGAGTAGAGCCGGGCCGGGTCCGCGTGTCCGTCGGCCACCCATCGGTCCAGCGCGCAGTCCGGCTCGTCATGACTGCACGCACGGGGACAGCCCTCGGTTCCCGGTTCCAGGTCCGGGAACGCGTGGATCACACGGGACGGATCGACGTGGTGCAGTCCGAACGACCGCAGGCCCGGGGTGTCGATGACCCAGCCGCCCTCGCCCGCCAGGGGCAGGGCGAGCGCCGAGGTCGTGGTGTGCCGACCGCGTCCGGTGACCGCGTTCACATGGCCCGTCAGCCGACGCCTGTCCTCGGGCACGAGTGCGTTGACCAGGGTCGTCTTGCCCACGCCGGAGTGGCCGACGAACGCCGTGATCTTGCCGTCGAGCTGCTCGCGGACCCGGTCCGTCGCGTCGCCGTTCTCCAGCTCCTCACGGCTGGTGACGACGAAGGGGATGTCGAGGTCGCCGTAGAGCTCCAGGAGCTTGTCCGGCGGGGCCAGGTCCGACTTGGTCATCACCAGCAGGGGCTCCAGGCCGCCGTCGTACGCCGCGACCAGGCAGCGGTCGATCAGGCGGGGGCGGGGCTCGGGGTCGGCGAGGGCGGTGACGATGGCGAGCTGGTCGGCGTTGGCGACCACCACGCGCTCGAACGGGTCGTCGTCGTCCGCCGTGCGACGCAGGACGGAGGTGCGCTCCTCGATGCGGACGATCCGCGCGAGGGTGTCCTTCTGGCCGGTCAGGTCCCCGACCAGGGCCACCCGGTCGCCGACGATCGCGGCCTTGCGGCCCAGCTCGCGGGCCTTCATGGCCATCACGATCCGGTCGTCGACGAGCACGGTAAGCCGTCCCCGGTCGACGGTGAGGACCATGCCCCAGGCCGCGTCCTCGTGCTTGGGGCGGATGTTGGTCCGCGGTCGGTTGCCCTTGCGGTTGGGGCGGGAGCGGATGTCGTCCTCGTCGGTGTGCTTGCTGTAGCGGCGCATGATCTCTCGGCTCCTACGCCCCGAGCATCCCGGTCCACAGCTCGGGGAAGTCCGGCAGTGTCTTCGCCGTCGTCGCCACGTTCTCGATCCGCACGCCCTGGACCGCCAGGCCGATGATCGCGCCGGCGGTCGCCATGCGGTGGTCCTCGTAGGTGTGGAAGGTCCCGCCGTGCAGGGGGCGCGGGCGGATGTGCAGGCCGTCGGCCGTCTCGGTCACGTCGCCGCCGAGTTCGTTGATCTCCTTGGTGAGCGCGGCCAGCCGGTCCGTCTCGTGCAACCGCAGATGGGACACGCCGCGCAGGGTCGAGGGGGAGTCCGCGAGCGCCGCCACCGCCGCGATGCCCGGGGTCAGCTCGCCGACCTCGCTCAGGTCGGCGTCGATGCCGTGGATGGAACCCGAGCCGGTGAACACCAGTCCGTACTCGGTGAGTTCGCAGGAACCGCCCATCTCGGTGAAGATCTCCCGCAGCCGGTCGCCGGGCTGGGTGGTGCGGCTCGGCCAGTCCGGGATCACGACCTTGCCGCCGGTGACCAGGGCCGCCGCGAGGAAGGGCTGGGCGTTGGAGAGGTCCGGCTCGATCGTCAGGTCCCGGCCGAGCAGCGCGCCCGGAGTCACCCGCCAGACGTCGGGCTCGCCGCCCGACTCCGGGGTGTCGACCTGGGCGCCGACCGCGCGCAGCATGTCGACCGTCATGCGGATGTGCGGCAGGGAGGGCAGCGAGGAGCCGATGTGGCGGACCTCGACCCCCTGGTTGAACCGCGGTCCGCTCAGCAGCAGCGCGCTCACGAACTGCGACGACGAGGACGCGTCGATCTCCACCGGGCCGCCGTCCAGCGCGCCCCCGCCGTGCACCGTCAGCGGCAGCGCACCCCGGCCGTCGTCGTCGATCCGGGCGCCGAGGACGCGCAGGGCGTCGATCACCCCGTTCAGGGGGCGCTCGTAGGACCGGGGGTCGCCGTCGAAGCGGATGGGGCCGTCGGCGAGGGCGGCCACGGGGGGCAGGAAGCGCATGACCGTGCCGGCGTTGCCGACGTGGACCGTGGCCGGGCCGCGCAGACCGGCCGGGAGCACCCGCCAGGACTCGCCGGTGCCGTCGGGACCGACGCCCTCCTCGATGCCCACGCCCATCTCACGGAGCGCGGCCGCCATGAGCAGGGTGTCGCGGGAGCGGAGGGGGCGACGGAGCCAGCCCGGTTCCGAGGCGAGGGCCGCGAGGACCAGGGCGCGGTTGGTGACGGACTTCGACCCCGGGACGTGGACCGTCGCGTCGACGGCTCCGCTCGCGTGGGGTGCGGGCCAGAGGGCGGTTTCTGAGGGGTTCAAAGCCATGCGTCCACTCTAGTGGGGGGCCGTGTTCCGGGTGCGCCGCCGTTGTGGCTGGTCGCGCCCCGCGGAACCGCCGATCGCCGCGGCCCGGCACCCCTGTGACGCGGCTCCTCGGGGCCCCTCACACCTCCAGCAACCACCGGCCGCCGCCTATCAGCGAGCACAACGACACCGCGTGGAACAGGAACAGCCACAGGCCCGCCGGCACATGCGTCAGCCGCGACAACTGGTCCGCGTCCGAGTCACCCGCCCCGCCCCGCACCCGCTTCGCCTGCAACTCGAAAGCGGGACGCACGCCACCCGCGAGCAGGAACCACACCGCCGCGTACGCGAACGCCGCCTGCACCTGGGGGCCCGCGAGCCACGACACCACCACGAACGTGCCGCCGGTGACGACCACCGTCAGGGCGCCGTACGCGTTGCGGATCATCACCAGCATCGCCAGCAGCAGGGCCGTCGCCACCCACAGCAGCAGGGTGATGCGGCCGGTGGCCAGCAGGGCCGCGCCGCCCAGGCCCAGCAGCGGGGGAGCGGTGTACCCGGCCGCGGCCGTGAGGATCATGCCGAGGCCGTGCGGCTTGCCCCGGCTGACCGTGAGCCCGCTGGTGTCGGAGTGCAGCCGGATGCCGGTGAGCTGACGCCCGGTGAGCAGCGCGACCAGACCGTGGCCGCCCTCGTGGGCGATGGTGATGGCGTTGCGCGAGACGCGCCACAGGGTGGGCGGTACGACGATGGCGAGCGCCGCGCCCAGGGTGGCCAGGACCACCCACAGGTCGGGGTCGGGCTGGGTGCCGATCAGCTCGTCCCAGAGAGAGGTCGCTGTGCTGGTGTCCATGTTCGGCGGGGGCTCCCTCTCGTCGTACGGAGTCTGGCAGTGTGGCACGTATGTGCGGACGGTATGCAGCGAGTCGTGGACCCGAGGATCTCGCAGGAATCTTTGAGATCGAGAAGTGGGAGGGGGAGCCCGAGGAGACCCTGGCCCCCGACTACAACGTGGCCCCGACCAAGGAGGTCTACGCGGTCCTCGACCGTCCCGTGAAGGACGCCGACGATCCCCGGCCGGTTCGGCAGCTCCGCAAACTCAAGTGGGGGCTGGTGCCGAGCTGGTCGAAGACCCCCGAGGGCGCGGCCCGGATGATCAACGCCCGCGCCGAGACCGTCCACGAGAAGCCCTCGTACAAGCGGGCCTTCTCCTCGCGCCGCTGCATCATCCCCGCCGACGGCTACTACGAGTGGGTCACCGCCAAGGCCGAGCGGGAGCTGGAGGTCGAGGGGAAGAAGAAGCGGCCGCGCAAGCAGCCCTACTTCGTGCTGCCCGCCGACGGGTCGGTGTTCGCGATGGCCGGGCTGTACGAGTTCTGGCGGGACAAGACCCTTCCCGACGACCACCCGCAGGCCTGGTGGGTGACCTGCTCGGTCATCACCACCGAGGCCGAGACCGGCCCCCTCGCCGTGGCGCCCGAGGAAGGCCCGCACTCCTTGTCCGAGATCCACCCCCGGATGCCCCTCATGCTCACCCCGGACCGCTGGGACAGCTGGCTCGACCCTTCCCGCACGGACGTCGAGGACCTGCGCTCGCTGCTCGCGCCCCCGCCCGAGGGGCTCATGCGCGCCTACCCGGTCTCCACGGCCGTCAGCAACGTCCGCAACAACGGACCGGAGCTGCTGACCGAGCTGGAGGGGCCTGAGGAGGGCACACTCTTCTGATGTGACCCACGTGACGACCGAGATCATCGGTACGGATGCCGGCGACGCCCGCATCACCTGGCACCCCGCGCAGAAGGCACGCCTCGTGCTCGCCGTGAGCCATGGCGCCGGCGGCGGCATCGAGGCGCGGGACCTTCAGGCTCTCGCGGGGACTCTCCCGGACCACGGTGTCACCGTCGCCCTCGTCGAGCAGCCCTGGCGGGTGGCCGGGAAGAAGGTGGCACCCGCGCCGAAGACGCTGGACGTGGGGTGGCGGGGGATCTGGCCCGCCGTGGCCGCTCCAGGGCTGCCCGTGATCTCCGGCGGGCGCAGCGCCGGCGCGCGCGTGGCCTGCCGCACCGCCGTCGAGCTGGGGGCCGCCGGAGTCCTCGCGCTCAGCTTCCCGCTGCACCCGCCGGGCAGACCCGAGAAGTCCCGCGCCGGGGAACTGCTCGGCGCCGGGGTGCCCACGCTCGTCGTCCAGGGCGGCAACGACCCCTTCGGGAAGCCGGAGGAGTTCCCGGCCGGTGATCATGAACTGGTCGAGGTGCCGTACGGCGACCATGGGTTCGCCGTGCCGAAGAAGGCGGGGATCTCGCCGGAACAGGTCGTGACGGTCATCACGGACGCGGTCGTGAAGTGGACCGGGTCACTCGGGTGAAGCCCCGGGAATGCCGAGCTGCGGCGCTCTGTTGTGGCGGACAGAAGTGCTGAGGAACCAGCACCGACCGTCGTAGAGAGGAAGTCCGCCGCATGGGTTCGACCTTCTGCCCGTCCGTCACCCGCCACCATCCCGTGGCCGGGCTGCGCCCGGCAGAGTCTGATTCGAGCCGCAGCAGCCGCGCTGACCTGGACTGGACGGTGCTGCACGCGGCCAAGACCGCCCCTATTCGGGCGGCGGGCGGACCGGATCGTGTTCTATCCTCCGATTCTGGTGGGATCGGTTTCGGTCCCGCCCGCAATCTTGAGGAGGTGGGTCCGGTTCCCGGTACCGACGCAGGGACCGAACACGGCCAGGCGGAGCAGCCCGAGGGCCAGGGCACGAGCACGGAGAGCACCGCGGAGCGCAGCGCGCGCTTCGAGCGGGACGCGCTCGAATTCCTCGACCAGATGTACTCGGCCGCGCTGCGCATGACGCGCAACCCGGCCGACGCCGAGGACCTGGTGCAGGAGACCTACGCCAAGGCGTACGCGTCCTTCCACCAGTTCCGCGAGGGCACCAACCTGAAGGCCTGGCTGTACCGGATCCTCACCAACACGTTCATCAACTCGTACCGCAAGAAGCAGCGTGAACCCCAGCGCTCCGCGGCCGAGGAGATCGAGGACTGGCAGCTGGCGCGCGCCGAGTCGCACATGTCGACCGGTCTGCGCTCCGCCGAGTCGCAGGCGCTGGACCACCTGCCCGACTCGGACGTGAAGGAAGCCCTCCAGGCGATCCCCGAGGAGTTCCGCATCGCGGTCTACCTCGCCGACGTAGAAGGCTTTGCGTACAAGGAGATCGCCGACATCATGGGGACACCCATCGGTACGGTGATGTCCCGGCTGCACCGGGGCCGTCGCCAACTGCGCGGCATGCTCGAGGACTACGCCCGTGAGCGCGGGCTCGTCCCGGCCGGCGCCGGAGAGTCGGACGAAGTGAAAGGTTCGGGCTCATGAGCTGCGGAGACCCGCACGAGACGGACTGCAGTGAGGTACTCGACCATCTCTACGAGTTCCTCGACAGCGAGATGCCGGACGTCGACCGCGACAAGTTCAAGCAGCACTTCACGGAGTGCTCGCCGTGCCTGGAGAAGTACGGCCTGGAAGAGGCCGTGAAGAAGCTGGTCAAGCGGTGCTGCGGACAGGACGACGTACCGACCGACCTGCGCGCCAAGGTCCTCGGGCGGCTCGACCTGATCCGCTCCGGGCAGGCCGTGCCCGAGCACGACGTCACGGCCGCCCCGCAGGACTCCTGAACGCACGGTCGTCACTCGAACGTGCTAATCCGCGGGTAATCGCCCCGCAGGACCCGCCGACGCCCCCCTAGGCTCCGAGCTGAGTCGGCTCAGGAGATCCAAAGGGGCGTCATGGAGGGGTTGACGGCACGGGCACGTGTGTACGTGGTCTGTGTCGTCCTCGCTGCCCTGTACTGCGTGCACGCGGTGCCGTCCGTGACCAGCCCCTGGTGGGTGGTGGGCCTGCTCGCCGCCCTGTACGCCGTGGGCGAGCGGTTCTCCGGCACCTTCCATCCCGTGCTGCTCGCCGGGGCCTTCCTGCTGCCGCCCCCGGCCGCCGCGCTCGTCGCGGTGCCGGGGGCGCTGCTGTCCCGCGTGGAGCGGCGGCCGCGCGCGCTCCGGCGGATCTGGCGGGCCGCACAGCTCGCCGTCACCGTCTGGGCGGCGTCCCGCGTCCACTGGGGGCTCGGCGGCCGGGACGCCGTCGTGGCCTCCGACTTCCCGTACGCGCTGGTCCCCGCCGGGGCGGCCGTGCTCGTCTTCTGCCTGGTGCTGACCGCGCTGGACGGCGGCATCCTGGCGCTCGCCGAACGGGTGCCGGCCCGGCTGGCGTGGCGGGGCCTGTTCGTACGCTCCCTGGCGCCGATCGCCGTGCACGGACTCGCCGGGCTGATGATGGCCGTGCTGTGGCGCAGCCCCTACGGGCCCGTCGCCGCGCTGCTGGTGCTGCTGCCGATGTGCGTGTCCTGGTGGGCCTTCGCGCAGTACCACCGGGAACAGGCCGCCCATCAGGCCACCATCCGCGCGCTCGTGCAGGCCGTCGACATCAAGGACGAGTACACCCGCGGGCACAGCGAGCGCGTCGGACAGGCCTCCATGATGATCGCGCGCGAACTCGGCATGGACGAGGGCCGCATCGAGGTGCTCCGGTTCGCCGGGATCCTGCACGACGTCGGCAAGCTCGGCGTGCCGACCCGGCTGCTGCGCAAGGACGGCCCCCTGACACCCGAGGAGCGGCGCGTCATCGAGCTGCACCCCGAGTACGGGCACGAGATGGTGCGAGGCATCTCCTTCCTCGGCGAGGCGCGGGCCGCCGTGCTGCACCACCACGAGCGGCTGGACGGCAGCGGGTACCCGTACGGGCTGGTGGGCAGTCAGATCCCGGAATCCGCACGGGTGGTGGCGGTCGCCGACGCCTTCGACGCCATGACCTCGACCCGCTCCTACCGGCGGGCCAGGCCCGTCCCCACCGCCCTGGAGGAGCTTCAGCGGTGCGCGGGCACGCAGTTCGACCCGCGGATGGTGACCGCCCTCGTCCGGGCGCTCGGCAGGCACGGCTGGCACCCCGTCGTGACCGCGGACGAGGAGACCCTGCCCCGCCCCCGGCCCGAGGCCCCCAGCCGGCCGGGGGCCCGCCGATGAGATGGCCCCGCCTCCTGGTGCACGGCTCGGCCGGTCTCCTCGCCCTGCTCTCGCTCGCCGTCACCCTCTGGACCGGCCTGGAGGAGCGCGGGGCCGCCCTCGCCTTCGGGCTGCTGATCACGGTCGGTGAGCTGGCCCGCTGGACCGGCGCCCGGGTGCGGGAGGCCGCTCCCATCGGGGCCGCCGGGGCACTGGCCTACGCGCTGCTCGGCGCCGACGCCGGACGGCCCACGTCCCACGGCGCCCTCCAGGTCGTCGCCGTGGTCCTCGCCGCCTCGCTCCTCGGCAGCGTGCCCCACATCGCGCGCGGACAGGGGCCCATGGTCGACCACCTCGCGCGGCGCGTGCTCAGCACCGCCTTCGCCGCCGTCTGCTTCCAGCCCCTCTACAACCGGGGCGTCTTCGACACGTGGGGCGGACCGGCGTACGCGCTGACGCTGCTGGCGCTCCTCGCCCTGACCGCCCTCTGCGACGCCGTGCTCGCCGCCGCGCTCGCCCACTCCCGCACCCGCTGGCCGTTCGCCCCGCTGCTCCGCCACGAGCTGCGGGCCCTGCTCGGCATCGGGTCCGCCGTCTGCGCTACCGGAGCGGTGATGGCCCTCGCGGTCGCCGTCGTCGGGCTGTGGGCGCTGCCCGTCTTCTCGCTGCCGCTGCTCCTCACCCAGCTGGCCTTCCGGCGGTACGCCGCCGTGCGGGCCACCTACCGGCAGACCATCGCCTCGCTCGCCCGGGCCACCGAGATCGCCGGGTACACCCCCGCCGGGCACGCCCGCCGGGTCGCCGAGCTCAGCAAGGCCGTCGGACGGGACCTGGGGCTGTCCGGACCCGACCTCACCGTCCTGGAGTACGCCGCCCTGATGCACGACATCGGGCAGCTCAGCCTGGTCGACCCGGTGCCCCGCGGGGCCACCGCGGACCTGCCCGCCGAGGAACAGCGGCGGATCGCGCTGCTCGGCGGGGCCGTCGTCCGGCAGACGGGGGTGGCCGGGGCGGTCGCCGTGGTCGTGGAGCGGCAGGCCGACCCCTACCGGCGGCAGCCGGTCGCCGCGCGGATCGTGCGGACGGTGAACGCCTACGAGGAGAAGGCGCGGGACGCCGGGCCCGGCGGCCCCCTGACCGCCCTGGAGGAGCTGCGGCTCGCCACCGCGGGGGAGCACGCGCCCGAGGTCGTCGAGGCCCTGGCACGGGTCCTGGCACGAGACTGTCTGACCCTCCCCTCGGCTGGGTAACCCATGGGTAATGAGCGCCCTTCCAGCCGCGCATGGTTGGATGCGAAGAAGAGGGTGTCCGGGGGCAGTGGCCAGCCCACTGAACGGAACTGGCAGGCGGGAATCGTGAGGATCTTCGGCAAGGGACGGCACCGGCCCTCCGCCTCCTGGCGGCAGGCCACAGACCGCGCGTTCACGCTGATCGGCGACGGTCGGTACGAGGACGCGGGCGCGCTGCTGACGCGCGCCGCCGACCTGGAGCCCTGGCTGTCGGAGTCCTGGTTCAACCTCGCCCTGCTGCACAAGTTCCGGCACGACTGGGAACAGGCCCGCGCGGCCGGTCTGCGGGCCGTCGCCCTGCTCGACAGGGAGGCGGGCGCACCCGACTGGTGGAACGTCGGCATCGCGGCCACCGCGCTCCAGGACTGGCCGTTGGCCCGGCGGGCCTGGCAGGCCTACGGGCTGCGGGTGCCGGGCGGCGCCGCGGACTCCGGCGAGCCGGTCGGCATGGACCTCGGCAGCGCCGCGGTACGGCTGTCGCCGGAGGGCGAGGCGGAGGTGGTCTGGGGCCGCCGTCTCGACCCCGCGCGCATGGAGGTGCTGTCGATCCCCCTGCCGTCCTCCGGGCGGCGCTGGGGCGAGGTCGTGCTCCACGACGGGGTGCCGCACGGGGAGCGGACCACCGCCGCCGGGCACTCGTACCCCGTGTTCGACGAGATCGAGCTGTGGGCGCCCTCGCCGGTGCCGACGTGGGTGGTCCTCCTGGAGGCGGCCACCGAGGCGGACCGGGACGCGCTGGAGCAGCTCGCGGCCGACGCCGGGTTCGCGGCGGAGGACTGGTCGTCGTCGGTGCGGCTGCTGTGCCGGATGTGCTCGGAGTCCCGGATGCCCTCGGACGAGGGGGACGGAGAGCATCTGGATCCGCATGACCACAGCGAGCCGGGACACCCGGGGCCGCTGGGGCATCGGACCGACGGGCAACTGTGGGTGCCGGAGCGGGAGTGCGGGGTGGCTGCGCCGGCTGGGCTGGTCCGGGGGTTGCTGGACGGGTGGGTCGCGGACAGTCCGGATTCCCGGGACTGGCGGGATCTGGAAGAGGTCTGTTAGGTCGCCTTTCGGCTGCGGGCCGGTGGGGGCTGGGCGCGCAGTTCCCCGCGCCCCTGAAGGGGCGCGTCCACGTACCCTGTATCAGCAACTTCACCCCTGATTGTTTAGAAAGGCATCGTCGGTCATGGCGCAGCAGGACACCGATCAGCAGCACGCGGGCGTGCTCCCCGTGGACGACGAGGGCTTCGTCATCGACACCGAGGAGACCGAGGAGCGGGAGAACGGCTGGCGGGAGCGGGGCACCTCGCGGCCCATCACCGTCGTCGGCAACCCGGTGCTGCACAAGGAGTGCAAGGACGTCACCGAGTTCGGCGCGGAGCTGGACCAGCTGATCGCGGACATGTTCGCCTCGCAGCGCACCGCCGAGGGCGTGGGCCTGGCCGCCAACCAGATCGGCGTCGACCTGAAGGTCTTCGTGTACGACTGCATGGACGACGAGGGCACCCGGCACGTCGGGGTGGTCTGCAACCCCAAGCTCGTGGACCTGCCCGCCGAGAAGCGTCGGCTGGACGACAGCAACGAAGGCTGCCTGTCCGTGCCGACCGCGTACGCGCCGCTCGCCCGGCCCGACTACGCCGAGGTGACCGGGCAGGACGAGAAGGGCAACCCGATCCGGGTCCGCGGCACCGGCTACTTCGCCCGGTGTTTGCAGCACGAGACCGATCACCTCTACGGGTACCTCTACATCGACCGGCTCTCCAAGCGTGAACGCAAGGACGCGCTGCGGCAGATGGCCGAGAACGAGCCCCGCTACCCCGTGGTCGCCAACGACTGAGACCGACCGGGGTCCCACAAGTCCCTCGCGCACGGCGTCTGTTCGGGTTCACCTTCCTGACCAGGCGCCGTTCGTCTGTCCGTCGCACGTTCGATCGCATGTGCTCCCTTGATGATCCAGAATCAGTCACACAAGGGGAGAATCTCGGCACCGTGGGGTAGTGAATGGTGCAAATCCATTCCCAGATCGGTCAGTTGTGGTGCTGAATGGGAAGTGCGGGGATACGCAACGGCGCACGCCCGGCACGGCGGGAGGGGTGTGCGCAACTGGCGGCTGAGAGGGGTTAGTTCGTGCACGCTTTCTCACACGGCACCACATCGACACCGGCAGTGATCGCGGTTCCACCGTCGCTCTCTCTCCCGGTGATCGAGGCGGCGTTTCCCCGGCAGCTCCACCCGTATTGGCCCCAGCTCCAGGAGAAGACACGCACCTGGCTGCTCGAAAAGCGGCTCATGCCGGCGGACAAGGTGGCGGAATATGCCGACGGTCTTTGCTACACGGACTTGATGGCGGGCTACTACCTGGGCGCCCCCGACGAGGTCCTCCAGGTGATAGCGGACTACAGCGCGTGGTTCTTCGTCTGGGACGACCGGCACGACCGCGACATCGTCCACCACCGCCCCGCGGCCTGGCGCAGGCTCAGATACCGGCTGCACGCGGCACTCGACTCCCCCGAGGAGCACCTGCACCACCAGGACCCCCTGGTCGCCGCGTTCGCCGACAGCATGGTGCGGCTCTACGCGTTCCTGCCCGGTACCTGGAACGCGCGGTTCGCCCGGCATTTCCACGCGGTGATCGAGGCGTACGACCAGGAATTCCGCAATCGCACCGAGGGCACGGTGCCGACCGTCGAGGAATACCTCGCCCTGCGCCGCCTCACCTTCGCGCACTGGATCTGGACCGATCTGCTGGAGCCGAGCGCGGGCCAGGAACTCCCGGACCGCGTACGGAAACACCCGGCATATCGGCGGGCGGCGCTGCTGAGTCAGGAATTCGCCGCCTGGTACAACGACCTCTGCTCGCTGCCGAAGGAAATAGCGGGCGACGAGGTGCACAATCTCGGGATCAGTCTCATCAAACACGAGGGACTGACTCTGGAGCAGGCGGTCGTGGACGTGCGGCGGCGCGTCGAGGAATGCGTCACGGAATTCCTCGTGGCCGAGAAGTCCGCCCTGCGACTGGCCGCCTCGCTCGACGACGGCACCGTGCGCGGAAAAGACCTCAGCGCCGCCGTGCGGGCCTGTGTCGGCAATATGCGCAACTGGTTCAGCACCGTCTACTGGTTCCACCACGAGTCCGGCCGCTACATGGTCGACAGCTGGGACGACCGGTCCACGCCCCCGTACGTCAACAACGAAGCGGCAGGTGAGAAATGACCGTCGAGTCTGTGAAGCCCGAGGCCCCGCTGTCCCCGGCGACCGGACTGCGTGAGCCGGTGCTCGCGGGCGGGGGAGTCCCCCTGCTCGGGCACGGCCTGAGGCTGCTGCGCGACCCGCTGGCCTTCATGTCGGCCCTGCGCGACCACGGCGACGTCGTACGGCTCAAGCTCGGCCCCAAGACGGTCTACGCCGTCACCACGCCCGCCCTCACCGGGGCGCTGGCCCTCAACCCCGACTACGTCATCGACGGGCCGCTGTGGCAGTCCCTGGAGGCCCTGCTGGGCAAGGAGGGCGTGGCCACCGCCAACGGCCCGCGGCACCGGCGCCAGCGGCGCACCATCCAGCCCGCGTTCCGGCTCGACGCGATCCCCGGGTACGGGCCGATCATGGAGGAGGAGGCGCACGCGCTCACCACGCGCTGGCGGCCCGGCGAGACCATCGACTGCACCTCGGAGTCCTTCCGGGTGGCCGTGCGCATCGCGGCCCGCTGTCTGCTGCGCGGTGACTTCATGGACGAGCGCGCCGAGCGGCTGTGCGTCGCCCTCGCCACCGTCTTCCGCGGTATGTACCGGCGGATGGTGGTCCCCCTCGGGCCGCTCTACAACCTGCCCCTGCCGCCCAACCGCAAATTCAACGCGGCCTTGGCCGATTTGCATCTCCTCGTCGACGAGATCGTCGCCGAACGCCGTGCGTCTGGTCAAAAGCCGGACGATTTGCTGACGGCATTGCTGGAGGCGAAGGACGACAATGGCGACCCCATCGGGGAACAGGAGATCCACGACCAGGTGGTCGCCATCCTCACCCCCGGCAGCGAAACGGTGGCCTCCACGATCATGTGGTTGCTGCAAGTCCTGGCGGAACACCCGGAACACGCGGACAGGGTGTGCGCGGAGGTGCAATCCGTAACAGGCGGCCGCCCTGTCGCATTCGAGGATGTCCGGGCGCTCACCCACACGAACAATGTCGTCGTCGAGGCCATGCGTTTGCGGCCCGCCGTATGGATATTGACGCGCCGGGCGGTCGCCGACACGGAACTCGGTGGGTACCGCATTCCGGCCGGTGCCGACATCGTGTACAGCCCGTACGCGATCCAGCGCGACGCGAAGTCCTACCCGGGCAACCTGGAGTTCGACCCCGACCGCTGGCTCCCGGACCGGGTCAAGGAGGTGCCGAAATACGCCATGAGCCCGTTCAGCGTGGGCAACCGCAAGTGCCCGAGCGACCACTTCTCCATGGCGCAGCTGACGCTGATCACGGCGGCGATCTCGGCCAGGTACCGCTTCGAGCAGGTGGAGGGCTCCGACGACGGCACCCGGGTGGGCATCACGCTGCGTCCGCACAAACTGCTGCTGCGGCCCGTGGAGAGGTGAGGCTCAGGCCGCTTCCCCGCCCGCCTCGGGGCCCCTGAAGGCCCGTCGGTAGGCGTTCGGGGTGGTGCCCAGGGTGCGCACGAACTGGTGGCGCAGTGCGGCCGCGGTGCCGAACCCCGTCCGGCCCGCGACCGCGTCCACCGTCTCGTCCGTGGCCTCCAGCAGGTGCTGGGCCAGCAGCACGCGCTGGCGCAGGATCCAGCGGTACGGCGTGGTGCCGGTCTCCTGCTGGAAGCGGCGGGCGAAGGTGCGCGGCGACATGAGGGCGCGGGCGGCGAGCTGCTCGACGGTGACCTCCTCGTCGAGGTGCTCTTCCATCCACACCAGCACCTCGCCCACGGTGTCGCAGGAGGAGCTGGGCAGCGGCCGCTCGATGTACTGCGCCTGCCCGCCGTCCCGGTGCGGCGGCACCACCATCCGCCGGGCGATCTTGTTGGCGATCTCGGGCCCCTGTTCCTTGCGCACGATGTGCAGGCAGGCGTCGATGCCGGCCGCGGTGCCGGCGGAGGTGATCACCGGGTCCTCGTCGACGTACAGGACGTCGGGTTCGATGAGCGCCCGGGGATTGCGGACGGCGAGTTCGTCCGCCTGCCGCCAGTGCACACTGCACCGCCGCCCGTCGAGCAGCCCGGCGGCGCCGAGCACGAAGACGCCGGAGCAGACGCTGAGCACCCGGGCGCCCCGGTCCACGGCCCTGCGGAGCGCGTCGAGCAGCTCGGGCGGATAGTCCCGCTCGACGTAGTCCGCCCCCGCCGGCACGGCGATCAGGTCGGCCTCCTCCAGCCGCTCCAGCCCGTAGGGCGTGCCGACGGTGAGGCCGCCGACATGGGTGGAGAGCGAGGGGCCCTCGGCCGAGGCGACCCCGAAGTCGTACGTCGGCAGCCCCTCGTCGCTGCGGTCGATGCCGAACACCTCGCAGATCACCCCGAGTTCGAAGGGGTGCACACCGTTGAGCAGGACGGCCGCCACGTTCTTCAGCATGCCGTCCAGTGTGCCTCGGCAGTGGCAGTAAATCGAGGGTGTACGGCAGTACTGCCACTGTTTGACAGGAGCGTCCGGCGCGAGAGTGGTGTCATGACTACCGCACAGACAGAGGGGCTGATCGGAATGCTGTTCGTCCTCGGAATCCTCGTCCTGCTCGTCGCGCCCGCGGTCACCGGCGTCCTCCGCGACCGGCGCATCGACCGCCAGATCAGGCAGGCGGAGCTGAACCGCGCGGGGGCCGTCGCGCCTCGCGCCCGCCGGGAGCGCCGCGGCTACCTCACCACCACGGTGACCCACCACTCCTGAATTCCCTGGCACGCGATGCGGCCCGTTCCGGTGGCGCACAGGGGCCGGGACGACGCGAGCCGGACCGTGCCGCGGGAGACCGCCTCGAACGCGGCGTTCGCGTCGCCGGGCAGCAGGACGACGCCGCTGTTGGCGGCCTCCAGCCCGGCACCCTCGACGGTGACCGGCTTCCAGGGACGGTTCTTCTCCCCGTCCAGGCCGACCCGGACCGTGCCGCCCACCCGCAGGCAGACCGTACGGCCGCGGTCGGCGGCGTGCAGCTCCGGCACGGGCGGGCAGCCGGACGGCGACACCGCTCCACCGCTGTCGTTACCGGCCCCGGTGCCGCACCCCGCCAGCAGCAGGGCCACGACGGCCAGACTCCCTGTACGGCGCATGACGCATCCCTCCTCACCGCTCTGACGTATCAGCGGCGAGGAGGGATCCATGGCGTACGGAGGATCGTGCCGGGAGGCGGCGGGGGCGGGGGCGGACTCTGCCGCGCCCCGCGTGCCGCACCGTGACCCTAGAAGTCCTCGTCCAGGTCGACCGTGCCCTCCACGGCGACCTGGTAGGCCGACGGCCGCCGCTCGAAGAAGTTGGTCAGCTCCTGGACGCCCTGGAGCTCCATGAAGGAGAACGGGTTCTCGGAGCCGTAGACCGGGGCGAAGCCGAGGCGGGTGAGGCGCTGGTCGGCGACGCACTCGAGGTACTGGCGCATCGACTCGGTGTTCATGCCCGGCAGGCCGTCACCGCACAGGTCGCGCCCGAACTGAAGCTCCGCCTCGACGGCCTCCCTCAGCATGTCCGTGACCTGCTGCTGGAGCTGGTCGTCGAAGAGCTCCGGCTCCTCCTTGCGGACGGTGTCGACGACCTCGAAGGCGAAGGACATGTGCATGGTCTCGTCACGGAACACCCAGTTGGTGCCGGTGGCGAGGCCGTGCAGCAGACCCCGGCTGCGGAACCAGTAGACGTACGCGAAGGCGCCGTAGAAGAACAGGCCCTCGATGCAGGCCGCGAAGCAGATCAGGTTCAGCAGGAAGCGTCGGCGGTCCGCCTTCGACTCCAGGCGGTCCAGCTTCTCGACCGAGTCCATCCACTTGAAGCAGAACTCGGCCTTCTCGCGGATGGAGGGGATGTTCTCCACCGCCGCGAACGCGGCCGTGCGGTCCTCCGGGTCGGGGAGGTAGGTGTCGAGCAGCGTCAGATAGAACTGGACGTGGACCGCTTCCTCGAAGAGCTGGCGGCTCAGGTACAGCCGCGCCTCCGGGGAGTTGATGTGCTTGTACAGCGTCAGCACCAGGTTGTTCGCGACGATCGAGTCGCCGGTCGCGAAGAAGGCCACGAGACGGCCGATGAGGTGCTGCTCGGCCGGGGTGAGCTTCGCCAGGTCGGTGACGTCCGAGTGGAGGTCGACCTCCTCGACGGTCCAGGTGTTCTTGATCGCGTCCCGGTAGCGCTCGTAGAAGTCCGGGTAGCGCATCGGGCGGAGGGTCAGCTCGAAGCCCGGGTCGAGCAGGTTCTTGGCTTCGGTGGTCATTACTGGCAGGCCTCGCAGGACTCGGGGTTTTCCAGGGAGCAGGCGACCGCGTCCTCAGGGGTGGCCTGGGGGACGGGGACCGTCGCCTGTGCGGCGCGGGCGATCCTGGTCGCCGGGCGCGAGCGCAGGTAGTACGTCGTCTTCAGCCCGGACTTCCAGGCGTAGGCGTACATCGAGGAGAGCTTGCCGATGGTCGGCGTCTCCAGGAAGAGGTTCAGGGACTGGGACTGGTCCAGGAACGGGGTGCGGGCCGCCGCCATGTCGATCAGGCCGCGCTGCGGGATCTCCCACGCCGTGCGGTACAGGTCGCGGACGTCCTGCGGGACCCAGGTGAAGCCCTGCACCGAGCCGTTGGACTCGCGCAGCGCCTCACGGGTCTGCGCGTCCCAGACGCCGAGCCGCTTCAGCTCGGCCACCAGGTAGGAGTTGACCTGGAGGAACTCGCCGGACAGCGTCTCGCGCTTGAACAGGTTGGACACCTGCGGCTCGATGCACTCGTACACGCCCGCGATGGAGGCGATGGTGGCCGTCGGGGCGATCGCCAGGAGCAGGCTGTTGCGCATGCCGACCGCGGCGATCCGCTCCCGCAGGGCCGCCCAGCGCTCCGGCCAGGTCAGGTCGACGTCGTAGTGGTCGGGGTGCAGGACACCGCGGGCCGTGCGGGTCTTCTCCCAGGCCGGCAGCGGGCCGTTGCGCTCGGCGAGGTCGGCGGAGGCCTCGTACGCGGCGAGCATGATGCGCTCGGCGATACGGGTGGACAGGGCGCGGGCCTGCGGGGAGTCGAAGGGCAGGCGCAGTTTGAAGAAGACGTCCTGGAGGCCCATCGCGCCCAGGCCCACCGGGCGCCAGCGGGCGTTGGAGCGGCCCGCCTGCTCGGTCGGGTAGAAGTTGATGTCGACGACACGGTCCAGGAAGGTCACCGCGGTGCGGACGGTCTCGTCCAGCCGCTCCCAGTCGATGTCGTCGCCCACGACGAAGGCGCCGAGGTTGACGGACCCCAGGTTGCAGACCGCCGTCTCGCCGTCGTCGGTGACCTCCAGGATCTCCGTGCACAGGTTGGAGGAGTGGACGACGTGGCCCGCCTCGGCGGTCTGGTTGGCGGTGCGGTTGGCGGCGTCCTTGAAGGTCATCCAGCCGTTGCCGGTCTGCGCGAGGGTGCGCATCATGCGGCCGTACAGGTCACGCGCCGGGATGGTCTTCCTGGCGAGGCCGTTCGCCTCGGCCTTGCGGTACGCCGCGTCGAACTCCTCGCCCCACAGGTCGACCAGCTCGGGCACGTCGGACGGGGAGAACAGGGACCACTCGGCGTCGGCGTTCACGCGGCGCATGAACTCGTCCGGGACCCAGTGCGCGAGGTTCAGGTTGTGCGTACGCCGGGCGTCCTCACCGGTGTTGTCCCTGAGCTCCAGGAACTCCTCGATGTCGGAGTGCCAGGTCTCCAGGTAGACCGCGGCGGCACCCTTGCGCCGGCCGCCCTGGTTCACCGCGGCGACCGAGGCGTCGAGGGTCTTCAGGAACGGGACGATGCCGTTGGAGTGCCCGTTGGTGCCCCGGATCAGCGAACCGCGGCTGCGGACGCGGGAGTACGACAGTCCGATGCCGCCGGCGTGCTTGGAGAGGCGGGCGACCTGGTGGTAGCGGTCGTAGAGGGAGTCCAGCTCGTCCTTCGGGGAGTCGAGGAGGTAGCAGGACGACATCTGGGGGTGCCGGGTACCGGAGTTGAACAGGGTGGGGGAGGAGGGCAGGTAGTCCAGGCGGCTCATCAGCCGGTAGAGCGCGGCGACCTCGTCCACGGCCCGTGCCGTGTCGTCCTCGGCGAGGCCGGACGCCACCCGCAGCATGAAGTGCTGGGGCGTCTCGATGACCTGGCGGGTGATCGGGTGCCGCAGGAGGTAGCGGCTGTGCAGGGTGCGCAGGCCGAAGTAGCCGAAGCGGTCGTCGCCGTCCGGGTCGATCAGCGCGTCCAGACGTTCCGCGTGCACCCGTACGAACTCCGCCGTGCGGTCGGCGATCAGGCCCTCGCGGTGGCCGACCGCGACCGACTCGGTGAAGGACGTGACGCCCTGCGAGGCGGCCTCGGCGGCGATGCCGATCGTCAGCAGCCTGGCGGCCAGCCGGGAGTAGGCGGGGTCCTCGGAGATCAGCCCGGCGGCCGCCTCGGTGGCCAGCTCGCGCAGCTCCGCCTCGTCGGCCCGGGCCGACCGGCCGCGCAGCGCGGCGGCGGCGACGCGTCCGGGGTCGGCGTCGGGAAGGTCGGCGGTCAGCTCGGTCAGGGTCCGCAGCAGCGCGGTACCGGGACCGTCCTCGTCCGCGGCGGCGATGCTGGTCGCTGAAGCCGGGTCGGCTGGCGCGATGGTCACGTGGGGGCACTCCCTCGCTCGGCACGGGGCCTTGCGGAGGGCAGGGGGCAGCACACGAGCGCACGCGGCGTCGCGTCCACCGGCCCACTCCACGAGGCCCGGACGTCATGGCACCCGGGCCACGGCGGCCTGGGCGCACTGTCGACAGGTCCTCGGACTGACTCTCATGTGCGCGAACATGGGGGTGTTTGCACGCATGAGTACACCGTTGCGGGACAGTTCCGGATTCGCACCGGATTCCCCTGCGACGACAGCGAGCATGAGCATACATCTTGTGTCGGGTTCGGTTGGCACCCCCAGATGTTGTGTCGCGGCGACTTCGGAGCGTGTCAGAACGTCAACTCATAGGTGACGAGCGTGAAGTCGTCGCCCTCGATCGGGCGCCAGTCGCGCTCGGGGGCGCGGACGAAGCCGAGGCGCTCGTAGATGCGGCGGGCGGCGTGCATGACCGGCTGGGTCGACAGGACCAGGCCGGTGCAGCCCTCGGTGGCCCTGGCGCGCTCGACACAGGCGCGCACGAGGGCTTCTCCGGCGCCCCTGCCGCGGGCCGCGCGGGCTACGGCGAGCATCCGGATCTCGGCCTCCTCGGGGCGGGCGCGTTCGGCCATGGGCCCGCCGGCCGGGGAAACGTAGGTGACGGTGCCGACGGGATCGCCGCCCAGGGTGGCCACCAGGACGTCCGCCGCGGCGGCACGCTTGGCGACATCCCTGAGTTCGCCGAGGTACCAGTCGCTGCCGCCGAAGACGAGGAGACCGTCCAGGAGATAGGCCTGGGCCGTGATCTCGCCGATGGCGGCGTATTCGCCGGGTTCCGCTGCCCGGATCTCGATGTCCATGAGGGCGAGTGTGCACCACGGGCACGACAACGGGCCGCCGGATGTACCGACGGCCCGTTGAACAGCGCGGTTCTCAGAGCGGGTTGGGACTCAGTGCGTTTGGGCCTCGGCGTGAGTTGGGCCTCTGTGCGGGGCAGGCCTCAGTGCGAGGTGCCCGCCGTCGCCGGAGGCAGCTCCACCTCGACGCCCGGGTCGCCCGCGTCCGCCGTGTAGTCCGCCGGGCTCGTCTCGTCAACGCCCTCGGGGGCCTTCGCGGCCCTCAGGACGAACGTCAGCACCACCGTGACCACCACGTTGAGGACGAAGGCCGTCAGGCCGATGTAGCCGATCTCGCCGATGCCCGGGATCTCCTTCGACGAGCCGCCGAAGTGCTTCTGGGTCGGGGAGGCGACCCCGTACGCGGCGAGCGTGCCGTAGACCATGCCGACCGCCCAGCCCGCGAGCAGCGCCCAGCGGTGGAACCAGCGGGTGAACAGGCCGCCGACCAGGGCCGGGAAGGTCTGGAGGATCCAGATGCCGCCCAGCAGCTGGAAGTTGATCGCGACGGTCTTGTCCATGGTGAGGACGAAGACCAGGGCGCCCACCTTCACCAGCAGTGAGACCAGCTTGGAGACCTTGGTCTCCTGCTGGGGCGTCGCGTCCGGCTTGATGAAGTCCTTGTAGATGTTGCGGGTGAAGAGGTTCGCCGCCGCGATCGACATGATCGCCGCCGGGACCAGCGCGCCGATGCCGATCGCCGCGAACGCCACACCCGCGAACCAGTCCGGGAACATGTCCTCGAAGAGCTGCGGGATCGCCAACTGGGGGTTGGTGACGTCGACGTTCGCCGCGATCGCCATGAACCCGAGCAGCGCGAGCAGGCCCAGCATCAGGGAGTACAGCGGCAGGATCGTGGTGTTGCGGCGGATCACCTCACGGCTCTTGGAGGAGAGCGTCGCGGTGATCGAGTGCGGGTACATGAAGAGCGCGAGCGCGGAGCCCAACGCCAGCGTGGCGTACGTCCACTGGCCCGCCTCGGGCGGCACCAGCCCGCCCGCCTTGGCGGCCGTGTACTTCTCGTTCGCCGCGCCGAAGATCTCGTCGAACCCACCCAGCTTGATCGGGATGTAGATGATCGCCACCGCGATGACGACGTAGATCAGCGTGTCCTTCACGAACGCGATCATCGCCGGGGCGCGCAGACCCGAGGAGTAGGTGTACGCCGCCAGCACACCGAAGGCGATCAGCAGCGGGAGGTCCTTGACGAACCAGTTGGTGTCCTCGCCGCCGCCGACGCCCATCACGTCCAGCACCGCCTGGATGCCGACGAGTTGGAGGGCGATGTACGGCATCGTCGCCAGGATGCCGGTGACGGCGACCGCGAGCGACAGGCCCTTCGAACCCCACCGGCCGCGCACGAAGTCCGAGGTCGTCACATAGCCGTGCTTGTGCGAGACCGACCACAGGCGGGGCAGGAAGGTGAAGATCAGCGGGTAGACGAGGATCGTGTACGGCACCGCGAAGAACCCGGCCGCGCCCGCCGCGTAGATCGCCGCGGGGACGGCGACGAAGGTGTACGCGGTGTAGAGGTCGCCGCCGAGCAGGAACCAGGTGATCCAGGTGCCGAACGAGCGGCCGCCCAGGCCCCATTCGTCCAGGGTGTGCTCGTTCTCGGCCTTGCGCCAGCGCGAGGCGAGGAAGCCCATGACCGTGACGGCCAGGAAGAAGAGGATGAAGACGGTGAGTGCCACGCCGTTGACGTCGTTCTTCACTGCGCGCCACCCCCCTTGCGGGCGCGCTGGTCACGCTGCCACAGCTTGTACGCGATCATCGTCAGCGCCGTGGAGATGAGCACCCACGCCATCTGGTACCAGTAGAAGAACGGGATGCCGCCGAAGGTCGGGTCGACCTTCGCGTACGACCCCACCCAGAGCATCGCCACGAAGGGCGCGAGCAGGCAGAGGGCGATGACCACCCGGACCGGTGTCACCACCGGTGGTCTGGCCTCGGGCGATTCTGATGACATGCGGCGGCTCCGATCCCTCACTGATCACCGTGAACGCGCAGGCAATCTAGGTCACGGTGTGACAGCAGTGGAAGACCTCGTCCGCATATCGGTATGTCGATTCGGTGAAGGTCCGGACGGCGATGGTTCGGACGTTCGCGGTACACACGGCGCGGTCCTCCCGTCCTTATGGGGACAGGAGGACCGTAGAGCGTGGGTCTCAGTCCGTGGGCCGCTTGAGGCGGGCCACGAACTTGTACCGGTCCCCGCGGTACACCGACCGCACCCACTCCACCGGCTCGCCGTCCTTGTCGAAGGAGTGCCGGGACAGCATCAGCATCGGCAGGCCGACGTCGGTGCCGAGCAGGCCGGCCTCGCGCGGGGTGGCCAGCGAGGTCTCGATGGTCTCCTCGGCCTCGGCGAGATGGACGTCGTAGACCTCGGCCAGCGCCGTGTAGAGGGACGTGTACTTGGCAAGGGACCTGCGCAGGGCCGGGAAGCGCTTGGCGCTGAGGTGGGTCGTCTCGATGGCCATCGGCTCACCGTTGGCCATGCGCAGCCGCTCGATGCGCAGTACCCGGACGCCCGCGGTGATGTCGAGCAGCTCGGCCAGCCGGTCGTCGGCGGTGATGTAGCCGATGTCCAGCAGCTGCGAGGTGGGTTCGAGGCCCTGGGCGCGCATGTCCTCGGTGTACGAGGTGAGTTGGAGCGCCTGGGAGACCTTCGGCTTGGCGACGAAGGTGCCCTTGCCCTGGATGCGTTCGAGGCGGCCCTCGACGACGAGTTCCTGGAGGGCCTGACGGACGGTGGTGCGCGAGGTGTCGAACTCGGCGGCGAGCGTGCGCTCGGGGGGTACCGGGGTGCCGGGTGACTGGGTCTCCGTCATGTCCAGCAGGTGCTTCTTCAGACGGTAGTACTTGGGCACGCGCGCGGTGCGGACGCCCGCCCCGCCCTCGCTCTCAGCACTGCTGACGTCGGTGCTCATGGTCTGCCTTCCCGGCTCCGGATGCGGGTCACCTCGTGATCCCTTCTGTATACCGTCGCCGCCTCTTTTGGTCTAGTCCACAGAGGCGAGTGGTCTAGCGGAAGAGAGTACTCCGGCGGCGCCCTTTTCGCTGGCTTCTTACTTAAAGGTTCCTGCATATGTAGGTCGCATAACGGCTGGTCAGGGCGTATTCGACCACCCTTGACAGGCCCCATGGTCTGGGCCAAGCTCCCGGTACTGGTCTACACCATTGGTCCAGAACCCAGCTCCATGGGTGGGGGGTGTGGGCATCCCTGAGGAGGGTGGCGTGAAGCGCAAGCTCGTAGCCGCGATCGGTATCGCGGGCATGATGGTCTCCATCGCGGCGTGTGGTGGCGACGACGGCGGCAGCTCGGACAACAGCGGCGCCGACGCCAAGGAACTGACCGTCTGGCTCACCGTGGACGCGCAGAACAACTGGCCCGACCTGGTGAAGGCCGCCGACGCCGCGGTGACCAAGAAGCACCCCGGCATCAAGATCAAGCACGAGTACTACGGCTGGCCGGACAAGAACGCCAAGCTCGACGCGGTCCTCGCCACCGACAAGGCCCCCGACGTCGTCGAGATGGGCAACTCCGAGATGCTCGGCTACATGGTCAAGGGTGCCTTCGCCCCCGTCGACGCGGCTGACTTCGACAACTCCGGGGCCTGGCTGGACGGCCTGAAGACCTCGGTGACCTACGAGGGCAAGACCTACGGCGTCCCCTACTACGCCGGTGGCCGCGTCGCCAACTGGCGCAAGGACCTCTTCGCCTCGGTCGGCGTCAAGTCCACGCCGAAGAACTACGACGAGCTCACTGCCGCCCTGGACAAGGTCCAGAAGAAGCAGGGCGACAAGTTCAGCGCCTGGTACCAGCCCACCCGTGACTGGTACGCGGCCATGTCCTTCGTCTACGACGCCGGCGGCTCCATCGCCGTCGAGTCCGGCGGCAAGTGGAAGGCCAACCTGTCCTCGCCCGAGTCCATCAAGGGCCTGAAGGCGTTCCAGAACGTCGTCGACACCTACATGCACGGCGACAAGACCAAGGACGAGTCCGACCGCTACATCGTCTACGGCCAGGGCAAGTCCGGCATGATCTTCGCCCCCGCGTGGGAGGGCGCCACCGCCGCGGCCAAGGAGAACGACAAGACCGGCAAGCTCGAGGGCAACGTCGAGAACTTCGTGATGCCCGGCCCGTCCGGCAAGAACCTCCCCGTCTTCCTGGGCGGCTCCGACCTCGCCATTCCGGTGAAGTCCGACGCGCAGGCCGTCGCCGCCGAGTGGATCAACGCCCTCACGGGCTCCACCGGCCAGAAGGGCCTGATCGCCAAGGGCAACCTGCCCAACAACAAGACCGACCTCGCCACCCTGAAGAACGACCCGGCGACGGCGGTCCCGGCCACCGCGGCCGAGTCCAACTGGTTCGTGCCCATGGCGCCGGGCTGGGGCCAGGTCGAGAAGGCCCAGGTCCTGCAGACCATGCTGCAGTCCATCGGCACCGGCAAGAAGTCCGTCGAGGACGCCGCGAAGGAGGCGGACGCCGCGATCGACAAGGTCATCAACACCAAGTGACCACCGGCGGGGCCCTGTCGAGACCGACGGGGCCCTGCTTCTCGTACGACCTGAGGGACCGCTGAGGAGCGCGCGGATGAGTGCCGCAGACACGACCACTGCCAAAGTGCCGCCGACGCGGCAGTCACCACCGCCGGCACCGGCCGCGGCGAGGAAGCCACCCGGAGGCCGGGGCTCGGGCGCCGGCACGCCCTGGCTGCTGCTCGCCCCCTGCCTGCTGATCCTGGCCCTCGTCCTCGGCTATCCGCTGGTCCGCCTGGTCACCCTGTCCTTCCAGGAGTTCGGGCAGTCCCAGCTGTGGGGCTTCAAGCCGGCCGAGTCGGTCGGGCTCGACAACTTCACCAAGGTGCTGGGCGACGGCGAGTTCTGGGCGGTCGTCGCCCGCACCATCGTCTTCGCGGCCGGCTGCGTCATCTTCACCATGGTCGCCGGCATGCTGATCGCGCTGCTGCTCCAGCGGGTCTCCGGCTGGGTGAAGACCCTCGTCAACATCGCCCTGGTGGCCAGCTGGGGCATGCCGATCATCGTCGCCACCACGGTCTTCAAGTGGCTCTTCGACGCGGACTACGGCATCCTCAACGCGCTGCTCAGCAAGTTGCCCGGCGTCGAGATGGTCGGCCACAACTGGTTCGCGAGCGGACCGCAGGGCCTGGCCGTGATCATGCTGCTGGTGGTCTGGGGAGCCGTCCCCTTCGTCGTGATCACCCTCAGCGCCGGGCTCACCCAGGTCCCGGCCGAACTGGAGGAGGCGGCCCGCCTCGACGGCGCGGGCGCCTGGGGCGTCTTCCGTTTCGTCACCCTCCCCATCCTCAAGCCGATCATCGTGATGCTCACGACCCTGTCGGTCATCTGGGACATGGGCGTCTTCCCGCAGGTCTTCGTGATGCGCAACGGGCACCCGGAGGCCGAGTTCCAGCTCCTCACCACCTACTCCTACGACCGTGCCTTCGTGGTCAACGACTACGCCCAGGGCTCGGCGATCGCCCTGCTCACCGTGCTGCTCCTGCTCGGCGTGGTCGCGGTCTACATGCGCCAGATGCTGAAGATCGGAGACGTCGAATGACCAGCGTGAGCACGATCGCCACGGCGGGGCGCGGCTCGGAGAAGGTCGCGGGAGACTCGGGGCGCCGCTCGCAGGGCCGCTCCAAGCACCGGAAGTCCAAGGCCGGCTGGAACCTCCTCGGGCTCCTCGTCTTCGTCACCGCGGGCTTCCCCGTCTACTGGATGCTCAACACGGCCTTCAAGCCGGCCAAGGACGCCATCGACCCGGACCCGAGCCTGCTGCCGACCGGCATCACCTTCTCCAACTTCGACCGGGCGCTGCACATCGCCGACTTCTGGGGCCCGGTCGGGCGCAGCCTGATCGTCTCCGTCTCGGTGGTCGCGATCGGCGTCGTCATCGGCCTGCTGGCCGCGCTCGCCATCTCCCGGTTCGCCTTCCGCGGCCGCAAGATCGTGATCGTCGGCATCCTGGCGGTCCAGATGGTCCCGCTGGTCGCCATGATCATCCCGGTCTTCCTGCTCCTCAACGACCTGGGCCAGTACGACCGGCTGTCCGGCCTGGTCCTCACCTACCTGACCTTCATCCTCCCCTTCACGGTGTGGACGCTGCGCGGCTTCATCGTCAACATCCCCAAGGAACTGGAGGAGGCGGCGATGGTCGACGGTTGCAGCCGCACCACCGCCTTCATCCGCGTGGTCTTCCCGCTCCTGGCCCCCGGCATGGTCGCCACCTCGGTCTACGGCTTCATCCAGGCCTGGAACGAGTACCTCTACGCCCTCATGCTGCTCAGCCAGGAGAACCAGACCGCGACCGTGTGGCTGGGCAACTTCACCACCAAGCACGGCACCGAGTACGCCCCGATGATGGCCGGCTCCACCCTGATGGCCGTGCCGATCGTCGTCCTGTTCCTGCTCGTCCAGCGCAAGATGGCCGCGGGGCTGACCGCCGGCGCCGTGAAGGGATAACGCCACCCGATGACGACTTTCGCCAGCGGTACGGACACGCTCACCCGTGACGCCCTGACCGTCCTCCAACCCGGCTTCACCGGCACCACCGCCCCCGACTGGCTGCTGCGCCGCCTCGGGGAGGGCCTGGCCTCGGTGGGCCTGTTCGGCCGCAACATCGCCACCCCCGACCAACTGGCCGCCCTCACCGCCCAGTTGCGCGCCGAGCGCGACGACGTCCTGGTCGCCATCGACGAGGAGGGCGGTGACGTGACCCGCCTGGAGGTGCGCAGCGGCTCCTCCTTCCCGGGCAACCACGCGCTGGGCGCGGTGGACGACGTGGAGCTGACCCGCGAGGTCGCCTCCGAACTCGGGCGCCGCCTCGCCGCCTGCGGCGTCAACCTCAACTGGGCCCCGTCGGCCGACGTGAACTCCAACCCGTCGAACCCCGTGATCGGCGTCCGCTCCTTCGGCGCCTCCGCCGACCTCGTCGCCCGGCACACGGCCGCCTACGTCACCGGCCTCCAGTCGGCCGGAGTCGCCGCCTGCACCAAGCACTTCCCGGGCCACGGCGACACCGCCGTCGACTCCCACCAGGCCCTGCCCCGCATCGACGCCGACGCCGCGATCCTGCGGGAACGCGAGCTCACCCCGTTCCGCGCCGCCATCGCCGCCGGCTCCCGCGCGATGATGAGCGCCCACATCCTCGTCCCGGCCCTGGACCCCGACCACCCGGCGACCCTGTCCCGCAAGGTGCTCACCGACCTCCTGCGCGGCGAACTCGGCTACGACGGCCTGATCGTCACCGACGGCATGGAGATGCAGGCCATCGCCGGCACCTACGGCATCGAGCGCGGCAGCGTCCTCGCGATCGCCGCCGGCGCGGACGCGATCTGCGTGGGCGGCGGCCTCGCGGACGACGAGACGGTACGCCGTCTGCGCGACGCGTTGATCTCGGCCGTCCGCTCGGGCGAGCTCCCCGAGGACCGCCTCGCCGACGCGGCTGAACGGGTACGGTCCCTGGCCCGCTGGACGGCGACGGCCTCGGCGTCCTCCGCGTCCTCGGCGGCCGGCACCGAGTCGGGGGCCGACCCGGAGGTGGGCCTGCGTGCGGCCCGCCGCGCCCTCACCCTGACCGGCGCCGAGCACTTCACCCCCCTCACCGCCCCGCCCTTCGTCGCCTCCTTCACCCCGGTCGTCAACTTCGCGGTGGGCGACGAGACCCCCTGGGGCGTGGCCGCGGAACTCTCCCGCCTCCTGCCGGGCACGGAGACCGGCAGCTTCGTCGGCGACGGTGCCGGCATGGCGGCCCTGGCGGCGGCCGGACCCCGCCGCATCGTCGCCGTGGTCCGCGACGAACACCGCCACCCGTGGATGGCGGCGGCCCTGAACAGCCTCCTGCGCTCCCGCCCCGACACCATCGTGGTGGAGATGGGCGTCCCCCAGTCCCCACCGCGCGGCGCCCTGCACATCGCGACACACGGCGCGGCGAGGGTCTGCGGAAGAGCCGCGGCGGAGACCATCGCGGGGGAGTAGCGCCGAGCGGGCTACGACGTGCCGGGCGCCGGTCTCCTGGGAGGGGAGGGGCGCCCGGCAGTGCCTTTCAGGGGCGCGGGGGAGCCGGCGGGGGAAGGTGTCCGTCGGGCGTGACGCCGAGGGCCGCTCCGAGCACCTCGCCCTCGGCCTGCTCGCGGAACCGCGGGTGCGGGGAATCGGGGCCGGACTCTGCCTGTCGGCGGCGGGAGAGGCGGCGGCGCCTCCCTCTGCCCGTCGGCGGCGGCAAGAGAGGCGGCGCCGACCGCCTCTGTCTGTGAAGGGTGGGGTCGCCAGCGCTTGGCCGGCCTTCAAGGGGCGGGCGGATCGGCGCCCCGCTCTGTCTGTCCCCGCGCAGGGAGTTTCCGTGCCCGACCGTGTCTGCCGCGGGCGGGGCCCGGCGCCCGGTTCTGCCCCTTAAACGGCGCGCGGCGAACCGCGCGCGCCGGACGCAGCCGGCGCGCGGTCCGCCGGTCCCTCTCAGATCCCCTGCCACTCCGGCTTGTTGGCGAAGGTGTGCCGGAAATAGTCCGCCAGCTTCAACTTGGACGCGGCTCCCTCGTCCACGACGACCGTCGCGTGCGGATGCAACTGGAGCGCCGAGGCAGGGCACACCGCGGCGACCGGCCCCTCCACCGTCGCCGCCACCGCGTCCGCCTTGCCCTCACCCGTGGCCAGCAGGACCAGGTGCCGGGCCTCCAGGATCGTCCCGATCCCCTGCGTGATGACGTGGTGCGGTACCTGGGCGATGTCCCCGTCGAAGAAGCGCGCGTTGTCCACCCGGGTCTGCTCGGTCAGCGTCTTGATCCGCGTCCGCGAGGCCAGCGAGGAGCACGGCTCGTTGAACCCGATGTGCCCGTCGGTCCCGATCCCGAGCAACTGCAGATCCACGCCCCCGGCACTCGCCAACGCCGCGTCGTACGCCTCGCACGCCGCCTGCACGTCCTCGGCGGTGCCGTCCGGGCCCATGAAGGCGTCCATCCCGATACCCAGCGGCTCCAGCACCTCCCGGCGCAGCACCGACCGGTAGGACTCCGGGTGCTCGGCGGGCAGCCCCACGTACTCGTCGAGCTGAGCGATCCGCGCCCGTGAGGCGTCCACCGCACCGGCCCGCACCTTCGCCGTCAGCGCCTGGTAGATGGGCAACGGCGTCGAGCCGGTGGCCACCCCCAGCAGTGCGTCGGGCTTGCGCCGCAGGAGCCGCGCCATGGCCTCGGCGATGAGCTCGCCGCCCGACTTGGCGTCCGGAACGATGACAACTTCCACGCTGGGCCTGCCGATCTGAAAGGCGGTAGATGAGGGTGACAGCTGCGTCTGTGTGGTTTAGACCAATTTAACAGAATCAGCTTTCCCTGCCCAGGTGAAGCGGACCGCACGGGAGGGCCAGAACCAGGTGTCGACAAGGTGCCGAGCGGGCCGGGCCACGCCCCCCGTGGACCCCGGCGCAAGGGTCCGCGATGCCGGGAGAGTGCGACGGGGGGAAGCCCCGCCGCCAGCCCCCGCCACCAGCCCGGCCCGCCAGTGGGCCCGTCCCCTCAGGTGAGTGAACCCCCCGTCACGTCCACCCAGCTCCCCGTCACCCACCGTCCCCCGTCGGACGCCAGGAACGCCACCACGTCGGCGACGTCCGAGGTCTCACCGACCCGGCCCAGCGCCGCCAGTGAGGCGGCCTGGGCCCAGCCGTCCTCGGTGCCGTGGAGGAGTTCCGCGGTGTTGTCGGTGTCGATGATCCCGGGCGCCACCGAGTTCACGGTGATCCCGCGAGGGCCCAGCACCTTGGACAGGTCCCGGCTGAAGACGTCGAGGGCGCCCTTCGTCATCGCGTACGACATGAGATGCGGCATCGCCGCGGTCCGGGCGAGGCCGGAGGATATGTTGATGATCCGGCCGCCGTCCCGCAGTCGGCCGAGGCCGTGCTGGACGATGAAGTGCGGTGCCTTCACGTTCACCGCGAAAACCTTGTCGTACTCCTCCTCGGAGATCTCCTGGAGCGGGGACGTCGTGCCGATGCCGGCGTTGTTCACCAGGATGTCCAGTCCGTCCGCGTGCCGGTCGAACTCCTTCCACAGGGTCTCAACGTCCCCTGGCAGTCCCAGCTCCGCCCCGATCGCGAACGCCGAACCGCCCGCCTCCTCGATCGCGGCGACCGTCTCCTTCGCCGCCGTCTCGTTCCGGCCGTAGTGCACCGCGACCCGCGCCCCCTCGCGCGCCAGCCGCTCGGCGATCCCGCGTCCGATGCCCCTGCTCGCCCCCGTGACGAGAGCGGTCCTGCCCGCAAGCATGCCTGTGTCCACGCCCATGTCGGCGCCCCTCCGTAATTTCCTAGCGGTCGCTACAGAAAGAACGTACAACACGGCATCGCGCTTTTTCTAGCGCCCGCTCTACAATTCACTCCATGGTGAGCGGTGAGAAGACGAAAGCGCAGGCCGGCGAGGTCGCGGCCCTCTCCGGGGAGCGGACCGGGCCACCGCCCAGGCCCCGTGGCCGTCCCCGCTCCTTCGATCGCGCCACCGCGCTGGAGAAGGCGATCCTCGCCTTCTGGGAGCACGGCTACGAGGCCACCTCCGTCTCCGACCTCACCCGCGTGATGGGCATCGGCGCCCCGAGCCTGTACGCCGCGTTCGGTGACAAGCAGGCACTGTTCGCGGAGGTCGTCCAGGAGTACGGCACGCGGTACGGCTCCTTCGGCGACCGCGCGCTC
The DNA here is from genome assembly GCF_044386545.1 of Streptomyces sp. NPDC020489. NCBI lineage: Bacteria > Bacillati > Actinomycetota > Actinomycetes > Kitasatosporales > Streptomycetaceae > Streptomyces > Streptomyces sp. NPDC020489. The sequence continues at coordinate 203,138 of NZ_JBIRUZ010000010.1, forward strand.
GCCGAGGAACCCACTGCCCGATCCGCCGTCGAGCGGATGCTGCGGGAGGCGGCCGTCGAGTACACCGCCCCGGGCCGGCCGCACGGCTGTCTCGTCGTCCACGCGGCCACCAACTGCACCAGCCCGGAGGTGGAGGCGTCCCTGCGGGATCGGCGCAACGCCAACATCGCCGCCGTCGAGACCCGGATCAGGACCGGCATCGCGGCGGGGGAGCTGCCCGCGGACACCGATGCCGCGGCGCTCGCCCGGCATACCGGGGCGATGATCCAGGGCATGTCCCAGCAGGCGCGGGACGGGGCGAGCAGGCAGGAACTGGAAGCCCTCGCGGAAATTGCCATGGCCATCTGGCCGCGCACATGAACCCACACGGGTTAGGCTGCGTGGTGGATACCAGGGCGTCCGATCAGTTCTCCAGCGGGGTTCGAGGCGGTTCGCGGACCCTCGGGGAACTGACAACAACAAACAGCCTCGAACGCGTGGACACATCGAGTGGTCTAGTCCACAATGCGTACAGAGAAGTAAAAACGCGGACCTCCGTCTTCCCCGCACAGGAAGGCGGACCGAGGAACCGGTGCTCTCTGCCCTGACTGCCCCGGCTCCTCATCCTCGGCCGACCGGGACCGCACACCCCGCGGCCGATATTGCTCCGGGCTGCGGTGCCGAGAGGGTTGAGGGTCCCTCTCAGGCGCCGCGGCCCGCGGGTGTTTTCAGACCCCGTGGCTCGAGCCGTTGAGAGCGGCTCGGGAAGTGTCTGGGTGGACCCGAAGCCCCTGCGCGGCCTCACGCGGCCGATTTCCGACCCTGTCCGTACCGCCAGGTACGCTCGCACCCGTGCCCTCCATGAACGAACTGGTCCGCCAGCACACCGCGCTCGACGACTCCGACCTCGAGTGGCTCCATCTGCTGGTCTCGGAGTGGCAGCTGCTCTCCGACCTCTCCTTCGCCGACCTCGTCCTGTGGGTCCCCACCCGGGACGGCGCGCGCTATGTCTCCGTGGCCCAGATGCGGCCCAACACCGGACCCACCTCCTACCAGGACGACATGGTCGGCCACCTCGTCCCACGCGGCCGCCGCCCCCTGCTGGACGCCGCGCTCGACGAGGGCCGGATCGTGCGCGAGGGCGACCCGGAGTGGCGCGAGGAGGTCCCCGTACGGGTCGAGTCGATCCCCGTACGACGGGAGGGCCGGGTCCTCGGTGTCATCGCGCGCAACACCAACCTGCTCACCGTGCGCACCCCGAGCCGCCTCGAACTCACCTATCTCCAGAGCGCGTCGGACCTGGCGCAGATGATCGCGGCCGGATCCTTCCCGTTCGCGAACCAGCAGATGGACATGGACGCCGCCCCGCGCGTCGGCGACGGCCTCATCCGCCTCGACGCCGACGGCGTGGTCCAGTACGCCTCCCCGAACGCGCTCTCCGCCTACCACCGTCTCGGCCTCGCCTCCGACCTGGTCGGCCACCACCTCGGCAGGACCACCGCCGAACTCGCCCCGACCCGCGGTCCGGTGGACGAGGCGCTCGCCAAGGTCGCCAGCGGCTGGGCCCCCCGCGAGTTCGAGATCGAGTCCGGCGACGGGGTCATCCAGTTCAGGGCCATTCCGCTCAAGCCCAAGGGCATCCGCATCGGTTCGCTGGTGCTCCTCCGGGACGTCACCGAACTGCGGCGTCGCGAGCGTGAGTTGATCACCAAGGACGCCACCATCCGGGAGATCCACCACCGGGTGAAGAACAACCTCCAGACGGTGGCCGCCCTGTTGCGCCTCCAGGCCCGCCGAATCGAGTCCGACCGCGGTCGCGAGGCACTGGAGGAGGCGGTGCGCCGGGTCGGATCGATCGCGATCGTGCACGAGACGCTGTCTCAGAACCTGGACGAGCGCGTGGAGTTCGACGAGATCGCCGACCGGGTGCTCGCGATGGTCGCCGAGATCTCGCCGGGCAAGGTCACCGGCCGGCGCACCGGACGCTTCGGCATCCTCGACGCCGAGGTCGCCACACCGCTGTCGATGGTGCTGACCGAGATCCTCCAGAACGCCCTGGAACACGGCTTCCGCGAGGGTGAGACCGGCACGGTCGAGGTCTCGGCCGTCCGCGGCGGCACCACGAAGGAGGCCCGCCTGCTCGTCACCGTCCAGGACGACGGCGTCGGCCTGCCCGAGGGCTTCGACCCGCACACCGGGGGCAACCTCGGACTGCAGATCGTACGGACGCTGGTGGAGGGCGAGTTGGGCGGGACGTTCGACATGGTCCCGGCGCCCGAGCGGGGGACCCGGGTCATCCTGGACGTCCCGGTGAGTGCGAACAAGTAGGTCTGAAACGGCCGGTGTTCAGTACCCGGGCACAGCAAGAAGCCCCGGACCTGATGGGGTCCGGGGCTCGAATGCTCGTTGCCAGCTTGTGCTGCGCATCGGGGGTACTGCGCGCTGCGGCTCGGGGGCGGGAGATGCGTACTCGCTGTACGCGCCGCCAAGCTCAGGCGGGGTGGGTGTGTCAGGCAGAGGCCTGACGGGCCCGGTTGCGGGCGGCACGGCGCTTCATCGCGCGACGCTCGTCCTCGCTGAGACCACCCCAGACGCCGGAGTCCTGGCCGGACTCGAGCGCCCACTGCAAACACTGCTCCATGACGGGGCAGCGGCGGCAGACGGCCTTGGCTTCCTCGATCTGCAGCAGCGCAGGACCGGTGTTGCCGATGGGGAAGAAGAGCTCGGGGTCTTCCTCGCGGCAAACGGCGTTGTGACGCCAGTCCATGGCTGCTACCTCTCCTTGGTATTACGTGCAAGTTGCTTGTGAATGTGAACGCTTTCACGAATCCCTCAACAAGTGAAGGGCCGACCGTCAGGCTTCCCTGGCGTGGTCCTGGTTTTGTAGAGGGGTTCCGGTGATCTGTGGAGCCGGTGTTGCGGGCTGTCCCGATCGCCACGTAGAGACTCGCAAACCTCAGCGGCGGATACAACCCCTTCCGGAAAGTTTTTTTTGATTCCTCGGTGTCGACTAGGTCACAGCCGTACTTCCATGGGGTGGATGCTGGCCTAAACGTTCGAGTGAAAGGACTTTAGCCCCTTCTGCTCACACAATCACACGCAGTGCACGGCGTACGCCTGTGAACGTCACGCTCGTACGCAGCCCTAGGTGGTCGCCGTCCATCTGAAGGGGGAGGGGCACCTTCGAATGCAAGGTGAACCGGTCCAGGTCGTGCAGGGAGACGGCGTGCTTGCCGTGCGGGCCCCGCTCGGGGGACGAAGTGAGCAACTGGGTGCCATACCGGGCAACCGCGGTCGTCGTCATACGGCTGAGACCGAGTACGTCGAGGCCTTTATCGAACGAGGCCTTAGGCGACGCGTACATCGGGTGATTGCCCAGGAACGTCCACGGCGAAGTGTTCGACACTATGGAGAGGACCAGATCCGTCACCGGATCCGCACCGGAGCGTTCCAGTGTGATGGTGCCGTGGCGGCGGTGCGTCTCGCCGAAGAACTGGCGCAGGGCCTGGCGGACGTAGAGCGCGTGGGTGGATTTCCTGCCCCGCTCGCGATGCTGCTCCACCCGGCCGACGACACCGGCGTCGAAACCGAGTCCGGCGTTGAAGGTGAACCAGCGGGAGGGGACCGCCTCGTCCTCGGTGCCCGGTGTCCCGGACGTCAGACCGAGGCCGACGGTCCGCTCGCTGCCCTCGCGCAGGGCGTCCAGCAGGGCGCCGGTCGCCTCGACGGCGTCGTTGGGCAGGCCCAGTGCGCGGGCGAAGACGTTGGTGGAACCGCCGGGGACCACGGCGAGACGGGGGAGCCGCTCCGGATCGGGGCCGGCGTGCAGCAGTCCGTTGACGACCTCGTTCACCGTGCCGTCGCCGCCGAGGGCGACGATCAGGTCGACGTCCCGGCTCTCCGCCGCCAGCCGTCCCAGGTCGCGCGCGTGGCCTCGGTACTCGGTGGTGACCGCCTCGAGCTTCATCTCGCTCGCGAGCGCGTGGATCAGCACATCGCGCGTACGTGCGCTTGTGGTGGTAGCTGCCGGATTGACCACGAGAAGTGCACGCATGAGTTGCAGCGTACCTACTGGGTGGTACCCGGCACAGGTCGAGGTAGGGATCACGTAAGAGATCCCACGTGAACCTCGCCACGGCCGCCCCCTGATTCCGCCGGGCGCCCCCCTTGATCCGCAGGGTGCGCCGCGGGCTCCGCGGGGGCGGTACGGGGGCGTGCGGTCGGTCGTCGAGAGACGGGCCGGGGCCGTCGTAGAAGCGCTCGAACCCGGCACCTGGGGCGGTGGGCCGGCGGATACCCTTCAAGGGTGACCAGTGAGCAGATGCCCGTATCCGAGGAGACCGTCGGTCCGCGGCCGCGGCGGTTGACGTATGCCGCCGCGCTGGCCGGGCTGGAGGGGCTCGCGCTGGTGGTCGGGGGTGTCTGGATGCTCGTGGAGGGGTTCACGGGCGATGCGGACCACCGGCAGACCGCCGTCACCGGCGGAATCACCGTGATCGTCCTCGCCCTGCTGCCGCTGCTCGCCGCGCGTGGGCTGCTCGCCCGCCGCAGCTGGAGCCGAGGGCCCGCCGTCATCACGCAGATCCTGGCGCTGCCCGTGGCCTACAACCTGCTCCAGGCCGACAGTGTGGCCATCCCGGTGGGCATCGCGCTCGCGGTCGTCGCGGTCACCGCGCTCGTGCTGCTGATCAACCCCGAGACGACCCGGGCCCTCGGGATCCGCGGGCCCGGCAACACCGGCGGCGCCGAGAAGTAGGCCCCGGCCCCGCTCCGCCTCGGTCGGCGACTACTCCTCCACCAGGAGCTTCTCCCGCAGCTGGGCCAGCGTCCGCGCCAGCAGGCGCGAGACGTGCATCTGTGAGATGCCGACCTCCTGCGCGATCTGCGACTGCGTCATGTTCCCGAAGAACCGCAGGAGCAGGATCCGCTTCTCACGCGGCGGCAGGTCCTCCAGCAGCGGCTTGAGGGACTCGCGGTACTCGACGCCCTCCAGCGCCTCGTCCTCCGCGCCCAGCGTGTCCGCCACCGCCGGTGACTCGTCGTCGGTGTCGGGGACGTCCAGGGAGAGGGTGGAGTACGCGTTCGCCGACTCCAGGCCCTCCAGGACCTCCTCCTCCGAGATCGCCAGCTTCTCGGCGAGCTCGTGGACCGTGGGGGAGCGGCCGTGCTGCTGGGACAGCTCCGCCGTGGCCGTGGTGAGCGAGAGGCGCAGTTCCTGAAGGCGCCGCGGCACCCGCACCGCCCAGCCCTTGTCCCGGAAGTGCCGCTTGATCTCGCCGACCACCGTCGGGGTCGCGTAGGTCGAGAACTCGACGCCGCGCTCCGGGTCGAAGCGGTCCACCGACTTGATCAGACCGATGGTGGCGACCTGGGTCAGGTCGTCCAGCGGCTCGCCGCGGTTGCGGAAGCGGCGCGCGAGGTGCTCGACGAGCGGCAGGTGCATACGGACCAGCTTGTTGCGCAGGTCCGCGTACTCCGGGCTGCCGTCCGCCAGCTTGCGCAGCTCGACGAACATCGCGCGTGCTCCGCTGCGGTCCTGAGGGTCGTGCCGCGTGGCCTGCCCGCTCTGCGCGCCCTGCTGATCGTCTCGCTCGTGCTCGCTCATCGTCCCGCCCGTCGCCCTTCCCCGAGCTTTCGTCTCCGCTCGGACAGGGGAGACCCCGATCCGTCCGTCCGGAGGCGCGCTCCGCACGGCACCTTCCTGATCCCGCTGCCCGTCGTCCAGGAAGCCGGCCTCCGGCGAGGCGTCCTCCGGGTGCGGCCGGGCCTGTTCGGGGATGCCGTTGACTGTGTCCCCCATGCGTCGGGATGCGCCTGTGCCCTCGGCCGGCAGCTCCCGTGTGCCGCGCTCTTCGTCACGCACCGGCCCGTCCCCTGTCCTCACGCCGGCCCGGGTCCCGCGCCGCGCTGTTTGTAGAGGCTGATCGAAACGGTTTTGTCCTCGTCCACGGCGGAGGAGACCTTGCCCGCGAGAGCGGACAGGACGGTCCAGGCGAAGGTGTCCCGCGAGGGGGCGTGACCGTCCGTGGTCGGCGCCGAGACGGTGACCTCGAGTGAGTCGTCGACGAGTCGGAAGACACAGCTGAGCACCGAGCCGGGCACGGCCTGCTGGAGCAGGATCGCGCAGGCCTCGTCCACGGCGATGCGCAGGTCCTCGATCTCGTCGAGGGTGAAGTCCAAACGGGCCGCGAGACCGGCAGTCGCCGTACGCAGCACCGACAGGTAGGCACCCGCGGCCGGCAGCCGGACTTCGACGAAGTCCTGGGTCGCGGGCTCGCCTGCGATCTGGGACACCCTCACCTCCAAGGTGGTACAAGCTTTTCGGGGGCCGAGGGTCGCCCCCCGGGGTAACGCGACGTGTGGTTCAGCGGTGACGCTATCGCGCTCTCAACTTTCCTGTCCCCAGGACCCCAACCCCTGGGCGTCACTCACAGTAAAACTGTGGATACGCTCCGTGTCTAGGGGTCTGCGGCTCCAATTGGGAAGAAGGCGCGCCGGGTTGACGTACCCAGACGTCAGACCGTCGAACCGTCGGGAACCGGAGTCGGCCGTCACACGAGGACGTGGTCGACGAAACACCAGCGCCAGCTCTCACCGGGCTCGAACGTGCGCATGATCGGGTGGCCGGAATCCTTGTGGTGCTCGGTGGCATGTCTCCCCGGCGAGGAGTCGCAGCAGCCGACGTGACCGCAGGTGAGGCAGAGCCGTAGCTGCACGGGGTGCTGGCCGTCGCGCAGACACTCCGGGCAGGTGTCGTTCAACGGCGCGGGTTCCGGGTGCGGCAGCGCGTCGGAGTGCGTGCACTGTTTCATGATTGCCAGATTACGACGGCTGTGCGGATGGTCGCGCGGAAAAACGAGGGTGGGCGAAGGTCATGGACGTGATGCCACTGCTGTTGCTGGTGGCGGGGAGCGCCGCGGTCGCCGCCGCGGCGCGGCGCACCCCGGTGCCGGCACCGCTGCTGCTGGTCGCCGTGGGGCTGATGTTCTCGTACGTCCCGGGCGTCCCGGAGTACACCCTCGACCCGGACATCGTTCTGCCCCTCGTTCTGCCCCCGCTGCTGCACACGGCGGCCACGGACAGCTCCTACCTCGATCTGCGGGCGCAACTGCGGCCCGTGGCACTGCTGTCCGTCGGGTACGTGCTCTTCGCGACGATCGTCGTCGGCTGGGCCGCCTACCAGATCGTGCCGGGCCTGTCGCTGACCGGGGCGCTGGTGCTGGGCGCGGTGGTCGCGCCGCCGGACGCGGTCGCGGCGACGGCGGTCGCCCGCCGGGTGGGGCTGCCGTCCCGGATCACCACGATCCTCCAGGGCGAGTCCCTGGTGAACGACGCCACCGCGATCACCGCCTACCGGGTCGCCCTCGCGGCCGCGGTCGGCGAGGGCGCGTCCTGGGCGGGCGGCATCGGCGAGTTCCTACTCGCGGCGGTCGGCGGAGTCGCGGTCGGCCTGGTGCTGATGGTCCCGATCCACTGGCTGCGCACCCACCTCAAGGAGCCGCTGCTCCAGAACACCCTCTCGCTGCTCATCCCCTTCGTCGCCTACGCCTCCGCCGAGCAGTTCCACGCCTCCGGAGTCCTCGCGGTGGTCGTGGTCGCGCTCTTCCTGGGGCACCGCGCGTGGGAGGTCGACTTCGCCACACGCCTTCAGGAGGAGGCCGTGTGGAAGATGGTCGCCTTCGTCCTGGAGTCGTCGGTCTTCGCCCTCATCGGCCTGCAACTGCGCGTCGTGCTGAAGGGCCTCGGGGAGCAGTACGAGGGCGGCCGCGCGGTCTGGTACGCCGTCGCCGTCTTCCTCGTGGTGGTGGTGTCCCGGTTCGTCTGGGTCTACCCGGCGACCTACCTGCCCCGGCTGCTCTCCGCCCGGATCCGGGAACGCGAGGACGACCCCACCTGGAAGGGTCCGTTCGTCATCGCCTGGGCCGGGATGCGGGGCGTGGTGTCGCTGGCGATCGCCTTCTCGATCCCCGAGACCCTGCACGGCGGCGAGCCCTTCCCCGGCCGCAACCTCATCCTCTTCCTGACCTTCACCACCGTCATCGGCACCCTCGTGGTCCAGGGCGTCACCCTCCCGCCGCTGATCCGCATGCTCAGGCTCCCCGGCCGCGACACCCAGGCCGAGACCCTCGCCGAGGCCAACGCCCAGGCGCAGGCGTCCCGGGCCGCGGAGCGCCGCCTGGACGACCTCCTGTCCGACGAACGCAATACCCTCCCGCAGCCCCTCGCCGACCGCCTGCGCACGGTCCTGGAGCGCCGCCAGAACGCCGTCTGGGAACGCCTCGGCTCGGTCAACCCGGTCACCGGCGAGACGGTCGACGACACCTACCGCCGCCTCTCCCGCGAGATGATCAGCGCCGAACGCGCGGTCTTCGTGAAGCTGCGGGACGGGCGCCACATCGACGACGAGATGCTGCGGACCCTGCTGCGCAGGCTGGACCTGGAGGAGGCGGCGGCGTACCGGGAGGCGGCCTGACGGCTTCCCGCTCCCGCGTCCCGGTGACGGGGGCATGGGCGCGGGCGGCCGGCGCGGGGTGACCCGGGGGCGGCGTGGCCGACCCCTGAGCCGGGATCAGCCGTCGAGAGCCGTGGTCAGCCGTCGAAGGCCGGGGTCGGCCGTCAAAAGCCGTGGTCAGCCGTCGAAAGCCGGGGTCAGCCGCTGAACGGGGCCCCGGTGATCACGGCGACCACCCTGGTCCCCGTCGCGAACGCCCCTTCCTCCACCAAGGCGACAAGCCCGTACAGCAACTTGGCGACATAGAGCCGCTCCACCGCGAACCCGTGCCGCTGCTCGAAGTCCTCCGCGAAGGCGTCGAGGCCCGGTGTCGTCCGCGCGTACCCCCCGAAGTGGAACCGCTCGTCCAGCGACCACGCACCGCGCCGGCCCCCGAACGCCTCCCGCTGAAGCCCCTCTATGCCGGCCGCCAGGAACCCGCCCCTGAGCACCGGAATCCCCAACGCCCGCTGACCCGGCCCCAGCCCCGCGGCCAGCCCCGCGAAGGTCCCGCCCGTCCCGCACGCCGTCGCGACCACGTCGGCCCGCCCGCGCAACTCCTCGCCGAGCGCCCGGCATCCGCGTACCGCGAGGGTGTTGCTGCCGCCCTCGGGCACCACATACGCGTCCCTCGCGCCCGCGGCGTCGAGGATGCCCGCGAGGACCGACGGCTCGCTCTTGCGGCGGTAGGTCGATCTGTCGACGAAGTGCAGGCGCATGCCGTCGGAGGCGCAGCGGGTGAGGGAAGGATTCAGCGGACGGTCGGACAGTTCGTCGCCGCGGACCACGCCGACCGTCGGCAGCCCCAGCAGCCGCCCCGCCGCGGCGGTTGCGCGCAGATGGTTGGAGTAGGCGCCGCCGAAGGTGAGGACCGGGCGGCCGGCCGCAGCCGTGAGGTTCGGCGCGAGTTTGCGCCACTTGTTGCCGACCAGGTCCGGGTGGATCAGGTCGTCCCGCTTCAGCGAGAGGCGGACGCCCCGGCGGGTGAAGCGGTCGTCCTCGACCTCCTGGAGCGGCGACGGGAGCCGGGGGCGCAGGGTGGCGAGGTCGGTGCTGGTCACGCCCTCATTGTCGCCCCCGGGACCGCCACGCCGTCACTTCAGACGGTCCCTGATCCGCTCCCGCATCGACGCCATCGTGAACCCGCGCGGGTCCACCTTCCCCGGCTGCCACTCCAGGTGGCCGATGACCGACCGTTCCGTCCAGCCGTGGCGGCGGCAGATCGCGGCCGCGACCCTCTCGATCGCCTCCAGCTGGACCGCCGGCCACGGGTCCTGGCCGTCGCCGAGGTTCTCGCACTCGAAGCCGTAGAAATGCCGGTTGCCGTCGGTGTTCGCCTCGTTGTCGTGGGGGAGGGCCTTCTCGGCGATCACCGCGCGCAGGACGTCGTCGTCGCCGAGACCGGCATGGTTGGCGCGGCCGTAGCCGACGAGGTGGACCCGGCCGTCCTTGGTGATGACGCCGTGGCAGAGCGGGCCGGGGAGATCCGCGTAGCCCTCCCGGCACAGCTCGACCGTGCGGGCGCTGCCCTTGGTCACGGTGTGGTGGATCATCACGCCGTGCACCGGGCCCCAGGGGCCCTTGTGGTTGCGGTTGTGATGTCTCCAGTCGCCGACCTGGACGACGGTGACGCCCTCGTCCTGAAGGGCGTCCAGGAAGCTGCTCGCGGACATGGGTGGGGCCATGCCGCCTCCTTCGCGTGCACGACGACCGCGTCTCGCGATCGCCTGGTACCGCTGCTTGTACCGGAGGCGGGCGGCCGGGACTACCTGGTTCGTACGGCGTGCGAGCCGTTTCGGACAGGCGGGCCGGTCCCAGGCGGCGAGCGAGATCTCGGTATTCCCCGGTTATCGAAGATCCATTCCAACTCTTTCGTGTAATAGCACCGGCACGCTCTGTGATGGAAGGGTGGTCCGCAGATCGATGCCCCGGTGCAGACCGGCGCCGGGGCATGACCGGGAGGGCAATTCTCATATGTCGGTAGGCGAAGAGGTCCGCACCGAGCAGGGTCGGCCGCAGCAGAGTCTCGGCACGGCCGCCGCGCGGAACCTGGCCACCACCACCAAGTCCGCGCCACAGATGCAGGAGATCAGCTCCCGCTGGCTGCTGCGCATGCTGCCCTGGGTGAACGTGCAAGGTGGTACGTACCGCGTGAACCGGCGGCTGACCTACGCCGTGGGGGACGGCCGGGTCACCTTCGTCAAGACGGGGGACCGGGTCGAGGTCATCCCGGAGGAGCTGGGCGAACTGCCGGCGCTGCGGTCGTTCGAGGACGAGGAGGTGCTGACCGAACTCTCTCGGCGCTGCCAGCAGCGCGAGTTCGCCGCGGGCGAGGTGATCGCCTCCTTCGGCAGCCGGACCGAGGAGGTCTTCCTGCTGGCGCACGGCAGGGTGGAGCAGATCGGCACGGGCCCGTACGGCGACGACGCGGTCCTCGGAGTCCTCGCCGACGGTGCCTACTTCGGCGACCAGACGCTGCTCGACCCGGACGCCATCTGGGAGTACACCGCACGCGCGGTCACCGCCTGCACGGTCCTCGTCCTGCCGCGGAACGACGTCGAGCAGGTCGCGGAGCGCGCCGAGTCCCTGCGCGAGCACCTCCAGCAGCAGCGTGCGATCCCGGAGCAGAGCACCAACAAATACGGTGAGAAGGCGATCGACGTCGCCGCCGGTCACAGCGGCGAGCCCGACATCCCGCACACCTTCGTCGACTACGAGGCCCGGCCCCGCGAGTACGAACTGAGCGTCGCCCAGACCGTGCTGCGCATCCACTCGCGCGTGGCGGACCTCTACAACCAGCCGATGAACCAGACCGAGCAGCAACTCCGGCTCACGGTAGAGGCGTTGAAGGAGCGCCAGGAGCACGAGCTGGTCAACAACCGCGAGTTCGGGCTGCTCAGCAACTGCGAGTACGACCAGCGCCTCCAGCCGCACGACGGCGTGCCCAGCCCCGACGACCTGGACGAACTCCTCAGCAGGCGGCGCGGCACCAAGCTGCTGCTCGCCCATCCGCGCGCGATCTCCGCGATCGGCCGTGAGCTCAACAGGCGCGGACTGGTCCCCGAGACCATCGACGTGGGCGGCAACCGCATTCCGACCTGGCGCGGTGTGCCCATCTACCCGTGCAACAAGATCCCGGTGACCGAGGCCCGTACGACCTCCATCATCGCGATGCGCACCGGCGAGGCCGAGCAGGGCGTGATCGGTCTTCAGCAGGCAGGCATCCCGGACGAGATCGAGCCGAGCCTGTCCGTGCGGTTCATGGGCATCAACGAACAGGCCATCATCAAGTACCTGGTGACGGCCTACTACTCGGCCGCCGTCCTCGTGCCGGACGCGCTCGGCGTCCTGGAGAACGTCGAGATCGGCCGCTGGAGGTGACGTCCCCCGCGCCGGGGACCGTGTCCCCGCCCTCAGGGGCGGGTACACCCCGGTCGTACGCGCCCAGTCGCAGCGGAACCGCCACCGTCCGCGGACGCTCCGAGGAGAACCCCATGGCCGAGCCCATGACGGAGGCGGCACAGCAACCCACCGGGACCGGCCCGCTCGACGGGCACGAGGCGGCCGCCATCCTGCGGCGGACCCGGGCGTCGGTCGACCCGGTGCTGCGCGCGGCGATCGACTCGCTGCCCGGGTCCATGCGCCGGATCGCGCTCTACCACTTCGGCTGGGAGCACGCGGACGGCACCCCGGCGGCGGGCCACGCAGGCAAGGCGATACGGCCCGCGCTCGTCCTCACCGCGGCCGCGGCCCTCGGGGGAGCGCGGGCTCGGGACGCGGCGATGCGGGCGGCCGCGGCGGTGGAACTGATCCACAACTTCACGCTGTTGCACGACGACGTGATGGACCGGGACACCACCCGCCGGCACCGGCCCACCGCATGGACGGTGTTCGGGGACGCCGACGCGATCCTCGCCGGGGACGCCCTTCAGGCACTCGCCCTGGGGCTGCTCGCCGAGGACCCGCACCCGATGGCCGGGGCCGCCGCGGCCCGGCTTGCGGCCTGCGTCATCGAGCTGTGCGCGGGGCAGCAGGCGGACGCGGCCATGGAGAAGCAGGGCCCCGGCGAGGTCAGCCTCGACGAGGTGCTGGCCATGGCCGAGGCCAAGACGGGCGCGCTGCTCGGGTGCGCCTGTGCGCTGGGCGCCCTGTACGCGGGGGTGTCCAAGGACGACGTCGAGGCGCTGGACGCGTTCGGGCGGGAGGCCGGGCTCGCCTTCCAGCTCATCGACGACGTGATCGGCATATGGGGCGACCCGTCCCGCACCGGCAAGGCGGCCGGCGCCGACCTCGCCGTCCGCAAGAAGTCCCTGCCCGTGGTCGCCGCGCTGGTCTCCGGCACCCCGGCGGCCGCGGAGCTGGCGGAGCTCTACGCGGCCCCGTACGCCCCGGAGGACCTGGACCGGACGGCCCGCGCCGTCGAACGGGCCGGCGGACGCGACTGGGCGCAGGCCCAGGCGGCCGACCGGATGGCCCGGGCGCTGCGGGAACTGTCCCAGGCGCTGCCCGAGCCGGAGGAGGCGGAGGGGTTGCTGGCACTGGCGGAGTACGTGACGCGGCGCAGCGGTTGAGCGCTGTGACGGACGAAGGACGTATGACTCCACGGCCCACGGCCGGGCGAGTGCGCGTCCATGACCCCGGACCCCCGGGAGCGTGCGGTTCCTGACCCCGCGCGGTCCCGGCAGGCTCCGGTCAGGCGGGTCCCGCACATCCCCACGGCGTGCGGGCCCCGCCTTCTTGCGCCGACCCCGTCCCACCGGCCCCTGCGCACGGATAGTCTCAACGCCCGTACGATCAAGGTCGGTTGACGCGAGGGGCGGCGGGACATGGGTGTGGCGATCCGGACGGCGGGCGAGGGGGACCGGGAGCTGGTCGTCGGGCTGCTGGACGCGGCGTTCCAGGACGACCCGGTCAGCCGCTGGGTGTTCCCGGGGGACGAGCACCGACGTACGACCCACCCCCGGCTCATGGCCGCCTTCACCGACATCGTGCTGGCCGAGGGGCGCGTCGACGTCACCGAGGACGGCACGGCCTGCGCGCTGTGGCTGCCGGTGCCGGAAGGGGAGCACGCGGGCGAGGACGGGGCGGACGCCGACGGCCCCGCCGCACTGCGCGCGGACGTCGACCCCGACAACGAGCGCGTGGAGCTGATAGGCCGGCTGACGGCGGACATCCACCCCGCCGGCCGTGCCCACGAATACCTCTGGATGATCGGCGTGGCACCGGACCACCAGGGCCAGGGCCTGGGCACCGCCCTCATCGCCGCCGTCCTCGACCGCTGCGACCGCGAGGGCCGCGCCGCCTACCTCGAAGCGAGCAGCGCCCGCAGCCGCGCCCTCTACGAACGCCTGGGCTTCCACACCGCAGGCCCCGCCCTCACCCTCCCCGACGGCCCGCAGATGTGGCCGATGTGGCGCGACCCACGCGACTGAACCGGGAGCAGCGCCGCGCGACCGGCACGGCTCGTGAGGTCGGTCGGATGCCATGGCCCGGTCGGGCCCCGCCCGGCCCCGAGATCGTCGGCGACGGCCTGCGGCGGCAGGGAGCGCCGGCGCCCCTGCCGCCCTACTCTGAAGGCATGGACAGCGACACACACGCCTGTCCCGCCTGTGGACAGTCCGTCGATACGGTCGTCAAGCGTCACAAGACGCTGGGCGCGTGGGTCCCGCTCTGGGTGGCCGGACCCTGCCGGAACCCCGCCTGCGAGGCCCACGTTGAGGAGGGCGCCGAGGCCGGGGACGAGCGCGCGAAGAAGACCGGCGGAAGACCCGCCGCGAACAATCCCTGACCCCTGTCGAGAACCCCGGCCTGGAGCGAGCAGGGCCCCCAGGCCATGTACGCCTGCATGAGCGCGCTCGACGACGACCTGGCCGAGACCGGCGACTGGTCGACGGGTGGGGCCTCGCGGGGTTCAGGTCGTAGCGTGGCTCGCATGACCGACCACCACATCCTGCATCTGACCCGACGGCCCCTGTGGGACGCCGCCCGCGCCCAGGGGACGTACGAGATCTCCACCCTGGGCAGGACGCTTCAGGAGGAGGGTTTCATCCACTGCTCGACGCGCTCCCAGTTGCCGGGCACGGCCGCGCGCTTCTTCGCGGGGGTGGAGGACCTCGTGGTGCTCGTCATCGACCCCGACCGGCTCGACGTACCCCTCAGGTACGAGGCCCCGGCGCCGGGCGCTGAGGAGTTCCCGCACATCTACGGGCCGCTCCCGGTGGACGCCGTGGTCGCCGTGGAGCCGTGGCGGTGACCCGGCGGTCGTGGTTACGGCGGTGGGTCGTGATCGTCTGGGCGGTCGTGGTGGTCGTCGGTGGCGGGCTCACCTGGTGGCTCCAGGACTCGGCGGAGCCCGGCGGCCCGTACCGCTGGGAGAACGCCGACCCGACTCCCTCGCTCCCGGAGGGCTGGGAGGAGCAGTGCGGGCCTGTCACACCGGGGGCGGACGCCCTTTGCTTCGTCAGAACGCGTTAGACGCGGGCACGCTGCCGGTCTCCGGGTCCCGGCCCGTCAGGCAGTACGTGCCGCCCGCAGGGTCGCGCAGCACCGTCCACTGGGTGCCGCGGCTGACCGTCTCGGCGCCCAGCTTCTCGTGCCGGATCCGGGTCGTCTCGATGTCCGAGCAGGCCAGGTCCAGATGGGCGGAGGCGGCGCGTTCCTCGTCGAGCCGCTGGAGCAGGACGCGGACCGGGAACCCGGGTGGGGGCACGATCCGGTGGAACTCGGGCAGGGCGCTGGGCTGGGCGTCCCAGTCGGCCAACAGGGCACTCCAGAAGGCGACTTCGGTGTCGTAGACCGAAGGGGCGAGGTCGAGGCAGACCTGGTCGAGGCGGCTGCCGTGCACCACGGGCGGGCGGACCGACTCCCCGAGCCAGGGCACCGCGCAGAACAACTGCCCGGCGGGGGAGCGCAGTACGGCCCAGTCCTCGTGCTCGGCGGCCATGGTCGCGCCCGTGTCCAGGGCGCCCTTCACGAATCCCGGCACGTCGTCCACGCACAGGTCGAGATGGGCGCCACCGTTGCCCGCTTCGACGCCCTGCATCTTGACGCAGGGGTCGGCGACGGCCGGCACCAGGGTCACGAACTCGTCCCTCGGACCGCGCGGCGCGGACAACCGGGTGTCCGTGACCACCGTCCAGAACTCCTGGGCCCGGCCGAGGAGTTCGGCGGGGCGGTCGACGAAGGCGTACGTCCAGCGGATACTCATGGCGGCGATCGTAGGTCAGCCGGCCTGCATGAACCGCAGCATGTTCCCGGCCGGGTCCCGAAAGGCGCAGTCCCGCACGCCGTACGGCATGTCGGTGGGCTCCTGGAGCACCTCGGCCCCGGACTCCCGGACCCGGGCGAAGAGGGCGTCGCAGTCCTCGGTGGTGAAGTTGACCCCGCGCAGCACGCCCTTGGCCAGCAGCTGGTCCATCGCCTCCCGGTCGGCGGGGGAGAGGTCGGGGTTGGCCGCGGGCGGCTCCAGGACGATCGACACGTCCGGCTGGAGCGGCGAGCCGACGGTCGTCCACCGCATGCCCTCGTACTTGACGTCGTTGCGGATCTCCAGGCCCAGGACGTCGCAGTAGAAGGCGATCGCCTTGTCGTGGTCGTCGACGGCGATGAAGCAGGTGTGGAGTTTCAGGTCCATGGGGCCAACCTAAGGCGAAAACCGGCCCTATGCCCGTCTCGGACGCGTGTACGCCCGTACCACGCAGGGCGGGATATCCGCGCTCTCCTCGTGCGTGCGGGCCCGGTAGGAGCTCGGCGTCTCGCCCATCAGTTCGGTGAAGCGCGAGCTGAAGGAGCCGAGGGACGTGCACCCGACCTCCATGCAGACCTCGGTCACCGACAGGTCGCCGCGGCGCAGCAGCATCTTCGCCCGCTCGACGCGGCGGGTCATCAGATAGCCGTACGGTGTCTCGCCGTACGCCTCCTTGAAGCTGCGCTGGAAGTGGCCCGGGGACATCAGGGCGGTGCGCGCGAGGGCGGTCACGTCGAGGGGCTCGGTGTACTCGCGGTCCATGCGGTCGCGTGCCTTGCGCAGCCTCACCAGATCCTCACGGTTCACCTCGCCAGCATCGCACGGAGGCCGGCGTTCCCGGTACGGCGTTCCTGGTACGGCATTCCGCCGGGGCTGAGGCCGAGGTCGGTCGGCATACGCGACGGCGGCGCGGTGACCGGTGTCACCGCGCCGCCGTACGACGAGACGTGGCGAGGCTCAGGCCTTCTTGGTCTCCCAGAAGATCTTGTCGATCTGGGCGATGTAGTCCAGCGCCTTCTGGCCGGTGGCCGGGTCGGTCGACGCCTTGGCGGCCGAGAGGGCCTTCAGGGCGTCGTTGACCAGCTGGTGCAGCTCCGGGTACTTCTCGAAGTGCGGGGGCTTGAAGTAGTCGCTCCAGAGCACCGAGACGTGGTGCTTGGCGAGCTCGGCGCGCTGCTCCTTGATGACCGTGGCGCGAGCCTGGAAGTGCGGGTCGTCGTTGGCGGCCATCTTTTCCTGGACGGCCTTCACCGACTCCGCCTCGATGCGGGCCTGGGCCGGGTCGTACACACCGCAGGGCAGGTCGCAGTGTGCGCTGACCTTGACCTTGGGGGCAAACAGGCGGGAAAGCATGGAGCATTCCTTCCTCGTGATCGTCTTCTCAGGTGCGACATTACTCCCTGGGAGAGGCGATTTCGCGAGTGCCCCCTTGGGCTTAGGACAAAAGTCCGGGGTGGGACTCAGACTGGTGGATGAACGGACAGGGGAGGTGCCGGGGATGCCGGAACTGTCGCAGGAGACCGAGCACAGGGGGGCGCTCCTGCCCTTCGGGCTGGCCGAGGTGACCGGGCCGTCGATGGTGCCCACGCTGCACCACGGCGACCGCCTCGTCGTGCAGTACGGGGCCCGGGTCCGGCCGGGCGACGTGGTGGTCCTGCGCCATCCGTTCCAACAGGACCTGCTGGTCGTCAAGCGGGCCGCGGAGCGCCGTGAGGGCGGCTGGTGGGTGCTCGGGGACAACGCGTACGCGGGCGGCGACAGCACCGACTACGGCGTCGTCCCGGAGGACCTGGTGCTGGGCCGGGTGCGCCTGCGCTACCGGCCGCGCAGGCCGGATCAGCGCTCGCCGTTCGCCGTCGCGCGCTGGGCGCTGTCCTCGGCCCGGCCCGTCCTCTCCGACCGGTCGGCCTCCAGGCGCTTGCGGGCGCGGTAGGCGGCCACGTTGGCGCGGGTGGCGCAGCGGTCGGAGCAGTAGCGCCGGGAGCGGTTCGTGGACGTGTCCAGATAGGCGTTGCGGCAGGGCGAGGCCTCGCACAGGCCGAGGCGGTCCACGCCGTACTCCGTCATGTGGAAGGCCAGGCCCATCGCGGCGATGGCCGCGTAGCCGGCGGTGGCGTTGGACGGGTGGTCCGCCAGGTGCAGGTGCCACAGCGGACGGCCGTCGTCGTCGCGGAGGTCGTGCCCGGAGATCTGGGGGCTGACCGGGAACTCCAGCAGCAGGGAGTTCAGCAGGTTCACCGACAGGGTCTCGTCGCCGTCGTCCGCGGCCTCGAAGACCGCGCGCAGCCGGCCACGGACCGAGCGGAAGCGACTGACGTCGGCCTCCGTGGCGCGCCGGCCCGCGTCCTGGCCGGCACCGAAGAGATCGCGAACGGCCTCGACCGAGGTCAGTGAGTCCTTGCCCCGGGCCGGGTCCTCGCTGTTGACGAGACGCACGGCGTAATCCGAGTAATAGGCCAGTTCCACTTGTAGTCCTTACGGAGGCATTCTATGGTCGTCGTGCGGTCGGGTAACAGCTGATCGTGCTTCCAGGGTATTACGTACGCGTCTGATGAGGGGGCTCCATGACCACCGGTACCGGAACCGACTGGCAGGCCTGGCAGAAGAGCTGGGACCGGCAGCAGGAGTGGTACATGCCCGACCGCGAGGACCGCTTCCGGATCATGCTGGACATGGTCGAGGCCCTCGTCGGACCCCGCCCGCGCGTGCTGGACCTCGCGTGCGGCACGGGAACTATCACGGCCCGGCTGCTCGCCCGGTTCCCGGAGGCCGTCAGCACCGGCGTCGACCTCGACCCGGCGCTCCTCGCCATCGCCGAGGGCACCTTCGCGGACGACGACCGGGTCACCTTCGTGACGGCCGACCTCAAGGACCCCGACTGGCCCGCGCGGCTGCCGTACGCGTCCTACGACGCCGTCCTGACCGCCACGGCCCTGCACTGGCTGCACAGCGAACCCCTCGCGGCCCTCTACGGTCAGGTCGCGGGGCTGGTCCGCGACGGCGGTGTCTTCATGAACGCGGACCACATGATCGACGAGACCACGCCCCGGATCAACGCGGCCGAGCGCGCCCAGCGCCACGCCCGCATGGATCAGGCCAAGGCGGACGGCGCCCTCGACTGGGCCCAGTGGTGGGAGGTCGCCGCCAAGGACCCGGTCCTCGCGGAACCCACCGCCCGGCGCTTCGAGATCTACGGCGAGCACGCGGACGGCGACATGCCCTCGGCGGCCTGGCACGCGCGCGTCCTGCGCGAGAAGGGCTTCGCGGAGGCGCGGCCGGTGTGGTGCTCGCCCTCGGACACACTGCTCCTCGCGGTGCGGTGACGGCATGGGAAAGGGGCGGTACGGGATTCCCGTACCGCCCCTTTCCCCGTCCGGTTACAGCACCTTCGACAGGAAGGCCTGCGTCCGCTCGTGCTGCGGGTTCGTCAGGACCTCGCGCGGGTTGCCGGACTCGACCACCACGCCGCCGTCCATGAAGACCAGACTGTCGCCGACCTCGCGCGCGAAGCCCATCTCGTGGGTGACGACGACCATCGTCATGCCGGACTCGGCGAGGTCGCGCATGACGTCGAGGACGTCACCGACCAGCTCCGGGTCGAGGGCCGAGGTGGGCTCGTCGAACAGCATCAGCTTGGGGTCCATCGCCAGGGCCCGGGCGATGGCGACGCGCTGCTGCTGGCCGCCGGAGAGCTGCGAGGGGTAGTTCTTCGCCTTGTCGGCGAGCCCCACGCGCTCCAGCAGCTCGCCCGCCCGCTCCCTGGCCTGGGCCCTGCTGACGCCCTTGACCTGGACCGGGGCCTCCATGACGTTCTCGAGGGCCGTCATGTGCGGGAACAGGTTGAACCGCTGGAACACCATGCCGATGTCCCGGCGCTGGAGCGCGACCTCGCTGTCCTTGAGCTCGTACAGCTTGTCGCCCTTCTGGCGGTAGCCGACCAGCTCACCGTCGACGTACAGCCGACCGGCGTTGATCTTCTCCAGGTGGTTGATGCACCGCAGGAAGGTCGACTTGCCGGAGCCGGAGGGGCCGATGAGGCAGAACACCTCGCCCTGCTTGACCTCCAGGTCGATGCCCTTGAGGACCTCCACCGGACCGAAGGACTTGTGCACGCCCTCGGACTTCACCATCGCGGTCATGCCGCACCCCTTTCGCGGCCGAGCGACGTCAGGTTCGCCTTGACCTTCTGCCACGGCGTGGCCGGCAGGTTACGGGTCGAGCCGCGGGCGTAACGGCGCTCCAGGTAGAACTGAAAGACGCTGAACACGCTGGTCATGAACAGGTACCAGAGGGACGCCACGAACAGCATCTCCATCACGGCGTACGAGGTCGAACCGATCGACGTGGCCGACCGGGTCAGCTCCGGGTACGTCACCACGTACACCAGCGACGAGGTCTTCAGCATGTTGATGAACTCGTTGCCGGTCGGCGGCACGATCACCCGCATCGCCTGCGGGATGACAATCCGGCGCAGCGTCTTGCCGTGGCTCATGCCGAGGGCCTGCGAGGCCTCGGTCTGACCCTCGTCCACCGCCATCAGACCGGCGCGGCAGATCTCCGCCATGTACGCCGCCTCGTTCAGGCCCAGTCCGAGCAGGGCGCACATGAACGGGGTCATGACGTCCGTCATCTCGTCCTTGTAGATCGGACCGAGGTTCAGGGTTGGGAAGATCAGCGCCAGGTTGAACCAGAGCAGGAGCTGGACGTAGACCGGCGTGCCGCGGAAGAACCAGATGTACAGCCAGGCCACCCAGCTCGTCACCGGGTTCTTCGAGAGCCGCATGACGGCCAGCACGACGCCCAGGACCACGCCGAGGAGCATCGCCAGGACGCTGATCAGCAGGGTGCGGCCGGCGCCGGCGACGATCGTGGAGTCGAACAGCTTGTCGCCGACCGCCTGCCACTGGATGTTGCCGTTGGCGAACGCGTTGACCAGCAGGACCAGCAGGGCCACCACGATGGCACCGCTGACCCAGCGGCCGTAGTGCCGTACCGGAATGGCCTTGATCGCCTCGGGCGGGATGGCCCCGCCCTCCTTGGAGACGGCGGCCGACGGCTTCGCGTCGGCCGGCTCCTTGTCGAACTTGTCAGTCACCGTGACTGCCCTTCAGTGCTGCGTGGACGGTCACTTGCCGCCGTTGATGGCGGCCTTGTCGATGGCACCGCTCTCGGCGCCCCACTTCTCCAGGATCTTCTTGTACGTGCCGTCCTCGATGATCGCGTTGACGGCGGCCTCGAGAGCCTCGGTGAGCTCCTTGTTCTTCTTGTCCACCGCGATGCCGAAGGGGCCGGCGTCGACCTGCTCGCCGACGACCTCGAAGGCGTTGCCACCGTCCGCCTTGCGGGCCAGGTCCACGGCGACCGGGTAGTCGTTGACGCCGGCGACCGCGCCGCCCGACTTCACACGGGTCTGGGCCTCGGTGTCGTTCTCGAACGGCTCGATGGTGATCTTCTTGTCACCGGCGTCCGTGCACTTCTTCGACTGGTCCTTCAGAGCCTGCTCGTACGTCGTGCCGCGCTGCACGGCCGCCGTCTTGCCGCAGAGGTCGGCGATCGAGTTGATCTTCTTCGGGTTGCCCTTCTGGACGTACACGGCGGTACCGGCCGTGAAGTAGTCGACGAAGTCGACACCCCGGCCGAGCTTCTTGCCCTTGTCGTCCAGACCCTCCTGGCGCGCCTTGGTGTCCGTGATGGAGGACATGGCGACGTCGTAGCGGCCCGAGTTCAGCGAGGTGATCAGACCGTCGAAGGAGCCCGAGGTGAAGGTGAACTCCACGCCCAGCTGCTTGCCCAGCGCGGCGGCGATGTCGGGGTCGACACCGACGATCTTGCCGCCCTCCTGGAACTCCATGGGCGCGTACTCGGCGTTCGTGCCGACCTTGATGACACCCGCCTTCTGGATCTTGGCGGGCAGCTTGTCGAACAGCGGAGCGCTGCTGGACGAGGCGGTCTCCTTCGAGCCGCTGTCGCTGCCGCCCTCCGTCTGGTCACCGCAACCGGTGAGAATCAGGGCGCCAGCGACCGCGATCGCACCTACCGCGGCAGTCCTGGAACGCGCGGCGGTCGTACGACGGGTGGAGCTTGCGGTCATGGTGGGTTCCTCCGGCGGATGGGTGGAGTTGCCGATGGGGCGGGACGCTGCCGAGGGGATCGACAGTGTCGTGGGTCGACAAGAACACACGTCTTCGAGTGTCGCGACCTCGTGTGATTACGGCATCTTGCCATTCGGACTGAGCCATTCAGGGGACCCGTCATGTCAAAATCGGATAACGGGTGACCCCCGAACCGCATCAGGACGGACATCACGACCGCACCTTCTGCGGGAATGTGAGCTTCCGGCCGGAGGATCTTCGGCGCATCTCACGATGCGAGCCACACCTTGACGTCTCGGTCAGTCGTTCGAGTCCGTGTCAAGAGGCGATCGAGAACGGGTCCGCATATTTGGCCATGA
This sequence comes from Streptomyces sp. NPDC020489, assembly GCF_044386545.1. Taxonomy (NCBI): domain Bacteria; kingdom Bacillati; phylum Actinomycetota; class Actinomycetes; order Kitasatosporales; family Streptomycetaceae; genus Streptomyces; species Streptomyces sp. NPDC020489. The sequence goes on from NZ_JBIRUZ010000010.1 coordinate 225,305, forward strand.
TTCATGTCACCGATCCGTGGCCTTCGAGGTCCGCCATGTGACCTTGCACGTATTGGACTCGTCGCAGGTGCCGTCCGTCCGGTAAGAAGGTTCTTTACACCCCTCATCCGGGGCTCAGGGCGCGTGTGCGGCGCGCCCGTCGCGCATGGCTCGTACGCATCACCGAATCTGGGCCGTGCGCGGTGCCCGCCCACTTCTCAACCAGGAGTGGCCACCCTCAAACCATGAATATCTAAGGGGTAGAACAAAGTGGCAGCGGAGATCGTCAATCCTCGCAGCGACAGCGATACGGGTCAGGACGGGGCGGAGCCCCTCGATTCCTTCGACCCCGCGTTCGCGCTGCACCGCGGCGGCAAGATGGCAGTGCAAGCCACCGTGCCGGTCCGTGACAAGGACGACCTGTCCCTCGCGTACACGCCCGGCGTGGCGAAGGTGTGCAGCGCCATCGCCGAGCAGCCCGACCTCGTCCACGACTACACGTGGAAGTCCTCGGTCGTCGCCGTCGTCACCGACGGCACGGCGGTGCTCGGACTCGGTGACATCGGGCCCGAGGCCTCCCTTCCGGTGATGGAAGGCAAGGCCATCCTCTTCAAGCAGTTCGGTGGCGTCGACGCGGTGCCCATCGCGCTGGCCTGCACGGACGTCGACGAGATCGTCGAGACCGTGGTCCGCCTCGCCCCGTCCTTCGGCGGCGTGAACCTGGAGGACATCTCGGCCCCGCGGTGCTTCGAGATCGAGAAGCGCCTCCAGGACGCGCTCGACATCCCGATCTTCCACGACGACCAGCACGGCACGGCCGTGGTGACGCTGGCGGCCCTGCGCAACGCCGCGCGGCTGACCGGGCGTGGGCTCGGGGAGCTGCGGGCGGTCATCTCGGGCGCCGGTGCGGCCGGTGTCGCGATCGCGAAGATCCTCGTCGACGCCGGGATCGGGGACGTCGCCGTCGCCGACCGCAAGGGCGTGGTGTCGGCCGACCGGGACGACCTGACCCCGGTCAAGCGGGACCTCGCGGGCTTCACCAACAAGGCCGGGCTGAGCGGCTCGCTGGAGGACGCCCTCGCGGGCGCCGACGTCTTCATCGGCGTCTCCGGCGGCACCGTGGCGGAGGCGGCGGTGGCCTCGATGGCGGAGGGCGCCTTCGTCTTCGCCATGGCCAACCCGAACCCCGAGGTCCACCCGGAGGTCGCGCACAAGTACGCGGCGGTCGTGGCGACCGGTCGGTCGGACTTCCCGAACCAGATCAACAACGTCCTCGCGTTCCCGGGCATCTTCGCCGGTGCGCTCCAGGTCCGGGCCTCCCGGATCACCGAGAGCATGAAGATCGCGGCGGCGGAGGCGCTGGCGGCGGTCGTCGGTGAGGACCTCGCTGCGGACTACGTGATTCCGTCGCCGTTCGACGAGCGGGTGGCGCCGGCGGTCACGGCGGCGGTTGCCGCTGCGGCTCGGGCGGAGGGTGTGGCTCGCCGCTGAGGTGTGTGGGTGTGGGGTGGCCTCGCTCGGGTGGGTGTCCGGGCGGGGCCACTTTTTACCCTGCGGGCGGCTGTTTGAGTGGTTTTCTCGCCCCCGCCGCCCCTACCCGTCCCATCCTTCAAGGGCTGCCGCCCCTGCGGCCCGGCTCAGGCCCTGGGGGCTCTGCCCCCGGACCCCCGTCGGCCCTTGAGGGGCCTCGTCCTCAAACGCCGGACGGGCTGAAAAGCACGGGCCTCGTGCTTACCGGAACGCGCCGGACGGGCTGAAATGCGCGAGGCTCGTCCTCGGAGCGGAACGTGTTCGGTGCGCAAGAGGGCATGTCTCACAGGCGGGCCCGGTTCCGCCGGGGCGTGGCGGACCCTATCGTCGGGATCATGTTCGCTGCCTACGCCGCCCGCATCGACCGTGACCAGCCGCTCAGTGGCCTCGAGTTGGGGGAGCGTCCGGCTCCCGAGGCCCGGGCCGGCTGGAGTGTGATCAACGTCAAGGCCGCCTCCCTCAATCACCACGACCTCTGGTCCCTGAAGGGCGTCGGTCTGCCCGAGGACAAGCTGCCGATGATCCTCGGCTGTGACGCCGCCGGTGTCGACGAGGACGGCAACGAGGTCGTCCTGCACTCCGTGATCGGTCAGTCGGGTCACGGGGTCGGGCCCAAGGAGCCCCGCTCGATCCTCACCGAGCGCTACCAGGGCACCTTCGCCGAGCAGGTCGCCGTGCCGACCTGGAACGTCCTGCCCAAGCCCAAGGAGCTCTCCTTCGCGGAGGCCGCCTGTCTGCCCACCGCCTGGCTGACGGCCTACCGCATGCTCTTCACCAACGCCGGTGTGCGTCCCGGTGACTCGGTCCTCGTGCAGGGCGCCGGCGGCGGGGTCGCCACGGCCGCGATCGTGCTCGGCAAGGCCGCCGGTCTGCGGGTCTTCGCCACCAGCCGGGACGAGGCCAAGCGGAAGCGGGCGATCGAACTGGGTGCCGTGGAGGCACTGGAGTCGGGGGCGCGGCTGCCGCAGCGGGTGGACGCCGTCATCGAGACCGTCGGTGCCGCGACCTGGTCGCACTCGGTGAAGTCGCTGAAGCCCGGCGGCACGCTCGTCATCTCCGGCGCGACGAGCGGTGACCGGCCCGCGCACGCCGAACTCACCCGGATCTTCTTCCTGGAGCTCAAGGTCGTCGGCTCGACCATGGGCACCAAGGACGAGCTGGAGGACCTGCTCTCCTTCTGCGCCGCCACGGGGGTCCGCCCGGTGATCGACGAGGTGCTGCCGCTGGACCGGGCCCGGGAGGGCTTCGAACGGCTGGAGTCGGGTGAGCAGTTCGGCAAGATCGTGTTGACGAACTCCTGACGCGAGGGGTGTGAGGCGGGTCCGGATGCCGGGCCCGCCTTTTTCGTGTGCCCGGGCCCGGCCCCCCCGGGCCGCCCGCGGGAGCCTGAGGGCGACGGAGGCGTCAACTCTGGTTGACATGCGGGTGATGTCAACGTAAGTTGACGGCATGACCGAAGCAACGGATCTCGCCGAACGCGCGGGCGACCGTGACCCACGGGTCGGCCTGCGCGCCGTCGCCGCACTGCGCCGGCTCCTGGAGCAACTGGAGTCGGTACAGGTGCGCAGCGCGCGCAACCAGGGCTGGTCGTGGCAGGAGATCGCCGCGGAACTCGGAGTGAGCAGGCAGGCCGTGCACAAGAAGTACGGGAGGCATTGATGTTCGAGCGGTTCACGAAGGACGCCCGCACCGTGGTGCAGGCGGCGGTGCAGCAGGCCGAACGGACGGGCGCGGCCACCGTCGACGCCGAGCACCTGCTGCTCACGCTGCTCGACCAGGAGGCGAGCCGCGCCTCCTTCGCCCTGGCCGCTCTCGGGCTCACGGAGGAACGCAAGGAGTCCGTACGGCGGACCCTCGCCGAGGCACGCCGCCGGGCCGGTCTCTCCCAGGCCGAGTCCGAGGCCCTCGCCGGGCTCGGCATCGACGTCGCGCAGATCGTGGCCCGCGTCGAGGAGGTGCACGGCGTCGGCGCGATGTCCGGCGACCGCAAGGGCAAGGGCTGGTGGTCCGGCCGCCCCTCCTTCGGACGGGAGGCCAGGGGCGTCCTGGAACGCTCCCTGCGCATCGCCCTGGCCCACCGCGACCGGCACATCGGCGACGAACACCTCCTCCTCGCCCTCACCGTCCGCCCCGGCACCTCGTCCGAGACGCTCGCCGACCACGACGTGACGTACGAGTCCCTGACCCGCGTGCTGTACGGCGGGGGAGAGGCGAAGGCCGGCTGAGCCGAGCGGCGGCCACCGGTGCATCGGCGCCCTCGCCACCGCCGATGCCGCCGGTGCCGCCGCCTTCTCAGCCCTTCGGCGTCCGCAGCAGGGCCCCGATGTGTGCCGCCGCCGTCGACAGGTGGCGGCGGGTGTCGCGGAGCTGGTCCGGGGTGACGCCGTGGTCCCGGGCCGTGTCGCGGATGTCGTCGCGGAAGCGGTCGAGGAGTCGGTCCAGGTCGCGGGCCGGGTCACCGGTGCCGTCCTCGTGGGCCCAGGCCGGTTCGCAGTCGGCGGGGAAGTCCTGCGGGGTCTGCGTGTACTCGGGCGCCCGCGCCGACGACTTCTCCGCGTTCTTCTCGGCACCTCCGTGCCCGAACCCGAAGTCCATGCCGAACTCGCGGCCGTGCTCCCGACCGAACTCACCGAACTCCTTGGCCAGTTCGGTCAGCCCCTCGCGCACCCCCGTCGGCCAGTCGCCCCGCGCGAAGTGGTCCTGGACCTGCTCCTGGACCCGGCGGGCGATGCGCTGGACCTCCTCCTGCGCCTGGGCCCGCGCCCGTTCCTGCGCCTCCTTGGCCTGGCGCCGGGCCCGCTGGGCCTCCTCGCGGGCCCGCCTGCTCTCGTCCTTGGCGCGCCTGGCCTGTTCCTTCCACTCCTGCTTGACGCGCCGCATCTCCTCCTTCGCCGCGCGCCACGCCTCCTTGTCGCCGTACTCCCCGAAGTCCCCGGGGAAGCCGTCCTGTTCACCGCCGCTCCCGGTACCGCCGCGGCGGGCCTCCGAGGCGGCCGCCCGCATCTCGCGCCGCAGGTCGCCCGCGGCGCCGCGCACATCGGCCCGGATCTCGGCGGCGAGCTCGGCGACCGAATCCCGGATCTCCAGCTCCAGGTCGGCCAGCTCGCCGCTGCGGTCGGCCAGTTCGGCGCGGCCCGCGTCCGTGATGGCGTAGACCTTGCGGCCGCCCTCGGTGGTGTGGGTGACCAGTCCCTCGGCCTCCAGCTTGGCGAGGCGGGGGTAGACGGTGCCGGCCGACGGTGCGTACAGCCCCTGGAAGCGCTCCTCCAGCAGCCGTATCACCTCGTAGCCGTGGCGGGGGGCCTCGTCGAGCAGCTTCAGCAGGTAGAGGCGGAGGCGGCCGTGGGCGAAGACGGGAGGCATGTCAGAGCACCTTCTTGTCGGTCGTGCCGTCGGCCGGGGTACCGGTTGAGCCGTCACCCGGGCCGGAGACGGAATTGTCCCCCGAGTCGCCGTGCCCACCGGCCGCCGGGGTCGCCGCGCCGGCGGCCTCCTCGGGTGCCGGAGCCGCGTCCTGCGGGGTCGCGTCCTGTGGGGCGGCGGGGTCCGCGGGGTCCACGTCCCATGGCTCCTCCTCCGCCGGTGGGCGGCGCAGCAGGGCGATCGAGCCCGAGACGGTGGTCGCCTTGAGGCTGCCGCGCCCCGCGCCGAGCCGGCCGGTGATCCGCTTGGCGCCCCACTGGCCGCCGACGCGCAGGTCCTCGAAGGCGTTGGAGACCGTTCCGCTGGCGGTGTTCGCCTCCACCTGCGCGTCCGCCGGGTGCGGGAGCCGGATCGCGATCTCGCCGGAGACGCTGGTCAGACTGATGTCGGCCGGGCGGCTGGTGGGATCGAGGTCGACGATCATCGAACCGCTCACCGAGTCCGCCCTGACCGAGGAGCCCGCCTCGACCACGGTCAGGTCCCCGGAGACGGAGTTGAACCGGAGGTCGCCGCGCAGCGCCTGGGCTTCCAGGTTGCCCGAGACGGTGTCGGCGCGGACCGGGCCGGTGAGCCGCACCAGTGTGGTGTCGCCGGTGACGCCCTTCACCTCGGCCTGTCCGTCGATGCCCGAGACCACGGCGGCGGCACCCACCACACCCACCTCGACCCGGGTGTCGGCCGGCACGGCAAGCGAGACGACAACGCTGCGCCGCCAGCCCTTGCGGTCCAGCCACTTCAGGAAGCCCTTCCAGGGCAGGTCGTCGTAGGCCACGGTCAGGGTGCCGCCCTCCTGGGTCACCGTCAGGGGCGGGCCCTCCAGCTCGGAGACCTCCAGGCGGGCGGAACCTTCGTCGGTGCCCACGACGTTCACCGTTCCATTGACGACGCGCACATGGAGACGGCTCACCGGCTCCTCGAACGTGAGCTTTCGCGGCTCTGTGACGGACCACTCGGACATGCTGCAGACCTCCCCGTGACACCACACACGCCATATCGCGTCTTCGGTTATTCACGATATATCGCGGACCTGGAAAGTCAAGACGCCCGTTCTGGGGACGTTTACCGGCCTCCGAAATGACCAAATCGTAGGAATCTGCCTAGCGTGTGAGCATGTCGCCGACGGAAACCCCTCGCCCCGGCCCCGCCCCGGGCGCCCTCCTGCTCTGCCGTGCGGCACCCGAGTCCGCCGCCCCCGCCGCCCAGCTGCTGCGGGAGCGCATGCTGCTCACGGGCGCGGGCGAGGAGTGGAGCGCCCTCGTCCCCGAGGGCAAGCCCTGGCGGGACGGCGGCGAACCGGTCGACCGCGTCCTCACCGGCTGGGCCACGGCACTCGCCGTCGGCGCCCCCTGGCCCGTCCTCGCCCTGTGGTGGGACGCCGACCGCAGCGGTTGCACCCTCGCCTCCGGCTTCCGCCGGCCGGTCGGCTACGTCTGGCTCGCCGACGGCACCCCGGCCGGCGAGGACGAGGCGATGCGCACCCTCGCCGCCCGCCTCGGCCTCGACCCGGTCCTCGACGTGCAGTCCCTGAACGCGCTCACCGAACCGGACACCGCGGCCGACGCCCGCGCCCGCCTGCGCGGTCTCCTGGCCGTCCTCACGCGCGCGGGCCTGACCCTCCCCGCCGGTCTCGCCCCCGGTGATCCCGCCGACCGACTTCGCGAGGTCGCCCGCGTCCAGCCGGACGCCCGCGTCGTCGAGGGGGAGGGCTGGCGCGAGGCGGTCCGGGGGGAACTCGAGACGGTCGCGGGCCGCCGGCTGAGCCCCTGGCTCCCCTGGTCCGGCGACCCCAGGGCGCGCGCCCTGGCGCTGGCCCAGGTCGCCGCCGGCCTCCCCCTGGCGGCCTGGGGCCTGCGGTCCCGCAGCGGCGGCTGGGTCACCGCGGGCGGCCTGCTGCTGGCCCACGGGGCGCTGGGACTGGCGTACGACCTCGCACGTCCGCGTGACTGACGTACGGCATACCCTGAGGGAGTAGGTCCCAGGGTTCGTCCCGTCCGTATCAGGAGCGAGAGTTGTACTTCACCGACCGTGGCATCGAAGAACTGGAGAAGCGGCGCGGCGAGGAGGAGGTCACCTTCGAGTGGCTCGCCGAGCAGCTGCGGACGTTCGTCGATCTCAACCCGGACTTCGAGGTGCCGGTGGAGCGGCTGGCGACCTGGCTGGCGCGGCTGGACGACGAGGACGACGAGTAGCCGGTCTGTTCGTTCGGCGGTCGGCACGTTCCGTAGGTGCCGCGCGCTCACGGAGTTTCTCCCCGTCCGAACCCGAAGGGCCCGGCCCCCACACCGTGGGGACCGGGCCCTTCAGTTGCACGCGTCGAGACCTACGCCTCGAACACCTCACGCACCAGCTGCTCCTGCTCGGCCTGGTGGCGCTTGGCCGAACCCACCGCCGGCGACGAGCCGTGCGGGCGCGAGATGCGCCGCAGACGCTCGCCGTGCGGCACGTCCGCGCCGACCGCCAGGTCCAGGTGGTCGATCAGGTTGAGGGCGATGAAGGGCCACGCGCCCTGGTTCGCCGGCTCCTCCTGCGCCCACAGGTACTTCTCGGCGTTCGGGTACTTGGCGATCTCCGCCTGGAGCTCGGCACCCGGGAGCGGGTACAGGCGCTCGATACGGATGATCGCCGTGTCCGTGACACCGCGCTTGACCCGCTCGCCCTCCAGGTCGTAGTAGACCTTGCCGGCGCAGAAGACGACCTTCTTCACCGCGGCCGGGTCGACCGTGGAGTCACCGATGACCGGGCGGAACTGGCCGGTGGTGAACTCCTCCGCCTTGGAGGCCGCCGCCTTCAGACGCAGCATCGACTTCGGGGTGAAGACGATGAGCGGCTTGTGGTGCGGGTTGTGCACCTGCCAGCGCAGCAGGTGGAAGTAGTTCGACGGGAGCGTCGGCATGGCGACCGTCATGTTGTTCTGGGCGCACAGCTGGAGGAACCGCTCCGGGCGCGCGGACGAGTGGTCCGGGCCCTGGCCCTCGTAGCCGTGGGGGAGGAGCAGCGTGACACCGCTGGTCTGGCCCCACTTCTGCTCCGCCGACGAGATGAACTCGTCCACGACCGTCTGCGCGCCGTTGACGAAGTCGCCGAACTGCGCCTCCCACATCACCAGGGACTCGGGACGGGCCAGCGAGTAGCCGTACTCGAAGCCCATCGCCGCGTACTCGGAGAGCAGGGAGTTGTAGACGTTCAGCCGCGCCTGGTCCTCGGAGAGGTACATCAGCGGCGTGAACTCGTCGCCCGTCTCACGGTCGATGATCACCGCGTGCCGCTGGCCGAACGTGCCGCGCTGGGAGTCCTGGCCGGCGAGCCGGACCGGGACGCCCTCCAGGAGCAGCGAGCCGACCGCGAGGGTCTCGCCCATGCCCCAGTCGATCGTGCCGTCCTCGACCATCGCCGCCCGGCGCTGGAGCTGCGGCAGCAGACGCGGGTGGACGGTGATGTTGTCCGGGACGTTGACCTGGGACTCGGCGATCCGCTTGACGACCTCCGAGGTGATCGCGGTGTTCACCGCGACCGGGAACTCGGCCTGCGGGTCCGAGGACTCCGCGGGACCCGGCTGGGAGGTGGCCTCGCGGACCTCCGTGAAGACCTTCTCCAGCTGGCCCTGGTAGTCCTGGAGCGCCTGCTCGGCCTCTTCCAGGGTGATGTCGCCGCGACCGATCAGGGACTCGGTGTAGAGCTTGCGCACCGAGCGCTTCTTGTCGATCAGGTCGTACATCAGCGGCTGGGTGAAGGCCGGGTTGTCCGACTCGTTGTGACCGCGGCGGCGGTAGCAGATGAGGTCGATCACGACGTCCTTGTTGAACGCCTGACGGAACTCGAAGGCCAGCCGGGCCACGCGGACGACTGCCTCGGGGTCGTCGCCGTTCACGTGGAAGATCGGCGCCTCGATCATGCGCGCCACGTCGGTGGCGTACATCGACGAGCGGGAGGACTCCGGCGCCGCCGTGAAGCCGACCTGGTTGTTGATGACGATGTGGACCGTGCCGCCGGTGCGGTAGCCCCGCAGCTGCGACATGTTGAGGGTCTCGGCCACCACGCCCTGGCCCGCGAAGGCCGCGTCGCCGTGCAGGGCCACCGGCAGGACCGTGAAGTCGGTGCCGCCCTTGTTGATGATGTCCTGCTTGGCGCGCGCGACGCCCTCCAGGACCGGGTCGACCGCCTCCAGGTGCGAGGGGTTCGCGACCAGGGAGACCTTGATCTGCTCGCCGTCCAGGCCGGTGAAGGTGCCCTCGGCGCCCAGGTGGTACTTCACGTCACCGGAGCCGTGCATCGACTTCGGGTCGAGGTTGCCCTCGAACTCGCGGAAGATCTGGGCGTACGACTTGCCGACGATGTTCGCCAGGACGTTCAGGCGACCGCGGTGGGCCATGCCGATGACGACCTCGTCCAGGCGGGACTCGGCGGCGGAGTCGATGACCGCGTCCAGCAGCGGGATGACGGACTCGCCGCCCTCCAGGGAGAAGCGCTTCTGGCCGACGTACTTGGTCTGGAGGAACGTCTCGAACGCCTCGGCGGCGTTCAGCCGGCGCAGGATGCGCAGCTGCTCCTCGCGCTCCGGCTTGGTGTGCGCGCGCTCGATGCGGTCCTGGATCCACTTGCGCTGCTTGGGGTCCTGGATGTGCATGAACTCGACGCCGGTGGTGCGGCAGTACGAGTCGCGCAGCACGCCGAGGATGTCGCGCAGCTTCATCAGGGACTTGCCGGCGAAGCCGCCGACCGCGAACTCGCGCTCCAGGTCCCACAGGGTGAGGCCGTGCTCGGTGATGTCGAGGTCGGGGTGCTTGCGCTGGCGGTACTCCAGCGGGTCGGTGTCGGCCATGACGTGGCCGCGGACCCGGTAGGAGTGGATCAGCTCGAAGACCCGGGCGGCCTTGGTGACGTCGTCGTCGTGGCTGGCGTCGATGTCCTTGAGCCAGCGGACCGGCTCGTAGGGGATGCGCAGCGCTTCGAAGACGTCGTCGTAGAAGCCGTTCTCGCCCAGCAGCAGGTTCGCGACGATCCGCAGGAACTCGCCGGAGGCCGCGCCCTGGATGACCCGGTGGTCGTAGGTCGACGTGAGCGTCATGACCTTCGAGATGCCGAGCTTGTTCAGGGTGTCCTGGGAGGTGCCCTGGAACTCCGCCGGGTAGTCCATCGAGCCGACGCCCATGATGACCGACTGACCGGGCATCAGACGCGGGACCGAGTGGACGGTGCCGAGGCCGCCGGGGTTGGTCAGGGAGACCGTCACACCGGTGAAGTCGTCCATGCCCAGCTTGCCGTCACGGGCGCGGCGGACGATGTCCTCGTAGGCCTGCCAGAACTCGAAGAAGTTCAGCGTCTCGGCCTTCTTGATGCCCGCGACGACCAGCTGGCGGTCGCCGTTGGGCTTCACCAGGTCGATGGCGAGGCCGAAGTTGACGTGCTCCGGCTTGACCAGGGTCGGCTTGCCGTCCTTCTCCGCGAAGGAGTAGTTCATCGACGGCATGGCCTTGATGGCCTGCACCATCGCGTACCCGATGAGGTGCGTGAAGGAGATCTTCCCGCCCCGGGCGCGCTTGAGGTGGTTGTTGATGACGATGCGGTTGTCGAAGAGCAGCTTCACCGGGACGGCGCGCACGGACGTGGCCGTGGGCACCTCCAGCGAGGCGTTCATGTTCTTCGCGACCGCGGCGGCGGGACCGCGCAGCGTGACCAGCTCCGGACCGTCCGCGGAGGCGGCGGCGGGCTCGGCCTTCGGCTTGGCCGCGGCGGGCTTGGCCGGAGCGGCGGCCGGAGCCGGGGCGGCGGCCTTCGCCGGCGCGGCGGGCGCGGCGGCGGCGGGCTGAGCGGCCGCGGGGGCCGGTGCGGGCACCGAGGGGGCCGCGGGAGCGGCCGGGGCGGCGGGAGCCGCCTGGGCCGGAGCCGCGGGGGCCGGAGCGGCCGCGGCCGGGGCGGCGGCCGCACCCGGCTTGTAGTCGGCGAAGAAGTCCCACCAGGCTCGGTCTACCGAATTCGGGTCCTGGAGGTACTGCTGATAGATCTCGTCGACGAGCCACTCATTGGGACCGAACGCCGCAGCGGGGTTCTTCCCCGCTTGGTCTGCGTCGGTCGAGATGCTCGAGTTACTGGGGGACTGTGGCGACACGGCGGTAACCGCCCTCTTCCGCTTCTCACAAGGTGATGGACAGCGGGAATAAAGGCTACGCCTCCCCGGCCGGGAAGGTCAGGCCGGGCATGGTCATCGTCGTGTAAGTCACATCGGAAAGCGCGTTTCGGGGCCAGAAATGGCGGGAAACAAGCGTGGTTCCGGTTCAGGAGGCAAGGGCGGAGCCAGGCCTCGGACGCCGATGGCGCGGGCCGGTCGCAGATCACAGGTGATCACACGTGTCCGTCAGCGCGGACCGCGGTGGATCTTGTGGCTCCGCTTCGAACTTTACGTCAACTTGGCAGAGATGTAAGTCCCGGGAGGGTGACAAGGATCCGGCAACCCCGCTCGGATTCGGCCACTCCGATCCGGCCGCCGTGCAGATCCACCGCCCAGCGGGCGATCGCCAGGCCGAGCCCGGTGCCGCCGTCGCTGCCCGGACCGTGTGGCCGGTTCACGGCCCCCCGGTTGAAGCGCTCGAAGACGCGGTGCCACTCGGAGCGCGGGATCCCGGGGCCCTCGTCGAGGACCTCCAGCTCCAGGGAGTCCGGCACGGACCCGCGCCGGGCCTTGACCGTCACGCGCCCGTGCGGCGGGCTGTGCTTGACCGCGTTGTCGATCAGGTTGGCCACCACCTGGTGGATCCGCTCCGGGTCCGCGTGCGCGGTCAGCTCCGGCGGGGACACGTCCAGGTGCAGATGCACGTCCGTCCGCGTGTGGCTGCCGGAACCGGAGGCGATGCCCGCGCGCGCCGACGCGACCATGTTGGCCTCCTTCAGCACGCCCGAGAGGTACGGCCACACCTCGAAACGGCGCGCCTTCAGCGGGACGACGCCGTTGTCGAGGCGGGAGAGGTCCAGCAGCGTCTCGACCAGCCGGCCCAGCCGTTCCGTCTGCTTCAGGGCCGTACGCATCGTCTCGGGATCCGCGGGCGAGAACCCGTCCACGATGTTCTCCAGCACCGCCCTGAGCCCCGCGATGGGGGTTCTGAGCTCGTGGGAGACATTCGCCACGAGTTCCTTGCGCTGCTGTTCCTGGGCCTCCAGGTCGTCGGCCATCCGGTTGATGGTCTCGGCGAGGTCGCCCAGCTCGTCCCGGCGGTTCTCCCGCACCCGGCGGGTGTAGTCACCGTGCGAGATGGAGCGGGCGACCGCGTTCATCTCGTCGAGCGGGGCCGTGAGCGAGTGCGCCACGAACTGGGTGATCAACAGCGTGGCGATCATCGAGAAGACCGTGATGAACCGCAGCTCCGTCTTGGTGCGCACCGCGATCATCGACAGACCCGTCGTGATCAGGACCGAGGTGACGACGAGCGCCCCCAGCTTGGTCTTGATCGAGAACGGGCGCACACCGCCCCAGGGCTCCCAGGGGCCTCTGCGTCCGGGCGGGCCGCCGCTCATGGCGTCGGCGTCTCCAGGGCGTAGCCCACGCCGTGCACCGTGCGGATCCGCTCGGCGCCGATCTTCCGGCGCAGCGCCTTGATGTGGCTGTCGACCGTGCGGGTGCCGGAGGCGTCCGCCCAGTCCCACACCTCGGCGAGGAGCTGCTCACGGGAGAGCACCGCGCGCGGGGTGTTCGCCAGGCACACCAGGAGGTCGAACTCGGTGGGGGTGAGGTGAACATCCTCACTGTGCACCCGCACCCGGCGCTGCGCGTGGTCGATCTCCAGCTCGCCCAGGCGCAGGATACCGCTCCTGGGCGTCGCGGCGGCCAGCGCGGCCCGCTCCACCCGGCGCAGCAGCACGTGCACGCGCGCGGCCAGCTCCCGCATCGAGAACGGCTTGGTCATGTAGTCGTCCGCGCCGACCCCGAGACCGACCAGCATGTCGGTCTCGTCGTCGCGCGCGGTCAGCATCAGCACCGGCACCGGCCGGGCGGCCTGCACGCGGCGGCAGACCTCCAGGCCGTCGAAGCCGGGCAGCATGATGTCGAGGATCAGCAGGTCGGGCTGCCAGGCCTCGGCCGTGTCGACCGCCGCCGGACCGTCGCCCGCGGTCTGCACGAGGAATCCCTCGGCACGCAGACGGGTCGCGATGGCCTCCACGATCGTCGGGTCGTCCTCGACCACCAGCACCCGGCGCTGCGCACCGGGAGTGGCCGTGGCCGTGCCGTTGTGGGAGGTGTGTGTCTGCTCCATCGCCCGCCCCAAGGGTTGCTTTCCGGAATCAGTGGGGTGATCCCGCTTACTGGGTTGTGCCTGCGCATGCTTGCGATTGACGCTTGAATGATCTGCGCCGGAAAGCAGGGTACGGGGAGTCACCACGCCACGGCTATCCAGGTCGGACACCGAGATGCACGACGTCCGGAACGCCCCGGGCAACCGGCACCTCTTCGGTACGCACCTGCCGGAACCCGGCATTCCGGAGGGTTCCTTCAAATTCCGGAGAAGGTCGCGCGGACCACACCGCGAGCACCCCGCCGGGTCTCAACACCCGCGCGCAACCGGCCAGTCCGACCGCCGAGTACAGCCCGTCGTTGCTCTCGGTGACGGTCCAGTCGGGTCCGTTGTCGATGTCCAGGCACAGCGCGTCGTACGTGTCCGATGTCTCATTCACATAAGTGACAAGGTCGGTTTCCAGAATCGCGGTGCGCGGGTCGGCGAGCGCGGCGGCGGAGAGCGCGGCGAGTGGACCGCGGCGATGCCAGTCGATGATGGCCGGTTCGCGCTCCACGACGGCGATCCGGCCCCAGCGTGGATCGCCGGCGGCGTGTGCGAGCGAGAACCCGACCCCGAGGCCGCCGATCAGCACGCTCGGCTCCGGCCGGCCGTCCAGCGCGTCGCGCGCCAGGTCCACCAGCAGCCGCTCCGAGCGGCCGTCGGAGGTGTCCATCAGGAAGCACCCGTTGGCGATGATCTGGAGCAACTCACCGTGCCGGCGCAGCACGACCTCACCGTGCGGGCCCTCGCGACGGTCCAGGACTTCGGGAATGTCGTACGAGAGGGACATCCGTCCATCCTGGCAGTCTCGGTGCGGGGTGCACCGGGATTTCCAGCGGACCGTCCTTCCGGGCCTGCGCAGGGTCGTTGAGAAGTCGCTGTGAATCGGCGTGCGCGTGGCGCCGGTCACAGACAGCGGGGTAGGAGAGCGCGAAGGGTGGGGAACGACGGAAGGAGCGCCCCACGGTGGAACGGCCTGCGCAGTCGACGGACGCCCTGCACGCTCCCTCGGACGCCTGTCCCCCCGACGCCGCGGGGTTCCTGGACGCGGTACCGAGCCAGCGCGCACCGGGTCCTGCGGCCGCCGGGTCGGGGCCTGCCGGGTCGGCCCTCGCGCCCGCCGAGTCGGGGCCTGCGCCCGTCGAGTCGCAGCCTGCCGAGTCGCCCCCCGCGCCCGCCGAGTCCGCGCCCGTCCCCGTCCAGCCGGTGCCCGTCCAGCCGGTGCCCGCCCCCGAGGCCCGTCGCCGGCTGCGACCCTGGCGGTTGCTCCCCACCCCCACCGGGACGCCGTTCACCTTCGGTTACGCCGTGGTCCTGGCCGTCACCTCGCTGGTCACCGCGTACGCCGACCCCGCCGTCGTCCACTCCTTGCTCCAGGGCTCCAGCACCGACGTGGCCCACCTCGTGCGCACGCCCGTGCTCGTCCTGGTCGCGAGCGCGCTGTGGATGGCGGGCGGTGTCGCGTCGCCGTACGCGCTGGGCTTCCTGCTGGTCCTGACCGCGCTGGAGCGGCGGATCGGCGGTCTGCGGGCGGCCGGGGTCTTCCTGCTCGGCCATGTCCTGGCCACCCTCGCCACCGAACTCCCGGTCGGACTGGCCGTGTTGGTCGGCCACCTCCCCGACAGCTCCCTGCACCGCCTCGACTACGGCATCAGCTTCGGTGTCGCCGCCGCCACGGGCGCCCTGGCGGGCCTTCTGCCGCGGTGGCTCGGACTGCCCCTGCTGGTCCTCTTCGGGGGCATGCTCCTCCAGAGCCTCCTCGCCTTCACCGACCCGATGACCGAGTGGGGGCACGTGATGGCCCTGTCCGTCGGGATCGCCACCTGGCCGACGGTCCGCCGCTGGGCCAGGTCGCGCGCCGCCGCGTAGGCTCCCCTCGCCCGGCCCGGGTCAACGGCGGGACGCCGAGCCGCTGTTCACCCCGCCGGGCTGTGAACGAGCCCGCGGTGAGGGGCAGTTCCGTGTACGTGCAGGTCGGCGTCAGCCGTGAGCTGCCGCACGGGGTCGCTGCGGCACCCCCGGACCGGTGAACTTCGCGCTGGTCAGCGGGGCCACCATGGTCCACCCCAGCGACTCGTACAGGGCGCGGCCGTCCGGTGTGCCCGCCAGGACGCATGTCTCGGCGCCCTGTTCGGCTGCCGCCCGCTGGAGGGTGCGCATGACGTGACTGCCGAGTCCCTTGCGCCGGTGGGCCGGTGAGGCGGCGATCTGGTCGGCGACCGCCGTCGCGCCGGTCGGGGTGACCTGGCCGCGGGCCGCCCAGGAGCCGTCGGGGGCGGCGAGCAGGGTGCGGGTGACACCGCCCCGGGACCAGGTGCGCTGCCGGTAGCCGTGCGGGGGTGCCGGCTCGGCGGCCGGTGCGGTGAGGGGGAGCGTCATCAGACAGCCCGGGGCGGGGTCGATCCACCAGTCCTCGCCCAGCCAGCCGCGGACCACGGTCGGGTCCCGGAACACCTTCAGCCACACCCCGACGCCCGTGACCGACTCGGCCACCTTGCGCACGGTCGCCTCCTCGACGTCCTCGCCGGTCGCGCCGAACACGTGCCGGGTGACATGGCCGTCCATGCCCATGTCGATCGTGCAGCCCCAGGGTTCGAGGACCGGTGGGGCCGCCCCGCGCGAGACGACCCATCCGTCCACCCATGCCCGCACGATCCGGTCCATGCCGCGGTCCCCTCGCTGGTAATAAGTGAATGCAGCTGGTGGTTATTACAGCAGCGCCGCCGTCCCCCCGGCAGAGGTGATCGCTCACAGCGAACGCCCCCCGGGGAACATTCAGCGACTCACGTGCATTGAGTCGGCATAGCTCAACTTGAATGCCGAAGGGGAGATCATGGCTTCGACGTCCACACCGCTCACTCTGCCTGTGCTGCCGCTCGACGACGAGGTCGTGCTGCCCGGCATGGTGGTCCCGCTCGACCTGAGCGACGCCGATGTACGCGCCGCGGTGGAGGCCGCCCAGGCCGCCGCCCGGTCGGAACCGGGCAAGCCCAGGGTGCTGCTGGTGCCACGCATCGACGGCAGCTACCCGGGCACCGGCGTCCTCGGCACCGTCGAGCAGGTCGGCCGGCTGGCCGACGGCGACCCGGGCGCCCTGATCCGCGGCCGGGGGCGGGTGAGGATCGGTGCGGGGACGACCGGACCGGGCGCCGCCCTCTGGGTCGAGGGGGTCCGTATCGACGAGACCGTGCCCGAGCCGCTGCCGGGCCATGTCACCGAACTGGTCAAGGAGTACAAGGCCCTCGCCACCGCCTGGCTGCGCAAGCGCGGCGCCTGGCAGGTCGTGGACCGCGTCCAGGCCATCGACGACGTCTCCGCGCTGGCCGACAACTCCGGCTACTCGCCGTTCCTGAGCACCGACCAGAAGGTCGAGCTCCTGGAGACCGCCGACCCGGTCGCCCGGCTCAAGCTCGCCACCCAGCACCTGCGCGACCACCTCGCCGAGCAGGACGTCGCCGAGACCATCGCCAAGGACGTCCAGGAGGGCGTCGACAAGCAGCAGCGCGAGTTCCTGCTGCGCCGTCAGCTGGAGGCCGTGCGCAAGGAACTGCGGGAGCTCAACGGCGACTCCAAGGACGCGGCGGAGGAGTCCGACGACTACCGCGCGCGGGTGGAGGCCGCCGACCTGCCGGAGAAGGTCCGCGAGGCCGCGCTCAAGGAGGTCGACAAGCTGGAGCGGTCCAGCGACCAGTCGCCCGAGGGCTCGTGGATCCGGACCTGGCTGGACACCGTGCTCGAACTGCCGTGGAACGAGCGGACCGAGGACGCGTACGACATCCAGGGCGCCAAGGCGGTCCTGGACGCCGAGCACGCGGGCCTGGAGGACGTGAAGGAGCGGATCACCGAGTACCTGGCGGTGCGCAAGCGGCGCAACGACCGGGGGCTCGGGGTCGTCGGCGGCCGGCGCGGCGGTGCCGTGCTCGCCCTCGTCGGCCCGCCCGGCGTCGGCAAGACCTCGCTGGGCGAGTCGGTCGCGCACGCCATGGGGCGCAAGTTCGTCCGGGTCGCCCTCGGCGGTGTGCGCGACGAGGCCGAGATCCGCGGCCACCGGCGCACCTACGTCGGCGCGCTGCCCGGCCGGATCGTGCGGGCGATCAAGGAAGCCGGGTCCATGAACCCGGTGGTGCTGCTGGACGAGATCGACAAGGTGGGCTCCGACTTCCGCGGCGACCCCGCGGCGGCTCTCCTGGAGGTCCTGGACCCGGCGCAGAACCACACCTTCCGCGACCACTACCTGGAGGTCGAACTCGACCTGTCGGACGTGGTCTTCCTCGCCACCGCCAACGTCCTGGAGGCCATCCCGGAGGCCCTGCTGGACCGGATGGAGCTGGTCCGCCTCGACGGCTACACCGAGGACGAGAAGGTCGTCATCGCCCGCGACCACCTGCTCCCGCGCCAGCTGGAGCGGGCGGGCCTGGACAAGGACGAGGTGACTCTCGACGAGAGCGCCCTGCGCAAGCTCGCCGGCGAGTACACCCGCGAGGCGGGCGTGCGCACCCTGGAGCGGTCCATCGCCCGGCTGCTGCGCAAGGTCGCGGCCCAGCACGAACTGGGCGAGCGGGAGCTGCCGTTCACGGTCACGGACGAGGAGCTGCGCGGCCTGATCGGGCGGCCGCACCACGTCCCGGAGTCGGCGCAGGACCCGGCGGAGCGCCGTACGGCGGTGCCGGGCGTGGCGACGGGCCTCGCGGTCACGGGGGCCGGCGGTGACGTGCTCTTCGTCGAGGCGTCCCTCGCGGACCCGGAGACGGGCGCGGCGGGCCTGACCCTGACCGGTCAGCTCGGCGACGTGATGAAGGAGAGCGCGCAGATCGCGCTCAGCTTCCTGCGCTCGCACGGCGCGGAGCTGGAGCTGCCGGTGGGCGACCTGAAGGACCGGGGCGTGCACATCCACTTCCCGGCCGGCGCGGTGCCCAAGGACGGCCCGAGCGCGGGCATCACGATGACGACGGCCCTGGCCTCGCTGCTCAGCGGGCGCCTCGTGCGGACCGACGTGGCGATGACCGGCGAGGTCTCGCTGACCGGCCGGGTCCTGCCGATCGGCGGCGTCAAGCAGAAGCTGCTGGCCGCGCACCGGGCGGGCGTCACCACCGTCGTCATCCCCAAGCGCAACGAGCCCGACCTGGACGACGTCCCGGCGGAGGTGCTGGACAAGCTCGACGTGCACGCCGTGACCGACGTCCGCCAGGTCCTGGAGCTGGCGCTGTCCCCGGCGACGAGCGAGGCGGCGCCGGAGGTGCCGGTGGCGGCGTGACGTCCGCGCGCCGCGTGACGTCCGGTGGCGGCGTGACGGACGTCATCGGATGAGGGGAAGGCCCGGGTTCTCGTGAGGGAGGCCCGGGCCTTCGCCGTGCGTGCCGGTGGGGTCAGCCGTTGGCGAGGGCGACGACCCGGTCGAGGGCCCCGTTGAACTTGTCGTGGTCACCCACGGTCGGGCCGGAGGAGGTGTACTGCCACATGGTGTGGTAAGCCCAGCCGGCCGGCAGCGTCCCGACGGTCGACGCGTACCGCGCGATCCACAGCGGGTTGGCGGCGGCGAACCCCCCGTAGTTCCCCGTGCACTCGGTCCACCAGCTGGTGGCGGTGTAGATGACGGCGTCGCGCCCGGTACGGGCCCGGTACTGGGTGAGGAAGTCCCGGATCCACGTCACCATCGCGCTCTGCGTCTTGCCGTAGCAGGAGGCGCCGTAGGGGTTCCACTCGATGTCGAGCGCGCCCGGCAGGGTCCGGCCGTCCCGGGACCAGCCGCCGCCGTGGTCGACGAAGTAGTTGGCCTGGGTCGCGCCGCTCGCGGTGTCGGGGGTGGCGAAGTGGTAGGCGCCGCGGACCATGCCGACGTTGTACGCGCCGGTGTACTGCTGGGCGAAGTAGGGGTTGGTGTAGTACGTCCCCTCGGTCGCCTTCGTATAGGCCC
This sequence comes from Streptomyces sp. NPDC020489, assembly GCF_044386545.1. Classification (NCBI taxonomy): domain Bacteria; kingdom Bacillati; phylum Actinomycetota; class Actinomycetes; order Kitasatosporales; family Streptomycetaceae; genus Streptomyces; species Streptomyces sp. NPDC020489. Next base: position 244,415 of record NZ_JBIRUZ010000010.1, read on the forward strand.
ACCTCACCCCGCTGCTCCACAGGGTGGACCAGGCGACGTTGCCCTGGTGGCTGGAGACGTCGACGCCCTCCGTCTGGGCGGCGCGGGTCTCGCGCGGGACGCCGTCCTGCCCGTCGTGGGCGAGGACCCCGACGCCCATGTGGGCGGAGCCGCGGGCGGGGGTGTCGGCGGCGGGGGAGGGGGCGGCCGCGAGGAGGGTCCCGGCGAGGGCGACGAGGGCCGCGAGGAAGAGGCGTACCGATCCGGGTCTGTGCACGGGCATGCGTGCCTCCGAAGGCTCGGTGGTGGGGGGAGCGGGGGAGTGTGGGGGGTGCCGACGCGCATTCTGGCGTGGCCATGCCAGCTAGTGCCTGGTAGGGAAGCTACGCGCGGAGAAGAAGGACAGGGAAGGGGGGCCGGAGGCTGCCGTTGGTCTTGACCTGCGAAATACTGACCGAGCTGCGGCGATGACGGCATGTGGCGGAAACTTTCATGACCCGGAAAACCGAGGCAGGGACTGACGTGCGCGAAGACGGGAACGACGGCGGACACGCGAGCGGGTCCGCGCCGTCCGGGAGTGTGGTGAACCAGCCCGAATTCCTGGCGTTGGAACGCGAGTTGACCGTGCTGCTGCGGCGTGCCCGGGCCAGCCAGGGCGAGATGGCCCGCGAGGTCCACCCGGACCTGGAGTCCTCGGCGTACGGCCTGCTGGTGCGGCTCGACGAGTACGGCCGCCAGCGCGCCACGGAACTCGCCGCGTACATCGGCGTCGGCAAGGCCACCATGTCCCGGCAGTTGCGGGCCCTGGAGGACCTCGGGCTCGTCACCCGCGCACCCGACCCGGCGGACGGCCGGGCGTGGCTCGTCGAGCTGACGGCGGAGGGACGCTCGCGGGTGGGCCGGGTGCGCGACGCCCGGCGGGCCCGGTACGCGGGCCGCCTCGCGGACTGGAACCCGCAAGAGGTCTCCGAACTCGCCCGGCTACTGCACCAGTTGAACCTGGGCATGGAGAAGTAGCCGCACCGCGCCCCGGCGCCCGGACTCACAGCTGCGCGAACACCACCGTCGCGTCGTCGTGGGTCTTGCTCCGGCCCAGGAACGCCCGTTCCTCCGCGTCCGCGATCTCCCGGGCCCGCACCTGCTCCACCAGGGCCCGCGCCCCCGCCTTGCGCACGAGCGTGAAGCAGTCCGTCCAGTCGCCCTCCCGGAACTTTTCCACCCACCGGCTCGCCCCGTCCGTCAGCGCGGCCAGGGAGCGCACCGAGGTGCGCGGCAGCGCCCCGGTCGCCGCGCGCGCCGCCACCGAGGCGTCCGCCGCGGCCGTGAAGAAGCCGCCCTCCTTGTTGCGCAGGGTCGCGTCGATCAGGGCGTCGGTCGCCAGGGCCGCGCGCGGGAGACGGGACAGGCGGTCGTCCAGGACGGCCGTCACCACGCCGTCCGGCGACTCCAGCAGCAGGGCCGAGTCCGACAGCACCAGGTATTCCACCGTCCGCGCCGACCACCGGGCGAGGACCACCGTCGCCTGCGGTGTGCGCGGGTGAGAAAGGTCACAGGTGTGCGCGTGGGACGCGGAGGTACGTGTGAGGGCGCGCGACAACGCCTCCGCCAGCGGAACGTCGGGGCGCGAAACGGTCAGTTCGGTCAGTGCGCCACCCAGTCGCGCCGTGAACCAGGGAACGGAATGCAGACACCCCGTCTCACCCGCCGGTGGTGTGACCCCGTCCAGGACCACGAGCGTCCCGCCCTGTCCCGAGGCCGCGACGGCGACACTCGCGAAGTCCTCGTTGGGGCGGTCGCGGTCACCGGGTTCCGAGATGAGTTCCGTACGCATCCGGCCAGTCTGCACGACCCCTTCACACAGTTCGCCAAAGCCCGGCAATGCCTGCCGGACCGGCGCACCCGCGCAGGTCAGGCGCCTGGTTTGGGGGTGAATGGTGCACTCGGGGAAACCGTGGTGGCGGATAATGCCATCGGTCGGCGGCAACGTCCAACCGGCCCGCGGCGCACGGCTGCTGACCATGCCATCGGAACTTGCCCGCCCACTCCCCTCCGGGGTTCACTCCTTCGGGTGGCGGGTCGGGTGATGCGCGCCCGCTGCCCAGCGGCACTGGGAGGGTCGGGAAACGTACCCGGTGTGTGACTCCAGTTGACGGAGCGTCACCCGGGCCCATGGGTACACGAGTCAGGAATGCGAGCACCGGTGCAGAAGACGCGGCCTCGTCGTACGAGCAAGCAGACGGCCCCCGCCGAACCCACCGCCACCGACGGCGTCGTCGTCGGCAAGGGCCGCCCCACCCATGTACGCAACCGGCTCATCGTCGCCGTCGCCGTGGTGGCCGCCGCCATCGCCGCGGCCGGCACCCCCTCCGTCCTCACCGCCTCCGGGCAACTGAGCGACTCCCAGGACCTGGTGACGCTCGCCGAACAGACCCAGGACGCGCTCGCCCTCGCCCACTCGCTCGCCGACGAGCGCGACGAGGTCACCTCCTACGTCGCCGCCGGCCGCGCCAAGTCCAAGGCGCCCTCCGAGCAGCGCGGCGCCCGCGTCGACCGCCAGGTCGAGGAACTGCGCGCCGACACCGACACCCCCGCCGACCTGCGCACCGACCTCGACGGCATCGCCGCCCTGCGGCGCGAGGCGCTCACCGGCAAGAGCAGCGCCCTCGAGGTCCACCAGTCCTACTCCGCGGCCATCAACGAACTGCACGGCCTCGCCGAGCGCCTCGCCGCACAGATGCCGCCCCGGGCCGGCTCCGGCGCCCACGCCCTCGCCGAGCTCGACTCCGCCGTGCAGCAGGCCGCAGCCACCCGCGGACTGCTCCTCGCGGCGCTCAACGTGCCGCGGACCACCCGGACGGTGACCGACCCCCTCACCGGGATCGCCTCCACCGTCGTCGCCTCCTCGGACGCCGACGCCAAGCAGCGCGACGCGCTCACGGCCGCCGCCCAGCAGGCCCGGCTGCGGTCCGACGCCGCCCTCGCCGACTTCCACGACACCGCCCCCGAGGCCGCGAAGGACAGCTACGACTCCACGGTCACCGGCGCCGAGGTCAACTCCGCCGAGAAGTACCTCGCCACGCTCACCGACCAGGCCACCTTCTCCGACGACGAACTCGGCACCAGCGCCAAGAAGGCCGACGCCGCCCTCTCCGCCCGCGTCGACCTGATGCGCGGCGTGGAGTCCGCGCTCTACCACCAGCGCACCGAGGACCTCGTCCAGCTCCGCGACGACGACGTCACCGCGCTGGAGCTGCGCGTCGCGATCCTGGGCGCCCTCATGCTGCTCGCCGTCGGCGTCGCCACCGCCATGGCCCGCAGCCTGACCCGGCCGCTGTCCGTCCTGCGCCGCGGCTCCGCCCGGCTCGCCGGGGCCGCGGACCCGGGCGCCGAGGAACCGGTCACGTTCACCGGCCGCAACGACGAGTTCGCCCAGGTCGTCCGCTCCGTCAACGCCCTGCACGCGCACGCCGTCGCCGTCGGGGAGCGCGTCGCCACCCTCGAGTCCGACCGCAAGCACCTGGTCGGCCAGCGCCAGAAGATGGCCGACGCCCGCGAGGAACTGCGCGCCGAACTCGCCGAGTCCGCCGCCCAGTTGTCCCGGCTGCGGGAGAGCATCGGCGGCACCTTCGTCAACCTCGCGCTGCGCACCCTCGGCCTGGTCGAGCGGCAACTTGCCGTCATCGAGGGCCTGGAGGAGCGCGAGCAGGACCCCGAGCGCCTGGCCACCCTCTTCAAGCTCGACCACTTCGCCACCGTCATGCGCCGCCACAGCGAGAACCTCCTGGTCCTCGCCGGCACCGAGCACGTCCAGCAGCACGCGGGCCCGGTCCCGCTGGTGGACGTCGTACGGGCCGCGGTCAGCGAGATCGAGCGGTACGAGCGCGTCCGTATCGCCGCCCTGCCGCCGCACGCGCACGTGGCGGGCTTCGCGGCCGACGACCTGTCCCACCTGCTGGCCGAGCTGCTGGAGAACGCCACCTCGTTCTCCCCGCCGGACATGCCCGTCGAGGTCTCCGGCTGGCTTCTGGAGAGCGGCGAGGTGATGCTCTCCGTCCAGGACGAGGGCATCGGCATGACCGAGGAGCGGCTGGCCCGCCTCAACTCCCGCCTCGCCGACTTCGACCCCGACTCCCCCTACGACCAGGAGGGCGAGGAGGGGCTCGGTCTCGGCCTGTACGTCGTGGCCCGCCTCGCCCACCGGCACGGCGTCCGCGTCCAGCTGCGCGAGCAGAAGCAGGGCGGCATCGCCGCGGTGGTCGTGCTGCCGAAGGGCCTGCTGGCACCGGCCCCGTCCGCGGCGGTCCCGTCGGCCGCCCCGCACTCCTCCACCACCCCCGCCTTCTCCCTCCCGGGCGCCGACGCGGAGGCCAACTCCAACGTCCTGCCGGGCCGTACGACGGCCGGGGACGCTCTGGTGGCGCTGGCGGAGAAGGCGGTGCGGGAGCGGGAGGAGTCGCCGGCCGAGCGGGCGGAGTCGCCGGCCGAGACGACGATGGAACTCCTGGCCCCGGTCCCCGACACGACCACGCCCGCACCCGCGGTCGCCGACGACGAGGACCCCCCGCACGGGCCCCCGGCGCCCGACGACGACAGCGGTACGGGCGAGGCCGACCTCGTCGAAGGCGGGGACGAACCCGTCGAGGGCGAGGACGACCCCGTCGAGGGCGAAGCCGAGACGGAACACGAGCGCACCCCGGACGAGGACCAGCTCACCGCGAAGGGCCTCCCCAAGCGCACCCCGAAGATCACCGCACAGCCCGAGACCCCGCGTCAGCGCACCGCGTCCGTCGATGCCGAGGCCCTGCGCCGTCGGCTCGGCGGCTTCCGCCGGGGGGCGGAGGCGGGTTACCGCGACGTGGAAGCAGAGATCGCCGAACAGACGGGGCAGACGGCACCGCCCGCACCTGCCGCAGAAGCCACGGGGGGCACTCCCGAGGAGGCAAGCAGTTGACCGCGCCCAGTACCTTCGGACTGAGCAGTGAAGCCCGCAACCTGCACTGGTTGTTGACGAACCTGGTCGAGGAGGTGCCGGGCATCCAGTCGGTCGCGGTCGTCTCCTCCGACGGCCTGCTCCTGCTCTCCTCCGACCCCGGCCAGAACGACGAGGCCCGCCGGACCCGCGCCACCCCCAAGGGGCCCCGCGGCTCCTCCGCCGACCTCGCCACCATCGTCTCCGGCATCGGCAGCCTCACCATCGGGGCCGCCAAGCTCATGGAGTTCGGCGGGGTGAGGCACACCATGGTCGCGATGGACGAGGGCAGTCTGTTCGTGATGTCGATCAGCGACGGCTCGCTGCTCGGTGTGCACGGCTCCGCGGACTGCGACATGAGCGTGGTGGCGTACCACATGGCCCTGTTCGTGGGCCGCGCCGGTCATGTCCTGACCCCCGAACTCCGCAGTGAGCTACGGCAGTCACTGGAGACCGAGAGCACGGGGAGCACCCGATGACCGACCGGCCGACCCTCCCCGTCCGCGGCGGCGACCGCAAACCCGCCCGTGTGCGCCCCTACTCGCTCACCGGCGGCCGGACCCGCTTCGGGCACGTCCTGCTGGTGGAGACGTTCGTCGCCGCCCTGGAGGCGCCCGAGGAGCGCAAGGAACTGGCGAATGGTTCCCTCAACACCCGGGTGATGCCGGAGCTGCGGGCCATCGTCGAACTCTGCCGCCGGATGCGCACGGTGGCCGAGATCGCCGCGCTGCTGAAGATGCCGCTCGGCGTGGTCCGCGTGCTCCTGAGCGACCTCGCGGACCAGGGAAAGATCCGTGTGTACGGCACCGGAACCGGTCATGGCACCGGCCGCCCGGACCGCGCTCTGCTCGAAAGGGTGCTGAGTGGACTCCGTCGTCTTTGAGGACACCGTGGTGCAGGACACCGACGAGGACCTGAAGTCCTGGCAGACGGACCGTACCCGGGCCCCGATCGCCACGAAGATAGTCGTGGCCGGCGGCTTCGGCGTCGGCAAGACCACGCTCGTCTCCGCCGTCTCGGAGATCACGCCCCTGCAGACCGAGGCGCTGATGACCGAGGCGAGCGAGGAGACCGACGACCTCACCGCCACGCCCGGCAAGCTCACCACGACCGTGGCCATGGACTTCGGCCGTCTCACGCTCGACGACGACCTCGTCCTCTACCTGTTCGGCACGCCCGGGCAGCAGCGGTTCTGGTTCATGTGGGACGACCTGGTGCGCGGCGCGATCGGCGCGGTCGTGCTGGCCGACACCCGCCGTCTGAAGGACTGCTTCCCCGCGCTCGACTACTTCGAGAGCTGCGGACTGCCGTACGTCGTCGCGGTCAACCACTTCGACGGCAGCGAGCTGTTCGAACCGGAGGACGTGCGGGAGGCGCTGACCGTCCCCGCGCACATACCTGTCATGATCATGGACGCGCGGCGCCGGATCTCGGTGATCGAGACGCTCCTGTCGCTGGTCGGCCACGCGCTGGACGAAACACCCGAGTAGCCCGAGTAGGAGAACACCCCCGTATGCGGAAGATACTCGTCGTCGGAGCCGGCCAGTCCGGTCTCCAACTCGCCCTCGGACTCCAGTCGCACGGGTACGAGGTCACCCTGATGTCGAACCGGACGGCGGACGAGATCCGCTCCGGCCGGGTCATGTCGACGCAGTGCATGTTCCACACGGCACTTCAGCACGAGCGGGACCTCCAGCTGAACTTCTGGGAGTCCCAGGCCCCGAAGATCGAGGGACTCGGCGTCTCGGTCGCCGCCCCCGGCTCCTGGGCCGAGGGCCACGCGGCCCGTGCCATCGACTGGGTGGGCAGGCTCGACGGGTACGCGCAGTCGGTGGACCAGCGCGTGAAGATGGCGGGCTGGATGGAGACCTTCGCCCAGCGCGGCGGCCAGCTCGTCATCCACGGCGCGGCCGTCTCCGACCTCGACTACTTCGCCCGGACGTACGACCTGGTGCTGGTCTCGGCCGGCAAGGGCGAGCTGGTCTCCCTGTTCGGCCGGGACGCGGCGCGGTCGCCGTACAGCGAGCCGCAGCGGGCGCTGGCGGTGTCCTACGTCCACGGCCTCGGCCCGCGGCCGGAGCACCCCGAGTACGACGCGGTGCGCTGCAACCTGGTGCCGGGCGTCGGCGAGTTGTTCGTCATGCCGACGCTCACCACCTCCGGGCGCGCCGACATCCTGTTCTGGGAGGGCATACCGGGCGGCCCGCTCGACGTCTTCCAGGGCGTCAAGGACCCGGGCGAGCACCTCTCCCTGACCCTGGAACTCATGGAGACGTACACGCCCTGGGAGTACGCGCGGGCCACCCGGGTCGAACTCACGGACGCGGGCGGCACCTTGGCCGGCCGGTACGCGCCCACCGTCCGCAACCCCATCGGCCGTCTCCCCGGTGGCGGACTGGTCCTCGGTGTCGCGGACGTCGTCGTCGCCAACGACCCGATCACCGGGCAGGGCTCCAACTCCGCCTCCAAGTGCGCCGCTTCCTACCTCGCCTCGATCCTGGAACGCGGCGAGAAGGAGTTCGACGAGGAGTGGATGCAGGGCACGTTCGACCGCTACTGGGACACGGCCCGCCATGTCACCAAGTGGACGAACGCCATGCTGGCGCCGCCGCCGGAGCACATCCTGAACCTCATCGGCGCCGCCGGCCAACTCCAGCCCGCGGCGGACCGCTTCGCCAACGCCTTCAACGACCCGTCCGACTTCGAGAACTTCTTCTACGAGCCGGAGAAGACGGCGGCCTACCTGGCGTCCCTGTCCTGATCAGGCCGCAGATCAGGCCGCAGATCGGGACGTACGGCTCCGAGGATCGGGTGGGAGGCGAGAGGCGACACCTTGACCTCCTCGCCCGCCCTCGGGGCCTGGACGATCTTCCCGCCCCCCAGGTACATCGCCACGTGGGTCGCGTCCGGGAAGTAGACCACCAGGTCGCCGGGGCGCAGCTCGTCCAGCGGGACGCGCGGCAGCCGGGCCCACTGTTCCTGGCTGGTGCGGGGGATCGACAGGCCCGCGTGCTCCCAGGCCTGTGACGTCAGCCCCGAGCAGTCGTACGACTCGGGCCCCTCGGCGCCCCACTCGTACGGCTTCCCGAGCTGCTGCACGGCGTAGCGCACCGCCCGGTCGCCCTCCCGAGTCGGCTCGTCCTCACGGCTGCTCAGGGCGCCCGAGGTGACCAGCTCCCGCTGCGCCTTAGCGACGTCGTCGCGCTCCAACTCCTCGACGGCGTCCAGCTGTTCCGGCGTGAGGGAGGCGAGCAGCTCCTCGACCGCGTGCAGCTTCCTGCGCACGCCGTCCCGGTCCTTCCTCTGCCGGGCGGCGAGGCCGAGTCGCTCGTCCAGGGCCTTGCGCGACTGGCGTGCCAGGCCGTCGGCCTTCTTCTCGCTGCCGGTCAGCCGGCCCACCGTCTCGGCCCGCTCCCGCGCCAACTGGCCGATGACATGGCCCTGGTCGAGCGCGTGCTGCGGGTCGCGGGCAAGGAGCAGCCGGACGTAGGGGGAGATGTCGGTGCTGTTCTGGTACTGCTGGCGGGCCAGCCGGCCGGCCGCGCCCCTGCTGTCGTGGAGGGAGAGCCGGGCGCGGGCGAGCGCGGTGTCGAGCCGCCGTACCTCGGCCTGCTGCTCGCGCAGCCTCTCCTCGGTCGCGTTGTACGTCTCGGTGGCCCGCTCGGCCTCCCGGTACAGCCGCTGAAGATCCGTCAGCAACTCGGCGACGGTGCGTTCGCGGTCGCCCGGTTCCGGTGCCGCGGTCGCGGGCGCGGGTGCAAGGACCGCGCCGGCCGCCACCGCCGCCGTACACACCAGACGCAACAGCCTTCCTGACACGTCATCACCTCCGGTGCGGCACAGCCCCTCTGTCCGCACCGCGAGCATGGGACGGGCCGGCGGGACGCGCGCGCCGGGTGTGGGCGGTCCGGCGCAATCACGTCACCCGTCGGTGTCCTCCCGCTTGCCGCCCGGCGTGGCGTCGGGCCCGGCGTCCGGCTTGGACCAGGGCCAGCGCAGGCGGCTCGGCCGGCCCTCGGGGTCGTAGGCGTACTTCCAGCCCTGCTGGAGGCCGAGGCGCTTGCTCTGGCCGCGCGGGACGCGCTTGTAGACCAGCACGGTCGGCGGGCCGCCGTTCGGGGCCGGGACCGGGATGCGGTACTGCTTGGGCGGGTGCCCGGTGGGGCCCAGCAGGACCGGGAGGACGCGGCCGTCCATCGGGCCGCCCTCGAAGGGGGTGTCTTCGCTCTTCACGGGACCAGTGTCAGACATCCGCCACGAGGGCCTGCGCCAGCGCGGCCGTCTCGTCGTCGCGCCGGGCGGTCACCGACAGCACGGCGACGAACTGCTCCATGAGCCAGTCCCGCAACTCCTCCAGCGGGGGCTGCTTGTCCTCGTCGAGCCAGATGAGGGAGGCCGCCTCCACGGCCGTGATCCACATCCGTACGGTCATGCGCAGCCGGGGGCCGGGCGCGGTGGCTCCGAGGTGGCTGAGGATGTGCTCGGCCGCCGCCCTGCGGACACCGTCCACGATCGCCGTCGTACGGGAGGTCTCCACCACGCTGCCGCCCTGGAGCAGTGCGCTGAACCCGGCGTCGTGCTGGTCGACGAAGGCGAGGTAGCGGTCCAGGGCGCGGGACAGACGGGTGAGCAGCGGCCCTTCGCGGGGTTCGTCGAAGCACTGTTCCAGCTCGTCGGCGGCGGACCTGAGGGCGGCCTCGTAGAGCTGCTGCTTGCCGCCGGGGAAGTACCGGTACACCAGGGGGCGGGAGACCCCGGCCTCCTCGGCCACGTCGTCGAGGGACACGTCCTCGGGGACGCGGTGCGCGAAGAGGTTCAGCGCGGCCTGGAGGAGCTGGCTGCGGCGTTCCTCGACACTGAGGCGACGGTAGGCGGGGGAGGCGGCCGGCGGGGTCATGCCTCGCAGGGTAGTCGGCCGTGCGCGGGTTCGTTGTGGCTGGTCGCGCCCGCGCACCGGCATCGCGCCGCGTCCCCGGGCGGGTGCGGGCGCCCGGCGATCAGGCCAGCAGCCCCGAGGACCGCCACAGCCGTCGTCCGACGCCCCGCAGCACGCCGATGTCGTCCAGGAAGTCCGTGAGCTTCTTCGCCCCGGTCTGCATGACCTCCCGCCGGTGCCCGCTCGCTCGCACCTGGGCCACGGCCTCCCGCCGGTCGAGGCCCACGTTCGTGTAGACCTCGGGGTTCACGAAGGCCACCGAGAACACCCGGGAGAACTCCCCGGACGTCACCCGCGTGAACTCCTGCGACCAGCGCGGCGCGGTCACCATCTGGCGGCGCAGCTCTTCACGGGCGTAGCGCACGTGCCGGGCCTCCTCGACCACGTGGATGCGTGTCACGCCCCGGACCAGTGGCTGGACCCGCTCGTCCGGGAACGTCAGCCGCTGCATCCAGTCGAGGACCTCCTCGCCCAGCAGCGTGGCGGTGAACGATCCGGGAGTGGTCGAGATCGTCTTGAAAAGGCGTCCGAGATTCTGATGGGCGCGGCTCACCGGGTACCAGGGGGTGTCCCCGTGGGAGATCAGCCGGGCGAACATCTTCGAGTGCCGGCACTCGTCCTCGATCTCGGTCAGGGCGTACCGCACGTGCGCGCTCGTCGCCGCCTTGTCGTAGATGTGCCGGACGAGCAGCTGCATGAGGATGAGCTCGAACCAGATGCCGAGCGAGGCCAGCGCCGCCGCCTCGTGCTGCGAGAGGAGAATCCGCTGCTCCTCGCCCATCCGCTTCCACATCGGGGTGTCGTACAGCGACACCAGCTCGGGCGGCCAGAACCACTTGCCCTCCTCGAAGGGCGTGTCCCAGTCGAGCTCCTTGTCGGGGTCGAAGGAGTGCTTCGCGGAGGAGTCGAGGAGCCGCTGGGCCACCTGCTCCCGGTCCTTGAGCAGGCCGAGCGCATCGCGCAGCCCCGCGAGCGCGTCGGCGTCCGTCAACGTCGTCATGGAGTTATGAGACTGCCTGTCAGCAAGCCCGTCAATCCCCCGCGCGCAACTTGTTGACCCGGCGTCTACCCCGTGTGAGCCTGCGGGACATGCCGACTTTCGACCTGTACGCAACAGATCCGCAAGGTCCTCACTGGCAGGTGCCGGCGACCGGCGCGGCGCGGTTCAGCTGGGAGTACGACGACGGCCGGGACCGTCTGCTCGCCCTCTACCAGAAGGGCAAGGACAAGCAGTGGGACGGGCAGAAGCGCATCGAGTGGGAGCTGGAGGTCGACCCGTACGACCCGCTCGGCACGCCCGACGAGGCCATGTCCCTGTACGGCACCAGGTACTGGGACAAGATGTCCGACCGGGACCGGGGCGAGCTGCGCCGGCACTACGCCTCCTGGCAGTTCAGCCAGTTCCTGCACGGCGAGCAGGGCGCGATGGTGTGCGCGGCGCGGATCGTGGAGTCCGTGCCCGACCTGGACGCCAAGCTGTACTCCGCGACGCAGGTGATGGACGAGGCGCGGCACGCGGAGATCTACGGCCGGTTCCTGCACGAGAAGATCGGGATGCTCTACCCGATCAACGACAACCTCCAGTCCCTGCTGGGCGACACCCTGCGCGACAGCCGCTGGGACATGCCGTACCTCGGGATGCAGGTCCTCATCGAGGGGCTCGCCCTCGCCGCCTTCGGCATGATCCGCGACACCACCGACAAGCCCCTGCCGAAGCAGATCCTCGCCTACGTCATGCAGGACGAGGCCCGGCACGTGGCCTTCGGGCGGATGGCGCTCAGGGACTACTACCGGCAGCTCAGCGACGCCGAACTGCGCGAGCGCGAGGAGTTCGTCATCGAGGGCTGTTACCTCATGAGGGACCGGCTGCGGGGGGTGGAGGTGCTGGAGAACTTCGGCATCCCCACCGCGGAGGCCGAGGAGTTCAGCGAGCGGTCCGAGTTCCTCGCCCTGTTCCGGCGGTTGCTGTTCTCCCGGATCGTGCCCTGTGTCAAGGACATCGGCCTGTGGGGCAAGCGCCTCCAGCAGGCCTACGTCGACATGGGCGTCTTCGAGATGGGGGACTCCAACCTGGACCTGCTGATGGCCCAGGACGAGGAGATCGCCGAGAAACTGGACGCCGAGCGGTTCGCGGCGGAGGAGCAGGAGCGGGTGGGGGAGGTGGCGGCGGCGATCGAGGACGGCCGGCGTCTGGAGGGCTGAGGCGCCCGGTCAGACCCCGCAGCCCAGGTCCTCCGGCACCGTGAGGGCCACCGGCTCCGCGCCCTGCGCCGGGAAGGACGTACGCAGCGTGAAGGCGTACGGCGTCGGGCCGTTGGCCCGCAGATGCAGCAGCCGGGACTCGGCCTCCGCGACCGTCGGGCGGTGGCCGGCCGGCACCCACCACAGCGCCGTCATCGCCTCCGTCACCTTCTCGAACCACTCGCGGCGCCGGGAGAGCATCTCGCGGTGCCGCCCCCGGTACATGAAGTCCGTCAGCGCGTCGGCGTCCCGCCACACCGTCAGGTTGATGATCAGCCAGTCGTCGCCGAAGACCTTGATGTCGGTCGCGTCGCCCCCCTCGGACTGAAGCCGCCACACATAGCCGTCGGCGGCCTCCGCGGAGGCGTTGACCGGATCGAGGGCGTCGACGAAGTCCTTCAACTCCGGGGAGTCCAGCGGGAACCTGAGGCGGGAGATGTTGACCTGGGCGAGTTCGTACGCTGCGGCTGACGTCATGTACCGAACGGTAGGTCGGGAGTCGGGCGGCGTGGAAGGCCCGTCTCAGGACCTGAGAACCGCCTCCATCACCGCCCGCGCGATCGGCGCCGCGTCCCCGCCGCCGCTGATCTCCCCCCGGTCCGCCTCCGCGTCCTCCACCACCACGGCGACCGCCACCTTCGGCTCCAGGTCGCGCTCCCCTTGCGCCCAGGAGATGAACCAGGCGTACGGCGTCCCGGAGTTGCCGACCCCGTGCTGGGCGGTGCCGGTCTTGCCGCCGACGGTCGCGCCGGGGATCGCGGCGTTGGTGCCGGTGCCCTCCCGCACCACGCCCTCCATCAGCTCCTTCAGCCGCACCGCGGTCGAGGGGTGCATCGCCTGCCGCACCGGACGGGTGCCGGACGTCGCGACCGTCGTCCCGCTCGACCGGGTCGTGCGCTCCACCAGGTACGGCGCCCGCAGCTGCCCGCCGTTGGCCACGGCCGCCGAGACCATCGCCATCTGGAGCGGCGTGGCCCGGGTGTTGTACTGCCCGATCGACGACAGCGCGAGCTGCGCCTTGTCGACGGAGACGTCGAAGGTGCTCTCGGCGACCGAGAACGGGATGCCCAGCCCCTGGTCGTTGAAGCCGAACCCGGCCGCGGTGGCCGCCATGTCCGCCACCCCCACCCGGACGCCCAGCCGGGCGAACACCGTGTTGCAGGACCACTCGAAGGCCGCCCGCACCGAGGCGTCCTCACACCCCGTCGCCGCGTTCACCAGCGAGGTCCTGGTCCCCGGCAGGGTGTACGGGTCGGGTGAGTCGGTCGGCTCGTCCACGTCCGTCACCACCCCCGCGTCCAGCGCGGCCGCCGCGGTGACCACCTTGAAGGTCGACCCCGGCGGATAGGTCTGCCGGATCGCCCGGTTGAGCATCGGCCGGTCCGGGTCCTCGTTCAGCCCCACCCAGGACCGCTTCGCCACCGCGCCGTTCCCGGACAGCACACCGGGGTCGTACGACGGGCTCGACACCAGGGCCAGGATCCGGCCGCTCGACGGCTCGACGGCCGCCACCGCGCCCTTGCGGCCGGCCAGCCCGGCGTAGGCGGCCTCCTGGGCGTCCGCGTCGAGGGTGGTCACCACGTTCCCGCCGGGGCTCCGGCTCCGGGTGAAGTCGTTCCACAGCGGGAACGCCGACAGCATCGGGTCGGCCCCCGAGAGGATGCCGTCCTCGGTGTGCTCGAGGAACGTGGTGCCGTACAGCTGCGAGGCGAAGCCGGTCACCGGCGCGTACAACGGGCCCTTGCGGTACGTCCGTTCGTAGCGCAGCCGACCGTCGGAGTCCTGGGAGCCGGTGACCGCCCTGCCGCCGACCAGGATGTTGCCGCGCGGCTGGCTGTAACGGGCGATGGAGGAGCGGCGGTTGGCCGGGTTGTCGTCGTAGGACCGGGCCTCGAAGACCTGGACGCGGGTGGCGTTGACGAGCAGCGCCACGAGCAGCAGGGCGCAGAAGCAGGCGGCGCGCCGGATGTACCGGGTCACGGGGCCACCTCCCCGTCGTACTGGCTGCGGGCCGAGTCGCTCACCCGGATCAGCAGCGCCACGATCGCCCAGTTGGTGACGACCGACGAGCCGCCCTGCGCCAGGAACGGCATCGCCATCCCGGTCAGCGGGATCAGCCCGGTCACCCCGCCCGCGATGACGAACACCTGGAGCGCCACGATCGAGGCGAGCCCGACCGCGAGCAGCCGCCCGAAGGGGTCGCGCAGGGACAGCCCCGCCCGGATGCCGCGCTCCACCAGCAGGGCGTACAGGAGGAAGATCGCCGACAGTCCGGCGAGCCCCAGTTCCTCGCCCGCCGTCGCCAGGATGAAGTCCGACTTCGCGGCGAAGCCGATGAGGATGGAGTGCCCGAGTCCGAGCCCGGTGCCGAGCGTGCCCCCGGCGGCGAAGGAGAAGAGGGACTGCGCCAGTTGGTTGGGGCCCTGTCCGGCCTCGATCGACGCGAACGGGTGCAGCCAGTCCTCCACCCTGCTGTGCACATGCGGCTCCAGCCAGCCGACGGCGACCGCGCCGAGGGAGGCCAGCAGCAGGCCCACGGCGATCCAGCCGGTGCGCCCGGTGGCGACGTAGAGCAGGACCACGAAGAGGCCGAAGAACAGCAGCGAGGTGCCGAGATCGCGTTCCAGCACCAGGACGCAGACGCTCAGCAGCCAGATCGCGACGATCGGGCCGAGGACGCGTCCGGTGGGCAGTTGCAGACGCCACACGCGCCGGCCCGCGTAGGCGAGCGCGTTGCGGTTGGCCGCGAGGTAGGCCGCGAAGAACACCGCCAGGAGCACCTTCGCGAACTCGCCCGGCTGGATGGAGAATCCGGCGATCCGGATCCAGATCCGGGCACCGTTCACGGAGGGGAAGAGGACCGGGAGGGTGAGCAGGACGAGGGCGGCGGCCACGCAGACGTAGGCGTAGCGGTGCAGCACCCGGTAGTCGCGCAGCAGCAGCACGGTCACGATGAACAGGGCCACCCCGACCGTGGACCACACCAGTTGGGCGGGGGCCGCCCGGTCGCCGGGCGTCTCCAGGTCGAGCCGGTAGATCAGGACCAGACCGAGTCCGTTGAGCAGGACGCCGATGGGCAGCAGCAGCGGATCGGCGTACGGCGCCCGGTAGCGGACCGCGAGATGCGCCACCAGCGCGAGCACGCCGAGCCCGGCGCCGTAACCGGCGGCGCCGGGCGGGACGGTGCCGTGGGTGGCGAGGCCGACGTCGCAGTAGCCGTACACGCTGAGCAGGACGGCGAGGACGATGAGGGCGAGTTCGATGCCACGGCGCCGGGGGAGGCGCACAGCGGGAGCGGGGGTGTCCGCTCGAGCCACGGTGGTTCCGGCCTTGGTCATGTCCGGAACTTACCCAAATGGTGCAGGTTGTCTTACCTTTTTGCCCGTGATGTCAGCACCAGCGTGGCGCGGCCCCGATGTTGTCGATGTACCGGGCCGCACCCCAGGCCCAGGTGCCGTCGGTGAGGAGGTACCACAGCGGGTTGCCCCCGACGGTCTGGCCGCCGGTCTTGCAGTAGATCCGCACGATCTCGCCCTTGTGGGCGGTCCGGATGATCTGCGACCCGCGGTTCGGCGCGCTGCGCAGATTCAGCCTGCTCGCCGTGACCACGCCCTTGTAGAGGCGGGGCTTCTGCTGCTGGTACTGACCCTGGCTGCCGCGCTGCTCGCTCCAGTCGTCGTTCGCGACAGCGGGAGTGGCGGCGGCCGCGGCGAGCAGGGCGCCGGTGGCCAGGGTTATGGGGAGACGGGAGCGCAGGGACATGGGGGAGTACCTCCACGTATCGGGCGAACTTGACTAATCGCCACATTAGGAGCGCCGTCCGCGCGCCGCCTTTCCAACTGGGCCATAGGGGAACGGAAGAACGGACCTACGGCAGCACCAGCGTCGCGACCGCCCCGCCCTCCGCGGCGTTCTCGAAGGCCAGCCGCGCCCCCAGCACCTCCGCCTGCCCGAGCGCGATGGTCAGCCCCAGCCCGTGCCCCTTCGCACCCCCCTCCGTCCGGAACCGCTGCGGCCCGTGCGCGACCAGGTACTCCGGAAACCCCTCCCCGTGATCCCGCACCGTCACGGTCCGCCCGTCGACCGTCAGCGTCACGGGCCCCCGCCCGTGCCGATGCGCGTTCGCCACCAGATTCCCCAGCACCCGCTCCAGCCGCCGCCGGTCCGTCTCCACCGCCACGTCCCGTACGACGGCCACCTCGGTGTCGGTCCCCGAGGCCCGCACCACCCGCTCGGCCAGGGCCCCGAGCGGCACGGTGTCCAGATCCAGCCGCTCCCGCCCGGTGTCCAGCCGGGAGATCTCCAGCAGATCCTCGGTCAACGTCCGCAGCGCCCCCACCCGGTCCCGCACCAGCTCCGTCGGCCGCCCGGGCGGCAGCAGTTCCGCCGCCGCGTGCAGCCCCGTCAGCGGCGTCCGCAGCTCGTGCGCCACGTCCGCGGTGAACCGCTGCTCGCTCAGCAGCTTGCCCTGGAGCGAGGCCGCCATGGAGTCCAGCGCCGCGGCGACGGCGGCCACCTCGTCCTGCGGCCGCGACGGATCCTTGGTGCGCGGATCGTCGACGCGCGCGTCCAGGTCGCCCGCGCTGATCCGGCGGGCCACCCGCGCGGTGGCGTGCAGCCGCCGTGTCACCCGGGTCACCGCGAACGCGCCCACCAGCAGCGTCGCCCCGATCGCCAGCGCCGAGGACCACAGGATCGACCGGTCGAGGGCGGCGATGGTGTGGGCCTGCTGCCGGTAGTCGACCCGGACCGCGAGGGCGCGGTCACCGTCGGCGGGGCCGGCCGCCCACATCGTGGGATAGCCGTCCCGACCCGCGACCATCGTGCCCCGCTCGCCCGCGACGGCCAGCGCCCGCAGGGAGTCCGGCAGCCCCGGCGGATCGACCCCCGCGAACGGGCCCAGGGAGTCCCCGGCCTGGTACGCCGAGGTCGCGTCGTCCAGGCGCTGGAGGGCGAGGTCGCGGGCCTGGCCGACGGTCTGGTCGGTCACCGAGACATGCACCAGGACACCGAGCAGGGCGGCGAGCGCGCAGCACATCACCGTGATGAAGAGAGCGGCCTTCACGGCGAGGGTGCCGGCCCAGCGGGGGAGGGCGGGTCTCATCGGGGGCTCGCGGAGGGGGAGGGGGCCTCGGTGTGCGGCGGGACGGTGTCCGTGCCTGTGCCTGTGCCGGTGTCCGCGCCCGTGCCCGTGCCGTGTGTCGGGTTCGCGCCGCGTGTGGGGTGCGCCGAGGGCCCGCTGCCGACGCGCAGCATCTCGTCGCGCGTGAGCAGCATGACGCGCTGGTCCGGGTCCCAGGTCCACTGGAACCGGTACTCGTAGTCGGCCAGGTCGGAGGGCGCGTGGATGATCACGGAGCGCCCGGCCAGCTCGACCCCGCTCACCGCGTCGTCGTTGGCCATCACCTGGACCAGCCGGCCACGCTCGAAGGTGTAGACGCGCACCGCCGTCTGGTTGCCCGGCAGCAGCCGGAAACCCAGCGTCAGGTCCTCGCGCCCGTCGCCGGTGAGATCCCGGAAGTACGCCTTGAGCACGGGGCACCCGCCGCCCGACGGCTTTTCCCCGCAGTCGGCCATCCGGCGGGCGGTCTCGTAGTACGGCGCCTTGGAGCCCGTGTACTCGTCCGGGTGCTGGGCGATCTCCGCCTTCACGACGGCCACCGGATCCACCGCGCGGACGTCGTCGCCCGGCGCAGTGACGCCCTTCATCACCTCGGACTCGCCGTCGTCGTAGTTCCAGGCGGGACTGGACGCGGGGGCCAGATCCGGCCACAGCCGGGCCGGACTCGTCGCCGTCGAGGTCGGCCCCGCCCCGACCAGCCCGCCCGCGTCACCGCAGCCCGCGACGGTCGCCAGCACGAGAGCTGCGGCGGCGGCGGTACGGGCGGGGCGTGGCACTGTGCTCCAGGGGCGGACGGGGCCGGGTGGGCCGGGTGGGGCCGTTCGGGGTCGAGCGGGGTGATGCCGACCGGCCCGTACACCTTATTCGTACGGAAGTCCCTTTTGCGCACCGGTGGGGTGGGAGGGTACGGCACGCTCCCGGCGGGTCGGTCTCGCCCACCCGACTGTCCCCAAAGGTAACCGCCTTCTTGCCCCTGGAGCGCCGCGCCTGTTCCCATGGTCAAGGGGTGATGGTGCATGAACGGACTGCGCGTCATACCGACCTGGCGGCACGGCCAGGAGCGGCTCTACGTGTGCCGGACGGACGGGAGGAACGTCGCCTGGTACGACCGTGAGGCGGCCCGGATCAACCTGCTCAGCGAGGAGCGCAGGGACGACGTACTACGGGCGCTCGGACCGTTCCTGACAGGCCCCGTGGCGGTCGGCCCGCCCCCGGTGCCGACCCCGGCCGAACTCGCCCGGCTCACCCTCCACCCCGACGACGACCTGGCGCCCAACCGCCCAGGCGAGGCCCTCCAGGTCGCCCTCGACCGCGACCCCGGCCCGCCGCACCGGCTCCGCCCGGACCCGCGCCGCAGGGCCCTGCTGGCCGAGCAGACGGTGGGGGAGGCCCTGGACCGGCTGGACGGCGCCGGCTGGCACGCCCTGCACTCGGTCCCGCTACCCGGCGGCGACCGCGTCCACCACCTGGCCATCGGACCCGGCGGCCTCTTCTCCATCCACACGCTCCACGCCCGCAAGCAGCGGGTGACGGTCGCCGACCCCATGGTCACCCTGGGCCGCCGGGACCCCGAGCCGCTGCTGCGCCGCGTCCGCGCCGACGCCGGCCGCGCCTCGTACGCCCTGACCGCCGAGGTCCGCCCCGTCCTCGCCCTCGTCGGCGCGACGGAGGTGCGGATCACCGCCCCGCTCCGCGAGGTCCGCGTCCTTCAGGACACGGAGCTGGAGAGCCTGGCCCGGCTCGGCGGGGTGCTCAAACCGGCGGACGTGGAGGCGCTGCACGCGATGGCGCGGGACCGTCGGACCTGGCTCGACGGCGGGTGACTCGTCGGGCCGCGGACGGCTCCGGTGGTGCGGCGGCGGCTGGGCGGCGCCGACCGCCTTACCGGCCAGGAGGCGAGGCTACGGCGGCTGGGCGGCGCCGATCGCCTTGCCGGCCAGAGGGCGGAGCTAGGGCAGCTGGGCAGCGCCGATCGCCTTGCCGGCCAGGAGGCGGAGCTACGGCAGCTCGGCGGCGTGCGCGGTGTCGAGCAGGGGGGCGAGCAGGTCACCGTGGTCCCGGAGCCGGGGCGCGAGGTCCGGTGCGAGGAAGGTGAGCTGCCGGGGTGAGGCGCACTGCTCGACCTCCTCCCAGGTCACGGGCGCGGAGACGGTGGGCTCCCGCCGGGCCCGCAGGGTGTAGGGGGTGGCCGTGGTCTTCCGGGCGGCGTTCTGACTCCAGTCGACGAAGACCTTCCCGGGCCGCAGGCTCTTGGTCATCCGGTGCACGACGAGCCCGGGCATGGCCCGCTCCGCGGCGACGGCGAGCTCCTTCGCGTACTCACTCACCCGTTCGGAGGAGGCGGTCGGCCGGAGGGCGGCGACCAGATGCAGCCCCTTGGACCCGGAGGTCTTCGCGTACGCCGCGATCCCGTCCTCGGCGAGCCGGTCCCGCAGCCACAGCGCGACCTCGCAGCAGTGCACGACGGTGGCGGGCGGGCCGGGGTCGAGGTCGAGGACGAGCCGGTCGGCCTTGGTCGGGTCCTGGACGACCCACTGGTGCGTGTGGAACTCGGTCACCAGGTTCGCCGCCCACATCAGACTCGCCAGGTCCTGTACCAGCACCATCCGCGCCGGCCCCTCCGAGCGGGGCACCTCGGCGGTGGTGACCCAGTCGGGCGTACCGGGCGGCACGTTCTTGGCGAAGAACACCTGACCGTCGGGGCCGTCCGGATAGCGCAGGAAGGACACGGGACGGTCCCGCAGATGGGGCAGCAGGGCGTCGGCGGCGGTCGCGTAGTAGTGCAGCACCTCGCCCTTGGTGAAGCCGGTCGCCGGATACAGCACCTTGTCCAGATTGCTGAGCGCGAGTCGGCGCCCGTCCACCTCGGTGATCGGCGTCATACGATGAGAATCCCATGGAAATGGGTGGATATCGTCCTTATTGCGCGGAAGGGTGCTGCTCGTGCGATCCATATGGAACGGCGCCATCTCGTTCGGCCTGGTCAGCATCCCCATCAAGCTGGTCAACGCCACCGAGAGCCACTCGATCTCCTTCCGCCAGATCCATCTGGAGGACGGCGGCCGCATCCGGTACCGCAAGGTCTGCGAGCTGGAGGAGAAGGAGGTCAGCAGCGCGGAGATCGGCAAGGGCTACGAGGACGCCGACGGCACGATCATCCCGATCACCGACGAGGACCTGGCCCACCTTCCCCTCCCCACCGCCAGGACCATCGAGATCGTCGCCTTCGTACCCGCCGACCGCATCGACCCCCTCCAGATGGACGCGGCGTACTACCTGGCGGCCGGCGGCGCGCCCGCAGCGAAGCCGTACACCCTGCTGCGGGAGGCGCTCAAACGCAGCCACAAGGTCGCGATCGCGAAGTTCGCCCTCCGCGGCAAGGAGCGGCTCGGCATGCTGCGGGTGGTGGACGACGCCATCGCCATGCACGGCCTGCTGTGGCCGGACGAGGTCCGAGCGCCGCAGGGCGTGGCTCCGGACACCAAGGTGACGGTGAACGACAAGGAGCTCGACCTCGCGGACGCCCTCATGGACACCCTGGGCGAGATCGACCTGGAGGACCTCCACGACGAGTACCGCGAGGCCCTGGAGGAGGTGGTCGCCGCGAAGGCCGCCGGCGAGACGCCCCCCGAGGCCCCGGAAGCGTCCCAGGGCGGCAAGGTCCTCGATCTCATGGCCGCCCTGGAGAAGAGCGTGCGCGACGCGAAGGAGTCCCGCGGCGAGGAACCGGCGGAGGTCACCCACCTCCCCCGACGCACCTCGGCCCGGACGTCCCCCAAGCAGTCCGCCGGCAAGAAGACGACGGCGAGCGGGCGGAGCACCGCCAAGAAGACGACGGCCTCGACGAAGAAGTCGACGGCCGGCTCCACGGCGAAGAAGACGAAGTCGACGTCGACGAAATCCACGGCGACCAAGTCGACGGCAACGAAATCGGCGGCGAAGAAGACAGCAGCGAAGAAGACGGCAGCGAAGAAGGCAACGGCCCGCAAGCGCTCGGCGTGACACCTGGTCCGGAGCCCCTGAGTAGGGCACTGTGTCCCCCACTGAGATCGACTCAGGCTGGGGGGAGTTGGCGTTGTGGGAGCAGGTGCCGGCGCTGCTGGGTGTCGTGGTCGGAGCGGCGAGCTCCTACGTGGCGACGAACATCACCGAGCGGAGCCGTTGGCGACGAGGCAGAGCTGAGCGGTGGGACGAGAGGAGGCTGGAGGCGTACGCGTCCTACGCCAACACCTTGAAACAGCAGCTGAGCGTTGCCCAACGCATGGGCGCGACACGAGGGTTCCCGCATGCGGTGGACCCGCTGGATCTGGAACAGGGCATGACGCAGCTCGCCGAGAATGAGGTACGGCGTGCGGCGGAGTGGGAATCCGTGCTGCTGATCGGCGACGCGGAAACGATCGGGGCGGCACGCAAGTGGCACGAAGCGGTATGGAACGCCGAGCTGTACGCACGCGGCCTGAAAGAAGACCCCACGGGATGGACAAGGGCCCTACAGCAGGTGAGCCGAGCCCGCGACACCTTCTACACCCTCGCCCGACGCGACCTCGACATCGCAGGCCCACCTCCCCCGTCCGGCAACTGGCCCCGGACCTGGCAACACGAGGACGAGCCCGACGACGAAACCTGATGCGGACACCGCTCCCGGGCCTGCCCGCACATACGCAAAGACCCCGGCCTCAGCGTTTCCGCTGGTGACGGGGTCTTTGGGCACCTAAATCAAGGTGCCCCCGGCAGGATTCGAACCTGCGCACACGGCTCCGGAGGCCGTTGCTCTATCCCCTGAGCTACGGGGGCGTGTCGGGCGGGTTGCTCGCCGCGACGGGTAGAACACTACCAGCTCTGCCGGGGTGTTCATGAACGGGTTTACCCGGGGTGCGGGGGCCTCCGCGCGGGCGGTGATCTCGGTGGTGTTCGCTCGCGCGGGGCGGAAGTCGGTAAAACCCGGACGCGGTGGCCGGTCCGGACCTACTCTCGAGTTGTGCCAGGCACTTCGGGCCGGGTGCTTGTTGTGGACGACAACAAGGTCATCCGGCAGCTGATCAGGGTCAATCTCGAGCTGGAGGGCATCGAGGTCGTGACCGCGGCTGATGGTGCCGAGTGTCTGGATGTGGTGCATCAGGTACGCCCCGACGTGGTCACCCTCGATGTCGTTATGCCCCGACTTGATGGGCTTCGGACCGCCGCGCGGTTGCGTTCCGATCCTCGGACCCGTGACCTTCCTCTTGCCATCGTCAGCGCCTGCACCCAGCACGAGGTGGAGAGCGGACTCGACGTCGGCGTCGACGCCTTTCTCGCCAAGCCCTTCGAACCTTCCGAACTGGTGGGGCTGGTACGGCAGTTGATCGAGCGCAAGCACGGCGGGCCGTCCGCGCGGGACGACAGCGGCGACCCTGAGCCCGACCCCGACTGCGACGGTGACGGGGACGGCGATGGGGGTGACGTCCTCGAGGGCGTCCTCGGCAGCGGCGAGGGTGAGACCGCCGCAGGCCACACGGCCGGTCGCACCAGCGGCTGACCCCGCTGACCTCGCTGGCCCTGGCGCCCTGCCCCGCTGCCGCAGGCCGGCCCCGGCTCCCCCTACCCCCACCCTCAGCCCACCCACCGTCCACATCCCGGACCTTCCGCGTAACCGACTCGCCTCCCCACCCCCCTCCTCCCATACGCTTGTCCCGTGACCCCCGTCGAGCTCTCCCGTACCGTGCTGCGCGCGGTCCGTCGCGCTGTCGACGGTGGGGAACTGCGGGTGACCGTGCCCGGACGGGCCGTCGTCACGCGCCCGGGGCCCGGTGGGTGCGGTGACTACGCCACCAACATCGCCCTCCAGCTCGCCCGGCCCGCCGGACGGCCCCCCACAGAGGTCGCCGAGATCCTCCGGTCCCACCTGCTCGAACTCGCCGGCCCTTCCGGCGCCCACGACAGGACCGGCCCCGCCGGCGCCCCGGACGACACGGACCCTGTCGACCCCACCGGTATCGCCGACGTCACCATCACCGGCCCCGGATTCCTCAACATCAGCCTCCGTAGCGCGGGCCACGCCTCCGCCGCCCTCGTCCAGGAGATCCGGCGACGAGGGCCTCGGTACGGCTGGGTCGACCACCCCACCGGGCAGCTCGTGCGGCTGCACGCGCCCCACGAGGTCCGCGCCGTCGTCGTGATGGACGCCGCCGCCCGCATCCTCCGCTCCCAGGGCGCCCTCGTCCGCACCTCCTGCGCGGCCCGCCCCGAGCCGGAGTGGACCGACGTCCTGGGCGCAGAGGTCGACGCCACCGACACCCCAGACGCCTACGACACCCCCGGCGCCCCCCACACCCCCTCCCCCCTCGACGTCACCCTCCGTCCGGCCCCCGCCCCGGCCGACCCGACCCCCCTCGGTCGCGACGCCGCTCGCTGGGCGCTTCTGTATCCCGCCGCCCACGACCTGCCCCGCGTCGGTGGCGCGCAGCCCGTGCCGCACCTCGTTCAGCGCGAGAGCAACCCTCTCTTCCGCGTCCGCTACGCCTACGCCCGCACCCGGGCGCTCACCCGCAACGCTGCCGACCTGGGATTCGACACCCAGGGCCACGCCGACGACGTACTGCCGCACGGCGCGCAAGCCGCGGACGAGCCCGAGGGCACCACCACCGCCCTCACCGACCTACTGCCGGACGGCGCACAAGCCCCGGGCCACCCCGAGGACACCACCGCCGCCCTCGCCACCGCCCTCACCACCACCCTCGCCGACCACCCCCGCGTCCTCGCCCAAGCCGCCGCGCACCGTGCCCCGGATCGGCTTGCCCGGCATCTTGTCGGTGTCGCCGACGCCACCCTCGCGTTCGTGCCCATGGTCCTTCCGCGCGGTGACGAGAAACCCTCGGCCGCCCACCGTGCCCGGCTCGCCCTCGCCGAAGCCGCCGGGACGGTGCTGGCCGGTGGCCTGACCCTGCTCGGCATCGACGCCCCCGAACACCTCTGAGACCGCGAACAGAGAGTCAGCCAAGAAGATGAGCCGTTCCGCACACCCCGCCGGGCCCCGTCACGCCGACGTCCTTCCCGAGGGGCACTACTCCGCCCCGCCGGCCGACCTCAACACCCTGGACCCCAAGGTCTGGGCCCAGACGGTCGGCCGTGACGACGACGGTGTCGTCACCGTCGGCGGCATCGACGTGAAGACCCTCGCCGAGCAGTACGGCACGCCCGCCTACGTCGTCGACGAGGCCGACTTCCGGGCCCGGGCGCGGGCCTGGCGGTCGGCCTTCGGCGCGGACGCCGACGTCTTCTACGCCGGCAAGGCCTTCCTGTCCCGTGCCGTCGTGCGCTGGCTGCACGAGGAGGGGCTCAACCTCGACGTCTGCTCCGGTGGCGAGCTGGCCACCGCCCTGTCCGCCGGCATGCCCGCCGACCGCATCGCCTTCCACGGCAACAACAAGTCCAAGGAAGAGATCCGCCGGGCCATCGGCGAGGGCGTCGGGCGCATCGTGCTCGACTCCTTCCAGGAGATCGTGCGCGTCGCCCACATCGCCCAGGAACTCGGCACCCGGCAGCGCGTCCAGATCCGGGTCACCGTCGGCGTGGAAGCGCATACGCACGAGTTCATCGCCACCGCCCACGAGGACCAGAAGTTCGGCATCCCGCTGGCCGGCGGGCAGGCGGCGGAGGCCGTGCGGCGCGCGCTCCAGCTCGACTCGCTCGAACTCATCGGGATCCACTCCCACATCGGCTCGCAGATCTTCGACATGTCCGGGTTCGAGGTCGCGGCGCACCGGGTGGTCGGGCTGCTGAAGGACATCCGTGACGAGCACGGGGTCGAGCTGCCCGAGATCGACCTCGGCGGCGGGCTCGGGATCGCGTACACCTCCGACGACGACCCCCGCGAACCGCACGAGATCGCCAAGGCGCTGACGGAGATCGTCAGCCGTGAGTGCGACGCCGCCAAGCTCCGCACGCCCCGTGTCTCCGTCGAGCCCGGGCGCGCCATCGTCGGGCCGACCGCCTTCACGCTCTACGAGGTCGGCACCACCAAGCGCCTCGACGGTCTGCGCACCTACGTCTCCGTCGACGGCGGCATGTCCGACAACATCCGCACCGCGCTGTACGACGCCGAGTACAGCGTCGCGCTGGTGTCGCGGACCTCGGACGCGGAGCCGATGCTGGCCCGGGTCGTCGGCAAGCACTGCGAGAGCGGGGACATCGTGGTCAAGGACGCGTTCCTGCCGGCCGACATCGCGCCGGGCGACCTCGTCGCCGTGCCGGCCACGGGTGCGTACTGCCGGTCCATGGCCAGCAACTACAACCACGTGCTGCGGCCGCCCGTCGTCGCCGTGCACGACGGGGAGTCGCGTGTCATCGTCCGGCGGGAGACGGAGGAGGACCTCCTCCGCCTCGACGTCGGGTGAGGCCCGTGACCGAGGGGTGGAAGATCTCCTGTCTTCCACCCCCGTACAAATGAAATAGATGTCTCACGATCCGGACGAAGGGTAGAAACTCCCGTCCGGTGAGTGAGACTGGTCCCACCGTAGACGGTATGAGGAAACGAGGTCGGATGATGCGTACGCGTCCGCTGAAGGTGGCGCTGCTGGGCTGTGGGGTTGTCGGCTCAGAGGTGGCGCGCATCATGACGACGCACGCCGACGACCTCGCCGCCCGGATCGGCGCCCCCGTCGAGCTCGCCGGTGTCGCCGTACGACGGCCCTCCAAGGTGCGGGAGGGCATCCCGGCCGAACTGGTCACCACCGACGCGACCGCCCTCGTCAAACGCGGGGACATCGACGTCGTCGTCGAGGTCATCGGCGGCATCGAGCCCGCCCGCTCCCTCATCACCACCGCCTTCGAGCACGGCGCCTCCGTCGTCTCCGCCAACAAGGCGCTCCTCGCCCAGGACGGCGCCGCCCTGCACGCGGCCGCGGAGGACCATGACGCGGACCTCTACTACGAGGCCGCCGTTGCCGGTGCCATCCCGCTGATCCGCCCGCTGCGCGAGTCCCTCGCCGGCGACAAGGTCAACCGGGTCCTCGGGATCGTCAACGGGACGACCAACTTCATCCTCGACAAGATGGACAGCACCGGGGCCGGCTACCAGGAGGCCCTCGACGAGGCCACCGCCCTCGGGTACGCCGAGGCCGACCCGACCGCCGACGTCGAGGGCTTCGACGCCGCCGCCAAGGCCGCCATCCTGGCCGGTATCGCCTTCCACACGCGCGTGCGCCTCGACGACGTCTACCGCGAGGGCATGACCGAGGTCACCGCCGCCGACTTCGCCTCCGCGAAGAACATGGGCTGCACCATCAAGCTGCTCGCCATCTGCGAGCGCGCCGGGGACGGCGGCTCCGTCACCGCGCGCGTGCACCCCGCGATGATCCCGCTGAGCCACCCGCTGGCCTCCGTGCGCGGCGCGTACAACGCCGTGTTCGTGGAGTCCGACGCGGCCGGCCAGCTGATGTTCTACGGTCCCGGTGCCGGTGGCGCCCCGACCGCCTCCGCAGTCCTCGGCGACCTCGTCGCCGTGTGCCGCAACCGGCTCAACGGCGCGACCGGTCCCGGCGAGTCCGCGTACGCCGCCCTGCCCGTCTCGGGCATGGGCGAGGTCTTCACGCGGTACCACATCAGCCTCGACGTGGCGGACAAACCGGGTGTTCTCGCCCAGGTGGCCACCGTGTTCGCCGAGCACGGGGTGTCCATCGATACGGTTCGCCAGACGGGCAAGGACGGCGAGGCCTCTCTCGTCGTCGTGACCCATCGCGCGTCCGACGCCGCCCTGAACGGGACCGTCGAGGCGCTGCGCAAGCTCGACACCGTGCGCGGTGTCGCCAGCATCATGCGGGTTGAAGGAGAGTAACCAGCAATGACCCACCAGTGGCGCGGAATCATCGAGGAGTACCGGGACCGGCTGCCGGTTTCCGACACCACGCCGGTCGTGTCGCTCCGCGAGGGCGGCACGCCCCTCGTGCCCGCGCAGGTGCTCTCCGAGCGCACGGGCTGCGAGGTCCACCTCAAGGTGGAGGGCGCCAACCCGACCGGGTCCTTCAAGGACCGCGGTATGACCATGGCCATCACCCGGGCCAAGGAGGAGGGTGCCAAGGCGGTCATCTGCGCCTCCACCGGCAACACCTCCGCCTCGGCCGCCGCGTACGCGGTGCGCGCCGGCATGGTCTGTGCCGTGCTCGTGCCGCAGGGCAAGATCGCGCTCGGCAAGATGGGCCAGGCCCTCGTGCACGGCGCGAAGATCCTCCAGGTCGACGGCAACTTCGACGACTGCCTCACCCTCGCCCGGGCGCTCAGCGACAACTACCCGGTGGCGCTGGTCAATTCGGTCAACCCGGTGCGTATCGAGGGCCAGAAGACGGCCTCGTTCGAGATCGTCGACATGCTCGGCGACGCGCCCGACATCCACGTCCTCCCGGTCGGCAACGCGGGCAACATCACCGCGTACTGGAAGGGCTACAAGGAGTACGCCGCCGACGGTGTCGCCACCAGGACCCCCCGTATGTGGGGTTTCCAGGCGTCCGGCAGCGCCCCGATCGTGCGCGGCGAGGTCGTCAAGGACCCCTCGACGATCGCCACCGCCATCCGTATCGGCAACCCGGCCTCCTGGCACCACGCCCTCGCGGCGCGGGACGAGTCCGGCGGGTTCATCGACGAGGTGACGGACCGTGAGATCCTGCGCGCCTACCGGCTGTTGGCTGCGCAGGAGGGCGTGTTCGTGGAGCCCGCCTCCGCCGCGTCGGTGGCCGGTCTGCTGAAGGCCGCCGAGCAGGGCAAGGTCGACCCGGGGCAGCGCATCGTCTGCACCGTCACGGGCAACGGCCTGAAGGACCCCGACTGGGCCGTCGCCGGCGCCCCGCAGCCGGTCACCGTCCCGGTCGACGCGGCCACGGCCGCCGAGCGCCTCGGCCTCGTGTAAGGGCATCACCGGGACGACGTCCCCGGAGCGACCTCTCCGGGACGTCGTCCCTGGAGCGGCATCTCCGCAGGGGGTGCACAGGGGGCTTACGACACGCATCGTGCGCCTCCTGTGCGCCCTATGTCGCCACAGAACCTTCCTTCGATAGGCTGTACCGAACCCGCCCGCCGCATATGCCCCCGCGCATGGCCGGGAGTCGCGTCATCTCCGCGACCCGAGGGTCTCCCCGTACGTATCGAATGTCATTCGACAATCACGCAGCTCAAGGAGAGTCATCGAGCGATGGCCGGTCCAGCGTTCCGCGCCGCCGCCGTCCGGGTGCGCGTCCCCGCCACCAGCGCCAACCTCGGCCCGGGCTTCGACGCCCTCGGCCTGTCGCTGGGGCTCCACGACGACGTCGTCGTCCGGGTGGCCGACTCCGGGCTGCACATCGACATCGCGGGTGAGGGCAGCGAGACCCTCCCACGCGACGAGAAGCACCTGCTCGTACGGTCCCTGCGCACCGCCTTCGACCTGCTCGGCGGACAGCCGCGCGGCCTGGAGATCGTGTGCGCCAACCGCATCCCGCACGGGCGCGGGCTCGGCTCCTCCTCCGCCGCCATCTGCGCCGGCATCGTCGCCGCGCGCGCCGTGACCATAGGCGGCGAGTCCAGGCTCGACGACGCCGCGCTGCTGGAGCTCGCGACCGAGATCGAGGGCCACCCCGACAACGTCGCCCCGTGTCTGCTCGGCGGCTTCACCATCGCCTGGATGGAGGCCGGCGCCGCGCGGGCGACCAGGCTGGAGCCCGGCGATTCCATCGTTCCGGTGGTTTTCGTACCGGGGAAGCCGGTGCTGACGGAGACCGCGCGCGGCCTCCTGCCGCGTACCGTGCCGCACGTGGACGCCGCCGCCAACGCGGGCCGCGCCGCCCTGCTCGTCGAGGCCCTCACCCGGCGCCCCGACCTGCTGCTGCCCGCGACCGAGGATCGGTTGCACCAGGACTACCGGGCTCCGGCCATGCCGGAGAGCGCCGCGCTAGTGGAGCGCTTGAGGGCGGACGGGGTTCCGGCCGTGATCTCCGGAGCCGGGCCCACCGTTCTGGCACTGGTCGACGAGGACAGCGCGGACAAGGTGGCCCATCTGGCGGGCGAGGGATGGGCCGCGAACAGGCTCGACCTCGACACACACGGCGCGAGCGTGCTGCCGCTCAGCTCCACGACGGACATCTGAAGCCGGCGGTTGCCGGATTTGGAGAGGGGGAATGTTTGTTGGATCCGGTAGTGTTAATCTCAAGTCTGCACCCGACCCCACCATGGCGAGGTGCTTCACGTCCCCGTCCGGGACAGACATTCTTCCGGGAGCCTCCCAAGCCGCACTGTGTTTCGTACGACGTACGCGGGCAGTACCTCGTACGCGAGCACTGAGCGACTTGCCGGGCACGCTCCGGAACCGGTGCGACCGAGCCACGTGACACAGACAGTCGGTGTCGCTGCTCTGGGAAGCGCCATCACCAGAAATTTCCTCCGCCGCCCAGGCGGACCACCGCCCCGGCACGGTCCACAAGGATGGGACCGACGTCGGACAGCACAACCGGTCGCCGAGCCAGACAGGCCGACGTCCGCTCCAGGGAAGGACCCTTCGTGAGCGACACCACCGATCTGATGGGCGCACGTGTCGAGGAGACCGCTGCCGCGCCCGCCACGGACGCCTCCGCGCCTGCCAGCGGTGCCGGCTCCCGGCGGCGCCGCGGTACCGGCCTCGAGGGCATGGTGCTGGCCGAGCTGCAGCAGGTCGCCTCCAGCCTCGGTATCAGGGGCACCGCGCGGATGCGCAAGAGCCAGCTGATCGAGGTCATCAAGGAGGCGCAGGCAGGTGGGGGAGCCCCGGCGAAGGCCGCGTCATCCCCCGCCGGGGACGCCGCCGAGACCAAGCCCAAGCGCCGCGCCACCTCCAAGGCTCGTACGGGCGACACCGCCGAGAAGAAGGCGGACGCCGCCCCGGCCGAGGCCCCCGCCGAGAAGGCCGTGGCCCAGCAGCAGATCGAGATTCCCGGCCAGCCGGCCTCCGACGACGCTCCGGTCGAGCGCCGTCGTCGCCGTGCCACGGCCGACGCGGGCAGCCCCGAGACGGTGGCCGCCGAGGCGAAGACCGAGCCGAAGGCCGAGACGCCCGCGCAGGCGCAGGGCGAGGCCAAGGGCGACGCCGGTGACGCCGAGGGCCGTCAGGGCCGTCGCGACCGCCGGGACCGTGCCGACCGCGGTGACCGTGCCGACCGCGGTGACCGCGGTGAGCGCGGTGAGCGCGGCGACCGTGAGCGTGGTGGCCGCGACCGCGACCGCCGCGGCAAGGGCGACGACCAGCAGGGCGGCCAGCGCGGCCAGCAGAACCAGCAGCAGGGCGGCGGCCGTCAGGACCGCAACGCCGGCCCGCAGGACGACGACGACTTCGAGGGCGGTCGCCGCGGCCGCCGCGGTCGTTACCGTGACCGTCGCGGCCGTCGTGGCCGTGACGAGATCGGCGCGCCCGAGCCGCAGCTCGCCGACGACGACGTCCTGATCCCCGTCGCGGGCATCCTGGACATCCTCGACAACTACGCCTTCATCCGTACCTCGGGTTACCTCCCCGGTCCCAACGACGTGTACGTCTCCCTCGCCCAGGTCCGCAAGAACGGCCTGCGCAAGGGTGACCACATCACCGGTGCCGTGCGGCAGCCCAAGGAAGGCGAGCGGCGCGAGAAGTTCAACGCGCTGGTGCGGCTGGACTCCGTCAACGGCATGGCGCCCGAACACGGCCGTGGCCGCCCGGAGTTCAACAAGCTCACCCCGCTGTACCCGCAGGACCGCCTCCGCCTGGAGACGGATCCGGGTGTGCTGACGACCCGGATCATCGACCTCGTCGCGCCGATCGGCAAGGGCCAGCGCGGTCTGATCGTGGCCCCGCCGAAGACCGGCAAGACCATGATCATGCAGGCGATCGCCAACGCGATCACGCACAACAACCCCGAGTGCCACCTGATGGTCGTCCTGGTCGACGAGCGTCCGGAAGAGGTCACCGACATGCAGCGGTCTGTCAAGGGCGAGGTCATCTCCTCGACCTTCGACCGCCCGGCCGAGGACCACACCACGGTCGCCGAGCTGGCCATCGAGCGCGCCAAGCGGCTGGTGGAGCTGGGCCACGACGTCGTCGTGCTGCTCGACTCGATCACGCGTCTGGGCCGTGCGTACAACCTCGCCGCGCCCGCCTCCGGCCGCATCCTGTCCGGTGGTGTCGACTCGACCGCCCTGTACCCGCCGAAGCGCTTCTTCGGTGCGGCCCGCAACATCGAGGACGGCGGCTCGCTGACCATCCTCGCCACCGCGCTGGTGGACACCGGGTCCCGCATGGACGAGGTCATCTTCGAGGAGTTCAAGGGCACCGGCAACGCCGAGCTCAAGCTCGACCGCAAGCTCGCCGACAAGCGGATCTTCCCGGCGGTGGACGTGGACGCGTCCGGTACCCGTAAGGAAGAGATCCTGCTCGCCCCCGACGAGCTCGGGATCGTCTGGAAGCTGCGCCGGGTGCTGCACGCCCTCGACCAGCAGCAGGCGGTCGAGCTGCTCCTCGACAAGATGAAGCAGACGAAGTCGAACGCCGAGTTCCTGATGCAGATCCAGAAGACGACGCCGACCCCCGGCAACGGCGACTGACGTCACGTCTTCAGCGAAGGGCCACCCCGGTGACGGGGTGGCCCTTTTCGCTTCTCGTGCCCGGGGTACGATCGCGCTCTTCGGTCACTTTTTCGACCCGTGAACTTCTGATCCCGAGGGGGGACTTGCGTGGGTACAGCCATGTCCGGGGGCGGTCGGCACAGACGCAGGATGCGGATCGCCCTGCCCGTCGGTGCCGCCGGTGTCGCCGCCGCCGTCGCCGCCGCGCTGATGAGCAGCTCCGCCGGTGCCGCGACCGCGCTTCCCGAGCCGACGGCCAAGCCCGCCCTCAGCACGGTCTCGCAGGCCGAGCTGACGCAGCGCATCGCGGGCGCCCTCGCCGGTGACGGCGTCGCGGGGGAGACGACCGACAAGTCGTCCCTGAGCTCCGGCACGAGCAGCGGCACCGTCGACGCGAAGATCATCGGTGGCACCACCACGACGATCTCCTCCGCGCCCTGGATGGCCCAGCTCTTCTACAACGACCCGGCCACCGACACGAACTTCTTCTGCGGTGGCGCCGTCGTCTCGCCCACGAAGATCCTCACCGCCGCGCACTGCGCCAAGGGCTACAACTGGGCCAAGTACGGCACGGTCGTGACCGGTACCGCGTCGATGCCCGACGCGAACGGCAACACCAATGGCCAGATCAGTGGCGCGGTGCGCCAGTGGACCCACCCCTTGTACAGCTCGCGGACCCTCGACAACGACATCGCCGTCCTCACCCTGGAGGGGCCGGTCAAGGCGACGCCGATCCGCATGACGACGTCCACGGACACCGCGTCCTACGCCGCCGGCACCAGCGCGAAGGTCTACGGCTGGGGACGCACCACCTCCACCAACCAGAACGTCTCCAGCACCCTGAAGACGGCGACGCTGCCGATCCAGTCGGACAGCACCTGCGCGACCTACTACGGCGCCGACTTCGTCAAGGGCCACATGGTCTGCGCGGGCAATCCCGCCAGCGGCAGCGACAGCGGTACGACGTCCGCGTGCAACGGTGACTCCGGCGGCCCGCTCGTGGTCAACGGACGCATCGTCGGTGTCGTCTCCTGGGGCGTCGTGAACTGCGTCAAGAAGGGCGCGTACAGCGTCTTCACCAAGGTCAAGACGTACCTCGGTGCCGCCTACGCGCAGGTCGACGACGCCAACATGAGCTACACCGACGCCAAGGCCGACCTGTTCGTGCGCAACGCGTCCACGAAGACCGCCTACGAGAAGGACTCCAAGGGCACGTCCTTCGGCGCCCGGCAGAGCCTGAACAACTGGGGCGGCGTCAACCTCGTCACCCAGACGGACTTCGACCGGGACAGCGTCCAGGACCTGGTGTACCGCGTCTCGTCCACCGGGGACGTCTACTGGCGGCACTTCGAGTGGCCCGCCGACCGGACCGAAGACGGCCAGTTTGTCGACAAGCAGATCTTCGACAACTGGAAGACCCGCACCCGCATCATCACCCCCGGCGACCTCACCGGCGACTACAAGCCCGACGTCGTCTCCGTGGACTCCGCGGGCAAGGCGTGGCTCTACCCCGGCAAGGGCAACGGCACCTTCTCGGCGCGCGTGCAGATCGGCACGGGCACCGGCTGGAACGCCTACAACATGGTCCGCGGCAAGGGCGACTTCACCGGTGACGGCAAGGCCGACCTGCTCGCGCGCAACAGGAGCAACGGCGCCCTCTACCTCTACAAGGGCACGGGCAAAGCCTCCAGCCCCTTCTCCGCCCGCGTGAAGGTCCGCACCTGGAGCAGCACCACGTACAACGCCTTCGACGCCATCGGTGACATCACCGGCGACGGCAAGGCCGACTTCCTGGCCCGCACGCCGGGCGGCACCCTGTACCTGTACAAGGGCACCGGCAAGGGAACCAGCGAGATCTTCGCCACAAGGATCTCGGTCGGTACCGATTTCAAGCAGTACGACATCTTCGGCTGAAACAGCAGGTGAGCGCGGTACGACCGCGTTCGCCGACTACGCACTGTGCCCACCCGCGCACCGGGTGGGCACAGTGCGTTGTGCAACCCTTTCTCCGGTTTACCCGTCTGACCGGACGGAGCGACCATGGTGAGGTCCGGGTCGTCACGACCACGTCTGACCCTGAAAGCAGGGGGTAACCGAGCGGACGAGAACGAGGAGCACATGTCTGCCGAGAGCACGCCGGAAGCCGGCATAACCGAGGAGTCCGGCACCGCGGGCCCGCGCCGCCGCGCCAAGGGCCGTCGCCGCAGGACCCGCGGCAAGCGCAAGGGCCTGCTGATCGCGGCCTGGACCGCCGCGGGCATCGTCGTGGTGGGCGGCACCGGAGCCGGCTATCTGTACTTCACGCTCAACGGCAACATCAAGAGCGTCGACATCGACCACGCCCTCGGCACCGACCGGCCCACGAAGGTCGACAACGGCTCGGAGAACATCCTCGTCCTCGGCTCGGACACCCGCTCCGGCTCCAACAAGAAGCTCGGCGGCGGCGCCGACGACGGCAGCGCCCGGTCCGACACCGCGATGATCGTGCACGTCTACGAGGGCCACAAGAAGGCCAGCGTGGTCTCCATCCCGCGCGACACCCTCGTCGACCGCCCGGAGTGCACCGACCCCGAGGGCACCGTGCACGACGCCGCGCACGGCGTGATGTTCAACTCCGCGTACTCCACCGGCGGCGCCGCCTGCGCCGTGAAGACCGTCGAGTCGCTCACCGACATCCGCATGGACCACTACCTGGAGGTCGACTTCTCCGGGTTCCAGAAGCTCATCGACGAGCTCGGCGGCGTGCAGGTCACCACCACCAAGGCCATCCGCGACCCCGACAGCCACCTGGACCTGGAGGCCGGCACCCACACGCTCACCGGCAAGCAGGCCCTCGGCCTGGTCCGCACCCGGCACGGCGTCGGCGACGGCTCCGACCTCGGACGCATCCAGCTCCAGCAGGCGTTCATCAAGGCGCTGATCAACCAGATCAAGACGATCGACCTCTTCGACAGCCCGAAGAAGCTCTACAACCTCGCCACGACCGCCACCAACGCCGTCACCACCGACTCCGACCTCGGCTCGGTCGACGAGCTGATGTCCTTCGCCAACGGCCTGAAGGGCATCAGCTCCAAGAACATGACGATGGTGACCATGCCGGTCCAGTACGACCCGCAGGACGGCAACCGGGTCCTCATCGACGAGGACAAGTCCGCGCTGGTGTGGACAGCCCTGAAGAACGACCGGGCGATCCCGAAGAGCGCCACCAAGGGCACCGCCACCGGCCAGGCCAAGGGTGTCGTGACCCCCTAGCGGGTCCCTGGGAATAGATCGTCGCGCCCCCCGGTTTTGGGGGATGCGGCCAGTCCTGGCAGACTGGTACGTCGGCCCCGGTTCACGCCCCCGCAGCCCGCGGACGGCGACCCGGCGCCCTCCCGAAACTAGGAGACACCTTGAAGCGCGACATCCACCCCGAGTACGTCGAGACGCAGGTCAGCTGCACCTGTGGCGCGTCGTTCACCACCCGCAGCACGATCTCCAGCGGCACCATCCGCGCCGAGGTCTGCTCCGAGTGCCACCCGTTCTACACGGGCAAGCAGAAGATCCTCGACACCGGTGGCCGTGTGGCCCGCTTCGAGGCCCGCTTCGGCAAGGCTGCTGCCAAGAAGTAGCGAGCCACCAGCGCCGGTCCACGCCGCACTCCTCGGAGTGCGCCGGGACCGGCGTTTTTGGTCGCCCGCCTTCCCCTTTCGTCCGCAGTACAGGAGCCCAGAGATGTTCGAGGCCGTCGAGGAACTCGTCGGTGAGCACGCCGACCTGGAAAAACAGATCGCCGACCCGTCGGTCCACGCCGACCAGGCCAACGCGCGCAAGCTCAACAAGCGCTACGCCGAGCTCACCCCGATCGTCGCCACGTACCGCTCCTGGAAGCAGACCGGCGACGACATCGAGACCGCGCGCGAACTGGGCGCCGACGACCCGGAGTTCGCCGCCGAGGTCAAGGAGCTGGAGAAGGCCCGCGAGGAGCTGACGGAGAAGCTGCGCCTCCTCCTCGTCCCGCGCGACCCCAGCGACGACAAGGACGTCATCCTCGAGATCAAGGCCGGCGCGGGCGGCGACGAGTCCGCGCTGTTCGCGGGTGACCTGCTGCGCATGTACCTGCGCTACGCCGAGCGGGTCGGCTGGAAGACCGAGATCATCGACGCCACCGAGTCCGAGCTGGGCGGCTACAAGGACGTCCAGGTCGCCGTGAAGACCAAGGGCGGCAACGGCGCCACCGAGCCCGGCCAGGGCGTGTGGGCCCGCCTGAAGTACGAGGGCGGCGTGCACCGCGTGCAGCGCGTCCCGGCGACCGAGTCCCAGGGCCGCATCCACACCTCCGCGGCCGGTGTGCTGGTCACCCCCGAGGCGGAGGAGGTCGACGTCGAGATCAACCCCAACGACCTCCGCATCGACGTCTACCGCTCCTCCGGGCCCGGTGGCCAGTCCGTCAACACGACCGACTCCGCCGTACGCATCACGCACATCCCCACCGGAGTGGTCGCCTCCTGCCAGAACGAGAAGAGTCAGCTCCAGAACAAGGAGCAGGCCTTGCGTATCCTGCGCTCCAGGCTGCTCGCGGCGGCGCAGGAGGAGGCGGAGCGCAATGCCGCCGACGCCCGGCGCAGCCAGGTCCGCACCGTCGACCGCTCCGAGAAGATCCGCACGTACAACTTCCCGGAGAACCGCATCTCGGACCACCGCGTGGGCTTCAAGTCGTACAACCTGGACCAGGTTCTGGACGGCGACCTCGACGCGGTGATCCAGGCCTGCGTCGACGCGGACTCGGCGGCGAAGCTGGCGGCGGCGTAACGCCGCCCGGCGCCGCGGAAAGCCGCGTGAAGAGGTACCTACGCACGACCGAGTACCGAGTACGACACGGAGGACTTGCGTGAACCTGCTGCTCGCAGAGGTGGCCCAGGCCACCCAGCGGCTGGCCGACGCCGGCGTGCCCTCGCCGCGCAACGACGCGGAGGAGCTCGCCGCGTTCGTGCACGGCGTGAAGCGGGGCGAGCTGCACTCCGTGAAGGACGCGGACTTCGACGCCCGGTACTGGGAGGTCATCGCCCGCCGCGAGCAGCGCGAGCCGCTCCAGCACATCACCGGGCGGGCCTTCTTCCGGTACCTGGAGCTCCAGGTCGGCCCCGGGGTGTTCGTGCCGCGCCCGGAGACCGAGTCCGTGGTCGGGTGGGCGATAGACGCCGTACGGGCCATGGACGTCGTGGAGCCCTGCATCGTCGATCTGTGCACCGGCTCCGGCGCCATCGCGCTCGCCCTCGCCCAGGAGGTCCCGCGCTCGCGCGTGCACGCCGTGGAGCTGTCCGAGGACGCCCTGCGGTGGACCCGCAAGAACACCCAGGGCTCCCGGGTCGACCTGCGCCAGGGCAACGCCCTCGACGCCTTCCCCGACCTCGACGGCCAGGTCGACCTGGTCATCTCCAACCCGCCCTACATCCCGCTGACCGAGTGGGAGTACGTCGCTCCCGAGGCGCGGGACTACGATCCCGAGCTCGCCCTGTTCTCCGGCGAGGACGGCCTCGACCTCATCCGCGGTCTGGAACGGACCGCACACCGGCTCCTGCGCCCCGGCGGCGTCGTCGTCATCGAGCACGCCGACACCCAGGGCGGCCAGGTGCCGTGGATCTTCACCGAGGAGCGGGGCTGGGCCGACGCGGCCGACCACCCCGACCTCAACAACCGCCCGCGGTTCGCGACGGCCCGCAAGGCGATGCCGTGAGCCGCACCCCCCAGTCTTCGAAGCAGTACGTGTACGAGGAGGCCCGCTAAATGGCACGGCGATACGACACCAACGACGTGACCGACCGCTCGACCGGTCTGCGCGAGGCCGCGTCCGCCGTCCGCCGTGGCGAGCTCGTGGTCCTGCCGACCGACACGGTGTACGGCATCGGCGCCGACGCGTTCTCCTCGGAGGCCGTCCACGACCTGCTGGAGGCCAAGGGCCGGGGCCGCAACATGCCCACCCCCGTCCTCATCGGCTCCCCGAACACCCTGCACGGCCTCGTCACCGACTTCTCCGAGCTGGCCTGGGAGCTGGTCGACGCCTTCTGGCCGGGCGCGCTCACGCTCGTCGCCAAGCACCAGCCGTCCCTCCAGTGGGACCTGGGGGACACGCGGGGCACGGTGGCCGTCCGGATGCCCCTGCACCCCGTCGCCATCGAGCTGCTGACCGAGGTCGGCCCGATGGCGGTGTCCTCGGCGAACCTGACGGGCCACCCGGCGCCGGAGGACTGCGACGCGGCCCAGGAGATGCTCGGCGACTCGGTCTCGGTGTACCTCGACGGCGGCCCGACCCCCGGCAACGTCCCCTCCTCGATCGTCGACGTCACCCGCGAGGTGCCCCTGCTGCTGCGCGCGGGCGCGATCTCCGCGGACGAGCTCAGGAAGGTCGTACCCGACCTCGAGGTGGCGAATTGACGGCCCCTGACGCGGGGCGTGGCATATGGGACCCGGAAGAGACGCGGACGTTCACAGGGCTTCCGCGTGACACCTTCCGCATCCTCCACGTCAGCACCGGCAACGTGTGCCGCTCCCCGATCACCGAGCGGCTGACCCGGCACGCCCTGGCGGACCGGCTCGGCGACCCGCTGTGGGGCGGGCTGATCGTGGAGAGCGCGGGGACCTGGGGCCACGAGGGCGCGCCGATGGAGGCCAACGCGGAGGCGGTCCTGGCCGACTTCGGCGCGGACGCCAGCGGCTTCACCGGCCGCGAGCTCCTCGACGAGCACGTCATCATGGCCGACCTGGTCCTGACGGCCACCCGCGACCACCGCCAGCAGGTCATCTCCATGGGCCACTCGGCGGGCCTGCGCACCTTCACCCTGAAGGAGTTCACCCGCCTGGTGCGCGCCATAGACCCGACCACGCTGCCTCCCCTGGAGGACGGTGTGGTCGCCCGCGCCCGCGCGCTGGTCCGTGCGGCGGCGGCCCTGCGCGGGTGGCTCCTGGCCCCGACGGCGGAGGCGGACGAGGTCTACGACCCGTACGGCGCCCCCCTGCCGTTCTTCCGGTCGATCGGCGACGAGATACACCAGGCGCTGGACCCGGTGGTGACGGCGCTGACGGGCGTGCCCGCGCGGACGTGACCCCGGGGCGCCCGAGAGGACGTCACAGCCGAGCACCGCGAGGGTGTCGGGCCTACATTGGACGTACGTCCCCGTCGACGCCCCGGAGCCCACCATGTCGGTCACCCATGCCCCCGAGACCGCTGACATCCTGCGGCGGCAGGATCCCGAGCTGGCCGAGATCCTGCTCGGCGAGCTCGACCGGCAGTCGACGTCGCTCCAGCTGATCGCCGCCGAGAACTTCAGCTCGCCCGCGGTGCTGGCCGCGCTGGGCTCGCCGCTGGCGAACAAGTACGCCGAGGGCTATCCCGGCGCCCGGCACCACGGCGGCTGCGAGATCGTCGACGTCGCCGAGCGCATCGCCGTGGACCGCGCCAAGACCCTCTTCGGCGCCGAGCACGCCAACGTCCAGGCCCACTCCGGGTCGTCCGCCGTGCTCGCCGCGTACGCCGCCCTGCTGCGCCCCGGCGACACCGTCCTCGCCCTCGGCCTGCCCTACGGCGGTCACCTCACGCACGGCTCACCCGCCAACTTCTCCGGCCGCTGGTTCGACTTCGTGCCGTACGGGGTGGACGCGGAGACCGGGCTCATCGACCACGACCAGGTACGCGCCCTCGCCCGCAGCCACCGGCCCAAGGCGATCGTGTGCGGCTCCATCGCCTACCCCCGGCACATCGACCACGCCTTCTTCCGCGAGGTCGCCGACGAGGTCGGGGCGTATCTCATCGCCGACGCCGCCCACCCCATCGGCCTCGTCGCCGGGGGAGCGGCGCCCAGCCCGGTGCCGTACGCCGACATCGTCTGCGCCACCACGCACAAGGTGCTGCGCGGACCCCGCGGCGGCATGATCCTGTGCGGGGCCGAGCTGGCCGAACGCGTCGACCGGGCTGTCTTCCCGTTCACCCAGGGCGGGGCGCAGATGCACACCATCGCCGCCAAGGCCGTCGCGTTCGGCGAGGCGGCAACACCGGCCTTCACGGCGTACGCCCATCAGGTGGTCGCCAATGCGAGGGTTCTCGCCGCGGGTCTGGCCGCCGAGGGGCTCGTCGTCACCACCGGCGGCACCGACACCCACCTGGTCACCGCCGACCCGGCCCCGCTCGGCGTCGACGGCCGCGCGGCCCGGGGACGGCTCGCGGCGGCCGGCATCGTGCTCGACTGCTGTGCGCTGCCGCACGCCGAGGCCCGCGGCCTGCGTCTGGGCACCGCCGCCGTGACCACGCAGGGGATGGGCGAGGCGGAGATGGCCCGGATCGCCGTACTGCTCGCGGGGGTGCTCCGAGGTGAGAGCGAGCCCCAGCACGTTCGTGAAGAAGTGCGGGAGCTGGTCGGGGGATTTCCCCCGTATCCGCGGTGAGCGGCGGCCGGCGCCCCTGCGTACACACGAGTGCACAGCCACACGTGCAACCATCGTCGCTACCCGGAAGTCCTCATCCATATGCGTCCCTCGCTAGGGTGTGGGGCTGTGATGGCCAGCGAGACCTGTGGGGAAGCCCGTGCGTGAATACCTGCTGACGCTCTGCATCACGGCCGCGGTGACGTATCTGCTGACAGGGCCGGTACGGAAGTTCGCGATCGTGGCCGGAGCGATGCCGCAGATCAGGGCACGTGACGTGCACCGGGAGCCGACTCCGCGGCTCGGCGGCATCGCCATGTTCTTCGGACTGTGCGCGGGCCTGCTGGTCGCCGACCACCTGACCAACCTCAGTGACGTCTTCGACAAGTCCAACGAGCCGCGCGCGCTGCTGTCCGGCGCCGCCCTCATCTGGCTGATCGGCGTCCTGGACGACAAGTTCGAGATCGACGCCCTGATCAAGCTGGGCGGCCAGATGATCGCCGCCGGCGTCATGGTCATGCAGGGTCTGACGATCCTGTGGCTGCCCATCCCCAAGGTCGGCACGGTCGCGCTGACCCAGTGGCAGAGCACCCTGCTGACGGTCGCCCTGGTCGTCATCACCATCAACGCGGTCAACTTCGTGGACGGCCTGGACGGCCTCGCGGCCGGCATGGTGTGCATCGCGGCGGCGGCGTTCTTCATGTACGCCTACCGCATCTGGTACTCG
Source organism: Streptomyces sp. NPDC020489 (assembly GCF_044386545.1). Classification (NCBI taxonomy): domain Bacteria; kingdom Bacillati; phylum Actinomycetota; class Actinomycetes; order Kitasatosporales; family Streptomycetaceae; genus Streptomyces; species Streptomyces sp. NPDC020489. Next base: position 285,351 of record NZ_JBIRUZ010000010.1, read on the forward strand.
TACGGCATCGAGGCCGCCGCCCCGGCGACGCTCTTCTCGGTCATCCTGATGGGCATGTGTCTGGGGTTCCTGCCGCACAACATGCACCCGGCGCGGATCTTCATGGGTGACTCGGGCTCGATGCTCATCGGGCTGGTGCTGGCGGCGGGCGCCATCTCGGTCACCGGGCAGGTCGACCCGGACAACCTTTTCGGTGGGTCCGAGCGCAGCGCGGTGCACCAGATGGTGCCCCTCTACATCCCGCTGCTGATGCCGCTGACCATCATCGCGATCCCGGCGGCCGACCTGATCCTCGCGATCGTGCGCCGCACCTGGCGCGGTCAGTCGCCGTTCGCCGCCGACCGCGGGCATCTGCACCACCGGCTCCTGGAGATCGGGCACTCCCACAGCCGGGCGGTGCTGATCATGTACTTCTGGTCCGCCCTGATCGCGTTCGGCGCGCTCGCGTACTCCGTGAACTCGGCGTCCATGTGGATCGTCCTGGGTGTGGTGTTCCTCTCCGCGATCGGCCTGCTGCTGTTGCTGCTGCCGCGCTTCACGCCGCGTGCCCCGATGTGGGCGCAGGCCTTCGTGCCGCCGCGCTACCGCCGCCGCAGGGCCGTAGCGGAATCCGCCTCGGCCGCTCAACAGACCGCCGGGGACGAGGAGTCGGAGGCCGCGGAGGAACGCACTCCGGTCGCCGTCGGTGTCTCCGGCGTCAACGGCGCCACCGCCCTGGGCGCCCGTTCGCGGTTCCTGGACCGGCGTAAAGCGGGGACGTCGCGCTGACGCGGCAAGGTAAGAATCTGACTAGAGCATTGCCAAGTCGTGGGAGTGAGTTGGGGGTGCGAAGCGCCCCAATACCAGACAAGTCGGCCGTGTTTTTGCACAGACGCGCGCTGTCACTCTCATGTGTGACACCGAGCACACCCATCAGGTAAAGACCTCATCAAATAGTTTGTGATACGGTTCACGAGAACCCCGGACAGAGTCGAAGGACCGTAGTGCGACGGTCCATTGGCGTGAGGCTCAAGCTCTCCATTCGGGACTACGCTCGTCCATGACGACACCCTGCCCCCTGTGAAAGCGGAGTTGCCGCCATGCCGTCCAATGACGCCCGGAACCTGATGCAGACCGCTGTGCCGACAGCCGTGGTCGGCGTCGTCACCGTTGCCGTCAGCGCAGTGGTCGCGGGTGGCAAGGGCGCTGTCGGAGCCGCTGTCGGTACGGTACTGGCCATCCTCTTCATGGGAATCGGCCTTTACGTTCTGCAGTGGACGGCAAAAACGCTCCCGCAGTTGTTCCAGGCCATGGGGCTGATGCTCTATGTCGCTCAACTCCTGCTGCTCCTGATCTTCGTGGCCCTGTTCCAGGACACCTCCCTTTTCAACCCGAAGGCGTTCGCGGCTGCTCTTGTCGTCGCGACCGTCGTGTGGATGGCCGCACAGGCTCGTGCGCACATGAAGGCCAAGATCTTCTACGTCGACCCGGACTCCGAGAAGAGCGGGAAGTCGCAGAAGACAGGGTCGTCGTCGTGAGGGGTAGGGCCGGGATAAAGGGCGGGGAGAACTCCTGCTATCGTCCGGTGCCAACTGCGGCATCGCGGGCGCGGGCATCTGAGCTGACGCCTGCCCAATCGCGAGGCTCGATGCCCCCCAGCCGCCCTCACATCCGTAACACCAGTCCGGTGCCGATCCGCGGCTGCGCGCCGCGCCGACACAACGAGGTAGCCGTACCCATGCGTCATGCCGAAGGAGCCCGTGGTGAGTGCTGACCAGACCCAGCTCGCCTTTGACTGGAGTTGTCGGATCATGTCCGACAACGGGTGTGGCTTCCCGGCTCCGGGCCTGCATTCGTTCCTGTTCCAGCCGATCGCCACGGTCGGCGGGTTCGAGTTCAACAAGGTGATGCTGCTGGCGATCATCACCACGCTGCTCGTCGTCACCTTCTTCTACGCCGCTTTCGGCAGGGCCAAGGTGGTCCCGGGCAAGCTCCAGATGATCGGCGAGGCCGGCTACGACTTCGTGCGCCGCGGCATCGTCTACGAGACCCTCGGCAAGAAGGAGGGCGAGAAGTGGGTGCCGCTCATGGTCTCCCTCTTCTTCTTCATCTGGATCATGAACATCTGGTCCGTGATCCCGCTGGCCCAGTTCCCGGTGGCCTCGGTCTTCGCCTTCCCGGTGGTGCTCGCCGCCCTCGTCTGGTTCCTCTGGGTCGGCCTGACGTTCAAGCGTCACGGCTTCGTCGGCTTCTTCAAGAACGTGACGGGCTACGACAAGTCGCTCGGCGCCGTGCTGCCGCTCGTGATGGTCATCGAGTTCCTCTCGAACCTGTTCGTCCGCCCCTTCACGCACGCGGTCCGGCTCTTCGCCAACATGTTCGCCGGCCACCTGATGCTGGTGATGTTCACCGTCGCCTCCTGGTACCTGCTGAACGGCGCGATGATCCCGGCGGCCGGTGTCTCCTTCGTCATGACCATGGTCATGATCCTCTTCGAGCTCTTCGTGCAGGCCGTCCAGGCGTACGTCTTCGTACTGCTGGCCTGCTCCTACATTCAGGGCGCTCTCGCCGAGCACCACTGAGCCCCTACCCCCAAGCCCCAGAACGTCCGGTGGCCAACCCCCGCCGGTCCTAGAAAGAGAAGGAAGAATCAGCATGGCTGCCACTGAGACCCTCGCCGCTGTCTCCGGTTCGCTCGGCTCCATCGGCTACGGCCTCGCCGCCATCGGCCCCGGCGTCGGCGTCGGCATCATCTTCGGTAACGGCACCCAGGCCCTCGCCCGTCAGCCCGAGGCCGCCGGCCTGATCCGCGCCAACCAGATCCTGGGCTTCGCCTTCTGTGAGGCGCTCGCCCTCATCGGCATCGTCATGCCGTTCGTGTTCGGTAAGTAATCACCCCTTACCTGACACGTTTCGACGAAAGGCACTGATGTGATCGCCAACCTGGTACAGCTGGCGGCCGAGGAAGAGCAGAACCCGCTCATTCCTCCGGGCCCCGAGCTGCTCGTCGGCACCATCGCCTTCGCCATCGTGTTCTTCTTCTTCTGGAAGAAGCTGCTTCCGACCATCAACAAGGTTCTGGAAGAGCGCCGCGAGGCGATCGAAGGCGGAATCGAGAAGGCCGAGGCCGCGCAGGTCGAGGCCCAGAGCGTCCTTGAGCAGTACAAGGCTCAGCTCGCCGAGGCCCGGCACGAGGCCGCGCGTCTGCGCCAGGAGGCGCAGGAGCAGGGTGCCGTGCTCATCGCGGAGATGCGCGCGGAAGGCCAGCGGCAGCGCGAGGAGATCGTCGCCGCGGGTCACGCGCAGATCGAGGCCGACCGCAAGGCCGCGTCCTCCGCGCTGCGTCAGGACGTCGGCAAGCTCGCCACCGACCTGGCCGGCAAGCTCGTCGGTGAGTCCCTCGAGGACCACGCCCGACAGAGCCGCGTGATCGACCGCTTCCTCGACGAGCTCGAGGAGAAGGCTGAGGCGGCTCGATGAACGGAGCGAGCCGCGAGGCCCTGGCAGCCGCACGTGAGCGTCTCGACGCGCTGACGGACTCCACGTCCGTGAACGCCGGCACGCTCGCCGACGAGCTGGCCGCCGTCACCGCGCTGCTCGACCGCGAGGTGTCGCTGCGTCGGGTCCTCACCGACCCGGCGCAGGCCGGCGAGGCCAAGGCCGCGCTCGCCCAGCGCCTCCTCGGTGGTCAGGTCGGCGGCCAGACCACCGACCTGGTGGCCGGCATGGTGCGCTCGCGCTGGTCGCAGTCGCGCGACCTGACGGACGCCCTGGAGGACCTGGCGAACCTCGCCGACCTCACCGCCGCCCAGCAGGCCGGCGCGCTCGACGACGTCGAGGACGAGCTGTTCCGCTTCGGCCGGATCGTCTCCTCGAGCACCGAGCTGCGGGCCGCGCTGACCGACCGCGCCGCGACGGCGTCGGCCAAGGGCGAGCTGCTGCGCAGCCTGCTCGGCGGCCGAGCCAACGCGACCACCGAGCGTCTGGTGACGCGGCTTGTGACCGCGCCGCGGGGACGTAGCCTGGAGTCGGGACTGGAGTCCCTGTCCAAGCTCGCCGCCGAGCGCCGCAACCGGCTGGTCGCCGTCGTCACCTCGGCGGTGCCGCTGAGCGACACGCAGAAGCAGCGCCTGGGCGCCGCCCTCGCGAAGCTCTACGGGCACACGATGCACCTCAACATCGACGTGGACCCCGCGGTCCTCGGCGGTATCCGGGTGCAGGTCGGCGACGAGGTCATCAACGGCTCCCTCGCGGACCGTATCGAGGACGCCGGCCGCCGCCTGGCGGGCTGAGCAGCAACTTCATAGCAGTACGTACTTACGGCCCAGTTGGGCCGTGCAGAGGATTCCTGGGGGTCGCCCCCAGACCCCCAAAGTGAAACTTCGGGCCCAACAAGGAGAGCAGGGAACCCAGATGGCGGAGCTCACGATCCGGCCGGAGGAGATCCGGGACGCGCTGGAGAACTTCGTCCAGTCGTACAAGCCGGACGCGGCCTCGCGCGAGGAGGTCGGTACGGTCACCCTTGCCGGCGACGGCATCGCGAAGGTCGAGGGTCTTCCCTCGGCCATGGCCAACGAACTGCTGAAGTTCGAGGACGGCACCCTCGGTCTCGCCCTGAACCTCGAGGAGCGCGAGATCGGTTGCGTGGTCCTCGGTGAGTTCAGCGGCATCGAGGAGGGCCAGCCGGTCACCCGCACCGGTGAGGTCCTGTCGGTCGCCGTGGGCGAGGGCTACCTCGGCCGTGTCGTCGACCCGCTCGGCAACCCGATCGACGGCCTCGGCGAGATCGAGACCAGCGGCCGACGCGCCCTCGAGCTTCAGGCTCCGGGCGTCATGGCCCGTAAGTCGGTGCACGAGCCGATGGAGACCGGCTACAAGGCCGTCGACGCGATGACCCCGATCGGCCGCGGTCAGCGTCAGCTGATCATCGGTGACCGCCAGACCGGCAAGACCGCCCTGGCCGTCGACACGATCATCAACCAGCGCGACAACTGGCGCTCGGGCGACCCGAAGAAGCAGGTCCGCTGCATCTACGTCGCCATCGGCCAGAAGGGCTCGACCATCGCGTCGGTCCGCCGCGCGCTGGAGGAGAACGGCGCGCTGGAGTACACGACCATCGTCGCCGCCCCGGCGTCCGACCCGGCCGGCTTCAAGTACCTGGCGCCGTACACCGGTTCGGCCATCGGTCAGCAGTGGATGTACGAGGGCAAGCACGTCCTCATCATCTTCGACGACCTGTCGAAGCAGGCGGACGCCTACCGTGCCGTGTCGCTGCTGCTGCGCCGTCCGCCGGGCCGTGAGGCCTACCCGGGTGACGTCTTCTACCTGCACTCCCGTCTGCTGGAGCGCTGCGCGAAGCTCTCCGACGAGATGGGCGCCGGCTCGATGACCGGTCTGCCGATCGTCGAGACCAAGGCCAACGACGTCTCGGCGTTCATCCCGACCAACGTCATCTCCATCACCGACGGCCAGTGCTTCCTGGAGTCGGACCTGTTCAACGCCGGTCAGCGCCCCGCGCTGAACGTCGGTATCTCCGTCTCCCGAGTCGGTGGTTCCGCGCAGCACAAGGCGATGAAGCAGGTCTCCGGTCGTCTGCGCGTGGACCTCGCCCAGTTCCGCGAGCTGGAGGCGTTCGCCGCCTTCGGTTCCGACCTGGACGCCGCGTCGAAGGCGCAGCTGGAGCGCGGTCAGCGCATGGTCGAGCTGCTCAAGCAGGCTCAGTACCAGCCGATGTCCACCGAGGACCAGGTCGTCTCCGTCTGGGCCGGCACCACCGGCAAGATGGACGACGTGCCGGTCGCCGACATCCGCCGCTTCGAGAAGGAGCTCCTCGAGTACCTGCACCGCAAGGAGCAGGGCCTGATGACCTCCATCCGCGAGGGCGGCAAGCTGTCGGACGACACCCTCACCGCTGTTGCCGACGCGATCGCCGACTTCAAGAAGCAGTTCGAGACCTCGGACGGCAAGCTTCTCGGCGAGGACGCCCCGGCCTCGGCCAAGTGACGTAAGGAAGGGACCTGACTCATGGGAGCCCAGCTCCGGGTCTACAAGCGTCGCATCCGATCCGTCACCGCGACCAAGAAGATCACGAAGGCGATGGAGATGATCGCCGCCTCGCGCGTCGTCAAGGCGCAGCGCAAGGTGGCGGCGTCCACGCCGTACGCGACCGAGCTCACCCGCGCGGTCACGGCGGTCGGTACCGGCTCGAACACCAAGCACCCGCTGACCACGCAGGCCGAGAAGGTCACGCGGTCCGCGGTGCTGCTCCTGACGAGCGACCGTGGTCTCGCCGGTGCCTTCAACTCCAACGCCATCAAGGCCGCGGAGCAGCTCACCGAGCGCCTCGAGGCCGAGGGCAAGCAGGTCGACACGTACATCGTCGGCCGGCGCGGTCTGGCCCACTACAACTTCCGTGAGCGCAAGGTCGCGGAGTCGTGGTCGGGCTTCACCGACGAGCCCACCTACGCGGACGCGAAGAAGGTCGCGGGTCCGCTGATCGAGGCCATCGAGAAGGACACGGCCGAGGGTGGTGTGGACGAACTCCACATCGTCTTCACCGAGTTCGTCTCGATGATGACGCAGACGGCGCTCGACGACCGCCTGCTGCCGCTCAGCCTCGAAGAGGTCGCGAAGGAGGCCGCCCCCAAGGGCGAGATCCTCCCGCTCTACGACTTCGAGCCCTCGGCGGAGGACGTCCTCGACGCCCTCCTGCCGCGCTACGTGGAGAGCCGTATCTACAACGCGCTGCTCCAGTCGGCCGCCTCCAAGCACGCCGCCACGCGGCGCGCGATGAAGTCGGCCACCGACAACGCGGGCGAGCTCATCACCACGCTCTCCCGACTTGCCAACGCGGCCCGCCAGGCCGAAATCACCCAGGAAATCAGCGAGATCGTCGGTGGCTCCGCAGCCCTGGCCGACGCGACCGCGGGGAGTGACAGGTAATGACGACGACAGTTGAGACGGCCGTTGCCACGGGCCGCGTCGCCCGGGTCATCGGCCCGGTCGTCGACGTGGAGTTCCCCGTCGACGCGATGCCCGAGATCTACAACGCCCTTCACGTCGAGGTGGCCGACCCGGCCCAGGACGGCGCGAAGAAGACGCTGACCCTGGAGGTCGCCCAGCACCTGGGTGACGGCCTGGTCCGCACCATCTCCATGCAGCCCACCGACGGTCTGGTCCGCCAGGCCGCGGTCACCGACACCGGCGCCTCCATCTCGGTTCCGGTCGGCGACTTCACCAAGGGCAAGGTGTTCAACACCCTCGGTGAGGTGCTGAACGTCGACGAGCAGTACACGGGCGAGCGGTGGGGCATCCACCGCAAGGCTCCGCGCTTCGACGAGCTCGAGTCGAAGACCGAGATGTTCGAGACCGGCGTCAAGGTCATCGACCTTCTCACCCCGTACGTCAAGGGTGGAAAGATCGGTCTGTTCGGTGGTGCCGGCGTCGGCAAGACGGTGCTCATCCAGGAGATGATCTACCGCGTCGCCAACAACCACGACGGTGTCTCCGTGTTCGCCGGTGTCGGCGAGCGCACCCGTGAGGGCAACGACCTCATCGAGGAGATGTCCGAGTCGGGCGTCATCGACAAGACCGCGCTGGTCTTCGGCCAGATGGACGAGCCCCCGGGCACCCGTCTGCGCGTGGCCCTCGCGGGTCTGACCATGGCGGAGTACTTCCGCGATGTGCAGAAGCAGGACGTGCTGTTCTTCATCGACAACATCTTCCGCTTCACGCAGGCCGGTTCCGAGGTCTCGACCCTGCTCGGCCGTATGCCCTCCGCGGTGGGTTACCAGCCGAACCTGGCCGACGAGATGGGTCTCCTCCAGGAGCGCATCACCTCGACCCGTGGTCACTCGATCACCTCGATGCAGGCGATCTACGTCCCCGCGGACGACCTGACCGACCCGGCCCCGGCCACCACCTTCGCCCACCTCGACGCGACGACGGTTCTGTCCCGTCCGATCTCCGAGAAGGGCATCTACCCGGCCGTGGACCCGCTGGACTCCACGTCCCGCATCCTGGACCCGCGCTACATCGCGCAGGAGCACTACGACGCCGCCATGCGCGTCAAGACGATCCTGCAGAAGTACAAGGACCTCCAGGACATCATCGCGATCCTCGGTATCGACGAGCTCGGCGAGGAGGACAAGCTCGTCGTCCACCGTGCCCGTCGCGTGGAGCGCTTCCTGTCCCAGAACACCCACGTCGCCAAGCAGTTCACCGGCGTCGACGGGTCGGACGTCCCGCTGGACGAGTCGATCGCGGCCTTCAACGCGATCTGCGACGGCGAGTACGACCACTTCCCGGAGCAGGCGTTCTTCATGTGCGGTGGCATCGAGGACCTCAAGGCCAACGCCAAGGAGCTGGGCGTCTCCTGAACTCGCTGAGTTCGACGTGAGCCCTGTGGTTCACGAGTGAGCCCTGCGGCTCATGTGTGAGGGGGCGGGGTACGTCCCGCCCCCTCTGCCACGCCCACTAGACTTGTAACCAACACCCGGCAGAACCGCCGGGTGGTGACCCGAGGAGCCACCTTGGCTGCTGAGCTGCACGTCGCGCTGGTCGCGGCCGACCGAGAGGTCTGGTCCGGCGAGGCCACCCTGGTCGTCGCGCGCACCACGTCCGGCGACATCGGCGTCATGCCCGGTCACCAGCCGCTGCTCGGTGTGCTGGAGTCGGGCCCGGTGACCATCCGTACGAGTGATGGTGGAACGGTCGTCGCCGCGGTGCACGGCGGTTTCATCTCGTTCGCGGACAACAAGCTGTCGCTGCTGGCCGAGATCGCCGAGCTGTCGGACGAGATCGACGTCCAGCGCGCCGAGCGCGAGCTGGAGCGGGCGAAGGCGGAGGGTGACGCCGCCGCCGAGCGCCGAGCGGACGTACGGATCCGTGCGGCGGCCTCGCGATAGCCTGCGCGAGACCGTATGACGTCACTCAGCCGCGGCTGGGACCGGAGAAATCCGGCCCTGGTCGCGGCTGAGGCAAATGTGGATGTTTTTTCCATTCCGTTACCGAGTAGACGAGGAGGTCGGTGTCGATGGTCCTCGCTCTGACTGTGTGCGGAATCGTCGTGGCGCTCGTGGTGCTGGGGCTGTTCGTCTTCGGCCTTCGGCGCCGGCTCATCCAGCGCTCCGGCGGCACCTTCGACTGTTCGCTGCGCTGGGACGTACCCGAGAAACCGGACACCAACGGCAAGGGCTGGAGCTACGGCGTCGCCCGCTACAACGGCGACCGCATCGAGTGGTACCGCGTCTTCTCCTACGCCTACCGCCCCCGCCGCGTCCTGGAGCGCGCCGCGATCGAGGTCGCCGGCCGCCGTCTGCCGCAGGGCGAGGAGGAGCTGGCGCTGCTCTCCGACGCGGTCGTCCTCACCTGCCTGCACCGGGGCACGCGGCTGGAGCTCGCCATGAGCGAGGACGCGCTGACCGGTTTCCTGGCCTGGCTGGAGGCGGCCCCGCCCGGGCAGCGCGTCAACGTGGCCTGATCCGCGGGGCCCCGGGCGCCGTACGCCAGAGGGCGTGCGGTCGGTAACCGCACGCCCTCCGTGTCACACAGTGCGGATCGTCAGCTGAGTCCGCTGTTGATCGCGCTCACCAGCTCACCGTTGCCGGTGTCGCCGCTGAACTCCCAGAAGAAGGCGCCGCCGAGGCCCTGGTTCTTGGCCCAGGTCATCTTGGTGCCGATGGTGGCGGGGGTGTCGTAGGACCACCAGTTGGTGCCGCAGTAGGCGTACGCGGTGCCCGCGATGGTGCCGGTGGCCGGGCAGGACGTCTTGAGGACCTTGTAGTCCTCGATGCCCGCCTCGTAGGTGCCGGGGGCCGCGCCGGTCGCCGTGCCGCCGGGGGCGGCCTGGGTGACGCCGGTCCAGCCGCGGCCGTAGAAGCCGATGCCGAGCAGCAGCTTCTTCGACGCCACGCCCTTCGACTTCAGCTTGGCGATCGCGTCGGCGGAGTTGAAGCCCGCCTGCGGGATGCCGGAGTACGAGGTCAGCGGTGAGTGCGGGGCGGTCGGGCCCTTGGCGTTGAAGGCGCCGAAGTAGTCGTAGGTCATCACGTTGTACCAGTCGACGTAGGCCGAGGCGCCGCCGTAGTCGGCCGCGTCGATCTTGCCGCCGTTGGAGCCATCGGCCGTGATGGCCGCGGTGACCAGGTAGTTGGAGCCGAACTCGGTGCGCAGGGCCTGCATCAGGTTCTTGAAGGCCGCGGCGCCCGAGGTGTCACAGGTCAGACCGCAGGCGTTGGGGTACTCCCAGTCGATGTCGATGCCGTCGAAGACGTCGGCCCAGCGGGGGTCCTCCACGACCGCCTTGCAGGACTTGGCGAACGCGGCCGGGTTGGCCGCGGCCTGGCCGAAGCCGCCGGAGTAGGTCCAGCCGCCGAAGGAGTACAGCACCTTGATGTGCGGGTACTTGGCCTTCAGCTGGCGCAGCTGGTTGAAGTTGCCGCGCAGCGGCTGGTCCCAGGTGTCGGCGGTGCCGCTGACGGACTGGTCGGCGGTGTAGGCCTTGTCGTAGGCGGCGTAGGTGTCGTCGACGGTGCACTGACCGTTCTTGACGTTGCCGAACGCGTAGTTGATGTGGGTGATCTTCGAGGCGGAGCCCGAGCTCACCAGGTTCTTGACGTGGTAGTTGCGGCCGTAGACGCCCCACTCGGTGAAGTAGCCGAGCTTGACCTTGTCGCCGGTGGGCGGGGGCTCGGTGGTGCCGCCGGTGGTGCGCACCGCGCGGGCGCCGCTGACCGGGCCGGTCTGGTCGGCGGTGTCGCGGGCCTGGACGCTGTAGGAGTAGTCGGTCCCGGCGGTGAGGCCGGAGTCGCTGTACGAGGTGGTGGTCACCGTCGCGACCTTGGTGCCGTCGCGCAGGACGTCGTAGTTCTTGACGCCCTTGTCGTCGGTGGCGGCGCTCCAGGACAGTTTCACCGAGGTGTCGGTGATGTCGGAGGCGGTGGGGGTGCCGGGGGCGCTCGGCGCGCTGTCGCCGGGGGTCGTGGTGCCGCCGTCACAACTGCCGCCGTTGAGCTTGCAGTTGGCGGGCGAGCCGGAGCCGCTGCCGTTGAAGCCGAAGGAGACGGAGGCGCCGGGGGCGAGGGTGCCGTTCCAGGCCTTGTTCTTGGCGGTCCAGTGGGTGCCGGAGGAGGTGACGTCGGCGTCCCAGGCGGAGGTGACGGAGGTGCCGGAGGGGAAGTCCCACTCGACGGTCCAGGAACTGAGGCTGGTGGTACCGGTGTTCTTGACGGTCCACTTGCCCTCGAAGCCGGAGCCCCAGTCCTGGGTCTTGGCGTAGGTGGCGGTCGCGGACGTCGCGGCCTGGGCGGGGCTCGCGAGGCCGACGAGGCCGGCGAACGGGAGCACCAGTGTCGCGATGCCTGCCGCGACTCTGTGTCTGAAGCGCATGCCGCGCCTCCTTGGGGGTGTTGGGGCGTGACTGAGCCTTCACGCCACGGTGCGGCGAGAATAGAAAGGTCTGGACCACGGGTCAATAGGTCTGGACCACTCTGGTGCGGTGGCTCTAGATCCCCAACTCCTGAGCCAGTACCGCCGCCTGGACCCGGCTGCGCAGTTCCAGCTTCCCCAGCAGTCGGCTGACGTGCGTCTTCACCGTCGCCTCCGCCATGTCCAGCCGGGTCGCGATGTCCGCGTTGGACAGCCCCTCGCCCAGACAGGACAGCACCTCGCGTTCACGGCGGGTGAGCGCGTCGAGGACCGCCGGATCGGTGTCGGACCGCCGTACGGGCCGCGCCGCGAACTCCGCGATCAGGCGCCGGGTGACGGCCGGCGCGACGATGCCCTCGCCGCGCGCCACCGTACGGATCGCCGCCACGAGGTCCTTGGCCTCCGTGTTCTTCAGCAGAAACCCGGCGGCACCCGCCCGCAACGCTCCGAACACGTACTCGTCGAGGTCGAAGGTGGTCAGCACGAGGACGTCCGCGAGCCCCTCCTCGGTGACCTTCCGGGTGGCCGACACCCCGTCCAGGCGCGGCATCTGGACGTCCATCAGCACCACGTCGGGCCGCAGCCCGCGGGCCAGCGCCACCGCCTGCTCGCCGTCCGCGGCCTCGCCGACCACCTCGATGTCGGGCGCGCTGCGCAGGATCAGGACCAGCCCGGCGCGTACGGCGGACTGGTCCTCGGCGACGAGCACGCGGATCATGAAAGGTCTCCTTCGGTGGCGTCGGGGACGGGCAGGGTGGCGCGTACGGCCCAGATCTTGCCGTCCGCCGAGTCCTCCGGACCGGACTCGAAGGTGCCGCCGAGCAGCGCGGCCCGCTCCCGCATCCCGACCAGACCGGCGCCGGAACCGGGCGCGCCCGGCCGGTTCCGGTCACCGTAGGGGCTGGTCACCGCGACGGCGAGGGTGCCGTCCGCCTGCCGCAGGGTCACGGTGACCCGGCCGGGGCTCGCGTGCTTGAGGGCGTTGGTCAGGGACTCCTGGACGATGCGGTAGGCGGCGAGCTCGACGGGCGCGGGCAGGCTGTCGGCGTGCTCGGCCTCCAGGGTGACGTCCAGGCCGTTGGTACGCGCGTCCTCGACGAGGACGGTGAGGCCGTCGAGGGTGGGGACCGCGCTGGGCTCGCCGTCGCCGTCCCGCAGGATGCCGATCAGCCGGCGCATCTCCTCCAGCCCCTTGACGCTGTTCTCGCGGATCACACCGAGGGCCTCGCGCGAGGTGTCCGGGTCGTCCAGGGAGAGCGCGGCGGTGGAGTGGATGGCGATCGCCGAGAGGTGGTTGGCAACCATGTCGTGCAACTCCCGTGCCATCCGGGCGCGTTCGGCGACGACGGCCTGGGCGCGGTCCATCTCGGCGAGCAGGGCGGTCTGTTCGGCGCGCAGCCGGGCCGCCTCGGCCGCGTCCCGGTGGTTGCGGACGATCCAGCCGGTGGCGGCGGGCGCGTACGCCACCACACCGACGACCACACCGATCAGCAGCGCCTCGGGCACCCGCCACACCGCGAACGGCACCAGCGTCCCGGCGACCGTGAGCAGACCCGTGATCCACTGGATGCGGCGGGCCGAGGCGAGCGGGCCGTACAGGACGGCCGCGTAGACGATGTCGGTGAACATCAGCACCGACGCCAGGTTGCCCTGGGTCACCAGGTCCGCGCAGATCGCGACCGTGCCGGTCAGCAGGGCGGCACGGGGTGCCGTGCGGCGCAGCAGCTCGCAGCCCGCCAGCACGGTGAGCGGCACCAGGACCGGCCAGGGGCCGTCGAAGAGGGTGATCGGATCGTCGGAGCGCCGGGTGGCGAGCCCGAGGAGCACCAGCAGCAGACCGCCGAGCAGCCCGCCGGTCGCGGCGTACACGTCGAACCGGTGCGGGCGGGGGAGTCGTACGGCCATGACTCCATCCAACACGGCGGTCCCGTGCTCCGCCTGATCCCCACGAACGGTTGCGCACTGCATCGTTCGATGTACCGGGACCTCGTCACCGCCGACGACGAAAGCGGCCGGTGCCGACGGGACCCTGGAGGGGTGACGCCATCCCGTGGGAGGAGTGAGTCGTGATCGTCGCGCTGATCATCGCCTGTGAAGTGGGCTTCTGGGTGCTGCTGGCCCTGGGCCTGGCGGTCCGGTACCTGCTGGGCCGGCGCCGGACCAGCGTGGTGCTGCTGCTGTGCGAGCCGGTGCTGGAGCTGGTGCTGTTCGTCGCGACGGCGGTCGACCTGAAGAACGGCGCCGAACCGGGCTGGGAGCACGGACTGGCCGCGCTCTACATCGGCTACACGGTGGCGTACGGCCACTACACGATCCGCTGGCTCGACGGCCACGCCGCCCACCGCCTCGGCGGCGCCCCCCGCCCGCCGAAGCCCCCGCGCCACGGCATGGCGAGGGCCCGGCACGAGGGGCGGCTGTGGCTCAGGACCCTGCTGGCGGCCGCGGTGGCCTGCGGACTCCTCCAGGGTGCGATCTGGTACGTGGGGGACGGCGACACCTCGTCCCTGCGGTCCTTCCAGTGGGTGGCGCTGCGCGCCGCGGGCATCCACGGCCTGATCGCGCTGTCCTACCTGCTGTGGCCGAAGAAGGCACCGGCGGCACCGGCCGGCGAGCGGGCACCGGCGCCCCGGTGACCGGCGGGGCTAGCGCTCGCCGCCCGGCACCCACAGCACGTCCCCGACCTCCTTGTTGGCCGTCCTCGCGAGGATGAACAGCAGGTCGGACAGCCGGTTGAGGTAGGTCGCGGTGAGGGGGTTCATGGTCTCGCCGTGGGCCTCGAGGGCCGCCCAGGTGGAGCGCTCGGCGCGGCGTACGACCGTGCACGCCTGGTGCAGCAGGGCCGCGCCGGGAGTGCCGCCGGGGAGGATGAAGGAGCGGAGCTTCTCCAGCTGCTCGTTGAAGCGGTCGCAGTCCGCCTCCAGCTTGTCGACGTAGAACTGCTCGACCCGCAGCGGCGGGAACTGCGGGTTCTCGACGACCGGCGTGGACAGGTCGGCGCCGACGTCGAACAGGTCGTTCTGTACGCGGGTGAGGACCGTGACGACCTCCTCCGTCAGCCCGCCCAGCGCGATCGCCGTGCCGATCACCGCGTTCGCCTCGTTGGCGTCGGCGTACGCGGCGATCCGCAGGTCGGTCTTGGCGACCCGGCTCATGTCGCCGAGGTTGGTGGTGCCCTTGTCGCCGGTCTTGGTGTAGATGCGCGTCAGATTGACCATGGGGCCAGCGTAATTACGCCCCGGCCGTCCGGAACACGCGTGTGCCCACTGTCACGGCGAGTGCCGCGAGGCCGAGGGCGACCAGCACGCCGTACGCCATGTGCGCCGAGGCGTAGGTGCCGACGTACGCGTCCCGGACCGCGTCCACCAGATAGCGGAACGGCACGAAGTGCGAGAGGACGTCCAGCCAGGCCGGGCCCAGGGTCATCGGGAGCATCAGGCCGGACAGGAGCATCATCGGCATCGTCAGGGCGTTGACCGCCGGGCCGAACTCTCCCGGCGTGTGCAGCTTCATGGCCAGCGCGTACGACAGCGAGGCCAGCGACACCGTCAGCAGCGCGACGAACGCGAAGCCGATCAGGATGCCGGCCAGCGGAGCCCGCAGCCCCATCGCCAGCGCGGCCAGCACGAGCAGCACCGCCTGGAAGACGAAGACGGTGGCGTCGCGCAGCACCCTGCCCAGCAGCAGCGCCAGCCGGCTGACCGGTGTCACCCGCATGCGCTCCAGCACTCCCTGGCTCTTCTCGACGATGATCGCGAACCCCGCGAACGAGGCCCCGAACAGGCCGAGTTGGAGCAGCAGCCCGGGCACGAGCAGCTGCCACGAACTGCCCTCCCCGCCCAGCGGGAGATCGGTGAGCAGCGGTCCGAAGAACAGCAGATACAGCAGCGGCATCAACACACCGAACAGCAGCGCGAAACGGGAGCGCAGCGACTGACGGAGGTACCGGCCGTAGATCAGCGCGGTGTCGGGGAGAAGCATCGTCGGTTCCTATACGGATACGGGGGCGGCGTCGGCCCGCGGGGCGCTGCGGCCGGTGATGGCGAGGAAGGTGTCCTGGAGCGAGGCGTCGATCGAGCCGCCGTACCTCAGCTTCAGCGCGGCCGGTGTGCCCTCGGCGGCGACCACGCCCTGGTCGACGACGACCAGGCGGTCGGCGAGGGCGTCGGCCTCGTCGAGGTAGTGGGTGGTCAGGAACACCGTCGTGCCGTGCGCGTCGCGCAGCCGCCGGACCAGGTCCCACAGGTCGGCCCGGCTGCCGGGGTCGAGTCCGGTGGTGGGCTCGTCGAGGAAGAGCACCTTCGGGCGATGGGTGAGGGCCATGGCGATGTCCAGGCGCCGGCGCTGACCACCCGACAGCGCCCCGCACGTGCGGTCGAGCAGCTCGGTCAGGTCCAGGTCCCGGGCCAGTTCCCCGGCCCGCTCGGCCGCCTGGTCCTTCGTCAGCCGGTAGAGGCGGCCCTGGGTGACCAGCTCCTCCCGCACGGAGAGCTGCGGGTCGACCCCGCCCGACTGGGCCACGTACCCGCACACCCGGCGCACCGCCGCGGCGTCGGTCGCCAGGTCGTGGCCGGCGACGGTGGCCGCGCCGCCGGTGGGTTCCAGCAGGGTCGTCAGCATCCGCAGGGTGGTGGTCTTGCCCGCGCCGTTCGGGCCGAGGAAGCCGAGGATCTCGCCCTCGCGGACGGTCAGGTCGATGCCGCGCACGGCGTCCACGGGGCCGCGCCTGGTCTGGAAGGTACGGGCCAGTCCGGCCGCGCTGATGATGACTGCCATGGCGCAAGAAAAACAGAGTCTCTGAAATTTTGCAATGACTCCAAAAATTAAGGGGGCCCAGGAGCGGGTTACGATCCGGGCATGGCAGAGGGGCTCAGGGAGCGGAAGAAGCGGCAGACCCGGCAGTACATCTCGGACGTCGCGACGGCCCTGTTCATCGAGCGCGGCTTCGACGCGGTCACCGTCGCCGAGATCGCCGACGCCGCGAACGTCTCCGTCAACACCGTCTACAACTACTTCCCGGCCAAGGAGGACCTCTTCTTCGACCGCTCCGCCGGTGTGGTCGACCGGCTCGCCCGATGGGTGCGCGGCCGCGGCGAGGGGGAGTCGGCCGCCGTCGCGGTCCTGCGTGAGCTGCGCGAGGAGGTCGAGGCGGTCTCGCCCCGTCTCGGGCTGATGTCCGGCTATGCCGCCTTCATGCGGGTCATCGAGGACGCGCCGGTCCTGCGCTCCCGGCTGTGGGCGCTCGGCCAGGAGGTCGAGGCCTGTCTGGAGAAGGCCCTGCGCGAGGAGACCGGCGCGGCCGACGACGATCCGATGCCGCATCTGATCGCCGGTCAGATCGGCTGGGTCCACAGCACCGTCATGGCCGTCATCGGCCGCGAGATGGTCAAGGGGCGCAATCCGGACGAAGTGTCACGAGAGGTGCTGGTGCTTCTCGACGACATCGAGGAGCTGTTGAGCGAGAACGTGCTCAACTACGCCGTCCGGGGCGCCGCGTGACAGCTACCGGTGTGATGTCCGTCAGATGAGACGTGACGCGCATTACTTACCGGTCACACAGCTCCCCACGAACGCTAGGGTCCGCCGGAGAGGCAATATCGACAACGTGCAAGGCGTTTCAAAGGGGAGTCGCACAGTGGCCAGGAAGCTTGCCGTCATCGGCGCCGGCTTGATGGGTTCCGGGATCGCCCAGGTCTCCGCGTCCGCGGGCTGGGACGTCGTTCTGCGAGACGTCACCGACGAGGCGCTGAAGCGTGGCACCGACGG
Organism: Streptomyces sp. NPDC020489; assembly: GCF_044386545.1. Classification (NCBI taxonomy): domain Bacteria; kingdom Bacillati; phylum Actinomycetota; class Actinomycetes; order Kitasatosporales; family Streptomycetaceae; genus Streptomyces; species Streptomyces sp. NPDC020489. The sequence goes on from NZ_JBIRUZ010000010.1 coordinate 302,520, forward strand.
CATCAAGGCCTCGTACGACAAGTTCGTGAGCAAGGGCAGGATGGAGGCGCACGACGCCGACACCGCCCTCGGCCGGATCACCGCGACCACCGACCTGGACGCCGCCGCGGACGCCGACGTCGTCGTCGAGGCCGTCTTCGAGAAGCTCGAGGTCAAGCACGAGATCTTCCGCACGCTCGACAGGATCGTGCGCGAGGACACCGTGCTGGCCTCCAACACCTCCGCCATCCCGATCACCAAGATCGCGGCGGCCACCGAGCGGCCCGAGCGGGTCGTCGGCGTGCACTTCTTCTCGCCGGTGCCGATGATGCAGCTCGTCGAACTGGTCCGCGGCTACAAGACGAGTGACGAAACCCTCGCCACCGCGCGGGAGTTCGCCGAGTCCGTCGGCAAGACCTGCATCGTCGTCAACCGGGACGTGGCGGGCTTCGTGACCACCCGTCTCATCTCCGCCCTCGTGGTGGAGGCGACCAAGCTGTACGAGTCCGGTGTCGCGAGCGCCGAGGACATCGACCTCGCCTGCAAGCTCGGCTTCGGCCACGCCATGGGCCCGCTGGCCACGGCGGACCTGACCGGCGTCGACATCCTGCTGCACGCCACCGGCAACATCTACACCGAGACCCAGGACGAGAAGTTCGCTCCGCCGGAGCTGATGCGCCGGATGGTTGACGCCGGTGACATCGGGCGCAAGAGCGGGCAGGGCTTCTACAAGCACTGAGCATCAGCGCCATCAGGCGTCACTGCCGCCACCGAAACCGCACAGACCCCTGGAGTCTCACACTCAGGGGTGAATTCGGTATCGGTTCGCTTACAGACGGCAACCTCTGACCGCCTCACGCAGTCAGAGGTTGCATCACCGGACATCACATTCGCGGAGCACGAGACGCACCACGGGAGCGCATATGTTCATCAGGGGCGACCACGCCGAGCTGGTCGTCGGGGGCCGCCTCGACGTCCGCAGCGCGGCGGACGCCCGTACGGTCCTGCACACGGCCGTCGACGACGGAGTCGGCGACCTGGTCCTGGACCTGTCCGAGCTCGACTCCTGGGACGCCACCGGACTCGGGGTGATCATGGGGGCCCACCGCAGGGCCGGCCGCTGCGGCCGACGCCTGGTGCTGCGCGACGTACCGCCGCAGATGCAGCGCCTGCTGGTGGCCACCCGCCTGCACCGGATCCTGGCGATCGAGGGCGGCATCGGGGTGGAGTCACTGCCCCGGGTGTGACCCCGTGTGTGGACGCGGTGTGCGTGCCGGGTGTTCCCGTGGTGAAACGCAGGTCGCGCGCAATCCTCACGAGACTGTGACGTCTCGGACGGCGCGGGACCCCGGGCTGTCGTAGATACTGTGCGAAGGTTTAGGGTTCGGTCGCCCGCTGAGTGAACATCCCTGAATGAGCGGGCCCGGACCAGAAGCGACAGCGCGGTGTGCAGCAGGCCGGAGGGGGCCGCAAACGGCACACGAGACGCTTTTGGGGGGCTTGAACCTATGGACCCGAACAACCGGGGACCCGAGGAGTACGGCCACGGCGGTGACGGCAGAGCGCCGCGCCAGCGCCCGCCCAGGGACCCCCTCACACCCGACCTCGGCCAGAGCGGACCCGCCCTGGCCCGCACGGTGCAGCTGGTGTCCGGCGACTACCTGCTCACCGTCAACCCCGTCGACGGCAGCGAGATAGAGGCCTGCCCGCCGGGCGAGCGGCCCTCGCCGCCCCGCAAGCTCAGCGCGACCGAACGCGCCGAGGCGCAGCGCGCGGCCAGACCGCCCGTCCCCGCCGGACTCACCCGGCCCGCCCTGCACCTGCTGGCCCGCCAGGACGAACGCGAACGCCTGGTGCGTCTGCTCGCCCGCGGCCGTTCGGTACGCCTCACCGGCCCCGCCGGCTCCGGCCGCACCAGCCTGCTCGACCTCGTCGCCGAGGACTGCTCCGACCTCGCCCCCGACGGCGTGGTCCGGCTCAGCGGCTTCCACCGCACCGCCGACGACCTGCTCCACGACCTCTTCTACGCCGTCTACGACGCGCCCCTGCACCGACCCGACCGCGAGGACCTGCTCGGGTACGTCCGGGAGATCGGCGCGGTCGTCGTCGTCGACGACATCGCGTTCGGCGGCGCCGCGCTGGAGGAGCTCCTCGACGCCACCCCCGAGTGCGCCTTCCTGGTCGCCGCGACACCCGAGGTGCCCGCGCCCTCCGCCGGGTCGGACCTGGAGGAGGTCCTCCTCGGCGGCCTGGACCGGGCCGGCGGTGTCGAGCTGCTGGAGCGCGGCGTCGGCCGGACCCTCACCGAGGAGGAGGCCAACTGGGCGGGAGACCTCTGGTTCGAGTCCGAGGGCCTGCCGCTGCGCTTCGTCCAGGCCGGCGCCCTGCTCCGGCAGCGCGACGAACTGCGGGCCGCCGCGGACACCTTCGACGAGTTCGGGGTCTTCCAGGACGCCCCGGTCGACGCCCCCTTCGACGCCGGCGACGGCCACGACGTGCCCCTGCCCTCGCTCGCCGAGGGTGCCGCCCCCGCGGCCCTGCTCGCGGGCCGGCTCAGCGACTCGGCGCGTGACGCGCTGCGGTTCGCCGTGGCGCTCGGCGGCGAGGTGCCGCACCAGGCGCACCTGCCCGCCCTCGTCGGCGACACCCACGCCGACGCCGCCCTCGGGGAACTGCTCGGCTGCGCGCTGGTCACCCCGGTCGGCTCCCGCTACCGCCTCGCCGCCGGTGTGCGGGCCCAGCTGGAGGCCGCCGGATACGGCGCGGACATCGAGGCCAAGGCCCTCGCCGCGGCCCGGCACTACGCCTGGTGGGCCGGCCACCCCTCGGTCACCCCCGAGCGGGTCTGCGCGGAGGCGGACGCCGTCCTCGCCGCCCTCGGCGTCCTCGTGCCGGCCGCCCTGCCGCCCACGGAGGACGAGGAGCCGGTCACCGTCCAGCTGGCCCGCACCGCGGCGCCCGCGTTCGCCGCCGGACTGCACTGGAGCGCCTGGGAACGGACCCTGCGGTTCGGCACCGAGGCCGCCCGGCTCGCCGGAGAGGTCGGCGAACAAGCCTACTTCCACCACGAGTTGGGCATCCTCGCCCTCTGCTCCGGCGAGCTCGACCGGGCCCGCTCCGAACTGGAGACGTCCATCGGGCTGCGCGGCGCCCTCGCCGACAAGCGCGGTGCCGTCGCGGGCCGACGCGCCCTCGCCCTGGTCTCCGACCGCCTGGGCATACCCCTCGGCACAGTGACGGCGACCGCCGGCGAGGAGGTGCCCGACGCCCGGTACGAGGAGTCGCAGTCGCCGCCCGGGGGAGTACCCGCGGCCTTCCCGCCGCTGGTGTCGCCGCTCGACAACTCGACGCTGGTCACCAACCGGGTCCCGGCGGCGGCCCCCGTCCCCAGCCGCAAGGCCCGGGGCGGTCTGCGCGGTCTGGCCCGCCGCAACCTCGTCGCGGCCGGCGCGGGCGCGCTGCTCGCCGCGGTGCTGGGCACGGTCGTGACACTCGGCGCCACCTCCGACAAGGACCCCGACTCCCCGTCCCGGCAGGTCGGACCCAACCCGTCGGCCAGCCAGGACCTGGAGGGCGGCAGCCTCGGCGCCGACGTGCCGAGGAACGACGACGGCTCCGGCGACACCGGCACCGCCACCAGCAGGCCGACCGACCCGGGCCCGGACGGCACCTACGGCACGTCCGACGACCCGACGCCGACGGACACGGCGGAGCCCTCGGACGACCCGAGCGGGACGCAGGGGCCGTCGAGTTCGCCTACCAGGACGCCCACGAGCAAGCCGCCGACGTCGACGTCCAAGCCGCCGACCTCGTCGACGCCCACGCCGACCACTCCGACGCCCACCGAAACCGAGCCCACCGGCGATCCGACGCCGACGGAGACCCCGACGACCTCGCCGTCGGAGCCGTCCACCACCGACTCGGCCAGCGGCCCCGCCGCCTCCAGCGCACCGGCGAGCACCCCCGCCAGTGCCCCGGAGAGTGGCGGCGCGGGGTCGCCGAGCGGTTCGGGCGCCGTGATCTGAGACGCCCCACGGCACGCGAGAGGGCCGGGTCCGGAAGAACGGACCCGGCCCTCGTCGTCGTGACGGAAGAAGCGGTGGCGCGGTGGCGTGGCGGTCTGGGGGTCAGAACAGCCGCAGCTTGTCGTCCTCGATGCCGCGCAGCGCGTTGTAGTCGAGGACCGTGCAGCCGATGCCGCGGTCTGTGGCCAGGACGCGGGCCTGCGGCTTGATCTCCTGGGCGGCGAAGATGCCGCGGACCGGGGCGAGATGCGGGTCGCGGTTCAACAGCTCCAGATAGCGGGTGAGTTGCTCCACGCCGTCGATCTCGCCGCGCCGCTTGATCTCGACCGCGACGGTCTGTCCCTCGGCGTCCCGGCAGAGGATGTCGACCGGGCCGATGGCGGTCATGTACTCGCGGCGGATCAACGTGTAGCCGTCGCCGAGGGTTTCGATGCGGTCGGCGAGCAGCTCCTGAAGGTGTGCTTCCACGCCGTCCTTGATCAGGCCGGGATCCACGCCCAGTTCGTGCGAGGAGTCGTGGAGGATCTCCTCCATCGTGATGATCAGCTTCTCGCCGCCTTTGTTGACGACGGTCCAGACGCCCTCTTCGTCGCCCGAGCCCTCCTTCAGCGTGCAGGGCGGCGACATCCAGTTCAGGGGCTTGTAGGCCCGGTCGTCCGCGTGGATCGACACGCTGCCGTCCGCCTTCACCAGGATGAGACGGGGGGCGGACGGGAGGTGGGCGGTGAGCCGGCCCGCGTAGTCGACGGAGCACCGGGCGATGACGAGACGCATGGTCGGCAACGCTACTCGACGGGCCAGGGTCCACGCGATTCGCCCCAGAAACGCGATGTTCGTTTGTGGCCGATTGTGTCCCTAACCAGGGCGCTCTATGTACGCGTTTTCCTGGTGCCGTCTCCGCCCGTTGCCTACCGTAGTAAACGGGAGGTCGCGGTGCGTGCACTCAGCGTGTTCGGATTCGCGAACTCCCTCAACTGTCCGGCAACTCCTGAACGACCGTTCGGGGGTGCGAGAGGAGAACCCATGTCGCTCGACGTCTCACCGGCCCTACTCGAGAAGGCCGAGCGAGGCGAGGTCGACGAAGCGGAATTCGTCGACTGCGTCCGGACCTCCCTGCCCTACGCATGGGAGATGATCAGCTCCCTGGTGGCCCAGCTGAAGGTCGACGGTGGATCGTTCGCCGACAACCAGACGCCTCCGCCGGACGAGCAGGCACGCGGTCAGCTGCTGCGTGCGCTTGCGAGTGACGCGATACGCGGCGCGCTGCAAAGGCACTTCGGGGTGCGACTGGCCTTCCAGAACTGCCACCGTGTGGCGGTGTTCCCGCTGGACGGCTCGGTGGACGAGACGTTGGCCCGCTTCACCTCGGTCCGCAGTCAACTGCTCAACCAGTCACCGGAGTTCCGGGACTGCTGAGCGGGTGGTTGCGCTGCTTGCCGCTCCGTACGCGGGAGGTGCATCAAGTACCGGGGCGGCAAGCACGTCGGACGGACACGCTCAGCCGAGGTGGGGGAGCACCTCGGCGCCCAGCCGCCGTACGTTCTCCTCGGTCGCCGCGAGGTCTCCCGAGCCCTCCACGAGCAGGGCGAAGCGGGAGATGCCGGTCCGCTCACTCGTGGCGGCGAGCCGGTCGGCGCACAACCGGGGGGTGCCCACCGGGTGCAGCCCGCAGAGCAGTTCGGTGTACGCCACGGGGTCGCGCATCGCACGGTGCCGGCCGTCGACCGTCACATGGGCCTCCAGGCCCAGCTTCAGCCAGCCCGGCATCGCCTTCACCAGGGTCTCCACCGCGTCCGTACGCCGGTCGGCGATCTGGCAGACGCCGGCGGAGACATGGGGCGCGTCCAGGACCGCCAGCGGCGAGTGCCCCGCCGCGCGCGCGTGACTGCGCCACAGGGCGACCATCTCCGCCTTCTCCTCGTCCCCGACATGCATCCCGAGCAGCATCGGCAGCCCGCGCTCGGCCGCCAGCCGCACACTCGCCGGGGACGTGCACGCGACGATCACCTCGGGGCCGGGCTCCTCCGACAAGGACTCCGAGGGCCGCGGTACGACGGGCACCTCCCGGAAGTCGAAACGCCCCCCGGAGGCGCCGACCGAGGGTTCGCGCAGCCACCGGACCAGCAGATCGAGTGATTCCGGGAACCCCGTCTCGTACGCCTCCAGCCCCGAGCCGAAGACCTCCAGGTCGACCCAGGGCCCGCCGCGGCCCACGCCCAGCGAGAACCGGCCGCCGGACGTGATGTGCAGCAGCGCGGCCTGCTCGCCGAGGGCGACCGGGTGGACGGTGGGCAGCACGCTGACCGCGGTGCCGACCCGCAGCCGGCGGGTGCGGCCGAGCAGCAACGCGGCCAGGGTGACGGCCGACGGGCAGGTGCCGTACGGGACGAAGTGGTGCTCGGCCAGCCAGACCGAGTCCAGACCCGCCTCCTCGGCCACCTCGGCCGAGCGGACCGCGCGGTGCAGCGCCTCCCCCTGGCCCTGCCCCGGGAACTGGGCCGCCAACACGAAACTTCCAACGCGCATAGTGGTTTTCCTGCTTCCTTGGCTCCCGGCGTGGAGCTCCCCCACTCGGCATAACCGTCTGACACGTGCCGAGGACACGGCCTGGCGGAGAGATTTGCGGATTGTCTTCAGAATGGGTCGTCCCCGAGGGGGACTTGTGGGGGTTGGTGCCCTACGCGTACCCCCGCTCCCGCCGCGTAGGCTGGACACGGTCCGTGTCCTGTATAGCCCCGTGAGGTGTCCTGTGTCCCCGCGTCGCAACCGACCCAGAGGAGCCGCCCCGTGGGGCGGGGACGACCGCTCGGGCCGATACGGCGGGTTCCAGTCCACCGAGAGCTGGCAGGGCGAGGAGTGGAACGTCCGGCACGTGGCGGGGGCCAGCGCCCAGGGCAAGGCCTACCGCTGCCCCGGCTGCGACCAGTTGATCCCCGACGGTGTCCCGCACGTCGTCGCCTGGCCGGACCACTCCGGTGTCGACGAGCGCCGGCACTGGCACAAGGCGTGCTGGAACGCGAAGGACCGCCGCACCTCGAGGGTGCAGCGGTCCCGTAACGCGCCCCGGTTCTAGACGTCCCGCTGGTTCAGCAGCGCGAGCGCGCCGGCGAACGCGGCGGCCGTCACGCCGATGATGATCCACAGCGGGTCCCAGCCGGACGGGCCGGACTCGGTGAGCGAGTTGGCGTAGAAGACGCTCAGCTGGTTCGGGATCGAGTACTCGAACAGGGCCTCGCGCAGATCCGACAGCGTCTCCGTGAACATGAACAGCGCGATCACCAGCGGGGCCAGCACCAGGCCGATCATGATGGTGATGGCGCCCGCCGAGTGCCGGATGATCGAGCCGACGATCAGCGACAGCAGCCCCAGCATCGCGATGTAGAACGAGATGCCGACGGTGCCCTTCAGCCATTCCTCGCCGGAGGGCTCCCTGGCGCCGGTGCCGTCCAGCAGGGCCACGTCGGCGAGGGCGACCAGCAGCGCCGACGCGAACGTGACGACGAAGGCGACCAGGAAGAACACGATGGCCTTCGCGGTCAGCACCCGGCCACGGCTCGGGCACGCCGTCATGGTGGTGCGGATCATGCCGGTGCCGTACTCGGAGGCGGTCGTCAGCACGCCGAGCGTGATGATGCACATCGAGCCGAGCAGCAGCCCGAAGAAGCCGAACGACAGCGGGTTCTCACCGGCCAGGTCGGACTCGCCCGCGCTGCTGGACACCACCGAGGCGGCGAGCAGCCCGATCCCGATGACGAGCAGGACGAACACGCCCAGCGTCCACATCGTCGAGCGCACCGACCGGATCTTGGTCCACTCCGAGGCGAGCGCGTGCCCGAGGTGCGTGCGCACCACCGGGATCGGCGACGTGTACGTGGCGTACGAAGGGGCGGGTGCCGCGTGCCAGTCGGGTGCGGCGGTCTGCGGCATCGGGGGCTGCGGCGTGCTCATCGGGCGTCCTCGGGCTTGGTCAGGTCGGCGGCGGGCTGCGGGGCGCCTGCGGCGGGCGCGGCGGCCGGGGGCGGCGGCGCGGCGGCGCTCGCCGTGGCGCCGGGCGCGGACTGCGCGGGTCCGGTGGCCGCGGGGGCCTGCGCGGGAGCGGCCGGGGCGCCCTCGGCCGGCTGGGAGGCCACGGGCGGGGCTGCGGGGGCGGCGGGCTGGGCCGGGCTCTGGGGGGCCTGGGGAGGCGTCTGGGCGTACGGGTTGGGCTGACCCGCGCCGGGGGCGCCGTACGGGCCCGCCGGGGGGTGTGCCGCGCCGTAAGGGCTCGGGGCGTCCTGCGGGGCCGCGAAGGGCCGGCCGCCCTGCTGCGGCGGCGGGGGCGCGTACCAGCCGGGCTGGCCCTGCCCGGGAACCGGCATCGGCGGCTGGGCGCCGGGCGGCAGCGGCTGCTGGAGACCGGCCTTCTGGTCGGTCGTCGAGCGGTAGTCGACCGCGCCCTGGGTCATCCGCATGTACGCCTCCTCCAGGGACGCCTGGTGCGGGGAGAGCTCCCACAGCCGTACGTCCGTGTCGTGGGCGATGTCGCTGATGCGGGGGAGCGGCAGTCCGGTGACGCGCAGCGCGCCGTCCTGCTCGGTCATGACGTGGCCGCCCGCCTCGGCCAGCGCGGAGGTCAGCTTCTCGCGCAGCTGCGGCTCGGTGTCGGGGGTGCGCACGCGCGCGAAACCGGCGGAGTTCGCGGCGATGAAGTCCTGCACGCTCATGTCGGCCAGCAGCTGTCCGCGCCCGATCACGATCAGGTGGTCGGCGGTCAGCGCCATCTCGCTCATGAGGTGGGAGGAGACGAAGACCGTACGGCCCTCCGCCGCCAGCGACTTCATCAGGTTGCGCACCCAGAGGATGCCCTCGGGGTCGAGGCCGTTGACCGGCTCGTCGAAGAGCAGCACCTGGGGGTCGCCGAGCAGTGCGGCGGCGATGCCGAGCCGCTGACCCATGCCGAGGGAGAAGCCCTTGGACCGCTTCCGCGCCACGTCCTGGAGGCCGACCACGCCGAGCACCTCGTCCACCCGGCGGGCCGGGATGCCGGAGAGCTGGGCGAGGCAGAGCAGGTGGTTGCGGGCGTGCCGGCCGCCGTGCACGGCCTTGGCGTCGAGCAGGGCGCCGACCTGGCGGGGGGCGTTGGGCAGCTTGCGGTACGGGTAGCCGCCGATCGTCACCTGCCCCGAGGTGGGGTTGTCCAGGCCGAGGATCATCCGCATCGTCGTCGACTTGCCGGAGCCGTTGGGGCCCAGGAAGCCGGTGACGGATCCGGGCCGCACCTGGAAGGAAAGGTTGTACACAGCGGTCTTGTCGCCGTAGCGCTTGGTCAGGCCGACTGCCTCGATCATGCTCCGCACCCATCAAAGGTTCAGGACAGCAGGGCACACGCCCCCGTAAGGGTTAGGAGCTTATCGGGACGCTGACGGTTCCCATCAAGAGCGAGTAAAGATTGCGCGGCCGCAGCCGCCCCCGTCCGTCGGGGTCAGGCGTCCCGCTTCTTCAGCAGGAGATACCCGCCGACGAGCGCCGCGGCCACCCACAGCACCATGATCCCGAGCCCGCCCCACGGGCCGTAGGGAGTGTCGTCGTCGACGGGCGTGACCACCTGCATGATCTTGCTGCCGGCCTGGTCCGGCAGGTACCGGCCGACGTTCTTGGTCGCGGAGACGGCACCGAGGATGTTGGAGATCAGGAAGAAGAACGGCATCAGGATGCCCAGCGACAGCATCGGCGAGCGCAGCATCGCGGCGACCCCCATGGAGAACATCGCGATGAGGGTCATGTAGAGCCCACCGCCGATGACCGCGCGCAGCACGCCCGGGTCGCCGATCGCGGCGCGGTGCGAGCCGAGCATGGCCTGGCCGAGGAAGAAGGCGACGAAGCTGGTGGCCATGCCGACGACCAGCGCGAGACCGGTCGCCACCGCGATCTTGCTGAACAGGAAGGTGCCACGCTGCGGTACGGCGGCCAGCGAGGTGCGGATCATGCCGGTGCTGTACTCGTTGGAGACGACCAGCACCCCGAACACGATCATCGCGAGCTGGCCGAGGCTCATCCCGGCGAAGCTGATGTAGGTGGGGTCGAAGGAGAGCTTGTCCTTGGTGCTCATCTCGTCGAACTCGTTCTTCGACAGGGCCGAGATGAGCATGCCGAGCGCGAGCGTGACGACCACGGCGAGGGAGAGCGTCCACACCGTGGACGCCACCGACCGGATCTTGGTCCACTCGGATCGGACGACCTGGATCGCCGCCATGCTCAGTTCCCCTTCCAGCCCTCGCCCCACGGAGCCTGCGGCGGCTGCGGTGCGGCGGGCGTGTCGGTGTGCGCGTGGTACTCGACCGACTCGGCGGTCAGCTGCATGAACGCCTCCTCCAGGGAGGCCTGCTGGGGGCTCAGCTCGTGCAGCACGATCTGCGCCTGGGCGGCCAGCTCCCCGATCTGCTCGGGCTTGCCGCCGTCGACCTCCAGCGTCCCGCCGCCGTTCTCCACGACCGTGATCCCGGCCCCGTGCAGCACGTCGAGCAGCCGCTCGCGCTGGGGCGAGCGGATCCGGACGTAGGACCGTGAGTTCTGCTCGATGAAGTCGGCCATGGAGGTGTCGGCGAGCAGCCGTCCCTGCCCGATGACGACGAGGTGGTCGGCGGTCAGCGCCATCTCGCTCATGAGATGGCTCGACACGAACACGGTCCGCCCCTGCGCGGCCAGCGATTTCATGAGGTTGCGGATCCAGTGGATGCCCTCGGGGTCGAGCCCGTTGACCGGCTCGTCGAACATCAGGATCCGCGGGTCCCCGAGGAGCGCGCCCGCGATGCCCAGCCGCTGCCCCATGCCGAGCGAGAACCCCTTGGCCTTCTTCCTCGCCACCGCGGTCAGGCCGACGGTGTCGAGGACCTCGTCGACCCTCTTCCGGGGGATCCCGTTGCTCTGGGCGAGGCACAGCAGGTGGTTGAAGGCGCTGCGGCCGCCGTGCATGGCCTTGGCGTCGAGCAGGGCGCCGATGTACTTCAGCGGGTCCTTCAGCCGGTCGTAGTGCTGTCCGTCGATGCGGACGTCGCCGGCGGTGGGGCGGTCCAGGCCGAGCATCATCCGCATCGTCGTCGACTTGCCGGCGCCGTTGGGTCCGAGGAAGCCCGTGACGATGCCGGGCCTGACGGTGAAGGTGAGGTTGTTGACCGCGACCTTCTCGCCGTAGCGCTTGGTCAGGCCCTCGAGCTCGATCATGCGGCCACGCTAGGACGGGCTCCCGGCGGCTGCCACTCGTGCGGGCGGACGGCGCCCGACAAGCCGGGCAAGCGACGGTGAACGCCGTCGGCCGACGGAGGACGTACGGAAAAGTCGCGTCACCCGCGCGGGTGAGGGGGCGCAGGGTGGTCGCGGGCCGCGATCCGCTCGGCGGGGGCCGTCCCGCGAGGTCACGCTCGACCGGGAGCAGGTGACGGGCGAAGCGCGGCGACGACGTGGTGGCACGCCGGAGGCCCGCACCCCCGGGGGAGACGGTACGGGCCTCTGGAACGTGCGTTGCCGCTTAGCGGGACTGCTGGGCCGGCACCCCGCGGGAGATCGGCTCGTCGTCCGTGGCCGGCGAACCGGCCGCGGCCACCGCGGCGCCCGTGAGCGTCGCCAGCATCTCGCGGACGTTCGTCAGCTGGGCGTTGATCGAGTCGCGGCGGTTGGTCAGCGCCGCGAGCTCGCGCTCGGATTCCGAACGGATGCGGTCGGCCTTGGCGTTGGCGTCCGCCACGATGTCCTCGGCCTGACGCTGAGCGGTCTCCACGGTCTGGCGGGCCCGGCGCTCGGCGTCGGTGCGCAGCTTCTCGGCCTCCAGACGCAGCTGCTCCGCGCGGTGCTCGATCTCCGCGAGACGCTTCTCGGCCTTCTGCTGACGGGAGGCGAGGTCGCGCTCGGACTGCTCGCGACGCTTGGCGAGGTTCGTCTCGAAGTCCGCGGCGGCCTGGGCGGCCTTGGCGCGGGTCTCCTCGAAGAGGGCGTCCGCCTCCTCACGCTTGGACTGCGCGTCCTTCTGCGCCTCCTGGCGCAGCTGCGACGCGTCGCTCTTGGCCTTCTCGACGATCCGGACGCCTTCGTCCTCGGCCTTGGACTTGCGCTCCGCGGCGAACGACTCCGCGTCGTTGCGCACCTGCTGGGCCGCCGACTCGGCGAGCTCGCGGTGCTGCTCGGCCGCGCGACGGGCCTCCTCGCGCAGGTCCTTGGCCTCCTCCTCGGCGAGGCGGAGGATCTTCTCGACACGCGCGCCGAGACCGGCGTACGACGGCTCGGCGTCGCTTACCTGGGCCTGGGCGTTCTGCGTCTCGAGGTGGAGCTCCTCGATGCGCTTTTCCAGAGCGGTGATGCGGGAGAGAGCGCTGTCACGGTCGGAGACGAGCTTGGAGATCCGTTCGTCCACCTGAGCGCGGTCGTACCCACGCCGCACAAGCTCGAAGCCGTAGGGGGAAGTGTCGCTCATGGGGTTCCTGTCAAATGAGACCGGTGAGGTGATAGGGGGAATCCTAGGGGCCGAAGCGGTGTGTCATCGAGCGGATACGGGTTTGATCTGGAGAATGACACCCCTTTTGAGTGGCTAACCCCCGGACAGCTTGCCAAAAAGTTGGTCAAAGGCCGCAGACGGCACCGGAATTCGGCCTGTCGGTCAGCTGTCCGTCACCTAAGCGTCCGGTGACTTGCCACCCGAACGAGGGGCACCGACCGAGACGCCCGCCTTGACGCCGCCGTCCTTGCCCGCCACCGGGGCCTCGAAGGACTCCAACGCCTCCAGGACGTCCTGGACACGGGAGATCTCGGCGTTGATGTCCTCCCGCCGGCGCACCAGCACCTCCAGCTCCCGCTTGCCCTCCTCGACGGTGCGCCGGGCCTCCCGGATCGCCTCCGCCTTGAGCTCCTCGGCCTCCTTGATGAGCGCCGCCTTCTTCTGCTCGGCCTCCTTCAGGAGCCCCTCGGCCTTCTTCACGGCGGCGATCCGGACCTTGCCCGCCTCGGAGTTGGCCTCCGACACCAGCTCCTTGGCCTTCGCCTGCGCCTTCGCCAGCTGCTCCTCGGAGGCCTTGATGAGCGCGTCGCAGCGGTCACCGGTCGACTTCATCGTCTCGGCGGCCTCGCGGCGGGCCCGCTCGTGCAGCTCCTCGATCTCGGTCGTGATCCGGTCGCGCAGCTCCTCGGCGCGCTCCCTTATGGCGGTGGCGTCCCGGCGGGCACCGACCAGCAGCTCGTCCGCGTCCGTACGGGCCTTCTCCACGCGCGTGTTGCCCTCGACCGTCGCCTCCGCGACCAGCCGGTCGGCCTCCTTGCGGGCCGCCCCCACCATGCTGTCGGCCTGCGCCTCGGCGTCCGCGGTGGTCTTGAGCGCCTGCGCCTGCGCCTCGGTGAGCAGCTTGTCCGCCTCGGCGGTGGTCTCCGTGATGAGCGTGTCGACCTGCTCGGCCACGTCCTGGCGGCGCTTGTTCGCCTCCTGGCGGGCCTCGTCGAGGGTGCGCTCGGCCTCCTCGCGCGCGGCCGCGGTGACCCGCTCCGCCTCGGCCAGGGCGTCCGCCTTGACCCGCTCGGAGTCGGAACGGACCCGCTCGGCGTGCTGCTGCGCGGAGCCGACCGTCTCGGCGGCCTCGGCCCGCAGCCGCTCGGCGTCGCCGGCGGCGTCCGCGATCAGCTTCTCGGCCTGGGCGACCGCCTCGGAGCGGACCCGCTCCGCCTCGGCGACCGTGTCCTGGCGCAGCCGGTCGGTGTCGGTGAGGGTCTCGGTGGTGAGCCGCTCGGCCTCGTTGCGCGCCTCGGTGATGAGGGTGTCGGCCTGCGCGGCGGCGTCCGAGCGGATGCGGTTGGCGTCCTCACGGGCGTCCGCCCGGGTCCGGGCCGCGGCCTGGTCGGCCTCGGCGAGGGCGTCCGCGACCTCCGTGCGCACCCGCTGGGCGTGCTCGGCGGCGTCCGACCTGAGCCGCTCCGCCTCCGCGATGGCGTCGCCGACGGTGCGCTCGGCGAGCGCCTTGGCGGCCTCCGACTCCTCGGTGGCCTCCCGGCGCACCCGGCTCGCGTCCTCGCTGGCCCGCTCCCGCTCGGCGTAGGCGTCGGAGCGGACGCGGTCCGCCTCCTCCTCGGCCTCCCGGCGGGTGCGCTCCGCGACGTGCTCGGCGGCGCTGCGCAGCCCGGCGATCTCCTCCTGGGCCTGCTCGTGCAGCCCGGCGACGGACTCGCGGACCTGCTGGGCGTGCTGCTCGGCCGCGGACACCATCTCGGTGGCGCGCCGGTCCGCCTCCTCGACCAGGCGCACCGCCTCGGCCTGCGCCTCCTCGACCCGGTTGCGCGCCGAGGCCAGCAGCTCCTCGCTCTGCTCGCGGGCCCGCTCACGCTCCTGGTCGGCCTCCTGGCGGGCCGAACCGAGGGTCTCCTCGGCCTCCCGACGGCGCCGGGCGGCCTCCTCCTGGGCGGCGGCCAGCGTCTCCGACGCCTCGGTCGCCAGCCGCTCGGCGGCGGCCTGCGCCTCCGCCCGGACCCGGTCGGCGGTGTCCTGCGCCTCCGACTTCAGCCGCTCCGCCTCGGCCGCGGCGTCCGACCTCAGCCGTACGGCGACGGCCTCGCCCTCGGCCCGGGACGCGGAGGCGTCCGCGGCGGCCTCGGTGCGCAGCCGGTCGGCCTCGGCCTCGGCCTGCTGCTGGAGGGTACGGATCCGCTCGGCGGCCTCGGTGCGCAGCCGGTCGGTCTCCTCGGCGGCCTCGCGGCGGATCCGCGCGGCCTCCTCACGGGCCTCCGTCAGCGCCTGCTCGGCGGCCGCGAGGCGCTCCTCGGCCTCGTGGTGCAGCCGGTTCAGCTCCTCGGCGGCCTCGGCGCGGCGCGCCTCCATGGCGCGCTCGGTCTCCTCGCGCAGCTCCAGGGCGGCCCGCTCGGCCTCGGCCCGGATGCCCTCGGCCTGCTCGGCGACCTCCTCGCGGTGCCGCTCGGCCTCCTGACGGGTGCGCTGGAGGGTCTCCTCGGCCTGCCGGCGCAGCGTGGTGGCGCGCTCGATGGCCTCGGTGCGGACCTTCTCGCTGTCCGTGGTGGCGGTCTGGCGCAGCTCGTCGGCGTCCGCCTTGGCCTTCGCCAGCAGCTCCTCGGCGGTCTTGGCCGCCTCCTCGATCTGCTGGACGGCCTCCTTGCGGGCCTCCGCGCGGATCTTCTCGCCCTCGGCGACCGCGTCGGCCCGCAGCTGCTCGGCCTCGCCCCGCAGCCGGCGCGCCTCCTCCTGGAGCTCGACCGTCTTGGCGCGGTACTCCTTGGTGTCGTCCTTCGCCGACCCCTTGAGCTCCTCGGCGATGTCATGGGCCTCGGCGCGCAGCCGGTCGGCCTCGGCCTCCGCCTCGCGGCGGATTCGCTCGGCCTCCTCGGCGGCCGCCCTGGTGGTCCGCTGCGCGTCCTCCTGCGCCTTGTTGAGGACGTCCTCGGCGGTCTTGGCCGCCTTCGACAGCTGGGTCGCGCTCTCCTCGGCGGTGAGCGTGCGGGCCTTCTCGGCGGCCTCCTCCAGGATCCGCTCGGCCTCCGCGCGGGCGTCCGCGACGGCCTGCTCGGCTTCCGCCTTGGTGGTCTCGGCCTCCTTGGTGGCCTCGCTGACCAGCCGGGCGACCTGCTCCTTGGCGGTCCGGGTGCGCTGTTCGTTCGCCGACTCCGCGCCGGCCAGAGCCTTCTCGGCGGCGGACTTGGCCTCGGTGACGAGCTTGTCGGCCTCGGCCTGCGCCTTGCGCAGCGCCTCCTCGGCCTCCGCCATCCGCTGCTCGGCGGCCCGGCTCAGCTCGGTCGCCTGGCGGCGGGCGCTGTCCGACTCGGTCGCCGTGGAGTTGCGCAGCTGCTCGGCGTGCTCGGTGGCTTCCTGCGCCTGGGTGGACGCGGCGTTCAGCAGCCGCTCGGCGTCCGCGCGGGCGCGGCGCAGCAGCTGGTCGGCCTCCGCGCGGGCCGCCTCGGCCTCGCTCTGGAGCCGCTGCCGGGCCTCGGCGGCGACCCGCTCGGCCTCGGCACGGGCGGCGGCCATGGCCTGCTCGGCCTCCGCGCGGGACTCCTCCAGGAGCCGGCGGGCCTGCTGCTCGGTGCGGGCGCGCAGCTGCTCGGCCCACGCCACGTTCTCGTTGACGTGCGACTCGACGGTCTGCCGGCGCTCGGCGAGCTCCTGGTCCAGCTGCTGGCGGCGGGTGACCGCCTCCTGGTGCAGTTCCGCCTGGAGGCGGGCCGCGTTCTCGGCGTGCTCCTGGAGGATGCGCTGGGTCTGCGCCCGCGCCTGGCTCAGCTCGCGCTCGGCGTCCTGGCGCAGCTGGTCGGCCTGGATCTGGGCGTTGCGGAGCAACTGTTCGGCCTGATAGCCGATGTCGCCGCCGTCGTAGGACGGTCGGGACATGAGGGTGCGCCGCGCCTCGTGCAACTTGGCGCGCAGCACCTCGACCTGGTAGCCGAGGTCCTCGGCGTGCTGGATCGCCTTCTCCCGCTCGGTCTTCAGCCGATCCATCTCGGCCTCGAACCGAGAGAGGTGGTCGACGTCAGCCGCCGGCTCTCGCTCCTGGCGTTCGTAGCCCCGCACTGCGCGGTCCCATCCGTCCCCTGGTCGCATGTCTGGCCAAACGAGCTCCGTCCGTCCGCCGAACGGGGCCCCCGGGGAATGGTGTCAGATCAACGGCGGAGCATGGGCTTCAGCCCCGACGCTCGTCCCCCGCAAACCCGGACCCCGGCGCGGTCCTGCCGAAAGACAGGACCCGGTCGCCCTGGGTGGAGCGGCGACCGCCCCCAACCCTACCGGCCCATATGTACGAGGGTCAGTGCTCAGGTGACTCAACAGGGGCCGAAGTGACCAGTTCTGTCAGTACGCCATGGCAATCCTTGGGGTGCAGGAAGGTGATCCGTGACCCCATGGAGCCGCGTCGCGGCTCGTCGTACAGAACGCGTACGCCCTTGTCGCGGATGTCCGCGGCCTCCTCGTCGACGTTCGCCGTGCCGAAGGCGATGTGGTGCACGCCCTCGCCGTTCTTGGCCAGCCACTTCGCGACGGTGGAGTCCTCGCGGGTGGGCTCCAGGAGCTGGAGGTAGGTGGCGCCGCCGTCGGACGTCTCGTTGATCTTGAGCATGGCCTCGCGCACGCCCTGCTCCTCGTTGACCTCGGAGTGGTGCACCTCGAAGCCGTAGGTGGCCCGGTAGAACTCGACGGTCCTGTCCAGGTCGAAACAGGCGATCCCGATGTGGTCGATTCGCGTCAGCATGGAATTCAGTGCAGCGCCCCGGCGGTGGTTACGCAACGTGCGCGCGATCACACCGACGGCCCGGTGACGGCACGGAGTGCCACTCAGTACATTCGAAGTAAACCCTCGTTCACTCCTCAGCTGTGCAGCTGAAAGGGGATCGCACCTCATGTCTGGTTCGAACAGCACGACGTCCGTGATCGTCGCGGGTGCCCGCACCCCGATGGGACGGTTGCTCGGCTCCCTGAAGTCCTTCTCCGGAGCCGACCTCGGCGGCTTCGCGATCAAGGCCGCCCTCGACCGTGCGGGGATCGGCGGCGACCAGGTGCAGTACGTGATCATGGGCCAGGTCCTCCAGGCCGGGGCGGGCCAGATCCCGGCCCGCCAGGCCGCGGTCAAGGCCGGCATCCCGATGGGCGTGCCCGCGCTCACCATCAACAAGGTCTGTCTGTCGGGCCTGGACGCGATCGCGCTGGCCGACCAGCTGATCCGCGCGGGCGAGTTCGACGTGATCGTCGCCGGTGGCCAGGAGTCCATGACCAACGCGCCCCACCTGCTCCCGAAGTCCCGCGAGGGCTTCAAGTACGGCGCCATCGAGATGCTCGACGCCATGGCGTACGACGGTCTGACCGACCCGTGGGAGAACATCCCCATGGGCGAGTCGACCGAGAAGCACAACACCCGCCTCGGTATCCAGCGCGCCGAGCAGGACGAGATCGCCGCCCTGTCCCACCAGCGCGCCGCCGCCGCCCAGAAGAACGGCGTCTTCGAGGCCGAGATCACCCCGATCGAGATCCCGCAGCGCAAGGGCGAGCCGGTCGTTCTCAGCAAGGACGAGGGCATCCGCGCGGAGACCACCGCGGAGTCCCTGGGCAAGCTGCGCCCGGCGTTCACCAAGGACGGCACCATCACCGCCGGCACGTCCTCGCAGATCTCCGACGGCGCCGCCGCCGTGGTCGTGATGAGCAAGACCAAGGCGCAGGAACTCGGCCTGGAGTGGATCGCCGAGATCGGCGCCCACGGCAACGTGGCCGGCCCGGACAACTCCCTCCAGTCCCAGCCGTCCAACGCGATCCTGCACGCCCTGAAGAAGGAGGGCCTGGACGTCTCCGACCTCGACCTCATCGAGATCAACGAGGCGTTCGCCGCGGTGGCCGTGCAGTCAATGAAGGACCTCGGCGTGTCCACCGAAACGGTGAACGTCAACGGTGGTGCCATCGCCCTGGGCCACCCGATCGGCATGTCCGGCGCCCGTCTGGTGCTGCACCTGGCGCTGGAGCTGAAGCGCCGCGGCGGCGGGATCGGCGCGGCCGCGCTGTGCGGCGGCGGCGGTCAGGGTGACGCGCTCATCGTGCGGGTGCCCAAGGCCTGAGGCCTGAGTTCCCGTACGTTCTTCTAGGTGAACGGAGCTGTGATGCAGGACGTCTCCTCTCTGGTGGCCCAGGCGAGGGAGGGCAGGCCGCGTGCCGTGGCCCGGCTGATCTCCCTGGTGGAGGGGGCGTCCCCGCAGCTGAGGGAGGTCATGGCGGCGCTGGCCCCGCTCACGGGGAACGCCTACGTCGTGGGTCTCACGGGCTCGCCGGGCGTCGGCAAGTCCACCTCGACCTCCGCGCTGGTCACCGCGTACCGCAAGCAGGGCAGGCGGGTCGGTGTCCTGGCCGTCGACCCGTCCTCGCCGTTCTCCGGCGGGGCCCTGCTGGGCGACCGGGTGCGCATGTCGGACCACGCCTCCGACCCCGGCGTCTACATCCGCTCCATGGCCACCCGCGGCCACCTCGGCGGCCTCGCCTGGTCCGCCCCGCAGGCGATCCGGGTCCTGGACGCGGCGGGCTGCGACGTGATCCTGGTGGAGACGGTCGGCGTCGGCCAGTCCGAGGTCGAGATCGCCTCCCAGGCCGACACCAGCGTGGTCCTGCTCGCCCCGGGGATGGGCGACGGCATCCAGGCCGCCAAGGCCGGGATCCTGGAGATCGGCGACGTCTACGTCGTCAACAAGGCCGACCGCGACGGCGCCGATGCCACCGCCCGGGAGCTCAACCACATGCTCGGCCTCGGCGAGTCCCGCGGCCCCGGCGACTGGCGCCCCCCGATCGTGAAGACGGTCGCCGCGCGCTCCGAGGGCGTCGACGAGGTCGTCGAGGCCCTGGAGAAGCACCGCGCGTGGATGGAGGAGCGCGGTGTGCTCGCCGAACGGCGCCGCGCCCGCGCCGCCCGCGAGGTGGAGACCATCGCCGTCACCGCCCTGCGCGAACGCATCGGCGACCTGCACGGCGACCGTCGACTGGACGCCCTGGCGGACCGGATCGTCGCCGGTGAACTGGACCCCTACCGGGCGGCGGACGAACTGGTGACAGGTCTGACACAGGGCTGAGGCCGGACGCGGTCGCCTGCCCGCCCGGCTCCGCCTCCCGCTGCTCTCCGCGGGCCTGGGCCTCACCCTGGCCGCCGCGGGTCTGGCCCCCGGCGCCGGCACCCTCGCCCTGGCGGCGGCCCTCGCCGGGATGTTCGTCGCACCGGCCCTGACGACGGCGTACCTGATCGCCGACGAGGCCGCCCCGCCGGGCTTCCGCACCCAGGCCGGTGCCTGGGTCAACACGGCCGTGAACGCCGGGAGCGCGGCGGGCGCGGTGACGGCGGGACTGCTCGTCGAGCGGCTGCCGTCGGGGGTGTGCTTCGTGGCGGCCGGGGCGGTCCCGGTGACGGGGGCACTGGTCACGGCCCTCGCGGAGGCACGGCGAGGCGGCCGTACGTCGGTGCGTACGGCCGCCTCGGCCTCGGCTGACACGCGCCTGTCGTGAGGCGGGTCAGGCCTCGTCGTCGTCCGCGCGGTCCGCGGTGACCTTGCCGCTGGTCAGGTCGACCCGCCAGTCCTGGTCGGCCTTGCCGGAGGCGGCGCGGGTCTCCACGTCCCAGGCCCGCGAGGCGCCGTCGTCGTCGAGGTCCACGGAGGTCACGGTGCCCTTGGCGGCGGCGGCCCGCGCGGCCTCGGCGGCCGTCACCGAGCTGCCCTTGAGGGCGGCCCGCACCTCGGCGGTGTCGTCCTCGCTCTCGCCGTGGGAGCCGAGGACCTTGCCGGAGGCGGGGTCGATCAGGACGCTGTGCCAGGTGTCGCCCTTGCCCAGCACGTCGACGTCCCACACGACCTTGCCGTTGTCGTCCTGGTCGTCGAGCTCGGCGGAGACGGCGGTGCCCGGGGCGCTCCTCAGCGCGGCCGCGATCGCGTCGGCGGCGCTGACATCGCCGCTCGCGGCCGCCGCACGGTCGTCGTCCGTGTCGTCCCGGCGGTCCTCGGCGGAGTCGTCCGCGTCGTCGCGGTCGGTGGCCGCCTGCGCGGCGGCGCCGGTCGGGCGGTGCGCCGTCGTCTCGTCGTCGCCCGCGGCGAAGGCCGCGACGGTGCCACCGGTGACCAGGGCCGCGGCGGTGAGGGTGGCGATGACGATGTTGCGCTTCATGAGGGGTTCCTTCCCACTTGATCGTTTTCACCGGATTGTCAGCGATTCGCTCGCTTTCGACGTCAACCACCCTCGCCGACCGACGCTGAGGGGAACCTGAAGTCACCTGAAGGGATCTTCAGCTTGGTTTTGGGACCCTTGGGGCATGCGCCTGTTGATCGTGGAGGACGAGAAGCGGCTGGCCCTGTCGCTCGCGAAGGGTCTGACCGCCGAGGGGTACGCCGTGGACGTGGTCCACGACGGCCGGGAGGGCCTGCGCCTGGCCACCGAGGGGACGTACGACCTCGTGATCCTCGACATCATGCTGCCCGGCCTCAACGGCTACCGGGTCTGCGCAGCCCTGCGCGCCGCCGGCCACGACGTGCCGATCCTGATGCTCACCGCCAAGGACGGCGAGTACGACGAGGCCGAGGGCCTGGACACGGGCGCCGACGACTACCTCACCAAGCCCTTCTCCTACGTCGTCCTCGTCGCCCGCGTGAAGGCCCTGCTGCGCCGCCGGGGCCAGGGCGGCGGCGCCTCGCCCGTGCTGACGTACGGCGATCTGAAGGTCGACACCGCGGCCCGCCGGGTCTTCCTCGCCGACACCGAGGCGACGCTCACCGCGAAGGAGTTCGCGGTCCTGGAGCAACTGGTCACCCGGGCCGGCGAGGTCGTGTCCAAGGCGCAGATCCTGGACCACGTCTGGGACTTCGCCTACGACGGCGACCCGAACATCGTCGAGGTCTACATCAGCACCCTCAGGCGCAAGCTGCGCTCCGGGCTCATCACGACCGTCCGCGGCGCCGGGTACCGGCTGGAGGCGGACCGATGAGAAGGCTCTTCGGCTCCGTCCGCGCCCGGGCGACCCTCGGCGCCACGCTCGTCGTCGCGGTCGCCCTGGTGGCGGCGGGGGCGGCGGTGCTGCTGTCGCTGCGGTCCAACCTGGTCGACCAGGCCGGCAACAAGGCCGAGCGAGAGGCGCAGAACGTCGCCTCCGAGCTCGCCGCCGGGACGCCGTACGCCCGGCTGGAGCTGAGCGACGACCTCCCGATCCAGGTCGTCGACGCCAGGGGCACGCTGGTCGCGGCGAGCGACGGCCTGGAGCGGATCAGCGGCACCGCCACCGACGAGGTCACGGCGCGACCCCGCAGCGGCGACACGGCCGGTACGGGCGACACGACCGGCGCCGCCGGCGACTCCGACGACGACGCGGACGACGCGGGCGACGGCACCGAGGCCCCGGAGGCCCCCGAGATCGGCGAGGCGGAGTTCACCGACGGCACCGCGACCCTGGACGGCCAGAGCGACGACTACCGGTTCGCCGCCGTCCCCGTGGAGACCAAGGACCGCGGTGACCTCACCGTCTACGCCGGCGGCTCCCTGGACGCCGAGCAGGACGCCGTGGACACCGCGACCACCGCCATGCTGATCGGCTTCCCGCTGCTCCTCGCGGTCGTGGCGGCCGTCACCTGGCTCGTCACCCGGCGCGCGCTGCGCCCCGTCGAGGGCATCCGGCGGGAGATGGCCGCGATCACCGCCTCCGAGGACCTCGCCCGCCGCGTGCCGGAGCCGGACACCCACGACGAGGTGGCCCGGCTCGCCCGCACCACCAACGAGACGCTGGCCGCGCTGGAGACCTCCGTGGAACGCCAGCGCCGGTTCGTCGCCGACGCCTCGCACGAACTGCGCAGCCCCATCGCCTCGCTGCGCACCCAGCTCGAAGTGGGCGCCGCCCACCCGGAGTTGCTGGACGTGCCGGGCGCGGTCGAGGACACCGTACGGCTCCAGCGGCTCGCCGCCGATCTGCTGCTGCTCGCCCGCCTGGACGCGGGGGAGGGGCCCGGCGACAAGCGGCTCGACCTCGGTGAGGTGGCGCGGCGGGAGGCGCGGGGGCGCGAGGGGGTCACTGTCGAGGCGGAGGCCGTGGACGTGGCGGGCTCCCGGAGCCAGCTGGAGCGGGTGCTCGGCAATCTGCTGGACAACGCGCAGCGGCACGCCCGGTCGGCGATCACTCTGAGCGTGCGCGCGGACGGGGCGTGGGCGGTCGTGGAGGTCGCCGACGACGGTGACGGGGTGGCCGAGGCCGACCGGGAGCGGATCTTCGAGCGGTTCGTACGGCTCGACGAGGCCCGCAGCCGGGACGACGGCGGCGCCGGTCTCGGGCTCGCCATCGCCCGTGACGTCGCCGCCCGCCACGGCGGCACGCTCACCGTCGGCGACGCACCGGCGGGCGGAGCGCTGTTCGCGCTCCGCCTGCCGCGCGCCCGGCCGTCGTGATCAGGGGCGCCCGCGCTGCCCGCGCAGGTGCTCCGCGATCGGCTTGAGGGACTTGTCGAGCTCCGCCATGGACTCGGGGTCCAGCAGGTCGATGAAGTGCCGCCGCACGGACGCCACGTGGTGGGGCGCGACCTTCTTCATCGTCTCCATGCCGTGCTCGGTGAGGACCGCGTACAGGCCGCGGCGGTCCGACTCGCAGTTCTCCCGGCGCACCAGGTTCGCGTTCTCCATGCGCGTGATCTGGTGCGAGAGGCGGCTCTTGGACTGGAGGGTGGCGGACGCGAGATCGCTCATCCGCATCCGTACGTCCTCCGACTCGGAGAGATTCACCAGGATCTCGTAGTCGTTCATTGTCAGGCCGAACGGCTGGAGGTCCTTCTCTAGCTGGTACGTCAACAGCCTGTTGACCTCCAGGTGGGTGCGCCAGGCGCACTGCTCCGCATCGGTCAGCCAGCGCGTGGCCGTCTCGGTCTCCATGAATGAAGTCTACCTAAGAAGTTGAAAGGCGAACTAGTGAGGGTTGTCGGGTGACGGCGTGCACACGTTCGACGTCACACTCCGCAGACTACCGCTCACAGCCCGAAGCGACGCTGGAGGTCGCCCAGCTGTCCGGGAAGGCGCGGTGTGCCCGCAGCCTGTGAAGGGCCTGTGGAGGGCACCCCGGAACCAGGCACTCCGGCCTGCTGCGGAACCGCCCCCGTGGCCTGCTCCGCCATGAGCACCTCGGAGGACTGGAGCAGTACGGTGCCGGCCCCTATGAACTCGAACTGATGCTCCTCCCCGGAGGCCCCGCCGAGGCCTGTCATCGCACGTAGACCGCCCATCAGGCCCGTCATGTAACCGTGGTCGTAGTGATGGCACGGCGACGGGCAGTCGGCCCAGCCGACCAGTGCCTGCGGATCCACCCGGACCGGGGGTTCCATGAACACCACCGGACCGTTGGATGCCGCCACGAACTTTCCGGTTCCGATCAGGGTCAGAAAACCCGGCACGATCGATTGTTTGAGGGCGAGACTTGGCTGAAAAGCGAGCAGGTTGCCTGAGCGAATGGTCAGGTTGCCGTCTTCCAGGTCGTACGAATTCACGTCGAAGGCCCGGTCGGCGAGCAGCATCTTGCCCGAGCCCTCGGCCACGACCCAGTCGCTCGCGTGCAGAGGCGAATGGAAGGACGTACGGACAAGTCGGTCGAGTCGCCCGTGCCCGATGCCGTTGAAGTCGATCGAGCCGTAGTAGGCGATCATCTTCCCCTTCTGCAGGAACCACTGGCTCCCCTTGAGCTCCACGCAGAAGGTGTAGTTGTTCACGTTGTCGTCGGACGGCAGGGTCGCGGGGTCGTGGACGGTGGGGCCCGCACCCGGGTAGGTGGTCACAGCTTCTCCTCCGACGCCTGGACGAACACCGATCCGTGACCGCTCAGCTCCAGCTGGAAGGCCTCGCCGGAACCGCGGCCCACCATGTCCCGCCAGCCGAGCGCGGTGGACAGTTTGTTGCGGACGTCGCCGTGGTGGGCGACATAGGCCTGGGGGTCGACATGGACCGGGCGCTGCGGGGTGATGGGGAGCTCGATGACCCCGCCGTGCGCCATCACGGCGACCGAGCCGTGTCCCTTGAGCGTGGTGGTGAACAGCCCCTGGCCGCTGACCTGGCCGCGGACCATGCCCATGACGCCGCCCTGGGAGCCCATGAACATCGTGCCCTGCTCCAGGGTGCCCTCGAAGGCGAGGAGGCGGTCCGCCTCCACGTAGAGGGTGTCACCGGTGAGCGCGATCACCTGGACGTGGTGGCCGCCGTGCCCGAACAGCACGGTGCCGTTGCCCTCCACGGTCATCAGCGGCGTCGACTCGTTGGCCACCCGGCGTCCGATCATCGACATCAGTCCGCCCTGGCCGCCGGACATGTTGGGCGTGAAGGACACCTCGCCCCGGTAGGCGAGCATCGCCCCGCGCTGGCTGAACAGCCGCTGCCCGGGTGCGACGGTCGCCTCGACCATCTTCGAGTTCAGCTCACGGAAGGCCATGTCAGACATCCCCCGCGATCGTGTTCCGCTCGCTGGGCTGGACGTACACCAGGCCGTCCCCCTCGAAGCGGATCTGGAAGGCCTCGCCGCCGCCCTCGCCCATGAAGGTGCGGAACGTGACACCGGACTGGAAGGACTGCCGCAGGTTCCCCTGGTGCGCGATGTAGGCCCCGGGGTCCACGCTCAGCGGGTACTGCGGGCTGACCCGCAGCACCACGGCCGGCCCGTCCGAGGTGATCGCGGCCTGGCCGTGCCCCTCGACGGTCGTCGTGAACAGCCCGTTGCCCTGCGAGGCGCCGCGCAGCCCGGTGAAGCTCGTCCCCGTCCTGAGCCCTCCGTCGGTCGCGAGCAGATTGCTCGACTCCACGTACAGCTTGTCCCCCTGGAGCCCGACGAGGTTGATCTCGGACGCGCGATCGGCGAACCAGCACGTCCCCTGCCCCCTCACCTCCATCACCGTCATCTGCTCACCGGTGATCCGCCGGGTCACCATCCCCCGGATGCCCTCACCGCCACCGCTGAGCTTCTTGAACGCCATCTGTCCGTCGTACGCGACCATCGAGCCGTTCTTCGCCTTCACGGCGTCCCCGGTCATCTCGACGGCGAGCACCTTGCTGCCTTGAAGTCGGAACATCGCCACGCTGTGAAGGTAGCCCGCCGAGAGCGGTTGCCGACAGGGCCTGTGGGTGGAGACGGACCCCGACCGCACCCCTAGGGGCTCTCGGCGGGGTCGAGCCGGTCACCGACCCCCCACCCCGGTGGCCGTCAGTCGTTTGCCACAATGGACGAACGTTTGTGCACGCATTCACAAAGCGTCGACGCCCCTCCACCGAAGGTGACCCGTGGACCTCAAGACCGCCAGCGCCCTCCGCCGCCTCCGCCTCGTCTCCGCCCCCGAGGCGGTCTCGTTCCTGCTCCTCCTCGTCTGCTCGGTCCTGAAGCGGACCACGGACTTCAACGCGGTGCCCGTGATGGGCATGGTCCACGGCGTCCTCTTCGTCCTGTACGTGATCTTCTGGGCCGACGCCTGGAACCGCACGAAGTGGCCGCTCGGCACCGCCGCCCTCTACTTCGTCCTCTCGGTCCTGCCCACCGGCGGCTTCTTCGCCGAGCGCAAGCTCAAGCGGGAGGCCGAGGACGCCGTCATCGCCTCCCGCGCCCGTCAGGAGCAGGCGGTGAAGACCTCGT
Organism: Streptomyces sp. NPDC020489; assembly: GCF_044386545.1. NCBI lineage: Bacteria > Bacillati > Actinomycetota > Actinomycetes > Kitasatosporales > Streptomycetaceae > Streptomyces > Streptomyces sp. NPDC020489. Next base: position 328,615 of record NZ_JBIRUZ010000010.1, read on the forward strand.
GATCGTCGCCTTCTCCGTCACCCCGCTCGGGGTCGGCGAGGACGTGGGGGAGTACGTCGCCGAGGCGGTCCGGGTCGTGCGCGCGTCGGGTCTGCCGAACCGTACCGACGCGATGTTCACCTCGATCGAGGGGGACTGGGACGAGGTGATGGACGTCGTCAAGCGCGCCGTCGCCGCGGTGGAGGCGCGGGCTCCGCGCGTGTCCCTGGTGCTCAAGGCGGACATCCGCCCCGCGGTCACGGACGGCCTGACGTCCAAGGTGGCAACGGTGGAACGCCACCTGGCCGAGTAGCCCCGGCCGCCCGCGAGCCGACGACCCCGGTCCCGCGCCGACCGGGGTTCTCTCGGCCCGCCGGCCCCACGACCCGGCGGGCCCCACCCGGGCGGTCACCACGTCCTCCGTAGGCATCGAGCTCTACGAGGGCGTCGCCCTGCCCGGCGCTGACCCTGCGTGCAGGCCGACCCGAGTGTTCCTCGCCCCCGCCGCCCCTACCCGTCCCATCCTCAGGGGCTGCCGCCCCTCCACCCCCGCTCAAGCCCTGGGGGCTGCGCCCCCAGACCCCCCATCGGCCCTGAAGGGGCCTCGTCCTCAAACGCCGGACGGGCTGAAAGATGCGCACCGGCGCCACGGCGGGACGGGGGGACGAGGGCCGAAGACGACCCGCACCGGCGCCACGGCGGAAGGGGACGTACCGGGGGGTGCCCGCCCGCAGTGTCGGGCGTCCGACTTGCGGCACAGTTTGGTCCCACAGTTCCGCCCGACCGAGGACGGACACCCCCCGGTGCGGCCCCGACCCACAACGCACCGCGGAGGCGCAACGCGCACCCCTTGATGCGCCCCGCCCCCCCCACGCACCGCAGAGGCGCACCGCCGCGCACCCCCACCCACCTGGACCCCCCCAGTTCGACACGCCCGGGAATCTCCACTTCTGTAGGGGTATCGGCAGGTTCGATCACTGGAGGGCGCTGTGCGGCCGGAGGGCTACGACTACGACACCCACAGCCGACTGGCCGGACCGCTCACCGAGCCGGCCGCCGCGAACTACCGAGTGCAGTACACCTCGCTCCTGGCGGCCGAACCCCACCGAATACGCGCCATCCTGCTGATGACCCTCGCGCCCCTCCTCACCGGCGCCCTGCTCGTCTACCTCGTCTGGCCCACCCACTGGGTGGAGCGCGACGGCGGCGACGCCTGGATGGTCGGCCTCGACATCACGATGCTCATAGCCATCGGCCTCATCGAGCTGTTCATGGTCGTCAACGTCGCCTCCGTGGCCCACGCCACCCTCGTCGCCCGCGACCCCGTCCCGGTCACCCCGCAGCCCGGCGTCCGCGTCGCGTTCCTCACGACGTACGTCCCGGGCAAGGAGCCCCTGGAGATGGTCCGCGCGACTCTCGAGGGCGCGACGAGGATCACCCACGACGGCCCCCTGGACGTCTGGCTCCTCGACGAAGGGGACGACGAACAGGCGAAGGCGCTCTGCGCCGAGCTCGGCGTCCGGCACTTCACCCGCAACGGCGTCCCGGAGTGGAACCGCCCCAAGGGTGTCCACAAGGCCCGCACGAAGCACGGCAACTACAACGCCTGGATCGCCATGCACGGCGACGACTACGACCTCTTCGCCTCGGTCGACACCGACCACGTCCCGCTGCCCAACTTCCTGGAGCGCATGACGGGTTACTTCCGCGACCCGGACGTCGCCTTCGTCGTGGGACCGCAGGTGTACGGGAACTACCACAACCCGGTCACGAAGGCGGCCGAGTCCCAGCAGTTCCTCTTCCACGCGCTGATCCAGCGCGCCGGCAACCGCTACCGCGCACCGATGTTCGTCGGCACGAACAACGTCGTACGGATCGCGGCCGTCAAGCAGATCGGTGGCCTGTACGACTCGATCACCGAGGACATGGCCACCGGCTTCGAACTGCACCGCCACCGCAACCCCGCCACCCGACGCCACTGGCGCAGCGTCTACACGCCCGACGTGCTGGCGGTGGGCGAGGGCCCGGCTTCCTGGACGGACTTCTTCACCCAGCAGATGCGCTGGTCGAGAGGGACGTACGAGACGTTGTTCAAGCAGTACTGGAAGGCCCCGTTCACGATGCCCCCGGGCCGTCTCTTCTCGTACACGCTGATGCTGGTCTACTACCCGATGACGGCCGTCAACTGGTTCCTCGGCATCCTCAGCTGCGTCCTCTTCCTCTGGTTCGGCGCGTCCGGCACGCAGGTCGCGGCCTCGGTGTGGCTGATGCTCTACAGCGACGCCGCCGCGCTCCAGATCGGCCTCTACCTGTGGAACCGACGGCACAACGTCTCGCCGCACGAGCCCGAGGGCTCCGGGGGCCTGGCGGGCATGGCGATGTCGGCGCTCTCCGCGCCCATCTACCTCAAGTCGCTCGGCGAGGCCCTGGTCCGCCGCCCGAGCCGCTTCGTCGTCACGCCCAAGGGCAGCGACGTCAGCCCCGACCGGCTGCTCACCTTCCGCATCCACCTCTTCTGGGCGGCCGTCCTCGCGACCTCGCTGGCCGCCTCGGTCGTCCTGGACCACACGCACGTGGCGATGCGCACGTGGGCGGTCCTGGCCATGGCGCTGTCGCTGGCCCCGGTGGGGGTGTGGCTGTCCACGCGGGTGAGGGAGCGCCAGGCACTCCGCTCCCGGGCCGCCGCCCCCCGCCCCGTGGACGGCGCCGAGCCCGCCCTCGCCACCACCTCCAGCACCACGACAGGAGGCAACTAGGTCATGGCCTACCAGCCGTCACAGCGCACCAAGAAGACCGTTCTCGGGATCGGCGGCATCGCGATCCTGGTCGGTCTGAACGCCCCGGCCGCGCTCGACTTCGTCGGTGACAAGTACCACGCGTACAAGATCGCGCAGCCCGAGTACAAGGCGAAGTACGGCAGTTGGAGCCAGATCGACATCCCGGAGGAGTTCCGGACCAACGCCATCCACGCGGCGCTCCTGCACACCGGGAAGGTGCTGATCGTCGCGGGTTCCGGCAACGAGCAGAAGAAGTTCGACGAGGGCTCCTTCGACACGATCCTGTGGAACCCGGCCGCCAACACCTTCAAGAGGATCCCGACGCCGGACGACTTCTTCTGCTCGGGCCACGCCCAACTCCCGGACGGCAGGCTGCTCGTGGCCGGCGGCACGGCCCGCTACGAGCTGCTGGACGGTGAGATCGACCGGGCCGGCGGCGGCATGCGGGTCAAGAACGAGAACCCCGACAAGGCGGTGTTCCTGAAGAAGGGCACCCGCTTCCGCTCGCCCGCCGGTGTCGAGTACGTCAGCCGCTTCGACGTGACCGTCCCGAAGGCGAAGAAGTCCTTCAAGGTCACGTACAACGCCCGCGGTGTGATGCAGCCCTGGAAGACGAGGGTCAAGGCGGCCGAGGCGCGCGTGTTCGTGGAGGCCGTGGAGAAGGGCCCGATGTCCGTCACCGAGAAGCAGGCCCAGTACGAGGTGGTGGGCCTGACCGGCAAGGACGCGGAGAACACCTACGGGCTGTCGGAGAAGATCACCTTCGACAAGCAGGACTTCCAGGGCATCCGCGCCGCCTACGAGTTCGACCCGGTCGCCGAGAAGTACATCCCGGTCGACCCGATGGACAAGGCCCGCTGGTACCCGACCCTGGTCGGCCTCGACGACGGCCGGGTGCTGGCGGTCTCCGGCCTGGACGACGTCGGCGTGATCGACCCGGGCGACAACGAGATCTACGACCCGAGGACCAAGAAGTGGTCGCGCGGGCCCAAGCGGTACTTCCCGACCTACCCCGCGCTCTTCCTCACCAAGGGCGGCAAGCTCTTCTACCCGGCCTCCAACGCCGGTTACGGACCCGCCGAGTCGGGTCGCGAACCGGGGCTGTGGGACCTGAGGAACAACACCTTCGAGCCGGTCCCCGGGCTGCGGGACGCCGACGAGACCGAGACCTCCGCCTCCGTGCTCCTGCCGCCCGCGCAGGACCAGAGGGTGATGATCCTCGGCGGCGGAGGCGTGGGCGAGTCGAAGAAGTCGACCCCGCGCACGGCCGTCGTCGACCTCAAGAAGGACAACCCGGTCTTCGAGGACGGCCCCAACCTCCCGCAGGGCACGCGGTATCTGAACAGCGTGATCATGCCGGACGACACGGTCTTCACCGCCAACGGCTCCGAGGACTACCGCGGCCGCAGCGCCAGCAACATCCTCAAGGCGCAGTTCTACGACCCCAAGGGCAACGTCTTCCGGGAGGCCGCTGCCCCCACGGTCGGCCGCAACTACCACTCCGAGGCGCTGCTGCTGCCCGACGGACGGGTCGCCACCTTCGGCTCCGACCCCCTCTTCGACGACCAGCAGAACACCAAGCTCGGCCACTTCGAGCAGCGCATGGAGATCTTCACGCCGCCCGCCCTGCACCGCGCCGGCGACGACCGGCCCGTACTGAAGGACGGACCGCGCGAGCTCGACCAGGACCACCGGGTGACCTTCCGCACCGAGCACCCGGACCGGATCGCCGAGGCCCGGCTGATGCGGCCCAGCGCGGTGACGCACACGACCGACGTCGAGCAGCGCTCGATCGAGCTCGGCGTCACCAGGGGCGCGAAGGCCGTCACCTTCGAGGTGCCGAAGGACACGAGCCTGGTGCCGCCCGGCTGGTACATGCTGTTCGTGACGGACGCGGACGGCACCCCGTCGAAGGCGCGGTGGATCCACGTGAAGTAGCGGACTAGCGCGAGGAGTTGCGCGCCAGTCCGAGGGCGTACTCCGGCCACCACTGCCCGGCGTTCGGGCCGCCCTCGCAGGTGCCGTCCGACTCGCCGGGCCGTTTGATCCACAGATAGGCGTCCAGGGCGGCCTCGCCGGTGTCCGTCGTCGGCGGGGTGCCCAGCGCCCGGCCGGGCGGGTTGCACCAGACGCCCGGCAGCGGTCCGTTGCCGTTGCGGCTGCTGTCGATGACGAAGTGCTTGCCACCGAGGTCCGCGGCGAGCCGGCGCCCGTACTGCGTGGTGACGGCGTCGGTCTGGAAGTTGGAGACGTTCAGCGAGAACCCGTCGGCCCCGGCGACGCCCGCCCGCTTGAGCGGCTCGACCAGCTTTTCGGGGTCCTTGATCCAGGACGGGTTGCCCGCGTCCAGGTACACCTTGGTGTTCGGCTGCCGCTTGAGCCGGTCGATCGCCTCGCCGAGCAACTGCTCGCGTTCGGCGTGGTACTCGCCGGGCGTGCAGCCGTCCACGATGTGCGCGACCGCGTCCGGTTCGAGGACGACGAGCGCCTTGGCGTCGCCGAGCGCGTCGGCGAACTTCCCGATCCACTGCCGGTAGGCGTCCGCGTCCGCCGCCCCGCCGGCCGAGTGCTGACCGCAGTCCCGGTGCGGGATGTTGTACGCGACGAACACGGCCGTACGGTCCTCGGCGGTCGCCGACGCGGTGGCCGCCCGCACGGTCGGGCCCGGGTCGACCTCCCCGGCCGGCCACAGCGCGGCCGGCCGGTCCGCGATCTTGCGGAGCTGCGCCGCGTCCTGGGTGCGGCCCTGGCGCTGCCAGAGCAGGATCTGCTGGGCGGCGGAGCTGTCGGGGTCGACCCAGAACGGTGACGTCGACGCCGTCTGCCGGCCGGCCGCGCCGGCGACGGAGGCCTCGTCGACGTCGGACGCGGACGAACAGCCCGCCGCGAGACCGAGCGCCGACAGGACCGCGAGGGTGTGGATCAGCCGGGGCATGCTGCTCCCTTGCGCGAGGGGATGACGTACGGTCACATGGTCGACCGGCGGGTCGTTTTGACCGTGATGTGCCAGTCTGTCGCCCATCGTCACATGGATCACATGTCCGACCCCGGCGCGACACCGGGCCCCGACGCCAGCGCGATCCCCAGTGGCGTCCGCTCGTACAGCACCTGATGCCCGTACCGCCGCGCGGTCAGCAGTCCCGCGTCCCGCAGCACGGTCAGGTGCGCGGACACCGACGAGGGCGCGAGACCGAGCCGGTGGGCGAGGCCGGTCGTGGAGGCGGGCTCGTCGAGCGCGGTGAGCACGGCGGCCCGGCCGCGTCCGAGCAGTCGCAGCAGCGCGTCGGGCGTACGGTCGTCGGGCTCGGCCCACAAGCCGCCGACACCGCGCGCCGGATACACGAGGGTCGGCTGCCAGGGCGGGTCGAAAGTGCTGACCACGTCCGGCCAGATGAACACGCTCGGCATCAGCACCAGCCCCTGCCCTCGCAGTCGTCGCTCGTGCTCGCCCCGGTGCTCCACGGTCAGCGTCCCGGCGTCCCAGCCGAACCGCCGGCTGATCTCCGGCAGCAGTCCGCCGAGCCCCACCTCGGCCAGCCGCCGCGAGTGGAAGGCGACGTCCGCCTCCAGCAGGGCGCGCAGCCGCGGCCAGTCCGGCGCGACGAGGGTGCGCCAGATCTCCTCCATCGCGTCCGACAGCTCCCTGACCATGCGGACCGGGTCCCGCATCCAGGCCCGCGCGTGCGCGGACTCCAGCGCGCCGGGCGTGCACGCGAGCGACTTCTCGGTGTCCGCGCGGGCGGCCCGGGGATCACTCGCCCGTACGGCCGCGATCTCCTCCTCGAAGGTGGCGGCGGGCCCGATCGGAGGCGGCCCCAGCCAGTCCGGGGAGTGGCCGCGCCGGGGCATCAGCAGCCACAGCGGGGTGAGGTCCAGCGCGGCGGCGGCGGTACGGGCCCGGCGCAGCCAGGGTGCGTGGTAGCCGTGCCGTTCGGGCCGCTTGAGGGTGCGCACGACCTCCTGCGTCTCCCAGAGCGGCGAGATCGCGAAGCGGCAGCGGAGGAAGTCGTCCTCGCCAAAGTGCAGTCGAGACGGCATGGGGCGTCCTGGTGGCCGGGGGCGGGAAGATTCGGCTGTGGCCGAAACTCTAGGCCGGCGGCGGCCCGCTCGGCACGCTGCTGCCCATGACGGACACCGTGACCGCGGCCCCGCCGCCCACCGGCTACGCCCGCGTCCTCGCCGTGCGCGAGTTCCGCGCGGTCTTCGTGGCGCACCTGCTGTCCCTGCTGGGCGTGGTCGTCAGCGAGATCGCCCTGTCGGTCCTCGTCTACGACCTGACCGGCTCGCCCCTGCTGAGCGCGCTGGCGTTCGCGCTCGGGTTCCTGCCGTACGTCGTCGGCGGCACGCTGCTCGCGGGGATCGCCGACCGCTTCCCGGCGCGGCGGGTGCTGGTGGTGTGCGACCTGGTGTGCGCGGTGTGCGTGCTGCCGATGGCGGTGCCGGGCGCGGGCATCGTGCCGCTGCTGGCCCTGCGGTGCGCCCTGGCGATGGTGGCGCCGGTGTTCCAGGGGACGCGGATGGCGACGCTGGCCGACATCCTCGGGGACGGCGACCTGTTCGTGCTGGGCCGCTCGCTGCTGAGGATCGTGTCGCAGAGCGCGCTGCTGGTGGGGTACGGGCTGGGCGGGCTGCTGCTGACGGTCGTCGCGCCGCGGCACGCGCTGCTGATCACGGTGGGCACGTTCTGCGTGTCGGCGGTGCTGCTGCGCTTCGGGACGCTGCGGCGGCCGGCGCGGGCGCGGACCGGGGGCGCGCTGGTGGCGGAGTCGTTGAGAGGCGCGCGGCAGGTGCTGGCGAACCGCAGGGTGCGGGTGCTGCTGCTGTTGTTCTGGGTGCCGCCGATGTTCTCGGTGGTGCCGGAGGCGCTGGCGGCGCCGTACGCCGACGATCTGGGCGCGGGCTCGGTGGGGCTCGGGCTGCTGATGTGCGCGCTGCCGGTGGGCACGATCGCCGGTGAGCTGTGGGCGGGCGCACGGCTGAAGCCGGCGGCACGGGAACGGATCGCGCTGCCGCTGGTGTCCCTGACCCTGCTGCCGTACGTGGCGTATCTGCTCCACCCCGGGCTCGCCGTCTCGCTGGCGCTCCTGCTGCTGTCGGGGGCGGGGTCGGCGTACACGCTCGGCCTGGACCAGTGGTTCGTGCGGGCGGTGCCGGAGGAGGTGCGGGGGCGGGCGATGACGCTGCTGACCGCCGGGCTGATGACGATCCAGGGCGTGGGGATGGCGCTGGCGGGGGTCGCGGCGGAGTTCGCGGGGGTCACGTGGACCGTGGCGGGGGCGGGGCTGCTGGGGACGGCGTGCTGCGCGGCGCTGGCGGTGACGGCCCGCCGGACCGAGGGGCGGACGGCTGGGGCGACCGAATGACAAGACGGGGCTGACCACGATGTGACCGGCCGGTAAGGTCTGTTGCCGTGCCGAAGCCCCTCAGTCTCCCCTTCGATCCCATCGCCCGAGCGGACGAGCTCTGGAAACAGCGCTGGGGAAACGTGCCGTCGATGGCCGCGATCACCTCGATCATGCGCGCCCACCAGATCCTCCTCGCGGAGGTCGACGCGGTGGTCAAGCCCTACGGACTGACCTTCGCGCGCTACGAGGCCCTGGTCCTGCTCACCTTCTCCAAGGCCGGTGAGCTGACCATGTCCAAGATCGGCGAGCGTCTCATGGTCCACCCCACGTCGGTCACGAACACGGTCGACCGCCTGGTCAAGTCCGGCCTCGTCGACAAGAAGCCCAACCCCAACGACGGCCGCGGCACCCTCGCCGTCATCACCGACAAGGGCCGCGAGGTCGTCGAGTCCGCCACCCGCGACCTCATGGCCATGGACTTCGGCCTCGGCGTCTACGACGCGGAGGAATGCGCCGAACTCTTCGCGATGCTGCGCCCCCTCCGAGTGGCGGCCCACGACTTCGACGAGGCCTGAGCCCCGACCGCCACACCGCCGGCCAACGGGCCGTGCCGTGTCACTTCGTCACGAAGTGAGGGTCAGGCCGCGGCCGGGTCGGGGGTGGGGGTGTCGGTCAACAGCGGGGTGACCTCGCGGGTGACCTTGCGCTCGACGAAGAAGGCAGCGGTCGGGATCGTGCCGGCGAGGAGTACCCAGGCGAGGCGGCCCAGCGGCATCTTCGCCTTGGTGCCCAGGTCGAAGGCGAAGATCAGGTAGATCACGTACAGCCAGCCGTGGGCGATGCCGACCACCGAGACGAAGCCGTCGAACCCGTCCATGCCCAGCAGCCGCTTCCCGATCACGCCGATCGTCAGCAGGACGAGGAGGACGGCGGTGACGTAGGCCATCACCCGGTAGCGGGTCAGGACGCTCTTCTTCATGCCGTCGAGGGTAACGGGTGGTTCGCCGTCGACATTTACTAGGACGTCCTAGTAAATTCGAAGCATGGACGCTGACGCCATTGAAGAGGGCCGCCGACGGTGGCAGGCCCGGTATGACGCCTCGCGCAAGCGGGAGGCCGACTTCACCACCTTGTCCGGGGACGCCGTGGAACCGGTGTACGGGCCCCGGGCGGGGGATCGGTACGAGGGGTTCGAGCGGATCGGGTGGCCGGGGGAGTTCCCCTTCACCCGGGGGCTGTATGCGACCGGGTACCGGGGGCGCACGTGGACCATCCGGCAGTTCGCCGGGTTCGGGAACGCCGAGCAGACCAACGAGCGGTACAAGATGATCCTCGGCAACGGGGGCGGCGGACTGTCCGTCGCCTTCGACATGCCGACCCTCATGGGGCGGGACTCCGACGACCCCCGGGCGCTCGGCGAGGTCGGGCACTGCGGGGTCGCCATCGACTCCGCCGCCGACATGGAGGTGCTGTTCAAGGACATCCCGCTCGGGGACGTCACCACCTCCATGACCATCAGCGGGCCCGCCGTCCCCGTCTTCTGCATGTACCTCGTCGCCGCCGAGCGGCAGGGTGTCGATCCGGGGGTGCTGAACGGCACGCTCCAGACCGACATCTTCAAGGAGTACATCGCCCAGAAGGAGTGGCTCTTCCAGCCCGAGCCCCATCTGCGGCTCATCGGGGACCTGATGGAGCACTGCGCGCGGGACATCCCCGCCTACAAGCCGCTCTCCGTCTCCGGCTACCACATCCGGGAGGCCGGGGCCACCGCCGCGCAGGAGCTCGCCTACACCCTCGCCGACGGCTTCGGGTACGTGGAGCTCGGGCTCAGCCGCGGGCTCGACGTCGACGTCTTCGCGCCCGGGCTCTCCTTCTTCTTCGACGCCCACGTCGACTTCTTCGAGGAGATCGCCAAGTTCCGCGCCGCGCGCAGGATCTGGGCGCGCTGGATGCGGGACGTGTACGGCGCCCGGTCCGAGAAGGCGCAGTGGCTGCGCTTCCACACCCAGACCGCCGGGGTCTCGCTGACCGCGCAGCAGCCGTACAACAACGTCGTACGGACGGCCGTCGAGGCGCTCGCCGCCGTGCTCGGCGGGACCAACTCCCTGCACACCAACGCCCTGGACGAGACCCTCGCGCTCCCCTCCGAGCAGGCCGCCGAGATCGCGCTGCGGACGCAGCAGGTGCTCATGGAGGAGACCGGGGTCGCCAACGTGGCCGACCCGCTGGGCGGTTCGTGGTACGTCGAGCAGCTGACCGACCGTATCGAGGCCGAGGCGGAGAAGATCTTCGAGCAGATCAAGGAGCGGGGCCTGCGCGCCCACCCCGACGGGCGGCATCCCATCGGGCCCGTCACCTCCGGCATCCTGCGCGGGATCGAGGACGGCTGGTTCACCGGCGAGATCGCCGAGTCGGCGTTCCAGTACCAACGCGCCCTGGAGAAGGGCGACAAGCGGGTCGTCGGCGTCAACGTCCACCACGGGTCTGTCACCGGCGACCTGGAGATCCTGCGCGTCAGCCACGAGGTCGAGCGCGAGCAGGTGCGGGTGCTGGGCGAGCGCAAGGCCGCGCGGGACGACGCCGCGGTGCGCAGGGCCCTGGACGCCATGCTCGCCGCCGCCCGGGACGGCTCGAACATGATCGAGCCCATGCTGACCGCCGTACGCGCCGAGGCCACGCTGGGCGAGATCTGCGGGGTGCTGCGCGACGAGTGGGGGGTCTACACGGAGCCGGCCGGCTTCTGAGCGCGACGGGCGGCCGCGGCGGCCTCAGTCCGCCGCGGCGCCGGCGAGCCCCAGCACCAGCACCCGGGTGAAGGCGCGCACCCACTCCTCGTCCGCCGGTTCGGAGCTGACCAGCGTGCGGTGCACCACCGCCCCGGCGACCACGTCGAAGATCAGGTCGACGGTCCGGGCGGACTCCGCGGGGTCGGTGTCCGGGGGGAGTTCGCCCCGGCGTTCGGCACGCGCCCGGCCCTCCAGGACCAGACGCTTCTGGCGCTCCACGATCGAGCAGCGGATGCGCTCGCGCAGCGCGTCGTCGCGGATCGACTCGGTCACCACCGCCATCAGGCCGCTCTTCGCCTCCGGGCGGGCGAGGATCGCCGCGAACTGCAGCACCACGCCCTCGATGTCGGCGGCGAGGGTGCCGCGGTCGGGGAGTTCCAGCTCGTCGAAGAGCTCCGCGACCGCGTCGACGACCAGTTCGTTCTTGCCCGGCCAGCGCCGGTAGAGCGTGGTCTTCGCCACGCCCGCCCGCGCCGCCACGTCCCCCAGCGTGAGCTTGGACCAGCCCAGCTCCACCAGTGCCTCACGGGTCGCGCCGAGGATCGCGGCGTCCGCGGTGGCGCTGCGGGGGCGTCCGGAGGCCCGTGGGGCGGGAGGGCGGCTCTGCATCCCACGACGATAACCGCCGGTTCCGCCGCGGCCGGGTGAGAGAGATCACCGGGTTCGGGTATCCGGAAGGCACCCGGTGCCATTACGCTACGACTCGTAGCGAAACCACTGGCGTGGGGTGGGGACCCGGCGCCGAACAGCACACGGTCAGACCCGGCATGAGCACCGGCCGGGGGTATGCGGCACATGGGACGCGCGGACGGGGGAGGATAGACGCATGCAGCCACGGAACATGTCCATGAGCGGAGTCGTCGACCTCGCCGCGGTGAAGGCGGCCCAGGAGGCCAAGGCGAAGGCGGAGCAGGCGCGCGCCGAAGCGGCCCGGCAGGGCGGCGGCCCCGGAGCCGTCTCGCCGGCCGATCTCGTCATCGACGTAGACGAGGCGGGGTTCGAGCAGGACGTCCTCCAGCGCTCCACCGAGGTACCCGTCGTCATCGACTTCTGGGCCGAGTGGTGCCAGCCCTGCAAGCAGCTGAGCCCGGTGCTGGAGCGGCTCGCCGTCGAGTACAACGGGCGCTTCCTGCTTGCCAAGATCGACGTCGACGCCAACCAGATGCTGATGCAGCAGTTCGGGGTGCAGGGCATCCCGGCGGTGTTCGCCGTCGTCGCCGGGCAGGCGCTGCCGCTCTTCCAGGGAGCCGCCGACGAGACGCAGATCCGGCAGACCCTGGACCAGCTGGTGCAGGTCGCCGAGCAGCGCTTCGGCCTCACCGGTCTCGCGGTGGACCCGAGCGCCGCGCCGGGCGCCGAGCGGGCCGCGGCTCCCGCGGCGCCGGCCGGACCCCATGACGCCCTGCTGGAGGCCGCCGTGCAGGCCCTGGACGCGGGGGACTTCGGCGGTGCGGTGCAGGCGTACAAGAACGTGCTGAACGACGACCCGGCCAACTCCGAGGCCAAGTTGGGCCTCGCCCAGGCCGAGTTGCTCCAGCGCGTGCAGGGTCTGGACCCGCAGCGGGTGCGCGAGGAGGCCGCCGGGAAGCCGTCCGACGTGCCGGCGCAGATCGCCGCGGCCGATCTGGATCTGGTCGGCGGTCATGTCGAGGACGCCTTCGGGCGGCTCATCGACACCGTGCGGCGCACGTTCGGTGACGACCGGGATGCCGTACGGGTACGGCTGCTGGAGCTGTTCGAGGTGGTCGGGGCCGATGATCCGCGGGTGGTCGCGGCGCGCCGGTCGCTGGCGCGGGCGCTGTTCTAGCCCGGTGTGCGAGCGGGGCGGGAGCCCCGTTCTGACCAGTCACTAAACGTCCGGGCCTGTGGTGCCCGAGTGAAGAAACCGCCCTCGAGGCGTCACAGCGGCCGCGCTTTACCAAATCTTGGTAATCGCGGCCGCTGTTACTACAAGTAAGTTTTGGACGTTGATCTGTCGGATTCTGTCCGATCATCAACAACTTTGTCCGCCCCCTTCGGGCCACCCTCAGTCGTCGGCCGAGACCGGCGGGTCGTTGTTCGGTTATCCCGCCGTTACTACCGAGTAACGAAGCCCCTTGTGCGGGCGGCGAGAATGCACCACGATCGGCGACGCTCGGTCCATTCCCGTACCCCGACAGCCGGTCGGGCCGCGGGAACTCCTGGGTCCCCACCGAGCAGAGCCGGCAGCAGTGGTGCCGGCTCTTGGGCAGGGGGGTCTTCGCCTTCCGGTGAAGCCTGTCCAGCAAGGTTGTGCGTGATGTGCTTCAGGCGCGACCAGTGGTTGTCGCTCGGGGGTGATCGCCGGTGATCGGTGCGCGGTTCGCGCCTCCGAGTACGGGCGCTCCCCTTCCCGAGGACGTAGCGCTTCTCCCATCCCTGCCCGGCTGAGCCGTCATGTTCGACAGGGGCAGTCAGGGCCAGGAGATGTACGTCCGAGAAGGAGGAAATATGGAGTCCCAGGTGCGTGGCGGGACCAGATGGAAGCGGTTCGCCGTCGTGATGGTGCCCAGCGTGGCCGCCACGGCCGCGATAGGTGTCGCCCTCGCGCAGGGCGCTCTCGCCGCGTCGTTCAGTGTGTCGGGCCAGTCGTTCAAGGTGACCGCGGACAAGCTCGTCGGTACGGGCTTCTCCCAGTACGGCGCCCTTGACTCGGGGTACACCCTCGACGGCAAGAAGACGGCTCACCCCGTCGCGGTCTCGGCGTTCAAGTCGGCCTCGATCACCGGCATGTGCCAGTCCGTGGTCACGCCGAACATCCCGGTCCTCGGTTCCGTCAGCCTGATCCTGAAGGCGGGCGGCGGCGGTACTCCCGTCCAGGCCGAGAACCTGTACATCGACGTCCAGGACCTCGAGGCCGACGCGGTCTTCGAGAACATCGACATCGGTGTGGCCGCCAAGGACGCCAGCAAGGGTCCCGGCATGAAGGGTGGCAACGAGCAGGCCAACCCCTTCGGGTTCGCGCAGCAGGCCGACAAGGCCACGCTGAGCGACGTGAAGCAGACGGCGTGGGCGACCACCGCCGGCACCTTCAAGCTCAGCGGCCTGAAGATGTCGCTGTCGTCCGGTGTCAAGGAGTGCTACTAAGCACTCGCCGGCGGGCGGGGGAGCCGGTGGCGCCCCCGCCCGTCCACTGTGAAGCGCGGTTCTTCACGTGCCGTAACCCTCACCACCACAGCAACGCCGCACCAGGGAGCTGTTTTCCATGAGCGCCGAGACTCCTGCCGTACCCGGCCATGATGAGCACTACATCCGGGTCGCCAAGCGGAAGTTCCGCGCCTGGCGGGGCGACCGGCCGTTCTGGGCCGGCCTGTTCGTCCTCCTGGGCGGAATCCCCATCGCGTACTTCCCTTACGCACACCTGCAGATCGGTCACCTGACCCTGGCGATGGCCACCACGGCCGGCGCCGGTTCGCTGATCATCGGCGTGCTGCTGGTCGTCCTCGGCATCAGCCTCTGGTTCCAGAAGCACGTCCGCACCTTCGCGGGCGTCGCGGCGATCCTGCTGGCCCTGGTGTCCATCCCCGTGTCGAACCTCGGTGGCTTCCTCATCGGCTTCCTCCTCTCTCTCGTCGGCGGCGCGATGGCCGTGGCCTGGGTGCCGGGCGAGCCGGAGGCGCAGGAACCGCTCCGGCAGGACACCACGAGCGAGGGCCACGCGCCCGCGGGTGCGGTCCCCACGCTCTCCAAGGACGCGTACGACGTCGGTGAGCCGAACGATCTGTCAGGAACGAGCCCGGCGAACGGGGCGAACGGGAGGCACAGTGCCGGCTGACGAGGTGACCCACGGGACCGATGTGGAGGTGTCCCGTGCGAGAACCGGGCCGCGCCACGCGGCGCCCAAGAAGCCGCTGTTCACCCGGTTCCACATGCCGGCCGGAAAGGCGATAGCCCTGGCGGCGATGCCGACGGCGGTCCTCATGGGGATGGGGTTCACGCCGACGCTCGCCAACGCCGAGGACCAGCCCGCCTCCAAGAGCCTGACGGCCGACGAGTACAAGGACTGTGTCGCGGCCCTGGAGGACGGCGCGTCCGCGTCCCCCTCGCCGTCCGCGAGTGAGTCCGAGGACGACGAGGCGGAGGCGACGCCTTCGGCGACCGAGTCCTCCTCGACCACGGACCCGGACTCGGGCTCCGGCTCGGGTGGCGGCTCCTCGTCGGATTCAGGTTCCGACGACGACGCCGAGCCCACGCCGAAGCCCTCCGCCTCGGCCTCGGAGAGCTCCTCCGGTGGCTCCCAGTCCGGCGCCACCGCCACGCCCTCGCCCTCGGCCTCCGAGAGCGACAAGAACGTGCTGGAGGAGATCGGCGGCGCCATCGAGGACATCTTCACGGGCGGTCAGGACGCCTCGCCGTCCGCGAGCGCCAGCCCGACGCCGTCGGCCTCGGCCTCGGCCTCCGCGTCCGAGGACAGCGGGGACGACGCGTCCGACGCCGTCAAGGACACCACCGACAAGGTGACCGACACGGTCGAGGAGACGGCCAAGGACACGTCCGACGCGACCGGCACGGCGTCCGAGGCGGCCGAGGACACCAAGGACGCGGTCGAGAAGGCGGCCGAGGCGGCCACCGCCAGCCCGTCGCCCAGCTCCACCACGGACGTCGACGACTGCCCGGTCGCCACGGACGAGGAGGGCGGTGTCGACAACACCGTCCCGCTGCCCGACGACCCCTGGTCCCTGAACGCCAGCTCGCTGCTGCTGAAGGGCGCCGACTACAAGGGCATCGTCAAGGTGCGGACGGCCAACGGCACCACCAAGGAGGTGCTGAAGTACGTCATCTCCGACGGCACCGACATCGGCGACCTGCACCAGACGGTGAAGGACAAGCAGTCCGGCAAGACCTACCACGTGCAGGCGGCCAAGGGCTCGACGTCCACCATCCGCGGCGGCGACACGGTGATGTACACCGAGAGCATCTCCGGCAACCTGCTGGGGCTGATCCCGGTGACGTTCAGCCCGAAGAGCCCGCCGCCGCTGAACATCCCGCTGATCTACTTCACCAAGGTGACGGTCGTGCAGGCCGGCCAGTTCGGCGGCACCCTGCACGTGCCCGGGCTGCACAACTTCATCACCGACTGAGCGCCCCACCAAGCCCGTTCGGGAGCCGCGACACGCCTGAGGGCGCCCCCTGGTCCAGGGGGCGCCCTCAGCGCCGTACAGGGGCCCTCGCGGGCCCGTGTCCCTACTTCTCGCCGCCCAGGTGGTGGACGCGGACCATGTTGGTGGTGCCGGGGACGCCGGGGGGCGAACCGGCGGTGATGATGACGATCTCGCCCGGGTGGAAGCGGTTGAGCTTGATGATCTCCTGGTCCACCAGGTCGACCATCTCGTCGGTGCTGTTGACGAACGGCACGACGTGCGACTCGACGCCCCAGCTGAGGGCCAGCTGGTTGCGGGTGTTCTCGTCGGTGGTGAAGGCGATGATCGGCTGGGACGCGCGGTAGCGGGAGAGCCGGCGGGCCGTGTCACCGGACTGCGTGAAGGCCACCAGGCCCCGGCCGCCCAGGAAGTCGGCGATCTCGCAGGCGGCGCGGGCGATCGAACCGCCCTGCGTGCGCGGCTTCTTGCCGGGGACGAGCGGCTGGAGGCCCTTGCTGAGCAGCTCCTGCTCGGCCGCGGCGACGATCTTCGACATCGTCTTGACGGTCTCGATCGGGTAGGCACCCACGCTCGACTCGGCGGACAGCATGACCGCGTCCGCGCCGTCCAGGATCGCGTTGGCCACGTCGGAGGCCTCGGCGCGGGTGGGGCGGGAGTTGGTGATCATCGACTCCATCATCTGGGTCGCCACGATCACCGGCTTGGCGTTGCGGCGGCACAGCTCGATGAGGCGCTTCTGCACCATCGGGACCTTCTCGAGCGGGTACTCGACGGCCAGGTCGCCGCGGGCCACCATGACGGCGTCGAACGCCATCACGACGTCCTCCATGTTGTCCACCGCCTGCGGCTTCTCCACCTTGGCGATGACGGGGACCCGGCGGCCCTCCTCGTCCATCACCTTGTGGACGTCGGCCACGTCCTTGGCGTCGCGGACGAAGGACAGCGCGATCATGTCGGCGCCCATGCGCAGCGCGAAACGGAGGTCCTCGACGTCCTTCTCCGACAGCGCCGGCACGTTGACGGCCGTGCCGGGCAGGTTGATGCCCTTGTGGTCGGAGACGACACCGCCCTCGATGACGATCGACTTGACCCGGGGGCCCTCGACGTCCAGGACCTTCAGCTCGACGTTGCCGTCGTTGATGAGGATCTGGTCGCCGCGCGAGACGTCGCCCGGCAGGCCCTTGTAGGTGGTGCCGCAGATCTGCTTGTCACCGGGGACGTCCTCGGTCGTGATGACGAACTCGTCACCGCGCTCCAGCTCCACCGGGCCCTCGGCGAAGGTCTCCAGACGGATCTTCGGGCCCTGGAGGTCGGCGAGGACACCGATGGCCCGGCCGGTCTCCTTGGCGGCGGCCCGGACGCGGTCGTACCGCCCCTGGTGTTCGGCGTGCGTGCCGTGGCTGAAGTTGAAGCGGGCCACGTTCATGCCGGCTTCGATCAGGGACACGAGCATTTCGTGGGAGTCGACCGCGGGGCCGAGAGTACAGACGATTTTCGAACGGCGCATGGGGCGATCCTATCGGTTTGTTTCGCTACGGAATATTCCGTCTGGTGGAAGAGACAAATGGGCGGCCGGGCGCTCAGGCGTGTTACTGGCGTGTAATTGCTCAGCTGCTCCGATATTCGCTCAGGTGCTCTTTTCGACCAGTGCGTAGGTCTGTGTCGCGATCTCCAGTTCTTCGTCGGTCGGCACCACGGCCACGGCCACGCGCGCGTGCTCGGGGGAGATCAGCCGCGGCTCGTCGCTCCGTACGGCGTTGAGCTCGCCGTCCACCGCGAGCCCCAGCTCCTCCAGGCCCGCCACCGCAGCCTCTCGCACGGGACTCGCGTTTTCCCCGACTCCGGCTGTGAACGCGATCGCGTCCACCCGGCCGAGCACCGCGTAATAGGCGCCGATGTACTTCTTCAGACGGTGAATGTAGATGTCGAAGGCGAGTTGCGCCTGTTCGTCACCCTCGTCCACCCGACGGCGGATCTCCCGCATGTCGTTGTCTCCGCACAGCCCGATCAGGCCGCTCTTCTTGTTGAGAAGAGTGTCGATCTCGTCCGTGGACATTCCGCCAACGCGCGTCAAATGGAAGATGACGGCCGGATCCACGTCTCCGGAGCGCGTACCCATGACGAGCCCCTCCAAAGGCGTCAGCCCCATGGACGTGTCCACGCACACACCGCCGCGCACGGCGGAGGCCGACGCCCCGTTGCCCAGGTGCAGCACGATGACGTTCACCTCCTGCGGTGACCTGCCCAGCAGCTCGGCGGTGGCCCGGGAGACGTACGCGTGCGAGGTGCCGTGGAAGCCGTAGCGCCGGATGCGGTGCTCGTCGGCGGTGGCGACGTCGATCGCGTAGCGGGCGGCCGACTCCGGCATCGTCGTGTGGAACGCGGTGTCGAAGACGGCGACCTGCGGCAGGTCGGGGCGCAGCGCCTGGGCGGTGCGGATGCCGGTGAGGTTGGCCGGGTTGTGCAGCGGGGCGACCGGGATCAGCCGCTCGATCTCGGCGAGCACCGCCTCGTCGACGACCGTCGGCGCGGTGAAGGTCTGCCCGCCGTGCACGACCCGGTGACCGATGGCCGCCAGCTCGGGGGAGTCGAGGCCGAGTCCGTCCTTGGCCAGCTCCTCCGACACGGCCTTCAGGGCGGCCTCGTGGTCGCGGATCGGTCCGGTCCACTCACGGGTGGCGCCGGACTCGACGTGCGTGTGCTTGAGCCGGGAGGTCTCCTCGCCGATCCGCTCGACGAGCCCCACGGCGAGCCGGCTGCTGTCGCTCATGTCGAGCAGCTGGTACTTCACCGACGAGGAGCCGGAGTTGAGGACGAGGACGCGGGTGCCGCGGGACGAGCTCACTGCTGGGACGCCTTCTCGCTGGGGGACGGGGCGGGGGACTGGGCCTGGATCGCCGTGATGGCGACGGTGTTGACGATGTCCTGGACGAGCGCGCCCCGGGACAGGTCGTTGACCGGCTTGCGCAGACCCTGAAGGACCGGTCCGACGGCGATCGCGCCGGCCGAGCGCTGCACGGCCTTGTAGGTGTTGTTGCCCGTGTTGAGGTCGGGGAAGATCAGCACGGTCGCCTGCCCGGCCACCTCCGACTCCGGCAGCTTGGTCGCCGCGACCGTCGGCTCGACGGCGGCGTCGTACTGGATCGGCCCCTCGATCCGCAGGTCGGGCCGCCGCTGCCGGACCAGCTCGGTCGCCTCGCGCACCTTGTCGACGTCGGCGCCCGAACCCGACGTCCCCGTGGAGTACGACAGCATCGCGATCCGCGGGTCCACCCCGAACTGCTCGGCGGTGGCGGCCGCCTGGATGGCGATGTCGGCCAGCTGCTCGGCGTTCGGGTCGGGGTTCACGGCGCAGTCGCCGTAGACCAGCACCCGGTCGGCGAGGCACATGAAGAAGACCGAGGAGACGATGTCGGCGTCCGGCTTGGTCTTGATGATCTCGAAGGCGGGCCGGATGGTCGCGGCGGTGGAGTGCACCGAGCCGGAGACCATGCCGTCGGCGAGCCCCTCCTGGACCATCAGCGTGCCGAAGTAGTTCACGTCGCTGACCACGTCGTACGCCAGCTCCACGGTCACGCCCTTGTGGGCGCGCAGGGCCGCGTACTTCTCGGCGAAGCCGTCCCGCAGCTCGCTGGTGGCCGGGTCGATCAGCTGGGCGTGGCCGAGGTCGATGCCGAGGTCGGCGGCGTTCTTGCGGATCTGGTCGACCGGGCCGAGCAGGGTCAGTTCGCAGACCCCGCGGCGCAGCAGCACCTCGGCGGCGTGCAGGACGCGGGCCTCGGTGCCCTCGGGCAGGACGACGCGGCGCTTGTCGGAGCGGGCCTGCTCCAGCAGCTTGTGCTCGAACATCATCGGGGTGACGCGGTCGTTGCTGGGCGCGGAGACCCGCTTGAGCAGGTCGCCGGTGTCGACGTACCGCTCGAACAGGCCGAGCGCGGTCTCCGCCTTGCGCGGCGTCGCCGCGTTCAACTTGCCTTCCAGGGCGACGAGTTGCTCGGCCGTCGGGAAGCTCATGCCCGGGACCGACAGGACCGGGGTGCCCGGGGCGAGGCGGGCGGCGAGGGTGAGGACGTCGTCGCTCGGCACCTCGTCGAGGGTGAGCAGGACGCCCGCGATCGGCGGGGTGCCGGCGCTGTGCGCGGCGAGCGAGCCGACGACCAGGTCCGCGCGGTCGCCGGGGGTCACGACCAGGCAGCCCGGCGTCAGCGCGCCGAGCAGCTTGGGCAGCATCGCGCCGCCGAAGACGAAGCCGAGAGCGTCCCGGGCGAGCCCGGAGTCGTCGCCGAGCACCACCTTGGCGCCGAGGGCCTGGCCGATCTGCGCCACGGTCGGCGCGGACAGGGCGGGCTCGTCGGGCAGCACGTAGCAGGGCACGGGCAGCCGGGAGGAGTCCAGCCGCTCGGCGATGAGGTCCCGGTCCTCGCGGGCCACCCGGTTGGCGACCATCGCGAGGACGTCGCAGCCCAGGCCGTCGTAGGCGCGGTAGGCGTTGCGGGTCTCGGCGAGCACGGACTCGGCGCTCTGCCGGCGTCCGCCGACGACGGGGATGACGGACGCCCCGAACTCGTTGGCGAGGCGCGCGTTCAGGGACAGCTCGTCGGGGAGCTGGGTGTCGGCGAAGTCGGTCCCCAGGACGAGGACGACGTCGTAGTCGCGGGCGACGCGGTGGAACCGGTCCACGAGCGTGGAGACCAGCTCGTCCGTGCCCTGCTCGGCCTGGAGCGCGGACGCCTCGTGGTAGTCCATGCCGTAGACCGTCGTGGGGTCCTGGGAGAGGCGGTAGCGGGCACGCAGCAGTTCGAACAGACGATCGGGGCTGTGGTGGACGAGCGGCCGGAAGACACCCACCCGGTCGACCTGGCGGGTCAGGAGTTCCATGACCCCCAGCTCGACGACCTGGCGGCCGTCGCCGCGGTCGATTCCGGTCACGTACACGCTGCGGGTCACGCGTGCTCTCCGTTCCAAAGAGGGGTCGGTCGCAAACGGGAGGGTCCCCCACGAGGGGCACAAAAATCGCCCACCGAGGTGAGCAGAACCCTCTTGACAATACCTCTCTCACTGGATAAGGCGCCCGTCAGGTCCGGGGGCGGCGGTGCCGTGTGGGACGTGAAACAATCGGAACGGCTCACCGGTATCAACAGCGAGCAGGAGACACAGCACGATGCGTATCGGAGTTCTCACCGCAGGCGGCGACTGCCCCGGCCTGAACGCAGTGATCCGGTCGGTCGTGCACCGAGCGGTCGACAACTACGGCGACGAGGTCATCGGCTTCGAGGACGGCTACTCCGGCCTGCTGGACGGCCGTTACCGCGCCCTCGACCTGGACAGCGTCAGCGGCATCCTGGCCCGCGGCGGCACCATCCTCGGCTCCTCCCGGCTGGAGCGCGACCGTCTGCGCGAGGCCTGCGACCGGGCCGAGGACATGGTCGCGGAGTTCGGCATCGACGCGCTGATCCCGATCGGCGGCGAGGGCACCCTGACGGCGGCCCGCATGCTGTCCGACGCGGGCCTGCCGGTGGTCGGCGTCCCGAAGACCATCGACAACGACATCTCCTCCACCGACCGCACCTTCGGCTTCGACACCGCCGTCGGCGTCGCGACCGAGGCGATGGACCGCCTGAAGACGACCGCCGAGTCCCACCAGCGGGTGATGGTCGTGGAGGTCATGGGCCGTCACGCGGGCTGGATCGCGCTGGAGTCCGGCATGGCGGCGGGCGCGCACGGCATCTGCCTGCCCGAGCGTCCCTTCGACCCCGCCGACCTGGTCAAGATGGTCGAGGAGCGCTTCGCGCGCGGCAAGAAGTTCGCCGTCATCTGCGTCGCCGAGGGCGCGCACCCCGCCGAGGGCTCCATGGACTACGGCAAGGGCGAGATCGACCAGTTCGGCCACGAGCGCTTCCAGGGCATCGGCACGGCACTGGCGTACGAGCTCGAGCGCCGCCTCGGCAAGGAGGCCAAGCCGGTCATCCTCGGCCACGTCCAGCGCGGCGGCGTACCGACGGCGTACGACCGGGTCCTCGCCACCCGCTTCGGCTGGCACGCGGTGGAGGCCGCGCACCGGGGCGAGTTCGGGCGGATGACGGCGCTGCGCGGGACGGACGTCGTGATGGTGCCGCTCGCGGAGGCGGTGACCGAGCTCAAGACGGTGCCGAAGGACCGGATGGACGAGGCGGAGTCGGTCTTCTAGCCGGTGGCTAGCCGGTGAAGGCCTGGACGTTCGTCCAGAAGCGGTCGACGATCTGGTCGAGGAAGTCGCGGCCCGAGTGGCTGGAATCACCCGCCGCGCTGCCCTCGCCCCAGCTCAGTGTCGCGACCATCTGCCCCTGGTACTCCTGGTGCAGCTCCTGGAGGACGTCCTCCAGGAGTCGCCGGTCCAGGGGCACGATCTTGCTCACCGGGCGCACATAGGCCTGCCAGCGGGTGGTGACGGCGCTGCGGAGGTGGTCCGCCAGCCGCGCCTCCCGCCCGGTGACGGTGACGAAGTCCGGCAGGGCCAGGTCGAGCACCTCGGCGAGCGCGGCGGACTGCCGGTCGTTGCCCCGCCAGTCGTTGTTCTCCTCCATGCGCAGGTACGCGAGGAGTTCGAGGCCGAGAGCGTGGGCGACGTCCTCCGGGGCGAGGCTCTGGCTGATCCGGTGCTCGCGCAGGGTGCGCGGCTTGCCGATGAGCTCGCCCGGGGAACACCACAGCACGCCCGCGAGGGCGGTCAGCTCGGGGCTGGTGGGGTTCGCCACGC
This sequence comes from Streptomyces sp. NPDC020489, assembly GCF_044386545.1. NCBI lineage: Bacteria > Bacillati > Actinomycetota > Actinomycetes > Kitasatosporales > Streptomycetaceae > Streptomyces > Streptomyces sp. NPDC020489. Next base: position 351,358 of record NZ_JBIRUZ010000010.1, read on the forward strand.
CCCGTTCCCAGGCGATGACGAGGTCCGGTGTGACATAGGGGAGCCCGTACGAGGCCCGCATGCCATAGGCGACATGCTCGGGCCCCATGCCCAGGGCGGCACGGAGCCGGCGGGCGGCGGGGGCGTTGAAGGGAGGGCCTGGCTGGTTGGGGAGGGCTGGGGGTCGGCGCACGGGCACAACGTAGGGGCGCCGGGGTGCTGTGACTACGGTCTGTTCGGCCAGGATCACGGATTGTAGGAACATACGGTTTCGGCCCCCGGGCGGGTTGGCTGGAGATCGCCTGTCAGGGGGCCGGGGCGGAGGGCGCGTCAGAGGAGGTGGTCGGCTTTGCCGGCCTTGATGTCCCGGATGAGGGTGGCCAGGGCTTCGCGGGTGTCGGTGAGGGGTTCGTCCTCACGCCCGGCGACGGCTATGTAGGCGTTGCCGGAGGTGTCGGTGCCTATGCGGAAACAGTTGGCGCCCTCGCCGCAGAAGGGTTCTTCCCAGGTGATGTCGGCTTGCATGAGGGCTCCTAGAGGTCGTTGGCGAGGGCGCGGATGAAGGTGAGCGAGGCGTCCGGGGTGAGCGCCACGGCCTCGGCGGCGTCGAGTTGGGCTCGGTACTTGGCGAGTTGGGCTTCCGTGTCGATGAACTCCGGGCCGTGCGTGCTGTCCAACTGCACGGTGTCGAGGCGGGGGACGGCGGCCTCGGCGTAGGTCGCGGACTGTCCGGCGCCGGGGAAGCCGCCCGCCTTGAAGGGGATGATCCGTACGGTGACGGAGTCCCGCTCGGACATGCGCAGCAGGTGCTCCAACTGCCGCCTGGCCACCGAGGGCCCGCCGAACTCCATGCGGAGGGCGGCCTCGTGGATGATCGCGTCGAGGGCTGGGGGCTGCGGCTCGGAGCGGTCGAGGAGCTGCTGCCGGTCGATGCGGTGTGCCGTGCGCAGTTCGATCTCCGCCTGGGGCAGTGGAGGGATGACGGCGGCGAAGACGGCCCGGCCGTGCTCCTCGGTCTGGAGGAGCCCGGGCATGTGCACGGTTGTGGCGATGCGTAGGCGTGTGGCGTGCCACTCCAGCTCGGCGATGTCCAGGAAGTCGTCGCGGAGCTGACCCCGGTACGCCTCCCACCAGCTCTTCTCGCGGCTCCCCGTCATGGCGACGAGCGCTTCGACGAGGGCTTCGTCGGCGCAGCCGTAGTTGGCGGCGAGTGTGCGTACCCGCTCGGGGCTGATGCCGGAGCGGCCGGACTCCATGTTGGGCACGTTGGTGCGGGGGACGTGCAGCAGTCCGGCGGCGCGCTCGGTTGTCATTCCGGCCGCGATGCGCATCCTGCGCAGCTCCTCACCGAGGCGCCGCTGGCGTTCCGTCGGTGTGCTCCTCGGCGGCATGTGTCCCCTCGGGTCGGGCGGTTGACGGGGTCAGTCTGCCTTCGGGGCGAGGAGTTGGTCCAACGGGAGCCTCGCGGAGAGTAGTACGTGTACTCCTCAGATGCGCTACATTCGGTGACGAGTCGCTTACGGCGTGACGTGCCCGGAAGTGCATCGCGCGAGCCTGCCCAGGTTCGTGCGACAGGCCACCGGGTATGCCGTCCCGCCCTCCAACGTCCGTTGCCCTCAAGGGAGTTGCCATGTCCTCCGTGCTGTCCTTCTCCGCCTGCCCGCTCTCCGACGACGTGCGGGAAGCCGCGCCGCCGTCGCCCGAGTCGCTTGCGTACAGCCTCACGTTGCCCGCCGGGCCGATGAGTTCGAGCATTGCCCGGGCGGCGACTCGTGTTGTTCTTCAGGCGCACGAGCTGGAGGACATGGCCGACGCCGCCGTGCAGGTCGTCGCCGAACTCGCCGCCTGTGCTTGTCGGTTCACGCCCGGGGCCGATGTGTACGTGTCGCTGCGGTTCCGGGACGGGGCGTTGCGGGTGAGCCTCTACGACGGGCATCCGCGGCACAGCCATCCCCGGCTCGTGGAGGCGTGCGACGGGCGCAGGCGGGCCGCGCTGCGGGTGCTGGGGTGCGTGGTGCGGGCTTGTCAGGGGGAGTGGGGGTTCGGGGAGGCGCGGGAGCCTGGGGGTGGGACTCGGATGTGGGTGGTTTTGCCGAGGGTGGGGGTGGCGGGGGGATGGGTGGGTTAGACGTGGATCACCCCTTGACCGCCCCACCCAACGCGAACCCACCCCCCAACCGCCTCGCCACCAGTACGTACAGCAGGATCACCGGTGTCGAGTAGATCACCGAGAACGCCGCCAGCTGGCCGTAGGCCACCATGCCCCGGTTGCCGAAGAACTCGTTGATGCTGACCGCCGCCGGCATCTGGTCCGGGGTGAGCAGGAGCATGAAGGGGACGAAGAAGTTGCCCCACATCATGACGAAGGAGAAGACCGTCACGACCGCCAGGCCCGGCCCCATCAGGGGGAGGACGATGCGGAGCAGTGACTGAAGCGACGACGCCCCGTCCGTCCAGGCCGCCTCCTCCAGTTCCTTCGGGACGCCGTCCATGAAGTTCTTCATCAGCCAGATGGCGAAGGGGAGTTGGGAGGCGGCGAAGAAGAAGATCGTGCCCTGGAGGGTGTCGATCAGGTTCACGCGCACGTACAGGGCGTAGACCGGCACCATGATCGCGGTGATCGGCAGGCTCGTCGCGAAGAGGATCGTCAGGAGGAAGGGGCGGTTCAGGCGGGAGCGGAAGCGGGAGAGCGGGTAGGCCGCCAGGGCCGCGCACACCACCGTCAGTGCCGTGCCGCCGCCGCACAGGAGCAGGCTGTTCAGCAGGGGCGTGAAGGTGATCTCCGGGGTCAGGACCGCGTCGAAGTGGTCGAGGGTGACGCCGTCGGGGACCTTCACCTTCAGGTTCGCGTCCGGGTCCACCGAGGACAGCAGCACCCACGCCAGCGGGAGCGTGAAGGCCGCGGCCACCAGGAGCAGTCCGGCGTCGGCGGCCAGACGGCGGGTCGTCGCGCGCGATGCCATCGCGGTCAGACCTCCGTTCGCAGCAGCCGCAGGTAGACCACCGAGAACAGGGAGCCCACCACCAGGAGCAACAGCGCCACCGCCGTGCCGTAGCCGATCATGCTCTTCTGGAACGCCTCCTCGTACATGAAGAGCGGGAGCGTCTGGCTCCTGCCGCCCGGGCCACCCCTCGTCATCACCCAGATCAGGCCGAAGACCGACAGGGTCTGGAGAGTGATCAGCATGAGGTTCGTGCCGATGGAGCGACGGATCATCGGCAGGGTGATGCGCCACAGCCGACGCCAGCCGCCGGCGCCGTCGACCTCGGCCGCCTCCGTGATCTCCCGCGGGATCTCGTTCAGCGCCGCCGAGTACACCAGCATCGAGAAGGCCGTGCCGCGCCAGACGTTCGCGAACGACACCGCGAGGATCGGGAGGGTGAACAGCCAGTTCTGGGTGGGCAGATGGAGCCCGTCGAGGACCGCGTTCAGGGTGCCCTCGCGGCGGAAGAAGGCGTAGAGGAGGAACCCGGCCACCACCTCCGGCAGGACCCACGCCGCGATCACCACCGCGCCGACGAGGGTGCGTACCGGCTTCGAGGCGCGTCGCATCAGCGCGGCCAGGGCCAGGCCCAGCGTGTTCTGCCCCAGCAGTGCGGACACGACCGTGAAGACCAGGGTCAGCCACACCGCGTTGCGGAACGCCTCGTCCCCGAAGGCCGTACGGAAGTTCTCGAGGCCGACGAACGACTGCTGTGCCTGGCCGGTGAGTTGGAGGTCGGTGAAGGCGATGTACGCGCAGTACGCGATCGGGCCGGCGAGAAAGAGGAGCAGGAGGACGGTGGCGGGGGCGAGGGGGAGGAGACGAGCCGGTCGGCGGGGGCTCATTTCTGGACCACTTGGCCGTCCGTCACCGACTTCAGCTCCTCGTCGTACCCCTTCGCCGCCTCCGCCACCGACATGTCGCCGGTCGTGACGCCCTCCATCGCCTCCTGGATCGCCGTGGAGACCTTCGGATACGCCGGGTAGGCCGGGCGGTAGTGGGTGCTGGCGACGAGGTCGGTGAAGAACGTGATGCCAGGCTGCGCCTTGACGTACGCGGGGTCGGCGGCGACGTCCTCGCGGACCGCGATGCCGGAGTTGGCGATGTACCACTTACGGGCGTTCGCGGTCGTCTGCATCCTCTTGATGAAGTCGAAGGCGAGGTCGGGGTTGGCCGCCTTCGCGGGGATCGCCCAGGTCCAGCCGCCGGACATGCTCACCTTGCCGGGGGCCTGACCGCGTTGCGTGGGCATGTACGCCAGGCCCAACTCCCGGGACCACTCGGGCCATTCGTGGCCGCTGCCGGGCAGCCAGTCCTGCGGGAGCCAGGAGCCGTCCAGGGCGATCGCGAGTCTGCCCCGGGGGAGCAGGTCGCCGCGGACGATGGTCTGGATGTTGGGGTCGAGGGCGGTCTCCACGTCCGGGCCGAGCTTCTCCCGGTACACCGTCTCCACGAAGGCGAGGGCGTCCTTGAAGCCCTGGCTGCCGGCGATCCACTTCTTGCCGGCGGTGTCGTAGAGGGGGTCGGTGGTTCCGTCGTTCGTGCCGTAGAGCAGCATCTCGAAGCCCTGCATGGTGGCCGCCTCGCCCGCGGGCTTGCCGGTGTAGACGTTGAGGGGGGTGACGTCCGGGACCCTCCGCTTGATCGTGCGGGCCGTGTCCAGGAGTTCGGCCCAGGTCTTCGGCTGCCAGTCCGCGGGCAGCCCCGCCTTGGCGAAGATCCCCTTGTCGAACCACAGGCCCCGGGTGTCCGTGCCGTCCGGGACGCCGTACGTCTTGCCGTCCTCGGCCTTGGCGGCGTTCTTCGCCGTGTCGACGAACCGGTCCCAGTCCGGCCACTTGGCTAGGTAGGCGTCGAGGGGCCTGAGATATCCGCTGGTGATGTCCGAGTTGATGAGGAAGGTGTCCTCGTAGACCAGGTCCGGGGCGGTCTTCGGCGAACGGAGCATCTGCTGGACCTTGGTGTAGTACTCCGAGTCCGGCGCCTTGACGGGGATCAGCTCGACCTTCTTGCCGGGATGCGCCTTCTCGAACTGCTTCTTGATGTCGGCCAGGTGCTCGTCCATCACCTTGACGGAGTTGTCCGTCGACTGCTTGAAGGACACCTTCAGCGTGTCCGGATCGCCTCCGGAACCGGAACCGCACGCGGTCAGGGCGGTGGCCGTGAGGGCGGCGGCGAGCAGTGGGGGAAGCGCGGAGCGAACGGCGGTGGGGCGCACGGGCATGACCTCCTACGGGCTCACGTGGGGGTGGCCGGGTGGCTGCCCGGTGAACGTAGGGGAGTGGTCTGGTCAGGTCAATGCGTCCGCCACGGATGGGCCGACGACGGCCTCGGTGGGGCCGTGCCCGCGCGGGGCACCGCGGTCGGCGCCGCCGGTGCGGGGGGTGTCGCTCCCCTAAGGTACGGGCAAGTGACCTGCGAAGGAGGACATATGACGCAGCCTCAGGACGTCACCGTCGGGCAGCTGCTCCTCGCCGAGTACCACACCGTCAAGGACGAGCAGAAGACCAGGATCGGCTTCCGCGACAACCTCCTCTACGTCACCCTCACCATGGTCGCCGCTGTCATCGCCGCCACCGCCCAGGCCAAGCGCCCCGAGATGCTCCTCGCGCTGCCGCCGGTGTGCGTCGTGCTCGGGTGGACGTACCTCGTCAACGACGAGAAGATCTCCGCGATCGGCAGGCACGTACGTCACGACCTGGGCCCGAGGCTGGCCCAACTCGCCGGTGCCGAGCGCGCGTTCACCTGGGAGACCGTTCACCGCTCCGACTCGCGCCGTCGCCAGCGCAAGGTCATCCAGTGCGGGGTCGATCTGCTGGCCTTCTGCGCCGTCCCCCTCGCCGGGCTCGCCGTCTACTGGGCGGCGGGCGGGACCAGTGCCGGGCTCGTCGTCCTGTCGCTCGTGGAGGCGCTCAGCGTCCTCGGGCTCGCGGTCCAGGTCGTCCTGTACACACAGCCGTTCGGGCCTACGGCCCCTTGACCCACCGGTACTGCAACTCCGGTCGCCCCACCGTGCCGTACTGCGGGGCCCGCGCCGCCCGCCCCGCGTCCACCAGGTGCTCCAGATAGCGCCGGGCGGTGATCCTGGATATCCCCACGACCTCCGCCAGTCCGGTGGCCGTGAGGCCCTCCGCGGAGTCCCGCAGGGCCACGGTCACCCGTTCCAGGGTGGGGGCGCTCAGGCCCTTCGGCAGGGCGGCCGGGCCGGGGGCCCGGAGTGTCGCCAGAGCGCGGTCCACCTCGTCCTGGCCGCTCGCCTCGCCCGCCGCCGCGTGGAACTCGGCGTAGCGCACGAGCCGGTCCCGCAGCGTGGCGAAGGTGAACGGCTTCAGCACGTACTGGACGACGCCCAGTGAGACTCCCTCGCGTACGACCGTCAGGTCCCGCGCCGACGTCACCGCTATCACGTCCGCCTGATGGCCGGCGGCGCGCAGTGAGCGGGCGAACTGGAGGCCGTGCACGTCCGGGAGGTGCAGGTCCAGCAGGAGGAGGTCGACCGGGGTCCGGTCCAGCAGGCGTCGCGCCTCCGCGCCGGTGTGCGCCTTGCCCACGGCGGTGAAGCCCTGGACCCGGTTGACGTACATGACGTGCGCGTCCGCGGCGACCGGGTCGTCCTCCACGACCAGGACCCGGATCGGCTGTGGCTGGGTCGTCATGCGTCGCCTCCGGAAGCGGTGCCTCGCGTGCCGGCGCTCTCCGGCTGCGGGGCGCGGGGTCCGGTGCCCGGCGGTTCGGCTGCGTCCGCCACGGCACCTGTCGTCGACGCATCCTCGGTCACACGGTCGCCCACCGCCCGCCCGGCCCCCACGGACCCGGCTCCGACGACCCCGGCAGGTTCGGCACCTGCGGCCCCGGCTCCGGCGGACCCGGTCCCCACGGACCCGGTACCGACGACCCCGGCGCCCGGAGATTCGGCCCCTGCGGACCCGGCTGCGGCGGACCCGGCCCCCGCGGCCCCGCCCCCGGCGCCGCCCCGCAACGGCATCCGGACCTCGAACTCCGCCCCGCCCTCGGCGGCCTCCGCGACCGTCAGCGTTCCCGCGTGGCGGGTCACCGCCTGCCGTACGAGGGCCAGGCCCAGGCCGCGGCCGCCGGGTCCCGCCGGTTTGGTCGAGAAGCCGCGCTCGAACACCGCCTCGGCGTGGGCGGGGGCCACCCCCGTGCCCGTGTCGGAGACGCGCAGGACCAGTTCGTCGGTGCCGCTCGTGTAGGCCGTCACCGTCACCCGTGCGCCCGCGCTGCCCTGCGCCGCGTCCACCGCGTTGTCGATCAGGTTGCCGAGGATCGTCACCAGGTCCCGCGGCGGCAGGGACGGCGGCAGCAGACCGTCGTCCAGGCGACTGTCCTGCGAGACCACCAGCTCCACGCCCCGCTCGTTCGCCTGGGCTGTCTTGCCCAGGAGCAGGGCGGCCAGCACCGGTTCGCTCACGGCGGCCACCACCTGGTCGGTCAGGGCCTGCGCCAGCTCCAGTTCGGCCGTGGCGAAGTCCACCGCCTGCTCGGCGCGGCCCAGTTCGATGAGCGAGACGACCGTGTGCAGCCGGTTCGCCGCCTCGTGCGCCTGGGAGCGCAAGGCCTGGGTGAAGCCGCGCTCGGAGTTCAACTCGCCCATCAGGGACTGGAGTTCCGTCACGTCCCGGAGGGTGACGACCGTGCCCCGGCGGTCCCCTCCCGACACCGGGGAGGTGTTGACCACCAGCACGCGGTCCGCCGTGAGGTGGACCTCGTCCACGCGCGGTTCCGAGGCCAGGAGCGCGCCGGTGAGGGGGGCGGGCAGGCCGAGTTCCGCGACCGAGCGGCCCACCACGTCGTCGGCCGCGCCCAGCAGTTCACGGCCCCCGTCGTTGATCAGCGCCACCCGGTACTGGCCGTCCAGCATCAGCAGTCCCTCGCGCACGGCGTGCAGCGCGGCCTGCGTGTAGTCGTGCATGTGGCTGAGCTCGGTGGCGTTCATCCCGTGGGTGTGGCGGCGCAGCCGGGCGTTGACGGCGTACGTCCCGATCGCGCCCAGCGCGAGGGCGCCCGCCGCGACCCCCAGCAGGGCCGTGAGCTGGCCCTGCACCCGCTGGCTGATCGCCTCGACCTTGATGCCGGCGCTGACCAGGCCGACGACCCGGCCGTCCTCCTCGATGGGGGTGACCGCGCGGACCGAACGGCCAAGGGTGCCGGTGTAGGTCTCGGTGAAGGAGTGGCCGGCGAGGGCGGGGCCGATGCGGCCGAGGAACTTCTTCCCTATCTCCGTCTCGGTCGGGTGGGTCCAGCGGATGCCGGCCGGGTTCATGATCGTCACGAAGTCGACGTCGGCGTCGTGCATCACCCGCAGCGCGTACGGCTGGAGGCTCGCCGAGGGGTCCGGGGTGTGGATGGCCTCCCGCACCGAGGGGGAGTCCGCGACCGCGCCCGCCACCGCCATGGCCTGGCGGCCCGCCGCGTCCTCGGCCTGGCCGCGGTCGCTGACGTAGGTGAACAGCGCGTACCCGGCCACGAGGACCGTGATGAGCACGGCCTGCATGGCGAAGAGCTGACCGGCCAGGCTGCGCGGTCTCGGGACGCGGATGTGCATGTCGTCAGTGTGCCTCCGACAGTAAGTGTGAACTAAATGAACGGAAGGGTGACCGCCCTCACAGGGCAGGAGATAGTCACGGCATTCCTCTAGAGCCCGGACGTGAGCCGCACGCCGGTGACAACCGACGAAGACGTCAAAGGAGGGCAGCCGTGGCCGCCAGCACACCCGCACCCGCATCTGCCGCACCCGCCAAGCGGGACCGCACCCACTATCTGTACATCGCGGTGATCGTCGCGGTCGCCCTCGGCATCCTGGTCGGCATGGTCGCGCCGGACTTCGCCGTCGAGCTGAAGCCCATCGGTACGGGCTTCGTGAACCTGATCAAGATGATGATCTCGCCGATCATCTTCTGCACGATCGTGCTCGGCATCGGCTCGGTACGGAAGGCCGCCAAGGTCGGCGCGGTCGGCGGTATCGCGCTCGCCTACTTCATGGTCATGTCGCTGGTCGCGCTGGGCATCGGCCTGGTCGTCGGCAACCTGCTGGACCCGGGCACCGGCCTCGCCGTGACCGACGCGGTCAAGGACGCCGGGCACGCGCAGGTCGACGCGGAGGCCAAGGACACCACCGAGTTCCTGCTCGGCATCATCCCCACCACGATGATCTCCGCGTTCACCGAGGGCGAGGTCCTCCAGACCCTGCTCATCGCGCTGCTCGCCGGGTTCGCGCTCCAGGCCATGGGCCCCGCCGGGGCGCCGGTCCTGCGCGGTGTCGAGCACATCCAGCGCCTGGTCTTCCGCATCCTCGCCATGATCATGTGGGCCGCGCCGATCGGTGCCTTCGGCGCCATGGCCGCCGTGGTCGGCTCCGCGGGCGTGGACGCGCTCAAGGACCTCGCCATCCTGATGCTCGGCTTCTACACCACCTGTGTCCTGTTCGTCTTCCTGGTGCTCGGCACGCTGCTGCGGGTGATCGCGGGCCTGAACATCCTCACGCTCTTCAAGTACCTCGGCCGTGAGTTCCTGCTGATCCTGTCCACCTCGTCCTCGGAGTCCGCGCTGCCGCGGCTCATCGCGAAGATGGAGCACCTGGGCATCAGCAAGCCCGTCGTCGGCATCACCGTCCCGACCGGCTACTCCTTCAACCTCGACGGCACCATGATCTACATGACCATGGCGTCCCTGTTCATCGCCGACGCCATGGGTACGCCGATGTCGCTCGGTGAGCAGATCCCGCTGCTGCTCTTCCTGTTCGTCGCCTCCAAGGGCGCCGCCGGTGTCACCGGCGCGGGGCTGGCCACGCTGGCCGGTGGTCTTCAGTCGCACAAGCCGGCCCTGGTGGACGGCATCGGCCTCATCGTCGGCATCGACCGGTTCATGAGCGAGGCCCGCGCCCTCACCAACTTCGCGGGCAACGCCGTCGCCACGGTCCTGATCGGCACCTGGACCAAGGAGATCGACCGCGAGCGCGTCGACCAGGTCCTCGCCGGTCACCTGCCCTTCGACGAGAAGACGCTCCTCGACGACGGCCACGGATCCGCCCCGGCGGACGTGCCGGAGCAGGGCGGCGAGAAGGAACTCGCCAAGGCCTAGCCCCGGACGGCCGGGGCAACAGACTCCGGGCGGCTGAGTAGCTCCCCCGTCGCTCAGCCGCCCGGGCCGGACCTGACTGCGGCGCGACCCGCTCGCGCCGCGCCTGGCCACACCTGCCGGGTCGCTCGGCCGCGGGGCCCGCACCCCACCTGCGACTCGGCCGGGGGGCCGCACCGCTCCTGCGGCGGGATCCGCTCGGCTGCGGGGGCCCGCACTCCTCCTGCGACGCGGTCCGCTCGGCTGCGGGGCCCGTTCCGCTCCTGGGACGGGATCCGCTCGGCCGGGGGGCCCGCACCGCTCCTGGGACGGGATCCGCTCGGCCGCGAGGCCCGCACCCCACCTGCGACGCGCTCACGCCGCCTGCCCACCGGCTGGTGTCGCAGCGCCGGGTAGGGCGGCCGCCCGGGCCCCGCCCCGCCGCCGTACAACTCAATCGCTCTGCTTCGCCACCAGTTCGGTGGCTCGGGAGGCGGGTACGCCCGCCGCGGTCAGTACGGTGACCGCGGCGGAGCGGCCCGCCTCCTCGGGTGCCAGGAGGCCGTCGTTGACCGCCTCCATCACCCCGAAGAGCAGCTGTTCGTGGACGTACGCCAGGGCCGGCGCGGGCAGCGGGGAGGTGAAGACGCCCTCCTCCAGCCCGCGCTCCAGCAGCTCCTGGCAGGCCTCGCGCACGGGCGCGAGGCGTTCCCTGATGCCCTGCATCGTCACGCTGCGCTGGGCCAGCGCGACCAGGATGCGATAGCGGTCGGCGACCTCCCAGATCGCCAGCGTGGCACCGGCCAGCGCCCGCGCCGGGTCCTGCGCGCCCGCCCGCCCGGCCTCCTGCGCGGCCGCCACCGCCTCCACCGCACCGTCGAGGAGGGTGCCGACCAGCGCCTCACGGTTCGGGAAATGGCCGTAGACGGTCCGCCGTACGACGCCCGCGGCGCGCGCGATCTGGTCCATGGACGCGTCGGGGTCGCGCAGCAGCTCGGCGAGCGCCACGTCGAGGATGCGGCGGCGGTTGGCGTCGGCTCGGCTGGTGTTACCCGTGGTCATGAACGCCATTGTGCCCTCTCGGCCCTCTACTTGCACAGCACTGTGCAACAGGCGTACATTGCACAGCGTTGGGCAAATGCACAGTGTTGTGCAATTCCGTTGTCGAACACAGCCAGACCGCTGAGGAAGGCCACCCCTGCCATGCGACTCGTCATGACCGAACCGGTCGAGAGGATGAACCGCCCCTACGCCCGGCGTTGGTGGGCGCTCCTGGTCCTGTGCCTGAGCCTGCTGATCATCGTGATGGCGAACACCGCCCTCACGGTCGCCGCGCCCGCCATGACCGAGGACCTCGGCCTGTCCAGCGCGGACCTCCAGTGGGTCATCGACGGCTACACCGTCCCGTACGCCGCCCTGATGCTGCTGCTCGGCGCGATCGGCGACAAGTACAGCCGCCGCGGCGCGCTCCTGCTGGGCCTCGCCGTGTTCGGCGGCGGGTCGGTCTTCGGGTACTTCGCCGACAGCGCCACCACGGTCATCGCGGCCCGCGCGGTGATGGGCCTCGGCGCCGCGATGATCATGCCGGCGACCCTGTCGCTGCTCGCCGCCACCTTCCCGCGCGCCGAGCGCGCCAAGGCGATCACCGCGTGGACCGCCACCTCGGGCGTCGCCATCGCCGCCGGCCCGCTGGTCGCCGGCGCGCTGCTGGAGAACCACGACTGGACCTCGACGTTCCTCATCAACGTCCCCGTCGCCGCGCTCGCGATCGTCGGCGCCCTGGTGCTCGTACCGCCGTCCAGGGCGACGACCAAGGGCCGGATCGACTACGTCGGCGGCCTGCTGTCCGTGGTCTGGATCGGCTCGCTCGTCTACATGATCATCGAGGGCCCGCACTTCGGCTGGCACGCCAAGGCCATCACCGCCGCGGTGGTCGCGGGTGCGGGACTGGTCGCCTTCGTCGTCTGGGAGCTGCGCCACCCGCGCCCCGTCGTCGACGTCCGGCGCTTCACCGACCGTGGCTTCGCCGGTGCCAACCTCGCCGTCGCCCTGTTCTTCCTCGCCGTCTTCGGCGCCTTTTACTACCTCACCCAGCACCTGCAGTTCGTCCTCGGCTACAGCGCCCTGGAGACCGGCCTGCGCATGCTGCCGCTGGCCGGCGCGGTCTTCGTCGGCTCGGCCCTGACCGGCTTCCTCACCCCCCGGGTCGGCATGAAGTGGACGGTCACCACGGGCATGGTCGGCGGCACGGCGGCGCTCGCGCTGCTCACCCAGGTCGACGCGAGTTCGTCGTACGGCGACTTCGTGGCACCCCTGATCGTGCTCGGCCTCGCGATCGGCCTCGCCCTCTCGCCCGCGACGGACGCGATCATGGGCGCCTTCCCCGAGTCCGAGCTGGGCGTCGGCGGCGCGGTGAACGACACCTCGATCGAGCTCGGCGGCTCGCTCGGCATCGCCATCCTCGGCTCGCTGCTGGCGACCTCGTACTCCGGCCACCTCGCCGACGCCACGAGCGGCAGCAAGCTCTCCGCGTCGACGCTCGACACCGCGCAGGACTCGGTGGGCGCCGGGTACGCGGTCGCGCAGGGCATCGGCGAGCGGGCGCGGCAGCTCGCCGGGCAGGCCGCGAAGGCCACGGACCCCCAGCAGGCCGAGCAGTTGAAGGCACAGGCCGACCAACTCGCCACCGGCGCCCGGCAGATGGCCGACGCCGTCGGCTCGTCCTTCTCCGACGCGGTCGCGCACACCAGCCTGGTCGGCGCGGTGGTCCTCGGCGTCGGCACGGTGCTGGTCGCGGTGCTGCTGCCGGGGCGCAAGAAGACCGAGACGCCCGTCGAGCAGCCCGAGCGGGAGAAGGAGCCGGTCGGCTGACCCGACCTTCACCTCCGGCCCGGCGTGCCGCGTCTGTTCCCTTCAGACGCGGCACGCGCGTCGGTGGAGGCGCGGGGGACGGCGACCGGCCGGCACCGGCGGAGCCGCACGTGGACGGCCCCGGACCCGGCGGGGGCAGCGGAGCGTCAGTCGCCCTTCCCGAGGGTCTCGGCGACCGCCGTCGGCAGCCACTGCCGTGCGGTGCCGAAGGTGAAACCGAGGCGTGTGGCACGGGAGTTGTCCATGCCGTAGGAGCGGAAGAAGGAGAACGGGGAGACCTCGCCGACCTCGACGAGCTGGAGCACGACCTTGCCCTCGGGTAGCCGCGCGGCCACCGCCTCGCACAGGTCGACCGTGGTCAGCGAGCCGTGGGAGGCCGCGTTGACCGGACCCGTGAACGCGGCGCCGGCCGTCCACGCCAGGAAGTCGGCGGCCTCCTCGACGTGGATGTAGGTGGCGGGCTGGTCGGCGAAGGGCACCGCGATCGGCTCGGCGGCCCGGACGCGGGTGGCGTAGTGGTCGAGGCGGCCGGTGAAGTCGTCGGCGCCGCCCAGCACATGGGCCATGCGGACGGCCGTGTACGGGAAGTCCGGGGCGGCCGCGAACACCGCCTCGGCCTGCCGCTTGCCCTCGCCGTAGTGGGCGTCCAGGAACTCCGGGTCCTCCCAGGGGAGTTCGAGGTCGACGGGCACGGTCAGCGGGCCGACGGCGTCCTCGCGGACCGGCGCGATGGAGTCCTCGTACTCGTACACCTCGACCGTCGAGGTCATCACATAGCGCCCGGTCCGCCCCGCGAACACCCGGCGGGCGATCTCCGCCTGCCGCGGGGTGTAGCAGACCTGGTCGACCACGACGTCGAAGGTGCGCGGACCGAGCGCCGCGGCCAGGGCCCGCTCGTCGTCGCGGTCGGCGACGAGGTGGTCCGCGCCGGGCGGCGGCGCGGACGAGCCGCGGTTGAGCACCGTCACCCTGTCCCCGGCGGCCAGCAGCCGCGAGATGAGCCGCTTGCCGATGTAGCGGTTGCCGCCGATGACCAGTACCTCTCGTGGCTTTTCCATGACCATAATTCTCCCGGCGTACATCCACGTTCTGAAGGGGGAACCATGGGAGTTCCGGCTGGAGTGCCAAAAGAACCTCGCCAACTGCGCCCCGACGCCAGCGAAACCTCGGTGGCCTTCGACGCGCTGGACCGGCAGATCCTGGAGCTCCTCCAGACCGACGGCCGGATCAAGCTGAGCGAGCTCGGGCGCCGGGTCCGGCTGAGCCCGGCGGCGGTCACCGAGCGGGTGCGGCGCCTGGAGGCGGCGGGTGTGATCAGCGGCTACGGGGCCCATGTCGTCCCGGGCCGGCTGGGCTACGGCATCCAGGCGTTCATCCGGGTCAGCCCGCACGGCGGCTACACCCTGAAGCACCCGAGGACCCTGGAGCTGATGGAGAGCCCGGAGATCACCGAGGTGCACCACGTGGTCGGCGAGGACTGCTGGATCCTCAAGGCCGCCGTCCGGGACACCGTCCACCTGGAGGAGCTCCTGGAGCGGGTGTCGGCGCTCGGGCGGACGACCACCTCGATCGTGCTGACCTCTCCGGTGCAGCGCAAAGCCCTGTTGCCTTGACGTCGGGGTCAAGGCATACGTTCGTGGACATGCGAATCGGCGAGCTGGCCGCACGGGCCGGGACCACCACGCGGACGCTGCGGTACTACGAGTCGCGCGGGCTGCTGCCCGCACGGCGCGGCGACAACGGGTACCGGACGTACGACGAGAGCGATCTGAGGCTGCTGCGGCAGATCAGGACGCTCCAGGACTTCGGGTTCGACCTGGAGGAGACCCGGCCCTTCGTGGAGTGTCTGCGCTCCGGGCACCCCGAGGGCGACTCGTGCCCGGCGTCGATCGCCGTCTACCGGCGCAAGCTGACGGAGCTGGACGAGCTGATCGGCGAGCTCCAGGCGGTGCGGGCGCAGATCGGCGTCCGGCTGGCGGCCATGGCCGGTGACGAACCACCGACGTGTGAACTGGGAGGGCAAGAGCTGTGATCGATGTGACGGACGCGGATTTCGCGACGGAAGTGATCGGATCCGAGAAGCCGGTGCTGGTCGAGTTCACAGCGGACTGGTGCCCGCCGTGCCGGCAGATGGGACCGGTGCTGCGCGCCCTCGCCACGGAGGAGGCCGACCGCCTCAAGATCGTGCAGTTGAACGTCGACCAGAATCCCCTGACCACGAATGCCTACAAGGTGCTCTCGATGCCCACCTTCATGGTCTTCCGCGACGGTGAGCCGGTGAAGGCCATGGTGGGAGCCCGCGCCAAGCGCCGCCTGCTGGAGGAACTGTCCGACGTGATCTGATTCCCCGCACACAGAAGAATCCCCCCGGCAATTGCGCCGGGGGGATTCTTTTGCTTAGACTCAATGGTTCGCGACTTTACGGGAATTGGGTCGCGAAGAAGTTCGGTAGGCACAGTATATCGGCGTGGGAGTGGAATTGTCAAACAGCGATGAAATTCGCGGTGAGCAGGAATTCATCGACACCCTGTACGCACACGTCGACGCCCTGCGCGGCGACACCGAGTCCTCCGTCACGGACGCGCTCGCCCAGGGCAATACGCCCATGCAGGCCCGTCTGGAGCGGGACATCCTGGTCGCCGAGCGCTCGGGACTGCTGGCCGCGCTCAACGCGGTGGACGGCTCGCTGTGCTTCGGCCGGATCGACCTCGCCTCCGGGACCAGCCACCACATCGGCCGCATCGGTCTGCGCGCCGACGACACCGACCGCACCCCGATCCTGATCGACTGGCGTGCCGACGTGGCCCGGCCGTTCTACCTGGCCACCGGCCACACGCCGATGGACCTGCGGCGGCGCCGGCACATCAGCACCGAGGGCCGTCGGGTGACCGCCCTGCACGACGAGCTCCTCGACCTCGGCGACCAGCGGCGCACCGGCCACGAGGACCCGACCGGCGACGCCGTGCTGCTCGCCGCACTGGACGCCGCGCGCACCGGCCGTATGCACGACATCGTGCAGACCATCCAGGCCGAGCAGGACGAGATCATCCGCGCCCCGCACCGCGGCGTGCTGGTGGTCGAGGGCGGCCCCGGCACCGGCAAGACGGCCGTCGCCCTGCACCGGGCCGCGTATCTCCTGTACGAGCACCGCGAGTTGCTGGCCAAGCGCGCCGTCCTGATCGTCGGACCCAACCCCGCCTTCCTCGGCTACATCGGCGAGGTGCTGCCCGCCCTCGGCGAGACGGGCGTGCTCCTCGCGACCGTCGGGGAGCTGTTCCCCGGGGTGAAGGCCAAGGCCACCGACACCCGGGCGGCGGCCGCGGTGAAGGGCCGCGCCGACATGGCGGACGTGCTCGCCGAGGTCGTACGGGACTGGCAGTCGCTGCCCGATCCGGTGATCGCGATCGAGCACGAGCGCGAGATCCTCATGCTCGACGACGACCTGGTGCGGGTCGCCCGGGAGCGCACCCGCGCCGCCCGGCTGCCGCACAACGTGGCCCGTGAGCACTTCGAGGGCCACATCCTCAACACCCTCACCGAGTTGTACGCCGAGCGCGTCGGCACCGACCCCTACGACGGCTCCAACCTGCTCGACGCCAGCGACATCACCCAGATCCGGGACGAGATCGCCGAGAACCGCGAAGTGTGGGCGGCCATCGACCAGTTGTGGCCCAGGCTGACCCCGCAGCGCCTGGTCGCGGACTTCCTCGCCGACCCGGTGGGTTACCTCCCCGACGAGGACGCGGCCGTGATCCGCCGCCCGGTGACCCGGCACTGGACCGTCTCGGACGTACCGCTGCTGGACGAGGCGGCCGAACTGCTCGGCGTGGACGAACGGTTGGCGCGGGCCCGGGCCGAGCGCGAGCGGGAGACCCAGGTCGCCTACGCGCAGGGCGTGCTGGACGTCTCCTACGCCTCCCGGACCTACGAGTTCGAGGACATCGACGACGAGGAGTCCGAGGTGCTGTCCGCGCACGACATCATCGACGCCGAGCGGTTCGCCGAGCGGCAGGAGGAGGACGACCACCGCAGCGCCGCCGAGCGCGCGGCCGCCGACCGCACCTGGGCCTTCGGCCACATCATCGTCGACGAGGCGCAGGAGCTGTCCCCGATGGCCTGGCGGCTGCTCATGCGGCGCAGCCCGACCCGCTCGATGACCCTGGTCGGCGATCCGGCGCAGACCGCGGAGGCGGCCGGGGTCGGGTCCTGGCAGAAGATCCTCGAACCGTATGTCGAGGACCGCTGGGAGCACACCCGCCTGGGCGTCAACTACCGCACCCCCGCCGAGATCATGGACCTCGCGGCGGCCGTCGTACGCGCCGAGAACCCGGACTTCGAACCGCCGAGCTCGATCCGCTCGACGGGGGTACGGCCGTGGGTGCGCGCCACCGACGACCTGCCCGGCGCCGTGGCCGAGGCGGTCGAGGAGCTGACCCCCGCCGAGGGACGGCTCGCCGTGATCGCCCCGCGCCGTCTGCACCAGAGGCTCGCGGCACGGCTGGACGGGGTCACGGCGGACACCGAACCCGACCTGACCCGGACCGTCGTCCTCCTCGATCCGCGCCAGTCCAAGGGCCTGGAGTTCGACTCCGTGCTGGTGGTCGAGCCGGGTCTGTACGGCACGAGCGATCTGTACGTGGCGCTGACCCGGGCCACCCAGCGACTGGGCGTGCTGCACACCGGGCGGCTGCCGAAGGCGCTGGCGGGCTAGGGCGAGTACGTCGGGTGCAGGGACGGGGACAGGGGCTCCAGGGACGCGCACAGGGCGGTCGGGAACGACGGTTGCCGGTCCTGCACGGCCTGGCAGCCCCCTGTCGCGGTCCGGAAGAACGGCTTCCAGCCCGTCTCCTCGGCCCGGTAGAACCAGCGGTCGCCCAGCCGGGACGTACAGGCGCCGTCGGCCGGGTCGCCGCAGACCGGGCCGGTGCGCCAGGAGATGTCCAGGACCAGCCACCTGCCGTCGCAGCGCTCGGCGTCGCGGTAGGTGTGCGCGGGGGCGCCGACCGCCATGAGCGCCTGTTCGTAGGAGTCGGTGGTGCAGCCGGTGGCCGGCGGGGTGCAGCCCAGCTCGCCGCAGAGCCGTAGCGCGGGCGGATCGGCGCCCTCGGCGGTGAAGACGGTGCCGGGGTAGCCGACCACCAGCTCACGGTCTCCCAGGGGTTCGGGGAGCGTTACCCGTGCCTTCGCCGTGGTCGTCCTCGTGCAGCCGGAGCGCCGGTCCCCGGACGGCGAGGTGAAGGTGACCTGGACCCCCACGGAGTTCGCGACGGGCTCGGTGAGTACCGCCTTGAGACCGCGCACGCACGGGCGCGGGCCGCTCGGCACGTCCGAGGCGATGGTCACCGTCCGCTGGTCCGCGGCGAGTTCGGCGCCGGTGACCCGGATCGGCGCATGCAGCGTCCACGCCAGGGCGGTGGCCGACGGGGTGCTCTCCCGGCCGGCCACCTGCGTCCCGCACGCGCCGAGGAGCAGGACGGCGACCGCGCAGAGCACGGCGGCCACGGCCGTCCCACCTCGTTCTGAAAACCGCATGCGCTCAACTCCGCGGAACGCCACCGACGTCGACCCGCGGCACTCTACCGAGGGTCCTGCCCGGTCAGGCGGGGCGCAGCCAGAGCGTCGCCAGCGGCGGCAGGTTGAGCCTGATGCTCGCCGGGCGGCCGTGCCAGCCCTGCGGCTCGGGTTTGACCACGTCCGGGTTGCCGATGTCGCCGCCGCCGTACCGGGCGAGGTCGGTGTTGAGGGTCTCGTGCCAGGCGGGGATGTCGTCGGGGACGCCGAGGCGGTAGTCGTGGCGGACGACGGGGGAGAAGTTGGAGACGGCGAGCAGGGGGGTGCCCTCGGCGTCGAGGCGCAGGAAGGCGAAGACGTTGTCCTCGGCGGCGTCGCCCACGATCCACTGGAAGCCGTCGGGGGCGGTGTCCCGTTGCCACAGGGCGGGGGTGTGCCGGTAGACGGTGTTGAGGTCGCGCACCAGGTCCCGCACCCCGCGGTGGTCTGGCTCGGCTCCGTAGGCCGGGTCGAGCAGCCACCAGTCCGGGCCGTGGGCCTCGGACCACTCGGCGCCCTGGGCGAACTCCTGGCCCATGAAGAGGAGTTGCTTGCCGGGGTGGGCCCACATGAAGCCGAGGTAGGCGCGGTGGGTGGCGCGCTGCTGCCACCAGTCGCCGGGCATCTTGGAGACCAACGACTTCTTGCCGTGGACGACTTCGTCGTGGGAGATGGGCAGGACGTAGTTCTCGCTGTACGCGTACACCATCGAGAAGGTCATCTCGTGGTGGTGGTACTTGCGGTGGATCGGATCGTGCTGGACGTAGCCGAGCGAGTCGTGCATCCAGCCCATGTTCCACTTCAACCCGAAACCGAGCCCGCCGAAGCCGCCGGGGCCGACGTGATGGGTGGCCCGGGTGACGCCGTCCCAGGCCGTCGACTCCTCGGCGACGGTCACCACGCCCGGCACCCGCCGGTAGACGGTGGCGTTCATCTCCTGGAGGAACGCCACCGCGTCCAGGTTCTCCCGGCCGCCGTGCTCGTTGGGCACCCACTGGCCCGGCTCGCGCGAGTAGTCCAGGTAGAGCATCGAGGCGACCGCGTCAACCCGCAGCCCGTCGATGTGGAACTCCTCGCACCAGTAGACCGCGTTGGCGACCAGGAAGTTGCGCACCTCGGGACGGCCGTAGTCGAACTCCAGCGTCCCCCAGTCCGGGTGCGCGGACCGCAGCGGGTCCTCGTGCTCGTACAGGGGCCGCCCGTCGAACTCGGCCAGCGCCCAGTCGTCGCGCGGGAAGTGCGCCGGCACCCAGTCCATCAGCACACCCACACCCGCCTGGTGCAGGGCGTCGACCAGGAACTTGAAGTCGTCCGGCGTGCCCAGCCGGGCCGTCGGCGCGTAGAAGCCGGTCACCTGGTAGCCCCAGGAACCGCCGAAGGGATGCTCGGCGACCGGCATCAGCTCGACATGCGTGAACCCCAGGTCCTTCACGTACGCCGGGAGCTGCTCGGCCAGTTGACGGTACGTCAGTCCAGGCCGCCAGGACGGCAGATGGACCTCGTACACCGAGAACGGCCCCTCGTGCGCCGGGGTCTGCGCGCGCTGCTCCAGCCAGGCCGCGTCCCCCCACTCATGGCGCGAGGCGTGCACGATCGAGGAGGTCTCCGGCGGCACCTGGGTGCGGCGGGCCAGCGGGTCGGCGCGCAGGGTCTTCGAACCGTCGGGCCGGGTGATCTCGTACTTGTACAGCTCGCCCTCGCCTATCCCGGGCACGAACAGCTCCCAGACCCCGGACGAGCCGAGCGAGCGCATCGGATAGCCGGTGCCGTCCCAGAAGTTGAAGGTGCCGGCCAGGCTCACCCCGCGCGCGTTCGGCGCCCACACCGTGAAGCGGGTGCCGGACACGCCCTGGTGGGTCATCGGCTCGGCGCCGAGCGCGCGCCACAGCTGCTCGTGCCGGCCCTCACCGATCAGGTGCAGGTCCAGATCGCCCAGCGTGGGCAGGAAGGCGTAGGCGTCCTCGGTCTCCTGCTCGCTCCCCTCGTACGCCACGAGCAGCCGGTACTTCGGGACCTCCCGCAGCGGCACCAGGCCGGAGAAGAACCCGTCGCCGTCGTCGTGCAGCTCCGCCCGCAGGGTCCCGGCGACGACCGTCACGGACCGCGCGTACGGCTTGAAGGCGCGGAAGGCGACGCCCCCGGGGAGCGGGTGGCCGCCGAGGACGGAGTGCGGGTCGTGATGGGTGGCCGACAGCAGGCGCTCGCGGTCCTGGGCGTCCAGGGCGGGGGAGACGGGTGCCTCCGGCGGCGGCGCGGGCACCACCGCGGCCACCTCCCGGACGGCGACCTTCTGAACCGGGCTCGTCCTCGCGGTGACCTTCTTGGCGGCGGCCTTCTTCGCGGTGCCCTTCCGCGGAGCGGGCTTCTTCGCGGCGGCCTTCTTCACCGCCGGGGTCTCCTTGGCGGTCGCCTTCTTCGTGACCGCCTTCTCCGCGGCCTTTTTCGTGACCGCCTTCTTCGAGACCGCCTTCTCCGCGGCCTTCTTCACGCTTTTCACGCTCTTCACGACCTTGTCGGCCGCTTTTTTCGGATCCGAGTCGCTGGACGGGGGGCGGGGGGTCACGAGTGGAGCCTCCTCGGCTGTGCGGGTCAGATCTGGTCGGTGGTGGCGTACCGCTCGATCGCGGCCATCGGCACCGGGAGCCACTCGGGGCGGTGGCGGGCCTCGTAGACGACCTCGTAGATCGCCTTGTCCGTCTCGTACGCGCGCAGCAGCACGGGGTCGGTGCGCGGGTCGGCGCCGGCGACCTCGGCGTAACCGGAGCAGTAGGCGGCCCGGCAGGCCTGGGCCCAGCCGGGTGCGGGCGGGTCGGCGGAGAGGGCGGCGTAGTCGAAGGAGCGGAGCATGCCCGCCACGTCCCGGGCCGGCGGCTGCGGCATCCGCCGCTCGGCCAGCGGTTTCGACGGCTCGCCCTCGAAGTCGATCAGCGACCACCGCCCGGCCGGCGAGCGCAGGCACTGGCCGAGGTGCAGATCGCCGTGCACCCGCTGCGCGGTCCAGGTGCGCCCCTCCGCGGCCAGGTCCGCGAGCGCGGTGAACGCCGAGCGCAGTCCGGGGGCGTACGGGTGCAGCGAGGGCACCGCCTGCACGGCCGCCCCCAGGCGCTCGATCATGCCGTCGGCCAGCAGCCGCAGCTGCGCGTGGCCCAGGGTCACCGAGGGCAGCGCCCGGGCCAGCGCGGTGTGCACCTCGGCGGTGGCCCGCCCGAGCGACCGCGCCTCCGCGGTGAAGTCCTCGCCCTTGGCCAGCTCGCGCAGCGCCAGCTCCCAGCCGTCCGTCGCGCCCTGGACGAAGGGCTGGAGCACCCCGAGGACGTACGGTTCCCCGGCCGCGTCGTCGAGGTCGGCCTGGAGCCACGCCGTCGGGGCCGGCACCCGCGGGCAGCCCTCCCGGGCCAGCGCGAGCGGCAGCTCCAGGTCGGGGTTGACGCCGGGCACGATCCGGCGGAGGAGCTTGAGGATGAACGTATCTCCATAGACGATCGACGAGTTCGACTGCTCGGCGGTCATCACCCGGGGCACCAGGCCGGTCCGGATCTCCTGGTCCGGGTCCCGCTCGAAGCGCAGCGCGCCGATCCGGGCCCGGGCGCGCAGCGCCTCCAGGAGCACCTCGGCGGGCCGGGGGTCGTGCAGGGCCTCGTACACCGTGCGTCCGGCGAGCGGGCCCTCTTCCACATGGCCGATGAGCGCGGGCGCCAGATGCGGTGGCAGCGCCTCGCGCACGCCTATGAGGAGCTGGTAGCAGTCACCGGACGTCATGGGCTGGTGGGCCCGCACCAGCAGGTGGTACAGGCCCAGCCGGCCCTCGACGGGCAGCAGCTCGGTGGCCGAGACCAGCGAGAACCCGGTGACCGGACGCCCCTTGCCCGCGAACCAGCGCTGTCGCGGCAGCCACTCCCGCAGCAGTGGATCAAGTGACGTGAGGAGTGCGGGACTTGTCGTGACAGTGCGAAGTGCGGCTTCCGACATGGGGGCGCGTCCTTTCCCCGGGGTGGGCGGGGTGTTACTGATGCGTGCCCCGGGCGGGACGGGAGAAACCGAGGAATCCCGTCCCGCCGGGCTTCTAGACGGCGTCCTTGCGGAGCCGGAACCAGTAGAAGCCGTGCCCTGCCAGCGTCAGCAGGTACGGCAGCTCCCCGATGGCCGGGAACCGCACCCCGCCGAACAGCTCGACCGGATGCCGCCCGTTGAACGGGCTCAGGTCCAGCTCGGTGGGCTGTGCGAAGCGGGAGAAGTTGTGCACGCACAGCACGAGGTCGTCCTCGTACTCCCTCAGGAAGGCGATCACGGCCGGGTTGGAGGACTGGAGCTCGGTGTAGGAGCCCAGGCCGAAGGCGGCGTTCTGCTTGCGGATCTCGATCATGCGGCGGGTCCAGTGCAGCAACGACGAGGGCGACGCCATCGACGCCTCGACGTTGGTGACCTGGTAGCCGTAGACGGGGTCCATGATGGTCGGCAGATAGAGCCGCCCGGGGTCACAGGAGGAAAACCCTGCGTTGCGGTCCGGTGTCCACTGCATCGGCGTGCGCACCGCGTCGCGGTCGCCGAGCCAGATGTTGTCGCCCATGCCGATCTCGTCGCCGTAGTAGAGGATCGGCGAGCCGGGCAGGGACAGCAGCAGCGCGGTGAACAGCTCGATCTGGTTGCGGTCGTTGTCGAGCAGGGGGGCGAGGCGGCGGCGGATGCCGATGTTGGCGCGCATCCGCGGGTCCTTGGCGTACTCCGCCCACATGTAGTCGCGTTCCTCGTCGGTGACCATTTCCAGGGTCAGCTCGTCGTGGTTGCGCAGGAAGATGCCCCACTGGCAACTGGACGGGATGGCCGGGGTCTTGGCGAGGATCTCGGAGACGGGGTAGCGCGATTCGCGGCGTACGGCCATGAAGATGCGGGGCATGACGGGGAAGTGGAACGCCATGTGGCACTCGTCGCCGCCGGAGGAGTAGTCGCCGAAGTAGTCCACGACGTCCTCGGGCCACTGGTTGGCCTCCGCCAGCAGCACCGTGTCCGGGTAGGAGGCGTCGATCTCCTTGCGGACCCGCTTGAGGAACTCGTGGGTCGCCGGAAGGTTTTCGCAGTTGGTGCCCTCCTGCTGGTACAGGTACGGCACCGCGTCGAGGCGGAACCCGTCGATGCCCAGGTCCAGCCAGAAGCGCAGCGCGGAGATCATCTCCTCCTGGACCGCCGGGTTCTCGTAGTTGAGATCCGGCTGGTGGGAGAAGAAGCGGTGCCAGAAGTACTGCTTGCGGACCGGGTCGAAGGTCCAGTTGGAGGCCTCGGTGTCGACGAAGATGATCCGCGCGTCCTGGAACTGCTTGTCGTCGTCGGCCCAGACGTAGTAGTCGCCGTAGGGGCCGTCGGGGTCGCGCCTGGACTCCTGGAACCACGGGTGCTGGTCGCTGGTGTGGTTCATGACGAAGTCGATGATCACGCGCATGCCGCGCTGGTGGGCGGCGTCGACGAACTCCACGAAGTCGGCGAGGTCACCGAACTCCGGCAGCACGGCGGTGTAGTCCGAGACGTCGTAGCCGCCGTCCCGGAGCGGTGACTTGAAGAACGGCGGCAGCCACAGGCAGTCGACGCCGAGCCATTGCAGGTAGTCGAGCTTGGCGGTGAGGCCCTTCAGGTCACCGACGCCGTCGCCGTTGCTGTCCTGGAAGGAGCGGACGAGCACCTCGTAGAACACGGCGCGCTTGAACCAGTCGGGGTCCCGGTCCTTGGCGGGGGTGTCCTCGAAGGTGTCGTGGACGGGCTCGTTGACGATCATGTTGTGGGTGACCCTCCGGTCTGCGGGATGGACGGTCGCAGGACGGTCAGAATGTGTGCGGGGCGAGTGCCCGGTTCGAGGCGCACGTAGTTGGCCCTGCCCCAGTGGTAGGTCTCGCCGGTGAGCTCGTCGCGCACCGGCACCGACTCGTGCCAGTCCAGGCCGAGTTGCGGCATGTCCAACGAGACCGTGGCCTCCTGGGTGTGGTGAGGGTCGAGGTTGGCGACCACCAGAACCGTGTTCGAGCCGCTCCGCTTCGAGTACGCGATCACGGATTCCTGGTCCGTGTGGTGGAAGTGGAGGTCGCGCAGCTGCCGCAGGGCGGGGCTCGCGCGCCTGACCTGGTTGAGCCGGGTGATCAGCGGGATGATGTCGTCCTCGGTGTTGTCCCAGTCGCGGGGCCGGAGTTGGTACTTCTCCGAGTCCAGGTACTCCTCGCTGCCGGCGCGCAGGGGGGTGTTCTCGCACAGTTCGTAGCCGCT